>NZ_CP044399.1:0-676337 GCF_008931805.1 Moritella marina ATCC 15381 | reverse complement strand
ACGGATCGAGCCCGTTTCAATTGCACTGCCAAGTCGATCAATTGATTGCTCTGTAGTGAGCACTTGCTGCGTAATTGTCTTTTGTGTTTGTTCTAATTTTGATTCACAACCAGCTAACAGCTGTAAAATAAATAACAGACTTATTAACTTCCATGGTTTAATCATTGACATAAATGGCCACCTATCTTGCCCGCCTATTTTAATATAATTACGCCATCTTCTGGCTTTTTAATATCCCGTTACTGTACGTTTTAAGCATCAAAAAATCAATTGGTTATAACAGTGTAAGTTACCTATTTTGTAAGCGATTATAATCCAGTAAACCTGCGTTAATAGGCTGTAGCTGTTGATTAAGAGTTTGAATGGTATCACTGTGCGGCCAAAATCGAGGATCTGAGCGTCTCACACCATAATCGTCTAGCCAAGCACTATAATCTGTGGCGGTTTGCATCGCTGCTAACCGGGCAACAAATGTCGGTAGTTGTGCAGCATCAACCGTTAAATACACGCTTGGATAATCACCAATAATACCACTCACCACCGTTAGCGTATCCTCTGCCGGTAAGAGGTTCGATTCTTCATCCAATAAACTGGACATATTACTGTGCGCCACGTTTTTAACTAAACTATAAACACGTTTCTTATCACCATCACTCACCAATAGTATCGCCGTTTCCGGCAGCTGATTAACAGGTTTACCCACCAGCGCCATCAGTACCTGCATTAATGCCACTTCTTTCGCGGGTGTCCCCTCCTGCGCGAGTGCATATTGTGTTGGTAGTACCTTCGCAAGATGCTGTTTCAACAGCCCGAATAGCTCTAGTTTATGATCTTGAGTCTGGTAATAAATATTGCTGTCTTTGCCAACAAAGTGATCACTCTCTTCTAAATACTGTTTTAAATTAATCCCTTCATCACGATACCAATAATCATGTTCTTGCTGACGAATTTCTTTCGGTAGTAGATTTAAAAAGTTAAATTCAGCTTCCATACGTAGAAAGTCCATATACAAACGCGTATTTAATTGATGGCCAACATTACCATACACATCAAATCCAGCGACCAATAAATAGTGGATACGCTCTAGCAAAGGATAATCGATTAACCAAGCTGTTTTAGGCGCTTGACCCACAAGCCCCTTTACCACAGTCGCACTGTCAAAATGACGAAAGATAGTCAATGCCGCATTGTCATTTCCTTGCGGGTTTTGACTCGTAGACGTGAGGTTGTCACCATTCCAAACTAAATGTAAATCCAATAATGACTCTTGATTAAACAACTGATTAACTTTGCGCTTCTTGGCTTGTAAATATTCTTTTTGCGCTTGTGAATATTGATACCAAGTGACAACAACACCCGCGTTACTTTCTGATTCTGCGGGTAACCGTAAATGCGCTTTCTGTTCAGAAAGAAAATTATCACTATTGAGTCCCGCTTGTGCTTTACGCGTAACAAAGAACACCCAAAAATGATCATCAATCACATTCACTGCAATTTGCCCACGGCAAACAGGCCCTTTAATAAAGCCCATAATGGTATTTTGCGCTTCTTGTAACATAAACTGGTAACGCGATTGCGCTGGTATTGCTTCAAAGGTGATAAATGGATTCGAGGCAACTTGCGGTTTGTAGCTTGGTAAGCTGTCGACTTCATATTGTGGTTGTTCAAAAATCTCTTTAAATGTCGCCATACGTGCAGGGTTTAGCGCATAAGGTAAATGTGTTTTAGCTAAAATAGTTTCACGTTCACGCTGCAAGCGATAATAAACACGCGCTGTTTTTGGATCGTCATAAGGGCGTCGTGTGGCAATAATCTCGATTGGCATACCCGGTGGGGTTTTCGAGCGTACTAATTTAAAATAAGTCGTGTCTAACTCACTAAAATAAAGGTGTGATAGAAACAAATGCTCATAAATATAACGACTCACCAACTGACTTTTCAATGTGCTTTTATTCAGCCATTGTTCCCAGTGTGTCACTTTCGCAAGGTGCTCAGCAGAAAGCGCAGGCAAAGGTGCCATTTTAGCCCCGCCTGACAACCAAGACGTTAATAGTTTGAATTCACGATTGCTAAGAGCTGGCAGACCATACGGCATCCCTCCTTCAGGATGTTGTAATGCATAATCATCAAACTCACCGATGGCGCTACATTGCTGCTCTCGGTTAAGGGAAAAATCATAACTTTCAGGTAATACTTTAGCTGAAACCGATTCACCACTTAATTCATTACGTGATGTATCGTGCTGTTTTAATGCTAATGAACGATACAGCACACTCGCCATCAAATTCGCTTCTTCGACTTGCTTACGCTCATTCAATACCGCAGAAAAACCTTGCTCACGCCATGCCTGAGTCGAGGTCGCATCTTCATATAATCGTGTCGGCGGGATTGCTAATAAACGCGAACCACTGTGTATCAATGATTTACTTAGGCCACGCTCAATGCCTTCGGGTGACGTTAGCTTTAATTGGCAAGGTGCATCGTAACAACCATGGCAGACCACACAGCGTTGATTAAGCAAAGGTTGTACTTCGTTAAGATAAGTTGCAGCCTGAGGGGTTTTCGGGGATACCGTTCGCTCCTGTACTTCTTCAGTACCATACATGACATCATAGTTAGCCACGACAGCCGCAGCACAACCAGATAGCAATACAAACAAAACAACAAAAACAGAGCGAGACATGAGAATCCTTTCACAACAGGTCTTTACTTAAACAGCAATAAATACAAAGTTATTGATACAAAATGACTGAGCATAATATAACGTCCCAGATAAAAAATACAGACATGCTCAAATAGTGTGTTTATTAAGGATAGATATAAGTCGAGGTTTATGAATAATTTAATGACTAGAATAACGGCACCTGATAGCAAGTGCCGTTATATAACGCTTACGCTAAACGTTCTGCGTTTTCTTCCGCATCGCTTTGCTCTTGAATTAACTTAGCAGCGGCTTGTTCTTCTAAGCTCACTTGGCTTGGGCTACCAGCTAGGTTATCCATGTGTGCTCGCGACACTTGGTTAACCTGATAAATAGTTTCGGCATTGCTCAAATCTTTCTCGTTAGTAATCGAAGCAATTGCTTCACGACCACGTAAGAATTCTTTAATCTCAGCAACAATACTATCCATTTCGTCGGTATTTTTTTCCATCTCTAAAATGAAACGAGGCATTTCTAAATTTTTCACACCCGTGGTCGCAAATGTCGATGATAAAATACGTGACGTAATGATCCATGGCGTAATTGAACTACGCACAACAACGTTTTCTGAACGTGTTGAGTCATGAATAGACATACCCGTTGAGATCTTACTTTCAGTAAAGGTCCCTTCGGTTTTCATCCACATCAATAAACTTTTGAATTGCATTTCTGACCAGAATAAATGCGTACCATTGGCCAAAATTCGACCCGCAGCAGCAACCGCCAACCAACTAAAAAATAACGTCAGGAAAGCCATTAATAGATGATTGTAATCACCAATAATAGCAAACACTTGGTTATCATTCACGTGACGAAGGTTTGCCGTTTCGAGAAATAGATGATAAAACTCAAGACCCTTACCAACAACAAGCGTAAATAAAAATGCCGACGCAACAATGAAACCTTGTGAAAAAATAGTGGCTAACATACGGCAAGCTTTAAATGATTTAGAGTAATTCATTTCATGCACTTCCGGCTGAGTTTCGATCAGCAATTGCCCTTTAAAGCTGCCTTTACCTTGGCTTTGCTCTTGCAGTGCCGGATCAAACTCTTGGTAAATACGGTTTGGCATCTCTTTATAACGACGATTTGCCAATACGGTATTTTCAATATTAATAAAAATCTCATTCGGGTGAATAGATTCTTGCATATTATCGCGGTATTCCGAAACATCAGTCGTTGGCGAGCCCATATTAAAACGCTCACGCACCATCACCCAAGACACAGCAATGATCACAAGGCTCACGGCAAATAATAACCCTAAATTAAACCATGCATCAAAAAGAGTGATATCTTTAAATGCAATGCTGGTTTTTTCAATTACACGATCAGGAATCAGCGTGTAAAGATAACCCAGACCTACAGGTACGACAAAAGCAACAACCACTAAAAAAGCAATGCTCGATGCATTATGCTTATGCAATGTGGTATTACGAGCATCAGTTAATGATTTAGCCGTAGAACGCCAAACAAAGGTCATATAAACAAGTAACAATAGCGATAATACTGGTGTGATGATTGCGCCAGCTTGCCCAACAAGTCCCGAGTTAGATACAAAATAAGCCACCGTAAATACCACAATAGCCATAAGAGAAGAGGTAACTAAACCCGCAAGCTCTTGCACTAAATTACGGATTTGATAAGGCATAAAAATAAGTTTTGGAAACACCGAGTGTACAAGACGCGCTAACCAGCCAATCGGCTCAACAAACGTAGTGTTCTTGCGCCCCATCAGCATAGATTCAAGGTCATTCGCGTTATAAGCCGTCGCAGATTGCTCAGCTTTAGCATTCTCTTTTTCACTTTTATTACGATTAAATGCCAATGATGTTGGTACAGAACGACCCACAAAATATTTAAACAATTGGAATAAACCAACGCCCATATGGCGTAAACCCCAAGTCAAAAGCATCAAACCAAGTACCGCATCTACCCAAGCAGATACCATGTCGACTTTGAGACTCGCAGACACACTTAATAATGAAATAATACCTAAGATGCAGATAGCTGCACCTGCTATTGATTTAACTAAACCTTCGGTCTTAAAGGGGTTTTTAATTCCGAGGGTATTAGCACCAAAATCATATGCCATATAATCAGTCCTTTATATAATCCATATACAACTATAAATAAAAACTGGATTATACAAAGTTATGGTCCTGATGTAATAGTTGGTGAGCAAAAACTACCCAAAATGGAATAAAAGAATAAAAGTTAACCAAAAATCCATATAAATCACCATTACAGACAGCAAAAAGCCAATTTAAGACCCCTTAAATTGGCTTTGTAAAAATTATAATTTCATACACTTAGTGGTAATTAACCCATACTATAAGTATAAGGAGCTTGAATACCCAGTGGGATACCTAGTGCCCAATAACCCAGTAAGAAAATAGTCCAACCGATTAACATCGCAATCGAGTAAGGCATCATCAATGCAGCCAATGTACCAATACCAGAACTCTTCATATAGCGTTGCGTGTAAACAACCACTAATGGGAAGAACACCATAAGTGGCGAGATAATGTTAGACACTGAATCACCAACACGATAAGCCGCTTGCGTTAATTCAGGTGAAATACCAACAGCCATTAGCATAGGTACTAGCACTGGACCAATCAATGCCCATTTAGCTGATGCACTGCCCACTAATAAATTAACAAACGCAGTCAGTAAGATCATACCAACAATTGTCACCTGTCCAGGCATATCCATTGATTTAAGCAAATCAGCGCCAGAAAGCGCCAATAAAGTACCTAAATTAGACTGACTGAATGCCGCTAAGAATTGTGCACAGAAAAATGCCATTACAATGTAGCCGCCCATCGTGCCCATCGTCGCAGCCATCGCCTTAATCACATCATCACCCGATTTGAACGAACCAGAGACACGACCGTAAACAATACCAGGGATAATAAACAGTACAAAAATAAGTGGCACAATTGATTGCATGATCGGCGCTGAGAATGCCGTTAATTCACCTTCAGGTGAGCGTAATGGTGATGTTTCAGGATACAAGGCAGTAATTAATGCCACGATACCCGCAACCATAGTCCAACCCGCATAGCTAAATGCCCTTGATTCAACCGTTGATAACACGGCTAAATTAGGCGCTTCTTCAGCATCGACATCAACAGGTGTTGCAGCAAGGCGCGGCTCAATGATTTTTTCTGTTACATACCAACCAACACACACAACAAGGATTGAAGATAAGCCAGTAAAGAAAATGTTTGCCAGTGGATTAACGATATAAGCAGGATCTAGTACTTGCGCAGCCGATTGCGTGAAGCCTGCCAGCAGCGGATCAATGCCCGAGGGAATAAAGTTAGCCGAGAAACCACCTGATACACCCGCAAATGCAGCCGCAATACCCGCTAACGGATGACGACCTGCCGCATGGAAGATCACACCGCCCATCGGGATCACTAACACATAACCGGCATCAGCTGCAGTATGTGAAATAATAGCCACCAAGATCAACATAGGTGTTAATAGCTTTGCTGGAGTGAAGTTAAGCATTTTCTTCAAACCAGTATTAATAAACCCAGATGCTTCAGCCACACCAAGACCAAGCATGGACACCAAGACAATACCTAACGGCGCAAAACTGGTAAATGTAGTGACCATATTAGCAAGGAAAGACGACAGAGATTGTCCAGTAAGTAGGTTATTAACCTCAATAGCTTGGCCAGTGATCGGATGGATCATACCAAAATCAAACTGTGAAAATAATGCGGATAATAGCCAAACAATGACTAATCCCCAGAAGAATAGAATTGCAGGATCAGGAATTTTATTACCTGCTCGCTCAATTAAATTTAAAAATTTATCCATTGCCCCAGAGGGTTTATCAGGTGTACTTGCAACAGCTTGCTTGCTCATTATAACTCCATCGTTATTTTCATCGTACGATTAAAAGCCAAAAATAATAGCTAAATAGGCGTAATTTACAAGCGTATAATGCAACCAATTACGCCGCCAAAATACACCTACATATAACAGAATAGGTATATTGGCGTAATGCACCACACTAACACAACCCAACCTATCAATGGCTTATATAACACTACCACATGATAATAGGCGATATTTTCATCTGCAAAAATAGTTATTTAAAGCAGTGTAAATTATTGTCTGCCATTTTGGCCTGTACGATTAACCAACGTAACTTAGTTATATTTAGTACATACGTATACTGAGTATGTGAAAACTCTGCATTACGTGAATATTACATACCTACAAAATCAATGAGATAAGAAACCGTTAAATACTATATTCGTATCAACCCTGCTGATAACGACGTAAAAAAGTATCTACTGATTTTTTCGGCGTTTTAGCTAACTTCAGTATTAAAGGAAAAGGTATATAGGCCAAGTTATAACGTGATTTCATCTCCTCTAACATCACTAACCATAGTTTCGTGGTCATTTCAGAGTCAAATAACGCGCGGTGAAAACCACCGTCTGATGGGATATTAGTATAATTTATTAACTCACCTAATTTATGACTCGGTGCATCTTGAAAAATACGTCTAGCCACGAGTAGCGAACAACTAAATTCACCATCATAACCACGGCCAATACGGGTCAATTCAGCATCTAAAAAGCGCTTATCAAATGACGCATTATGAGCAACTAAATTATAACCCTGAATAAAATCAGCAAAACGATGCATCACCTCTTCACAAGGCGCAGCTTTTTCGAGCATGGTATTGGTAATACCCGTGTAATCAGCAATAAAACCACTGACACGACGACCAGGATGCATCAGTTCTTGAAATCGCCCGGTGATCTTACCATTTTCAATTTTTACCGCTCCGATTTCAATCGCGCGATCCCCCATATCAGGAGATAACCCCGTAGTTTCGAAATCCAATATAATAAGGGTATCAGCGTTCACTATCATTGCTACGTTCTCTCTCGTTGTAACTTATAAGTCAGTCATGAATTATAAAACAGTATGCTCACACAAGCGATCTATGTCTACACTAGGGGTAATAGCTGTTTTATAAGAGGGAACTGTATGTCGATAAAGCCTCTAAGTTGTAGCCAATTATACCGAGCTTCAACACTCACCAAGCTTACTGCAGACTGTAAGTCAACCAAACACCTGCAACCACTCGATCAAATTATCGGTCAAGATCGTGCACAACAAGCGGTCGAATTTGCCATGTCGATAAAAGAAAAAGGCTATAATATCTATGCCTTAGGCCATAATGGTCTCGGTAAACGCACCATGATATTACGCTACCTTAATCGCCATGATCCAAGTAGCAACAATCAGCCCGTTTTTGATTGGTGCTACACGGTTAATTTTAATGATGCACGTCTTCCCAAAGTATTAAAGCTCCCCCCAGGTAGCGCGCATCAATTTAAAAAAGAAGTGGAAAGTCTGACCTTACGTTTAGTTAAAGCCTTATCGATGACGTTTGATAACGAGATCTATTTTGCTCGCGCCGAAAAGCTCAAAAATCAATTAGAAAGCAAACAAGAAGCGATATTACAAGATCTAACAAAATCAGCGGAACAACATAGCATTAGCTTAACACTCACAGCGCAAGGCAATTATCAGCTCGTTGCCATGAACGACAAAAATGAAGCCTATTCCGAGAGTGATTTTGAGGCGTTAAGCGACAGCCAAAAGAAACGTTTTGAAACAAAGATCACTGAGTTGGAAATCAAGCTACGTGACATTATTCGCCAATTAACGATTTGGGAAGAAGAGTTCACCGATAAGATCCAAAAGCTCGATGAACAAATAGCGCAGGACGTATTAGTGCACTGCACCACCCCATTAAAAGAAAAATACAGCCACTTACCCGACGTCAAAGCCCATTTAATTGCCATGAATAAAGACATATTAGATAACCTGGATATCTTTGTGGAAGACAGCGAGGATGACATCACGTTGGCTTATGCCGCCCTCGATAAAAAAATGCCGCGCCGCTATCAAATTAACGTACTCATTTGCCAAGAAACCAACACCTTCCCCATCGTGGTGGAAGAAAGCCCTAACTACCATACTATTTTTGGCTATATCGAAAACGCCACCTTTAAGGGGACCGTGTTCACTGATGCCTCTTTGATCCGAGCGGGTAGTTTACATCGCGCGAATGGCGGGGTATTAATGATTGATGCAATCAAAGTACTTGAGCGTCCTTATGTATGGGATGGTTTGAAACGCGCCTTACGCGCCAATAAACTAAGCCTCAGTTCACTAGAACGAGAGGTCAGCTTATCGGGTACAATCTCATTAGATCCCGAACCAATACCATTATCCGTTAAGATCATCCTATTCGGTGATTATCAAACTTATCAACTGTTACAAGAATACGACCCTGAATTTAGAGAGTTATTTCGTGTCACCGCCGATTTTGAAGATGTCATGCCTAGAACCGATATAGCAGAAGCTAACTACGCTAAGTTTATTTCGAGCATAGTCCACGACAATAATATGCTGCATTGCGACCGTAAAGCCATGAGCAGGATCATCGAATACAGTTCACGCCAGGCAGAAGATCAAGACATGCTTTCCTTGCACTCTGTCGATATTGCCAATTTATTACGCGAAACTAACTACTGCGCTCGCCTCGCCAATGCCACCCTTATTCGCCATCATCATGTTGAGCAAGCGCTGGCCAACAAGCAGCAACGAGCAGGTCGATTACAAGATTATCTATTACATAGCTTCATGAACGGCTCAACCCTCATCGATATTAAAGGCTTGGTGATTGGGCAAGTTAATGCGCTGTCTGTTATTGCTACATCAGATAGCCAATTTGGTATTCCTGGTCGCATCACTGCCACCGCATCCTTTGGTGAAGGGGAAATATTCGATATTGAACGACAGGTAAAACTCGGTGGTAATATACACTCTAAAGGGGTGATGATCTTATCCGCTTATTTAGCATCAGTGTTTGGCCAAACCGCCATCATTCCACTAACGACACGTTTAACGTTCGAACAATCTTATGGCCACGTCGATGGTGATAGCGCCTCACTAGCCGAGTGTTGTGCCATTATTTCCGCATTTTCACAACAGCCATTACGCCAGGATATTGCGATCACAGGATCCATGGATCAATTCGGCCATGCTCAACCTATCGGTGGTGTAAACGAAAAAATAGAAGGTTTTTTTGATGTCTGCTCTTCAATCACGACACTATCAACACAAGGCGTGATTATCCCACGTGCCAATGTCCACAACTTGATGTTAAGGAGCGATGTCATTGCCGCTGTTGAACAAGGTCTGTTCTATATTTGGGCGATTGATCATGTCACCGAAGCGATTAACTTACTCACCAACATCACCGCTGGTTCAATGAATAGCAAAGGTGAATACGCACACAACTCCGTTTTTGGTATTACCCAGAACCGATTAACCCATCTACGCAAAGATAATAACGCAGCCGCAAGCACATAAATATAATTACCTAAAATATGAGTGTTCAACAAGCGTAAACATAAGAAATAAAAGGAAATAAGCCTAGACATCAAAAAACCACTACTTTATGGCTAGTCAATGGCTAAATATGTTGACATAAATAAATGAAATTTTATACTTCAGCCTCTTTAGTCAATGGTAAGTAATGGCTCTGATGATTAGTCTCGAATGGAATGAAGACATGTGTGTTGGTATCGATGAAATTGATGCCGACCATAAAAAGATCCTCATAATTATAGCCGCTATCATCGATGCTATTGATATTAATGCGAATGCAGAAACCATTGAAAAACATTTTTCAGAACTAGCCGCTTGTACAGCTTCACATTTTAAGCATGAAGAAGCGTTAATGAAAACAATGGGGTTCGAAGATTTTATTGAACACCAAAAAGGCCACCAAGGCTTTTTAGTCCAATTACCGGAATTAAAAAATAAGCTGCTTAATTCAAATAATGCAGAGGCCGCTGGCGAAGTTAGCCAATTTTTATATGATTGGGTTATTGAGCATATCCTTATAGCGGATATGGATTATGTACATGCCTTTTACAGTGAAGAAAAGTATAGCGTCTCGTTTAAAGCCATATTCCAACGTTCATCGGAATGGTTAAGCCAGCGAGTCAATATCTCAACTCGTGTACTTATCACGGCCTTATTACCTATCCTCGGTATGTTATTACTTAGCTTTATCGCAATTAAAGACAATTATCAGCAATATAAAAACATGCTGCTATTAGACAATCTCACCCAAATCGTCCAGCAAGTAAACTCACTCACACACAACTTGCAGGTCGAACGCGGATTATTATCCAGTTACATCAGTTCAGACTACCAACGTTTTTCTAAAGCACTTACAAGCCAACAACACAAAAGTAATGACGAGATATATGCGTTTACTACCCTACTCAATTCACGCAAAGCGCTATTAACAGAACCTATGTTAATCGAATTTATCAACTCAACCAAAATTGATATTACCGAGTTGATCATATTTCGAAATGGCTTAAACAGCACAAGCATTAGCAGTGAAAAAATACTCACGGGCTACAACCTGATTATTGGTAAACTATTATCCCGTGTAAATCGTTTATCGCACATAAAAATGGATGCTGAATTTGCAAATAATATTACAGCAATTAACGCCATTGTTGGATTAAAAGAGATCCTCGGTCAGCAACGAGAACTCGGTACACAACTCATCGATGATGATCTATCTACGCATGAATTAATACACAGTGAGCGCTATAAGCAGCTATATATGCAACTCGGGATGCAGCTCAATGCTATTTTTATTTTTAATTATTCTGCCACCCCAGAGCAGCAACAGACTTGTGGTAAGCTCTGTAATGTAGCAAAACAAAAAGCATTTATTAATAAGACTATTGAAGACCTAATGCTCAAGCCAGGAAAAGAGCAAAACAGTCAATTTTGGTTCATTACATTAACTAATCGCATTGACGATATCGAAATAGTAACCGATAAAATCATCAATGATCTCGATACTAAAACACAACTAAAACTCGAAAGATTAGAATCTAGATTCTACCTCGTCATTATCATTATTAGCACGATAGTTGTCTTAAACACCTTATTTTCGACTATTCTATATCACAGTGTAATCACGCCGATTCGCCGTATTACCCATGCGTTAAAGCAAGTCACACTAGGCCGTTATAACCAACAAATGAATGAATCTGCGTCTAAAGATGAAATTGGCGCCCTCTATGGTGCCTATGAAACATTACGTAGAAAGCTATTACAGGCTGACATGTCAAAAAATATTATCAAACGTCAGCAACAATCATTACTCGACCGCCGTAAAGAGCGAGATCGATACCGAGAATTGGCATCACGGGATACCTTAACAGGCGCATTAAACAGACGTAAGTTTAATTTGATCCTCAAGCAAGAGATTAATTTTGCCAAACAAGATAAGCAAAAACTGTCATTATTACTACTCGATATAGATCACTTTAAGCGTATTAATGACACTTATGGTCATGCGGGGGGCGATCAAGCGCTGCGGGATTTTTATGATATCTGCTCTAATAGTGTGAAATCATCTGATATCGTCGCGCGTATTGGCGGTGAAGAATTCGCCATATTAATGCCTGAAACGGATAAAGCTCAAGCTCATGTGATTGCTGAACGACTTCGACATAATATCCAAGCACTACAAATTCCTTATGGCCAAGAGACTATTCGACTAACCGCCAGTATTGGATTGGCGCAATGGCACGAGTACGACTCCTTTAACGTCGATGAGTTTATCTCACATACTGACAAAGCACTTTATCAAGCAAAACGTGACGGTCGAAATTGCGTTGTTGAGGCATCAACCTAGTATCATAAACACACCCGAATCCATCTCCCCTCCCTAAAAGTTAGCCTTAACACCCTAAAGGTCAACAGATAGCCCACCTTAAGAGTAGAGTCTAAACTCTAACCTGAACAATAATCCATCAGTTTTTTATTTCATTTATATTTATTTTCATTTCGTTACACTTTTTTAAATTCCGCCATGTAATGATATGTATGTATATTTATAAAAAGTCATAATTTCACTTGAACACAGTAATTAAGTAACTATTTATCAATTAGTTAATGTTAAAAACATAAACTATTGCATACTTTATAATACTTAATGTTAGCGATAACACATAACGATACAGCTTGTTGTGTAAGACTACCCTCCTAGGTTAAGGAGAACCAACATGCCTCTAAAAATTAAATTCATTATTTTCGCTACATTTATTTTCGCGTTATTCAGCACCTCATTCTATATGCATGGGCAACTAGAGCGTACTGTTAGCCAAAATCTGCATAAAGTACAAACCGATTATTATCCATCATTAGAAATTGCGATCACCAATAACAACCTCCTTATGCAGTTTGATCAACATATACAAACAGCAGTGATCCTTGCTGAAGAAGACTACATCGATTCTGCGCTTGTTATTACAGAGCAAATAGATAAGAACTTACAGCAACTTGCCACATTATCTTTATTACATAAAAGCGATGCTATCGAATTAGATAAGGCATTACTCAAGCACAGCGAAAAAGCAGCTCGCGTCGCATTAGATTTTATTGACGGTGAAAAAGAGGTTGCTCAATTAGCGCTATTAGCGCAACAGAACGCAGCAAACCTAATCCAGCTTGTTTCCCAGTTTAAACATATTAAAAAACAATTAGAAAGTGAGTTTGAACAACTTATCATCGCAACTTTAGCCGAGGCAAAAATCGCTAAACAGCGCTTTCTTTGGTTTAATGTGATCGGACTATTGGTATTAATGTTAGCTGCCGTTTATGCCTGGCGATCAAGTTCGAAAATGAGTAAAAACCTCAAAAAAGTAAGTCACTCCTTACAAGGTTTTGCCGAAGGAGATGGCGATCTTTCAATTCGTATCGATCACCAAGGTAAAGATGAACTCGCAGATCTCGTCTCTTGGTTCAACTTATTTGTCGCGCGTTTACAGACATCAATGCAAGATACTGCGAACAATATTACTGAATTAGCTGAAATAACAACACAATTAAACAGCAATAGTCAGCAGAACTTAAGTTCAGTACAGCAACAATCACAAGAAGTCACAGCCACCTCGTTAACGATTAACGAAATGGTCATCGCTATAAGTTCAATCACAGACAGTGCGATCTCGGCATCACAAGAAACCGTGGCAGCAAATCAAAGCGCCATAGACGGTAATGCCATTATCGAAAACACCATTGAATCAATCACAGTACTGGCAAGTGAAGTAGAGAGTAGCGCCGATATCGTCAATGAACTAATCACCTTTACTGCAAAAGTTGGCGGTGTGATTAACATTATTGCCGATATTGCTGACCAAACTAATTTATTAGCACTCAATGCCGCCATCGAAGCCGCCCGAGCTGGTGAGCAAGGCCGTGGATTTGCAGTTGTAGCCGATGAAGTTCGCAACCTTGCATCAAGAACCCAATCATCGACCACTGATATTAAACAGCTTTTAGAAGGCCTTAACAAAATTTCCCATTCTGCATCTTCAGCGATGCGCAGCGGTGTTGAACAAGCCCATAAAAGTGTTAAAGAATCTTACACAGCGGTAGAAACGTTAGCCATGATCACCAGTAAAGTCAGCGCTATCAATGAAATAAATGAACGTATAGCCGCAGCCGCAGAACAACAGCGCAGCGCCTCACAATTGATTGGCCAAAGTATTAATACTATCGAAACCAATTCAACTCATGTGCAGGACAATGCCCATGATCTCGAAACGATTACAGCTAAGATCCAACAGATAAGTCACCAATTTCAAAACTTAACCAAACAATTTAGATTATAGATTGGCTCAGTAACATGCGCCGGTTTACCAACACCCAAGACAGGAAGTTAGAAGATATGATGAACAAGACCCTCATGGCTACTGCGTTGCTCAGTGCTTTGGCAAGTACTGCCGTACACGCAGATACTACATCCGAAGAGGTGGCGGCACTACAACAACAAGTAGATTCGCTAAGTAGCTTAATCGCAAATATCAGCAAAGATACTATCCATGTGAGTGGTTTTGCTTCTGGTGCGTTTGGCATTGCCAACAATGATGCTGGTTATGCCGGTTATACGACAGACGGCAGTTACCACGAAGATTCTCTGTTTGGAGTACAAGCGACATTCAAACCATCTAAGTCTTTAGAAGCGACGATACAGTTAGTTGCTAAGGGATCGTTAGACTGGACGCCGAAAGTAACTGCTGCCTACTTGGGCTATACGTTTGATAATGATATTAAATTACGTGCAGGTAAATTACGCCTACCGTTATTCATGTTATCTGATTATTTAGATCTGGGTTACGCACAACCTTGGGCCCGCAGCCCAGAAGAAGTTTACGGTCGCGTGCCCATCTCGTCATTTACCGGTGTTGATGCCAGTTATGAGATTGAACTAGAAGATTCATACATAAACCTGCAAGCCTTCACGGGTAGTGAAACAATGAGTGATGAAAGCTCAGCCGGTGGTGTGGGTACCGTTGAAGATATGGTTGGTTTAGTGTCCACCTGGAATGATGATTACTGGACAGTACGTGCTAGCTATACCATTGCCACAGTGAAGGATGTCGAGTTTCCAATTGTAGGTATCGATGCAAACAATGGAAAACCAATTACAGCATTACCTAATATTGAATCTGAATCGGGTTCTTACGCCAGTTTTGGCGTGCGTTATGAAAATGAAAACTGGCTAGTGATGGGTGAAGCAACCCAGACTCGCGTTGATGGTTATTTCTCTGATTCCAATGCTGGTTATGTAACTGTAGGGTACCACCTAAATCAAGTAATGCCTTATGTGTCAGTCGCGCGCTTAGAAACTGTTGATAATGAAGAACGGGAGTCTTTAAACCAAGCTGCACAATCATTAACTTATCAACGTAACGCTTACAGCGTCGGTACGCGTTGGGATATCCAACCAGGTTTAGCAATGAAGTTTGATGTTACTTATGCAAACAATTTTGGTGATACGAATGGTGGTCTAGATCCAAAGAGTACAGAAGACAGCACAACCGTATTCACCATCAAAGTCGATGCGACATTTTAAGGAGCTAATCATGAAAAAGAACATACTTATTTTACTGCTTAGCGCTTTATTTACCTTACCTGCGTTTGCAGACATCGTTATCGTTGGTAACCCAGCCCTACCTGATGGTTTGACGAAGAAAGATGCTAAAAGGATCTTCTTAGGCAAAAATAATAAATTTATCCAGGATGATTTATACCTTATTGAATTGTCCGCAACAAACCCGTTAAAAGCACAATTTCATAAAAAGGTGACGAAGAAGAGTTTAGCGCAGCTTGAATCATATTGGTCCAAGCAACTGTTTACCGGAAAAGCGACACCACCGGTAGAAGTGGCTGATGCCAATACCGTTAAAGCGACAATACGCCAGCATCCTAATGGCATCAGCTATATGGATGAAGCCGATGTTGATAGCAGTGTAAAAATACTGTTTAAGCCTTAGGCCTTAACTATGCCCCAAATCTCGTTAGAGCTGTTACTCTGTCGAAATGTATTCATATCAAATCACTCCCATTTTCTCATGTGAAAATGGGAGTGATTTGATATATAACAACTGCTCACGCGGTCCCTATTGTTAGCTCAATAGGGACCGCGAATTTAACTAGGTTAGGTAACACGCTGAGACACTATCGCCCCCACCCATAACCTTTGCCTGAATGTTAAGAAATGATGGTTGCCTTTTAGATGTTGGGGTGTCCTGTTTTTCTCTCTTTTTTATACATGACTTTAATTAGAAAATAAAGGCGAGATTGCATTGACCATTAATGGTTGTCGAAACTCTTTTCCCATTAAGTCATAAACATTAAACTTTACTGTATTCCAGTTATTCTCAAAATTGTATTCCATGACACTGTCACCCGTTTCTAAGCTTTGTGATAGGGTCCATTCGGTCGCGTAAACGGTCATGCCATTACCAAAATCTTTATAGGGCGCATCAACGGGTACCCTAAATGGTACACTCGCAATTTTCATCAATCCATTTTGCACACTGGTTGGCTCAGTTAATTTACTTTTGTAATAACTAGCGTGAATAAAACGACTTTCTGCACTGGCATTACCCTTTGAGCCAAAATCAGTATTACGATCGGCATTTTGCCATGATGGTTCATACTTTTGACGGTTTTTAAGGTGTGTTTTAAATGAGGGATCGTTGGTCATGACCATCGCTATTTCACCGCGATAAACATGTAAACCTTCTTTATCTAACTCAATCACGGCGCGATCGCCTGATTTATCGGTGATAGACCAATGTAACTTTATATCCATCGGCATTACGGCCAGTGTTAATTTTTGAACTTTTAATTGCGGTAAGGCATTAATCGCTTCTTCCACAGTGGCATAATTAGCTAATAAATACTCACCAAAAGTAAATTGTGTAATGCTGTTATTGCTGTTTTTTTCGGGAATCGTCATTGGCGTGTAATACAGCGCATTCATTTGCAAACCTTGGCTATTAACGCCGTCATGTACCAACTCGCCATAGGCTAATACAGCAACAATATCGTATTTTACAAGATAGTCATCACCTTGGCCTGCTCCTTGGATAGAGCGAAGCGTCCCTTTGTTAATATTACCCAGAACAGGGTTAGTTGCTTCAACCCAGTCGTTGGTACGCGAAGTCAGCACCCCTTGATCAGTATTCCATGCAATAGAAGTACATGCGTGGGCAATCGTAGCAGAAGTTAGAGTTGATAAGAGTGCAATTTTCAACGTATTTTTTAACATGGTTGCTTCCTAAGTCGATGAATTAATTAGCATCATACAAAACAAAATAGCGCACGTTAAATCACGTTTGATGGATCAAGTGCTCATGTCAAAGACTATACTTCTGCGACAGAAGTGACAGTAATTCGATAATACGGCTACGTACAGGCCCTTTTTTTGATTGATGGGTTGTCCAAATCGCGAGCGGAAAACGCACCGTAGTATTCACCTCTTTGACATGAAACCCAGTCAATTTATTAGCTTCAATCAACTCATTTACCGCATGTTTAGGAACTATCGCCCAGCCCTCGCCAGAGGTTAACAACGCAATAAATACACTCATATTTTCAATACGCTGAACATGATTAGACACGGTAACTATTTTCTCTATACCCGCATTTAAATAATCTTCTAATAATAACTGGCGGTGCTTTTTGAGATCGTCAATCGTGATCGTGAGTGAATCAAAAAGCGAACTGCTTGGTGCAGCACATAAGCAAAAAGGCATGCTCACTAAATAGACATACTCATTTGGCGAAATGGATTTACTATCATGAATAAAGACAATGCCTAAATCTGCCTCACCACTTTCTAATGCCTCTTTCACTTCTTGATTATTTTTGTGCAACCAATGCACATTAACCTCTTTAAACTCTTTTCTTAATGCTTTCATCACAGCAGAAATCAGCTCAACAGGTACTAAATCACTGTGGTAAATGGTGATATCCGTTTCAATACCTAATTCCATACTTTGACAAATTTGCTCAAAAGAGTGGGTGTATTCGGCTAAATTTTTAGCATGCAGATATAACGACTTACCTGACTCGGTCAGCTCTGGGAACTTACCCGTTCGATCAAATAACACTAAATTAGTTTCAATCTCCAAGTTATTAATTACTTGTCCTAACGTGGTGCGGTGACGATTTAATTTTTTTGCTGCAGCGCTAAAAGATCCTTGTTCAGCAACACATACAAAGGCTCTTATTTGTTCATAACTAATATTCATGTGAGGACTCAATCATTCATAGGTGATTTTAACTGTACAGCCTTTAACCTTTATAGTGAAGTCCTCCGACATCGTTAGAGAATTAAATGATATCATCACTATCTGGAACCAATATGATTAACAAAATAATCGCTCTATCTCTTCTTTCATCTTCAGTCATGGCCTCTGAATATAGCGGGTTTCGTGCTGGAGGTGGTCTTGCTGAAACTGACACAAACACAGGTGGTCTTGGCCTTGGTATTAAGGCAGAGGGTGGTTATGACCTAAACCGATTCATAGGGTTTAGTCTATCACTGGAAGGTAGTGCTAAGCGCGGTAACGGTTCAATGTGGGGAAGTCAATCTACGACGACGTTCAAGATAGGCTCTGATATCGGCTATGCAATAAAGATAACAGATACGCTCACTATCAAGCCTTATCTAGATTACGGCTATGTAGATTACAGTCAGTCATACATAGGTTGGTGGGACGTAAAGTCTGACCTTTCAGGCTCTTATTTTGGAGGTGGAATACGTGCCAATATAGGTGATCACTTTTATATCGACCTAAGTCATGATGATGTGGGCGAGTTGCCACAAGGTTATTTGAGACAGAACTCATTAACTTTCGGTTACAAGTTTTAATCAATTCAGCTCCTAACGACATAACCTATCATTGCGAGTGTCCAAATACGTGTTCACAGCCATTGCTAATATCAGTGAACACCAAGGGACTTTGTCGTTGCATAACTACCAAGCTCTTCACCAGATACAAAAAACGGATATAACCAATGGCTATATCCGTTTTTTAATGTCTGCGCTTTATCTGCTATTTATCAATAATAGTAATCGCCGCGATTACTTAAATAGCAGTGAATAAAATTACTCAGCGTCAGTCGCTTTTTCTTTCTCTTTCTTCACAACAGCAATACTTAGCTCTTCAAGAGAAGCAGGGTTTGCTTCGCTTGGTGCTGATGTTAATAAACACGCAGCTGTTGTTGTTTTAGGGAATGCGATAACGTCACGGATGTTATCAGTACCTGTTAGCAACATCGCTAGACGATCTAGACCAAATGCTAAGCCAGCATGTGGCGGCGTACCGTATTTAAGTGCTTCAAGTAAGAAACCAAACTTGTCTTGTTGCTCTTGCGCTTCGATACCTAAGATTTCGAATACTGCTTTTTGCATCTCACCTTTGTGAATACGCACAGAACCGCCACCAACTTCATAGCCATTGATAACCATGTCGTAAGCGTCAGAGATTGCGTTAGCAGGGTTAGCTAGTAGCTCTTCTGCAGTAACATCCATTGGTGCTGTGAATGGGTGGTGAACCGCGTGTAGGTTACCTTCTTCATCTTCTTCAAACATTGGGAAGTCTACAACCCAAAGTGGTTTCCACTCGTTCGAAGTCAATTCTAAATCAGTACCCACTTTAAGACGTAATGCACCAAGTGCTTCAGTTACAACTTTGTTTGTATCTGCGCCGAAGAAGATGATATCGCCATCTTGTGCGTTAGTACGCTCAAGTAATGCAGTGATAACGTCAGGCGTTAAGAACTTAGCTACTGGAGATTGCACACCTTCAGCACCAGCTGCAACGTCTTTCACTTTCATCCATGCCATACCTTTCGCGCCATAGATGCCAACAAATTTAGTGTATTCATCAATTTGCTTACGAGACAGTTTAGCACCGCCAGTAACACATAGTACTGCAACACGGCCTTTCGGGTTGTTAGCAGGTTCTGCGAATACTTTAAATTCAACATCTTTAAGGATGTCTGCAACATCAACAAGTTCTAATGGGTTACGTAGATCAGGTTTATCAGAACCAAAACGACGCATTGCATCAGCATAAGTCATGCTTGGGAACGCTGGTAGTTCAACGTCTAAGATCTCTTTCCACATGCTTGTGATTAAACGCTCAGTCACTTCACGCACTTGTGGTGCAGTCATGAATGAAGTTTCAATATCGATCTGTGTGAATTCAGGCTGACGGTCAGCACGTAAATCTTCATCACGGAAACATTTAACGATTTGGTAGTAACGATCAAAACCAGACATCATCAACAACTGCTTAAATAACTGTGGTGATTGTGGTAGCGCAAAGAATTCACCTTTGTGTGTACGGCTTGGTACTAGGTAATCACGCGCACCTTCTGGTGTTGCTTTTGTTAGTACTGGCGTTTCGATATCAAGGAAACCGTGATCATCCATGAAACGACGTACAAAGTTACTTGCTTTAGCACGAGTCTTAAGACGGTTGCTCATTTCTGGACGACGTAAATCTAGGAAACGGTGCTTAAGACGTTGCTCTTCCGTATTTGTTTGGTTGAAATCAAGCGGTAGAACGTCAGCTTTATTGATAACTTCAAGTTCTAGGCCTAATACTTCGATACCGCCAGTAGCCATATCTTTATTTACTTGACGTTCGTCACGAGCACGTACTTTACCCGTGATTTTCACACAGAATTCGTTACGTAATTGGCTAGCACGTTCAAATACAGCTTCTACATCTGGATCATAAACAACTTGCACAATGCCTTCACGGTCACGTAAATCGATAAAAATAACACCGCCTAAGTCACGACGACGATTAACCCAACCACACAATTCAACCTGTTGGCCGATATGTGCTTCATTTACTTGTCCGCAATATACTGTGCGCATCTGTATAATCCTACTAAATCGATGGATCGGGTAGCCACTTTGGCAGCCCTCAAAAAATTACCGTTATTGTAATAGAAATTAGCAGCGCAACCAATAGTAATACCCAAACAACTGCAAGTTATCCCAAAACAGCTTCAAGTTATCGACAAACTAGGCTAAAAAACGCAACGGATCCCCACTTCCAATTGCGCCTTGCTGGTTAAATAACCGTTATTTTATTAACAAAAAAAACATTATTAGCGCTGAAAAAACCAACACGAGGGGGAAACAAGCAAATTAATCCGTCTATATGTGGTTTAGCTAGAGACAAAGCCAGGCATTTTAACTAAAATATGCCGCCTTATTTTGCTAATTATTATTGCAGGTTATAACAATGCAACAACGCGATCAGATTTTCTCAGCCCCATTAGATCAAATTGGTGATTTCACCTTTGACGAACGTGTTGCAGAAGTCTTCCCAGATATGATTAAACGTTCAGTACCTGGTTACTCTAATATCATTTCTGCGATTGGCATGATGACCGCGCGTTATGCGCAAGATAATACCCAACTTTATGATTTAGGTTGCTCACTGGGCGCTGCCACCATTGCCATGCGCCGTAACGTGCAAGCAAGCAACTGCAATATCATCGCGATAGATAACTCGCAAGCCATGCTAGAGCGCTGTGAACGCCATTTATCTGCTTATAAAAGTGATACGCCAGTACAAGTACTATGTGACGATATTTGCACTATAGATATTACTAACGCATCAATCGTGGTATTGAATTTTACCCTGCAATTTATTCCATCAGCAGAACGTCTAGCCCTATTAACTAAAATTTATGATGGTTTAGTACCTGGTGGCCTGCTTATTCTGTCAGAGAAATTCTGTTTTAGTGATGACAAAGTTAATGATTTACTTATCAATTTACACGAAGACTTTAAACGTGCGAATGGTTATAGCGAATTAGAAATCAGTCAAAAACGCAGCGCGATTGAAGATATTATGCGTCCAGACAGCATTGAAACACAGTTAAAACGGCTTAAAGAAATTGGCTTTAGTAGCGCAAATTCTTGGTTCCAGTGTTTTAATTTTGGTTCTATGGTTGCGATAAAATAGCTAGCCTGCGAATGACAGCCAAATAATCACGTCATTCATTTGCGACATAACAAAATACAGCTTGAAATTAAAAATAATAGGTTACCCATGATCGACTTTTCAAATTTTTATCAAATAATTGCAAAAAACAAATTACACCATTGGTTATATACCCTACCAGCACAAATGCATGAGTGGGAACGCGAACACAAACATGGTTTTTTACCACGCTGGGAAAAGGTACTAAAGAAGTTACCTAAAATAGAAACCAAGCACATCAACATTACTGACAAGTTTGAAGTTGGCGCGCCAGGCGAACTAAGCGAAAGCGATCTGCGTAAAACGGAAAGCCTATTACAAAAATTCCACCCATGGCGTAAAGGCCCGTTCAACATCCATGGCATTCACATTGATACAGAATGGCGCAGTGATTGGAAATGGGAACGCTTACGTGAATTTATTTCCCCATTAAAATACCGTTACGTGCTTGATGTAGGCTGTGGTAGCGGTTATCACATGTGGCGTATGCTCGGTGATGATGCTGAATTTGTGGTTGGTATCGACCCAAGCCAATTATTCTTAGTACAGTTTGAAGCGATCCGTCATTTTGCCAATAACGACCAACGCGTGCACTTACTGCCACTTGGTATTCAAGAACTACCTAAATTACGTGCATTCGACACAGTTTTCTCGATGGGCGTACTGTATCATCGCAAATCACCAATTGACCATATCGAACAACTTAAAAACCAGTTACGTGATGGTGGTGAGTTAGTATTAGAAACATTAGTGATTGATGGTGATGACCAAGCGGTATTAGTACCAGGCGATCGTTATGCGCAAATGCGTAATGTCTGGTTCTTACCAAGTTGTGCGGCATTAAAACTCTGGGTTGAAAAACTTGGTTTTGAAAATGTACGTATCGTTGACGTATCAGATACCAGTATTGAAGAGCAACGCGCAACAGAATGGATGCGTAATGAATCTTTAGTTGATTTCCTGGATCCAAACGATCACAGTAAAACAGTGGAAGGCTACCCAGCACCAAAGCGCGCGGTGTTAATTGCGACAAAACCTTATGCTGAACCGTTAGACGAATAAAATAATGGGGCGTTTAAAACGCGCCTCAACTGACAATAATGCGCATTAAACAATGCGTATTACCCATAGATTAATTTAGAGTTAACGTTAGAAATGGATACTTTCAAAAAACCTCATCAATTAATTAAAGCTGTCATACTTAGCGCCCTGCTTTCAGGTTGCGCCAATGTCGATCAATTTCTCAATCAAGGGGAAGTATCTGCGCAGTTAACTTTGCAAATAGAACAGCAGAGCGAGCAAATAGCCTTATTAGTTGAGCAGCAAAATACGATTTTAGCGACATTAAGTCAGCAACCAGCATTCTTCGAACAACAAAATCAAAATATCACAGAGCTTAATAGCAAACTTGAAGATTACCTGCAATTGCGCCAGCAGATTGAGACAAATAGTAAAAATATCGCGATCTATGAAACACAAAATAAATTAGATGAAAGTAAACAGGCAATTGTTCTGGCGCAGTCGTCAGAGGCAACAACCCCGCTTAATAAAAAAGTTATCGGTTCTGAAGAGCTTGTATTACTTGATGATTTAACAGAAAAATATAAAGCGCGTATCGATACTGGAGCGACAACATCATCATTAAACGCAACAGACATTGTTGAATTTGAACGTGATGGCAAGAAATGGGTACGATTTAACTTCAATAAAAATCTCAATGAAAGCCAAGTCATCGAGGCTAAAATAGCGCGCACGATTTTAATTCGTCAAGCAAATAGCACCGAACCAACGCGCCGCCCAATTATTGAATTACCAGTTCAACTTGGCGAGATAAAAACCCTGACAGAGTTTACATTGGCCGACCGTCGTCACATGTCATTCCCGGTATTACTTGGCCGTACGTTTTTAAAAGATATTGTCATGGTTGATGTTGCTCGCACTTACACATCCAGCGACTCCATCACTCAGTAATACTCCATCGTAATTGTAGAATGTGACCTAATCCATTATCTCGCATTCTACAATTACCTGTAACAATCTCACCTGTAACAATCATCCTTGTAACAATCATCCTCAGGTAAACGCCAAACTTTAAACAATTATCGTATAAATAATTGATATATAAATGTTGTATTAGACATGTTTCACATTTATGGTATCCAATACTATCGTTATTATGAACACCTACGCGTAAAAACAACTATAATCGACTAAATACCATTTTGTTGAGATGGATAGTCACTACGCTTAAGGGAAATAAGCGTGTTTTTTAAATATAAATTTATTATTATGTTAAAAACATATGACTTTATATAAGAATAACGGAACTATTATCCCACTTTAGTGAACTAACCCTCTTTTTTCAGCAGTCTACGGGGCCAAATATCGAATGAAAAATACAACTACAATTCGCACACTAAAAACCTCAAAAATCGCCATTGCTAGTGCTCTTAGCCTTGTATTTTTAAATGGCTGTGCCATGACACAAAATAAAGCGAATACCGAGATCGTCAGTAAACAACAAGCACAAATAGAAACCATTTTGCAGCAACAACAGCAAATATTAACCACCTTACAAGCACAACCAGACAAGTTTAAAGAACAAGACAAAGTCATTGGCAAACTCACTGAACAACTTGATGGATTGGAAACTCAAAAACCAGCAAGTAAAACAGCCGCAGTCGTCATACCAACAAAACCAAAAGTAAAAAATGACCTTGCAGGTAAAGTGATTCTAGGGCAAGAAGAATGGATTTGGTTTGCTCAACTGCAGACTAACTTCAAATCACGTGTCGATACTGGCGCAACAACCTCTTCATTAAATGCGACCGAAATCGTTAAATTTGAACGTGATGGCCGTGACTGGGTTAAATTCAATTTATCCCACAAAGACGATAATGAAGTGTTTCCTATTGAAGCGCCTGTTGTCCGCACCGTTAAAATTCGTCAAACCAACGCTACGAAAGCATTGGAACGCTATGTTGTTAGCATTCCCGTTGAGCTTGGTAGTATAAAAACAGAAACTGAATTTACGCTAGCAGATCGTAGCCGCATGACATTCCCAATTCTATTAGGCCGTACCTTCTTAAAAGACATTGCAGTTGTTGATGTTGCACAAGAGTATACTCAACCGAAAAATAAACCCGCGTCTATAAAAAAACAACCTACTCCAGCTAAAAAAGGGACTAACTAATCATGCCTTCTAAGATCCCATTTCGCATTTTCGTTGCGATACTTTTTCTACTTGGTGTTGGCAGTATTGCACAACGCCATTACAGTGGTGAGATCCCTTGGTTACCAGGTGAAACCTACTCAACGTGGATGATTGAAGCAAAGGTTGAATTTACCGCACAAGGCGATGCGGTTAATGCTTCTTTTGCGACACCTTCAACACAAAGCAATTTCACGGTGTTAAATCAAACAGCGGCATCGCCTGGTTATGGCTTATCGTTTGTTGATGACCGCGCACAATGGACAATTCGCAACGCCGAAGGCAAGCAAGATCTATACTACAAAGTAAATGTACTGACGAATGACATTCCATTAGATGTCATTAATGAACAAGATGTCAGTATTCATAAAACCACGTGGTTACCGCCTTATGATATAGCCGCAGAACAAATTGTTAGCAGCGCGATGGCAAAAAGTGCAGATGCATTTTCATATAGCCGCGAACTATTGAAATTACTTTCTGCTGATGATTTAGGCCAAAATGCCGAATTAATGCTACAGCAAAACAATAAATCAGATTTATTTGTGGCCTTATTAAATGAAGCGAATATCCCAGCACTACTCGTTAAAGGTTTATACCTTGAAGACGGCCGACGTCAGCAACAGCTACAACCATTCGTCTTAGTATTTAGCGAAGATGATACCCGCTTAATTGATGTGAAATTAGGTAAAAGTGCAGATGCAAAAAACCTCCTGCTTTGGGAACAAAACGGCGAACCGACATTAGACCTGATTGGTGGTTCAAACTCGCGCGTGAGTTTCTCGATCATCCAACAAACGCAACCTGTTATGCAGGTACTGAAAGAAAAAGCCAACGATACAGACCTCTTCAATTTCAGTATCTACAGCCTACCACTTGAAGAACAAGCACTGTTTAAAGGTATTTTGCTTATTCCATTAGGTGTCATGATTGTGGTGATGATGCGTATTCTTATCGGCTTACGTACTTCAGGTACTTTCATGCCAGTATTAATCGCGATGGCATTTGTACAAACGAGTCTGGCAACAGGCTTAATCGGCTTTACCTTGATCGTCGGTATCGGCTTAGTGATTCGTTCTTACCTATCACGATTAAACTTACTGCTTGTCTCGCGAATATCCGTGGTCATCATTACCGTGATAGCCATTATTTGCTTGTTCTCGGTGTTGTCATACAAAATTGGCTTAACTGAAGGTCTGAAAATAACCTTCTTCCCAATGATCATCCTATCTTGGACGATCGAACGTATGTCAATCTTATGGGAAGAAGAGGGCCCGAAAGAAGTATTCGCTCAAGGTGGTGGTAGCTTATTTGTTGCCGTACTTGTCTACCTGACAATCAGCAATGAAATACTCCGTTACTGGGCATTCAACTTCCTTGGTTTACAACTTATCATTATGTCTATTATCTTAATGCTAGGTACTTATACCGGTTACCGTTTGCTTGAACTACGCCGCTTTAAAGACATGCAAGGTGACTAATGATGACATTTTCATTTTTTAAAGAGTTTGCTCAACCACGGAAACTAAAGCAACAGGGTATCTTAGGAATGAATCAGCGTAATAATATGTATATATCACGCTACAATCCAAGAAAACTGTTTCCATTAGTGGATAACAAACTAAAAACTAAGCAGATAGCTGAAGATGCTAATGTCAGCACGCCAGAATTGATCGGCGTTGTTGATAACCAGCATTCGGTTAAGTCGGTTGATAAAATGATTGCAGGGCTGAACGGCTTTGTGATCAAGCCTGCCAAAGGCTCTGGTGGTAAAGGCATTTTAGTCATCACCAAAGTCGAAGGGGGTCGTTATTACAAACCCAGTGGCAGTGAATGTTCAATCGATGATATTGAACGTCATTGCTCGAATATCTTAGCGGGTTTATTCTCACTCGGTGGTGGTATCGATGTCGCAGTTGTCGAGGCACTGATCGTCTTTGATGATAGCTTCGAGGGTTATAGCTTTGAAGGTGTGCCAGACGTACGTGTTATTGTATTTAAAGGCATACCAATGATGGCGATGATGCGCTTATCAACCTCGATGTCTGATGGTAAAGCCAACTTACACCAAGGTGCTGTAGGTGTTGGTATCAACATCACTACAGGTGAAGCGTTAAACGCGGTTCAGTATGATGAAATGGTAAGTCATCACCCTGACACCCAAAAAGAATTAGCGCTGCTCAAAGTACCACACTGGGAAGAAGTTATTCGCTTAGCGGCCCAGTGTTATGATATATCAGGCTTAGGCTATCTCGGTGCAGACGTGGTATTAGACCGTGATCATGGACCTATGTTGTTAGAATTGAACGCCCGTCCAGGGCTGGCTATTCAGATCGCCAATGGCATGGGATTACTACCTCGATTACAACAGATTGAAGCCGCGAATACCGATAGCATGGATTTAGACCAACGCCTTGCTTATTGTAAGCAACATTTCGGTTAAGAGTCTGAAAGACGGTTTTTCGAATAAAATAAAGCATAAAAAAAGGCATATAGTGAGCGCTATATGCCTTTTTTATTCAATATATTGTCGATGTATTTAGAGGCGAGACAAACTATATTGAATAGCGTATTTCAGCCACAAACTAAGCCATTAAATGGCGTAAGTTCATTTCAAAAATCATTTTTTCAGCAGTACAAGTAAATTGTAACGTCACTAGGTAAGCATTTTCACCCTGTGCAGTAAAATCAATCGTGACTTCTTCATCAAATTGCTCATTCACATATGCTTCAAGTTCACTGCGTTTTTCATCTGCAGCAAGTTGTGAATCAAAGGAAATAGGGAAAGATAGCTCGGTATCATCAGGTTGGATAATACTGCCGATTTCGGCAAATGCACCACAGCAATCTTTAATATCAGTATTGTTATTATTCGACATAATTATTCTACCTATTCATTTAAGTTTACGTTCTACATGAGCAACCATACCACTAAAGTGTAGGTTAAAAAAACAAAAAACCGCTAATACCTAAGCATAAGCGGTTTTATATCAAAGAAGCCGCCACTTTAAACAAATATAAATACGTTAACAGTGCGTAGTACTACCCACCCTAAACGTGTTTAACCATAAAATGATGACTAATTTAAAGGAAACTAAATAGTAATTGGCGTCGGCGCTGGTGCTTTGCTCATTGCTTTTAATTCTTGATCCATGATAAATAGACCGTAACCATTATCAACACCTACACGGCGGATTTGGCTAACGATACCATTAAACAAGGCTTCTTCTTCTGTTTGCTCTTCCATTAATGTATTTAGGTGAGCCACAGATTGGAAATCTCTTAGTTCGTGCGCTAAACCAAGGATCTCAGAGATAGATTCAGTGATCATCACTTCATGTTCTAACGCTTTGTCAAATACATCAAGCAAGTCAGTAAATTCAGACTCTGCACCCGGAATTGCTTCCATTAATGGCTGAATGCCGCGGTCGATCATATAACGGAATAATAACTGAGCGTGTACTTGCTCTTCAGCCGCATGTTTATAAAAGAAATCACCTGCGCCAATAAAATCAGATGCATAGCAAAAAGACGCCATACTGCGGTAAAGGTGAGATGCTGTAAATTCTTTTGTCATTTGTTGGTTAAGCGCTGTCGCCATAACCTTAGATAATTTTGGCATAGTATTAAATCCTATAATAAAACAGTTCAGGCAATGCTACCGCAACACGTCTTCAATTAACAATAACTTTGTCAAATAGACGCACATTTTCTACGATTAATCACAACGTCCTCATTAAACGCCTCAACACACCAATTGAAATAAAATTACACAATACATAAATAACTAATATTTATGACCCAGTTAACACTGTTATGAAAATATAATACGTTATTTTACAACAATTGATCTTGATCAACTTTTAATCGCCAATATTACCTATACTTCAAATCAAAGGTATTCACTAAGAGGTAACACTTTGTAAATACTTTTTAAGATTTCAAATTAGTTTTAAGGGAAATAATATGACTGTTAAAAACATAGAAACACTCAATGCAATGGTTGCGAAAGTAAAAGCCGCGCAGCAAGAGTTTGCTACATTCAACCAAGCACAAGTTGATAAAATTTTCCGCGCTGCAGCACTTGCTGCATCTACATCTCGTATCACTCTCGCTAAAATGGCTGTCGATGAATCAGGTATGGGTGTACTTGAAGACAAAGTAACTAAAAACCACTTTGCATCAGAATACATTTACAACAAATATAAAGACACATTAACCTGCGGAATCATCGAAGAAGACAACGAGTTTGGTACTATTACGATTGCGGAACCAACAGGTATTATCTGCGGTATCGTACCAACAACCAATCCAACTTCAACGGCTATTTTTAAAGCGCTTATCTCGCTTAAAACACGTAATGGTATTATCTTTTCGCCACACCCTCGTGCAAAAAATGCAACGAATACAGCAGCAAAAATTGTACTAGACGCTGCGATTTCTGCAGGCGCACCAGCAAATATCATTGGTTGGATTGATGAACCATCAGTTGAGCTATCTAATGCATTAATGCATCACGCAGACATCAACCTTATCCTTGCTACTGGCGGTCCAGGCATGGTTAAAGCAGCTTATTCTTCAGGTAAACCAGCTATTGGTGTTGGTGCGGGTAACACCCCTATCGTGATTGACGAAACGGCTGACGTTAAACGCGCTGTCTCTTCAATTTTGATGTCAAAAACATTCGATAACGGTGTTGTATGTGCGTCAGAGCAAGCCGTTATTGTCGTTGACGAAGTGTATGACGCAGTAAAAGCGCGCTTCATTACGCACGGTGGTTACATCTTATCGAAGAAAGAAGCAGATAAAGTACGTGAAATCGTCTTAATCAACGGCAACATGAACCCAGCGATTGTGGGTCAATCTGCAATTAAGATTGCTGAAATGGCGGGTGTTACAGTACCTCCTTTCACAAAAGTACTTATCGGTGAAGGCCCTGAAGTACACGTTGATGATGCATTTGCTCACGAAAAACTATCTCCAACCTTAGGCATGTTCCGTGCGCGTGATTACAACCACGCAGTAGAACAAGCAATCACTATGGTTGAGCTTGGTGGTATCGGCCATACATCGGGACTTTATACAGACCAAGATGCAAACGAAGATCGTATCAAAGATTTCGGCGATAAAATGAAAACTGCCCGTATCTTGATTAACCAACCAAGTTCACAAGGTGGTATCGGTGATTTATATAACTTCGGTCTAGCACCATCACTAACGCTAGGTTGTGGTTCATGGGGTGGTAACTCTATCTCTGAAAACGTAGGTCCTAAACACCTTATTAACAAAAAGACTGTTGCTAAGCGAGCTGAAAATATGTTGTGGCATAAACTCCCAGAATCAATTTACTTCCGCCGTGGTTCATTGCCAATTGCTATGGACGACCTTGTTGGCAAAAAACGTGCGTGTATCGTAACGGATAAATTCTTATTCAATAATGGTTATGTTGATGAGTTAGTAACCATCCTAAAAAGCAAAGGTATCGATACCGAAGTATTCTACGATGTTGAAGCTGACCCTACGTTAGCTGTCGTGAAGAAAGGTGTTGATGTGATGAACAGCTTCCAACCTGACGTTATCATTGCTTTCGGTGGCGGTTCACCAATGGATGCAGCGAAGATCATGTGGGTAATGTACGAACATCCAGATGCACATTTCGAAGATCTTGCAATGCGCTTTATGGACATTCGTAAACGTATCTACAAATTCCCTAAAATGGGTATCAAAGCGAAATTAGTTGCGGTAACGACAACATCAGGTACTGGTTCTGAAGTAACACCATTTGCAGTAGTAACAGATGAAGTGACAGGTCAAAAATACCCTATCGCTGATTATGAACTAACACCAAACATGGCTGTTGTAGATGCAAACTTAGTCATGAACATGCCTAAATCACTCACCGCATTCGGCGGTTATGATGCAGTAACGCATGCACTAGAAGCTTATGTATCAATTCTACAAAACGAATACGCTGATGGCCAAGCATTACAAGCACTTAAATTGTTAAAAGAGTACTTACCAAGTTCATACAAAAACGGCGCTAAAGACCCTGTAGCACGTGAAAAAGTACATAATGGTGCAACGATTGCGGGGATCGCCTTTGCCAATGCTTTCTTAGGTGTATGTCACTCAATGGCGCACAAACTCGGTGCTGAATTCCATATTCCACACGGTCTAGCGAATGCATTACTTATCACTAACGTAATTCGTTATAACGCAACAGATATGCCAACTAAACAAGCGGCCTTCTCACAATACGACCGTCCGAAAGCACGTGCTCGTTACGCAGAAGTTGCTGAACATTTAGGTTTCCGTGAAGGTAAAACAGCAGACAAAATCAACGCATTACTAAACTGGTTAGACGAACTTAAGACTGATTTAGATATTCCTAAATCAATCCAAGCAGCGGGTGTTAACGAAGCAGACTTCCTTGCTAAAGTTGACCAACTAGCAATGGAAGCGTTTGATGACCAATGTACAGGTGCTAACCCACGCTACCCATTAATCAGTGAGCTAAAAGCGCTATTACTTGCGTCTTACTACGGTAATGATTATCAAGAAAGCTACGTATTAGACAAACTAGCGGCGAAAAAAGAAACAGTTAAAAAATAACTGTTCGCTAATATCGCCATCGCTATCCTGCACGAGATGGTAGCGGTTACCTACTAAGGGTGGGGAGTATAAGGTTGAATAAATCACTTTATACTCCCCACCCTTTTATTATATATATGATAGTAAACTGCATCTGTTTATTACTAGTCGCACTTTATCTTTATTTTAATATTATTGATGAATAAGATAACTAGCCCACACCTCTCTACATAAGTTTTGATAACACCCAACTTATCCCCTATAATTATTTTATCTGTATTTTCAATACGCTATTTGAACGACGATGTAAGACGGCGATAACATTTAAACAGACAGTAGGTCACTCAGCAAACAAATAACGAAGGTAATAACGAAGGTAAATAATGGAAAATGTCTCCTTAATGATTAAAGACCTGCAAGTCGGTCACTATATTAATCTTCCCATTGGTTGGACATCCCACCCTTTTATTCTTAATTCATTTCTAATTAAAGATGAAAAGCAACTTAGAATTGTACAGCATCTTGGTTTAGCAACGATTTCTGTCGATCTATCTCGCAGTAAGCTTTCCCAACCACAAAGTATTGCAGCAGTGACAATCGCATCGCAAACACCAGAGTTAACGCAATCAGCATTGATTGCAGCACAAGCCGTGAAAATACAGCAAGATACAGATGCAGCCGAAGAAAAACAGCAACTGTTAACACAATTAGCACAACAGCAGGCGTGGTGGAAACAGATCCGCCATAGTCGTTCAAAATATCAAGACAAGATCGCCAGCCTTAAAGATATTTATAGCAAGCTTAGCTTACAACCAGAAAAGGCCATGCAGCTATTAGAATTACTCTCAGGTGAATTAGCGATTGCAGCAGAGCAACAGCATGACTTTAGTTTTGCGTTATGCAATGAAGCGCTATCAAGTGATACCCTTTATCAAAACGCAATGAATGTAGCCGTGCTCAGCACTTGTTTAGCAAAACAGCTCGCGTTTAGCCGTCAAGATATCGCGATGGTTATCCATACAGCCTTACTCAGCCAGTTTGGTATGCTATGGGTACCCGCTTCAATTCGTAACAAAAAATCTGAATTAACCAAACCAGAAGTGAATTACCTGAAACAACACCCAGCCTACGCCGCACAAAGATTACAAGGTATAACAACACTCCCCGAGAGCATCATTCATAGCATATTGCAGGTCAATGAAAAATTCGATGGCAGCGGTTACCCACGTGGCTTAAAACAAGATAAAATATCAAAATATGCACAATTAGTGGCGATTACGACCCGTTATAACGAAATGTGCAATGCTAATTTACCGCAACATCGTTATTCACCACACCTTGCTATCGGCTTGCTATTTAAGCAAGCGAATAAGCATTATAATAAAGCCTATCTCGAGCAGTTTATTAAGATGATTGGCATATTTCCAGTTGGTACGATTGTTAATTACGGTAACAATCATCAAGCTCAGGTACAGATGGGGGTTGTAGATAGTCTACGACAGCCACTCATTGTTGACCTCGATGAGCTTGAACCGATAAAAAAACAATCACTACTACGCCATTGTCGTGATGAAGACATTACGATAGCAAAATGGGTCAGCAGTGATGATATCGCCGCAGAGCACCTCGCTAAATTCAATTTGGTCCAGCGTAACAATCTATACTTCTCTAGCTAGTACGCTAATCTTGTTAGATATCATAGATAACAGCCACTGTTAATCTATGATATTCTTATCCCCTTATCTTTATAAATGAATAATAAACACTATGTCAAAACGTAATACTCAGCAACGTCGTCATACCATAATTCAACTACTTGAAGAACAAGGTAAACTCAGCGTTGATGAACTCGCACAACGTTTTGAAACATCAGAAGTGACCATTCGTAAAGATCTTACCGCGTTAGAGCAGAACGGTTTATTGTTACGTCGTTATGGTGGCGCAGTGCCTATTCCTAAAGAGCTGCTTCCTGAAGTAGAAACTGATAAAGTCTCACAGTGTAAAATTGAAATAGCCATTGCAGCAGCGTTACGTATTCGCGATCACAACCGGATCATTATCGACAGTGGCACCACCACGGCCAGTTTAATCGAGCAGTTAGCGAATAAAAAAGGCTTAATCACCATGACTAATTCACTGCAAGTTGCCACAGCGCTGAATGGTTTAGAAAATGAGCCTACGTTATTAATGACTGGTGGTACTTGGGACCCGCACTCTGAATCATTCCAAGGTCAAATTGCCGAGCAAGTACTGCGTTCATACGATTTTGATCAATTATTTATCGGCGCCGACGGTGTTGATTTAGAACGTGGTACCACGACCTTTAATGAGTTAATTGGCTTAAGCCGCGTTATGGCTGAAGTATCAAGAGAAGTCGTTGTTATGGTTGAGTCAGAAAAAATCAGTCGAAAGATGCCCAACCTAGAACTCGCCTGGGACAATATCCACACCTTAATTACCGATGCTGGGATAACCAATGAACAGCGTAGTGCTATTGAGGCCAAAAATATCGACGTCGTTATCGCACCAAAATCGCCTTAGCTATAACTTTTATCTATCACCTTAACAATTAGCCTAGCAATCGCAAACTCCTCCAAATCTAAAGGTAACCACCACTGACTCGAAGTGGTTACCTTTAGAACAAGTTATAATCATAAGCATAGAAACACTAAGTATTTTATTAAATATCAAATTACCCCACTTTTTGAGTATGTATATAAATGATAGTATTGAATTAACAATTAATTTAGAGCACTGTACCAGCTAATAATAACTTAACCCTATGTTATTCCATCAATTCAAATTTAGCGTTACAAGGCAATAAGAAAACATGAGTAGCCACAATATTTCTCTCTTCAAACATATCAAACTCAGTACCTTGGGTTTATTTTTCACCTGTGGTTTTGCCCTCTCCGCGCTCATATTTATTGCTTCAAGCATGATAATCAATAGCAATGTCACACTCGCATCCTCGGTATGGACTGAGTACAAAACGAATAAATCTGAAAAAATAAGAATCGATAGCGCACTGCGTTCATCACTTGGTTATGGTGGCGCCATCCATGAGTTCAAAAATTATTTGTTACGCCCAGAACCGTGGCGCATTGAACGCGTACAAGCAAAGTTAGGTGCGGTGAATGCTGCCATAACGCAATTTAATACGCTCGGACCAACTAACGCACAAACGATTGCTTTGACCGATATAAAAAATATGGTTGATGCCTATAGCACAGCACTAGTACAAGCTGAACGACTGTTTAACCAAGGCTTACAACCTCTTGCCGTCGATAAACAAGTAATCATTGATGACTCGCTCGCAATGCGTGGATTACAGATCTTAAATCAAGAGCTACAACGTGAATTACACATCAACAACACAAATATCGATAACACCAGTAATGGTAATCCTGATATCACCAAAGCCGATATCGCCGTTAAATTACGTTCCGCACTGGGTTATGGCGGTTTTATTCATAATTTTAAAAATGCGGTACTACGTGGTGATGAAAAGTACATCGCCGAAGCAGATTCATGTTTGATTAAAGCAGAAAGCTTGATCAACCTATATCGCAGTAAAGGCTTGACGAGCGCAGAACACATTTCGCTTGAAGATATAAGCAGAACATTAGCTAGCTATAAGCAAGCAATCGGCACTATTCGCCAATTGGTCAGTCAAAATGCCAGTCCACAATATATCGATCAACAAGTAAAAATTAACGATACCTCCGCATTACGTGGCCTCGCGGTACTGGATCGTGAAATCGTGATTCAAATAGAGCAAAGTGCCGACAATGTTAGCGCGACGTTAGACTTTGTCACCAAACTGATCAGCTGGTTATCTTGGTTTACCATTATCTTTACCACCGCATTCATCATTGCTGCTATTTTATTAATGCGTAATCGTTTAATGAATCCAATTAAAGAACTTATTCATGCTATGAAGACCTTGGCCGAAGGGAACTTTAATATCAAGATATTTGCCACCGACCGAGACAACGAAATCGGTGAAATGGCGCGCGCATTAGAAATATTCACTGCTAATGCCTTAAAACACCGAGATTCAGAGGCGCAAGTGCAGGCGGTGATCAACACTGCCGTCCATGCGATTGTCACCACCAATGAGCGCGGTGTTATTCTTGCCTTTAACCCGGCGGCATTAGCTATTTTTGATTATGAGTTAGATGATATTATTGGTCGTAATATAAAGCTGCTCATGCCGCAAGCCAGTAAAGCGTTTACCGACAGCGTGCAGGGTAAAGTATACGAAGAAGACGCATTACGCGCTAACGGCGTTCACTTCCCAATTGAATTATCTGTTAACGAAATGACAGTTGGCAATAAACTCATGTACACCACAGTGATACATGATATTACCGCACGTAAGGCTGCAGAAGCAGAAATTAGAAAACTCGCAATGACAGACCCGTTAACCGGTGTTGCTAACCGTAATCAATTCGAATTACGTATTGAGGAAGCCATTCAAGTCGCAGAACAAAATAACAAATCGGTTGGTCTACTACTATTAGATTTAAACAAATTTAAGCCAGTGAATGATACTTATGGTCATCATGTCGGTGATCAATTACTCAAAGATGTTGCCGCGCGTATGGTTGATGCAAGCCGTCAAACCGATACCGTTGCACGCTTAGGTGGTGATGAATTTGCAATCATCTTTAATCACCTCGATACCCCAGAGTGTATTAAAGTACCTTTCGAGCGCTTGGTCAGTGAATTATCGCGCCCTTATGTAGTCAACGACATGATACTGGATGTATCAGCCAGTATGGGCGTAAGCATGTATCCACAAGATGATACCAATGTTGATGAACTGCTACGTAAAGCAGATCTTGCAATGTATAAGCATAAGAATATCGAACTTGTATCCTGATCTGTATTAATTCTGATTGGTGTTATTCCTTAATACTTTAAAAACAGATCGAAAAAATCCCGCTTACTGCAAATAAGCGGGATTTTACATAAAGGATTTACTACTTTTATTCGTTACGACTTAGAAGCCGTATGATGCACCAACAACAAGTACGTTATTGTTGTGACCAGGGTTAGATTTCGCTGAAGACTCTTGGTTGCGATATTCTACGTATGGTTGAACACCAGCACGTGTCCAAGTTGCACGTAATTCATGCTCCATAGAGTTGTCATTGTTAACACCATCATTTACGTAATAAACATTGTTGTATTTAACATTTACTGGCATATCTTTGAATTGGTAAGCAATGTTGTTATCTAAACGCACTTGATCGTTTGTAACATCTACGCCAGCATCGATTGCATCATTTGCTTGGATTTGCATACGAGTACGGTTAGAGATAGAAAGACCATTATCGAAGTTATAACCAATTTTTACTAATGGACGGTATTGAACAACTTCACCGTCGTGTAATAAGTGGTGATAACCCGCAGCTACCCATAGTTTATCATTAACGCTATATGATTGTTCAACACCGAGTGTTGTGTAGGCTGAGTTAGCAAATTGACCTTTTGTTGCATCAGACGTTTCACCAACTTGAATGCCATCAATTTCAACTAAAACTGTAGTACCTGTTTCAAATGTATGGCCAGCTTCAATTGTTGATGTCTTATCAGAACCGTTGAAATCGTTACGGTCATGTAGTTGTACATTACCTGTTACATAAGATGAACCACCAGCAAGTGCTGGTGCTGCGATAGTTGCGCAAAGAAGAGTTAATGCAAGTTTTTTCATGATAGCCTCGATTATATAAGTACAATTTTAATCTTGTTAAATTGCGAATTTAAGTGAACCATTTCACTGCCTGGTTTGTCACCAGAAGATGAAACAAATATATCACTTAATGGGCAGTGAATAATGCTATTGACTAGTTTCATCGACTTGGATCACAACTTAATTCACACCGATAATTAAGGCCTGATCGGATATTAACATTTAACAAACAAAATACATATAATGCGCGGTAAACGAGATTTTCATTTCATCTTTAAATCAATTGCTTAATATGGCTTATAAAATAAAATAACGAATATCACCAAATTCATTAACAAACTAAGATAAAATAAATAAAAATGAACTAAATATCACTTCGCTTGTAAACCGCAGCATAATTGTGAGTAGGTTAACATTTACTAGGATAAACCAGATTGATACAAACAGCATATAATACCAAATTAAAAAGCCATACAACATCAAGGTTAGAACATTGCACTTATCAAGTCCCTTTAACTTAATTTACAATGTAAAATATCATTAAAACAAGCCTATTCCAGGTGATTAATGCTTATTTTCACCTTGGTATCTTCTAGATTGCTTGATCTCATTTATTTAATGTAAAGCATTGTACAATTAACATTTTAGTTACATTTGTGGTGACAAGTCAGCAGAATTGAGTAGACTCTTTGTTCTATTTATCATAAAAATAATTATTGAGGCGTTATGATCAGTGAATTGATCCGTTGCTTTTATCTACGTAATAAGCAGACTAATACAAAAGGATTTTTCGACACAATTACCCGCTCTTTTCGAGTTGGCTTGCGCCATATCGATTTTAACCTGCATATAAACAATGCCAAATATCTGATGTTTCTTGAAAAAGCACGTTGGGATCATGCGATTCAAACCAACACATTCAACCCACTATTGAAGCATAAGTTAAACTTCATCGTTGCAGGTGTTGAAGTGGGCTATATTCGCGAGATAGGTTTATTTAAAAAATTCGATGTAGAAACGACTTACTTAGGTTGGGATGATAAGTACTTTTATCTAGAGCAAAAATGCATCGTCAATGGCAAGCTATGTAACTACAGCTTAGTCAAAGCCGTTTTTGTCCAAAAAGGTAAGGTAGTCTCTCCAAATAAGGTGATGGAGATATTACCAATGGAGCAACGCCCACAGCAATTACCAGAGCATATGCAAATATGGAAAGACCTTGGTATAGCTAAGCGAAACTTCACCACCTGTGAGCAGCTAGATAAAGCCGCTTAGCAAACCGAAAGGGATTAAAGCCGCGTTACATTAAGCCACACCGTGACCTTTTGATGCAACCCAGATGCGATACCATTGCTGGTTGTTCATTACCAGTTCTGTCGCAGCAACAGCACTACGTACGCGCTCTATGTGGCCACTGCCGATAATAGGTAGTGGTTTAGAGGGGAGTTTTAATATCCACGCAAAGACAACTTGATCAATCGACTGGGCACCAATTTCCTGTTTAATCGCTTCCAACGTATTTAGCAAACGCTGCATACTCTCTGAATCAGTATTAAACAAACTACCACCAGCCAAACATGACCATGCCATAGGTCGGATAGCTAATTGTTGCAGTTGGTCTAAGGTACCATCTTCAGTCACACCGAGGTTAACCGGGTTTATTTCCACTTGATTGGTGACTAATGGGCTATCCCAACGTGATTGTAACAGCGCAAACTGCGACGGGGTAAAGTTAGATACACCTAAGTGTTTAATCTTACCTTGATGCTTTAACAGTTCAGCAGCTTGAGCAACGTCATCAGCGTCCATTAACAGATCTGGACGATGAATTAATAACACATCTAATTGTTCGACACAAAGGCGCTGCAACGAGGTATCTACCGAATGAATAATGCTGCTTTGTGAACTGTTGTAATGGTTAACATGGTGACTCGGTGCATCACAGTGCATAACCTCAATGCCACATTTAGAAATAATTTCGATGCTATCTCTCATCTGCGGATCAAGTTTAAGCGCTTCGCCAAATAAAGTTTCACACGGCGCTTGTGCAGAGCCATAAACATGGGCGTGATCCACCGTTGTAATACCCAGTTCGACATGCTGCTTTAAAAAAGTCAAACGCGCTTGTGGATCCATCCCCCACTCGCCCATCCGCCAATAGCCTTGTACTAACGATGAAAGTTCAGGGCCTTCAAGAGCCATTTTAACGCGAGATACACCAGTCATAATTGTCCTTATTTAACAAATAAGCTTAATAGAAAGATAAGTTAAAGGTAGATTTAAGAGTTAGTTTAAATAGCTTTAAAATAAATTATTTTTAATATCAATACTCTTTAACAACTCACAGGGTTACGATTTGATACATAACGATGCTATTTCTGTGAATGAACTAGCAGTTTCATCTACCTAAAAACAAGTAATAACACGTCTTTGCTATGCTGCATTAACATCTAGGACACCTGTATTAACATCACGCACGGTTGTATTGGCATTTCAAATAATGAAATAGGGAATATTCATGTTAACGACACACCTTATGAAAGGACTTAGCTTTGGCCTTATTAGCTGCATCAGCTTAACGTTACCAACGGCGATTGCTAAAACCACCAGCAGCGAGACTGTTGAAAATGAGATTATGGTAAGCCAGAGTCTTGCAAAAATAAAACCGTCAACCAGCGCCATTTATAGTCAAATGGCGATTCATCACCCCGTTTGGGCTGCTAATGGTATGGTGGCGAGCCAAGAAGCACTGGCGACTAAAATTGGTGTCGATATCATGCAACAAGGCGGTAATGCCATTGATGCTGCAGTTGCCGTTGGTTACGCATTAGCTGTCACCCTCCCCCGCGCCGGTAATCTTGGTGGCGGTGGTTTCATGCTGGTTTATTTAGCCGATGAACAACGTTCTATTGCCATTGATTATCGTGAAGTCGCGCCACAGACCGCCTCTGCAGACATGTTTTTAGATGAAAATGGTGATCCAGATAATACCTTATCGCGCTTTCACGGCCTTGCTGTTGGTGTACCAGGAACTGTGCTTGGTTTTGAGCTAGCGTTAGAAAAATATGGCAGTATGTCATTAGCCCAGGTGATAGCCCCAGCAATAAAATTAGCCAGTGATGGCATTATCGTTACCCCAGACTTAGCCAATTCCCTTAGTGCAACGCAAAAACGTTTAAGCCAATGGCCAAGCACCCAAGCAATCTTCTACAAAGCCGATGGAAGTAGCTATCAACCAGGAGAACGATTAAAGCAAAGCGATCTCGCCAAAACCTTAACAGCTATCGCTAAAAAAGGCAGTTCAGCATTCTACCAAGGTCCAATCGCTCAACAAATTAGTGATTCGGTACGTGATGCGGGCGGCATTATGACCATGGAAGATCTCGCCAGTTATAAAGCCATAGAGCGACAACCAGTTACTGGTTACTATCGTGGTTATCAAGTGGTCTCGATGCCGCCCCCTTCTTCTGGCGGGGTGCATATAATACAAATGCTGAATATGCTCTCGCAATACCCTATCGACAAAATGGGCCATAATAGCGCAGCGACAATTCATGTCATGGCAGAATCAATGCGTCGTGCCTATGCTGACCGCAGTTTGTATTTAGGTGATCCTGACTTTGTAAACGTGCCAGTTGAAGCCCTGACTAACAAACAATATGCAGAACAGTTAGCCAGTCAAATAAATCCAGCTAAAGCAACGCCAAGTAGTGAAGTCTCACCTGGTACATTATTACCATACGAAAGCAATCAAACCACCCATTACAGTGTGGTTGATAAATGGGGTAATGCAGTCAGTAATACTTACACCCTCAACTTCAGTTATGGTTCAGGGCTTGTCGCCAATGGCACAGGCGTATTGCTGAATAATGAAATGGATGATTTTTCTGCCAAACCAGGTGTCCCGAATGCTTACGGGCTTATCGGTGGTAAAGCCAATGCCGTCGCTGCGAAAAAACGCCCATTAAGCTCAATGACCCCGACTATCGTGTTGAAAGATAATAAACCTTATCTTGTGACTGGCAGTCCAGGTGGTTCACGTATTATAACCACGACACTGCAAGTGATCATGAACGTTATTGACCATGATATGAATATAGCCGAAGCAAGCGCAGCACCGCGTTTCCATCATCAATGGTTACCCGACATGATCCGTATCGAAAAGGGCTTAAATATAGATACTGTTAATTTATTAGAGAGTAAAGGACACAAAGTTGAAGTCAAAGCAGCGATGGGTAGCACTCAAACCATCATGCTCACAGACGAAGGGGTTTATGGCGCGTCAGATCCTCGCCGCCCAAGCGCACTTAGCCTCGGTTATTAAAACACTTAATAATAAATACGATTTATAAATAAAAAGGGACGTGATACTTATCGTATGACGTCCCTTCTTTCTATTTTTAATACTCGATCTCGTTAAAAATTGTAACTCATACCAACAGACACGAAGTTACTCGTACTATCATAAAAATCTATATTGGCATCAATATCTTTATTTTGATAGATCACGTTTAAATTACTGTCTTCAATATTAAACGGTTTGTCATATGAATAGATTAATGAATAACGCGTCGCATCTTGTTCTTGCGTTTGTGCAAAAATTGGATTTTCTGCGCTATATTCACGATCACTAAATGCGGCTTGTACAGACAAGAAGTGACGCTCATATTTGGTCATTATGCTCAAGCTATAATGTAATTCATCATAACTTTGACTCTCACCTTTAGCATCTTGATTGGCATAATATACATTTGCTTTAGCAAACATGCCTTGCCACAATCGCAGTGAACTCTCTAAACTCAATCTTTGGTAATCACTGTCTCGTTTAAGTTGTTCTTGCTCTCCTGCAGTACAAGCACTGCCACCACAGCCATTGTTCGCACCACTTTGATCATCTTCAATATCATACGATGCATAAGCGTATTCAATTTGCACCGGCATAAATTTATAAGCCACACGCACTGCGGTTGAATCTATGTCTGTTTTTTCTCTTTCAGCACCAACTAAGAAAGGATCTGACCAGGTTTCTTTTAAGAATGGAACATGTGGGATATAAGCAAATGTCATACTCTGACGTTTATCAAAATTATGCGTGACACCCAGTTCGTATTGTATGGCGCTATCTAAAATATTTTGCGGGCTCTGACCTAAAAAATATTGAGTCTGTAAATCTGCGCTTGTATAGGCCAAACGAAAAAAGGGAAATAACAACCCAGTCGAAACGTCCTTACCAGCGTTATCTAGACCATCAATTTTGGCATTATCATCATCGGTATTAAATTGATCTTGTGAATCACTAAAACCAGCATTAATACCAATCGTTCCCGAAAAACCGGGGCTTTTTGCTAAGGGTTTCGCTATTGCCACACTACTAAAGCCAAGTACACTGCTGGTTAGTAATAGCGGCAGTGCAAGTAAACTGTGCTTTCTAGATATCATGTAAAAATAACTCCAATAGTTAATCCATAAACAAAAACGTCGATCATTTTTGATCAATATCAAATTAGTCACGAAATAATAACATAAAGATTCTAATATAATATGCTTAATCACATTCCGGCCTGTTATCGGACAATAATTGGGAAATAACATATATCTCAGTGAGAAAAACCAGAATAACTAAATAAACACTGAAATAATTTGTTTTATATTATAAGCTTAGACCAGAAAATTAATAAAACACACACTTTAGACACTAAGCTGTTGAATACCAGTATAAAGATCTATTTCAATAAAGGATGATTGAAAATCATATGCACAAAATTCTCGTTATATTTGCCCATCCTGCATTACAAAAATCAATTGCACATAAATCATTATTCAATGAAATTCAAAATATTGACGGCATTACTTGTCACGATCTTTACGATACCTATCCCGATTCATTTATCGACATTAAACACGAACAAGTATTATTGCTCAATCACGACATCATCGTCTTACAATTTCCACTTTACTGGTATTCCTGCCCTGCAATTTTAAAAGAGTGGCAAGATCTCGTGCTAGAGCATGGTTTTGCTTATGGTGAAAACGGCGATAAATTGGTGGGTAAAAAAATAATACTCGCGATTTCAACCGGTGGTAGTGCAAATTCATATTCGACGACAGGTTACAACGAACACGATATTAGCCAGTTTTTATTGCCTTTTAGCCAAATGAGTAAGTTATGTAATCTGGAATACCTACCGCCATTTGTCGTGCATGATATTCATAAGCGCCACGATGCGGAGCGAATAGCAGATAAAACGGCCCAATATCGCCAATTGTTATTAGGTTTACAACAGCAAAGTGGTGATACGACCACCACCGACATGGAGAGTAACCAATAATGGAACACGGCGTATTATTTAATATCTTCATCTACCTTGCTGCGGGTGTAGTCGCAGTGCCGATCGCCAAACGTTTGGGACTGGGTTCTGTACTGGGTTATTTAATTGCAGGCGTCATAGTCGGCCCTTATGCGCTAAGCTTGATATCGAATCAAGAAGACGTGATGCACGTGGCTGAGTTCGGTGTCGTGATGATGTTATTCTTGGTCGGTTTGGAACTAAGACCGGCGTTATTATGGCAACTTAAAATGCCTATTCTCGGTACAGGTGGCTTACAGCTTTGTGCTACGACGTTATGTATCTTCTTAATACTGCTTGCTTGTGGTCTTGCATGGCAAACCGCACTCGCCATCGGTTTGATAGTGGCACTCTCCTCCACCGCCATCGTGTTACAAAACTTGCAAGAGCGGGAGTTAATGAAAACCGAAGCCGGTAAAAATGCCTTTGCCGTATTACTATTTCAAGATATCGCCGTGATCCCAATTTTGTCTTTATTACCACTACTGGTGATACAGGATACTGCGATTGTAGAGTCGACAACATCAGGCTGGCTCAGTGCATTAATGATTGCCGGTGTCATTGCTGGCATCATCATCGGTGGACACTTTTTAGTCGTGCCGCTATTACGTATTATCGCCAGTTCACGTTCACGAGAAATCTTTATTGCTACCGCCCTTGCCCTCGTTGTTGGTATTGCCCTCGCGATGGAAGCAGTTGGTTTGTCAGCAGCACTCGGCACCTTCTTAGCAGGCGTGGTTTTAGCTGACAGTGAATACCGTCACGAACTGGAAAGTGATATTGAACCCTTTAAGAGCTTATTACTCGGCATTTTCTTTATCTCGGTCGGGGCCAGTATTGATTTTACTTTGTTACTTGATCAGCCAATATTAGTAGCCATGCTCGTAACTGGCCTTATCGCTGTTAAATTCATCGTGTTGTTTATCACCGGTATTGTCTTCAAAATACAGCGCAGCCAAAATTGGTTATTCTCATGCGCACTGGCACAAGGTGGTGAGTTTGCCTTTGTACTGACTTCATTTGCCCTACAACGCCAAGTACTGGATAACGAGATCGCCAGCTTATTAGTGCTCGTGGTGACTTTATCTATGGTATTTACCCCGCTACTATTAATCATTAACGATAAAATAATAGCGCCGTCATTTAAACGCAAACAGCCCAATGGCAATAAAAAGTCCAAAAAAGCCACTCCTGAGCATCAGATCCCCGATGATACCGACAGTTCTGTCATTATTGCTGGTTTTGGTGGTTTTGGACAAGTTGTTGGCCGCCTCTTGCATGGTTATCATATTAATACCACCATACTCGAAAACGATGTCGGTCAAATTGAGCTATTACAACAGTTCAAATACAAGGTATTTTATGGTGATGCCGAGCAGCTTAATTTATTACACGCTGCCGGGGCTGATAATGCCAAACTATTTATTATTGCCGTTGAAAGTGCTAGCCGCACTAAGCGTATTTTGATTCAAGTTAAAAAGCATTTCCCACACTTAAACGTATTAGTGCGTGCCACCGATCGTAACCATGCCCAGCAGTTAATTCGCTTGGGGGCGGATCATGTATTTCGGGAATCGCTTGATTCAGGCATCAGCTTGGGTGTTGAAGCATTAAAAGCTCTCGGAATGCGTGCTAATCAGGCTCACCGTGCAGGACAAGTATTTCGCCGTCATGATGAAGCCGTTTTACACGAAGAGGCTAAACGAATAAACGAACAAGAACCGGAATTTGTTAACCGCAGTTTAACAGAACGCAGAATATTGAAAAAACTACTGGGCTTGGATGCGTTAACGTATTACGACAACCTAAATGATGCTTGGTCAACCGAAGCCCACAGTAATGAAGAAAAAAATACCGTTGGTAATTTAGCCGCTGCACACAAACACAATAAATCAGCAAGTGAGCAGAGTTAATAAACTAAATGATTATGTAAGATAACGGTGCAGTTGAGTAAAATAGCTATCTAGCGATGATAAGCAAGTGCGCCAGTTTATTAAGTTAAATTAAAAATGCCACTGTACATAAGCTGTTTGATAATTACTGCCGCCTTTAATACGACCAAACACCGAACTCGTTTCAAAAATACCAGAACGATGATGGATACTATAACCAAACCAAGTTTGTGCTAATGCTTTACTTCCAAAAATGTCTCCAACATTCACATCCACAGAAAAATCAATATAGTTAAGTAATTTCGACGCATTTTCATAACCACGTTTACTGTCTTCACCCGTTAGTTCAAAACCTTCAATATAAGTAATATCAGAAACATAAGATAAACCTTCAGCAATACCTAGACGCCAACGCGGGCCAAGTTCGAAAGTGTAAAATGCTTTAATCGCCAAGACCGCTTCAGCAATATCATTTTGAACATCGGAGCTATGATGCCAAACCAATCCTGGAGTGAAGTAAATATCAATAGGCATAGTTAATAAGCTATCTGCAACCTGCACACCATAAAAGAATGAATTCATTTGGTTATTTTCAGTATCGCGCTCAGTTTGAAATTTTAAGATCTCACCAATATTAGATGGGGTTGCCCAGCCATGCGCGAAACGTAAATACTCATCATTTTTTTGCTTTGTAGGCGAACGAACAAACGGCTTGTCAGGATCAGGATAAAAAGCAATACCCAAGAAAGATTCTAGCTGGTAATGCTTTGCGACTGTCTCTAACTCATACACATCATCTTCTAGACGTGTCACGCCAAACTGTCCAATTAAATGAAAATTACTGGCCACATGGTAAGCAGCTCGCACACCACCACTAACAGACACACCAGCACCCGCTTGCTCTAAATCAAAGCCATAATAATAATCGTTAAAATCAGCGCTCTTCCACTTTAATTCAGCAAAAGGAAACAATGACCAGCTATCATATTGCCAACTATACTGGGTTCTCGTATAACCATAAAAACGCTTATAATTATCAGATAATACTGCAATATCCGTTTCCCACGGGCCATCGAAATAACGGTATTGGAAACCAAAATCAAAAGACTGGCCTTTTACTGCATTTTGATATTCTTTCGGAATGTCATCAAAGCGAAATCGACTGTACAGATTAACCTGATGATCTGCGTTTTTCCATAAATGCACACCACCTTCTAAACCATGAATAAAACCATAATCATTCTGAAAGCGGATCAAGGGCAGAATGTCATACACAGCAGTATCTTCACTCACTTCAGACACAGCAAAAGGAATGTCAGCGCGACGCAGGCCTATAGCAACACCCCATTGATTAACCGGTAACGCTGGGGTTTCAATGGCTTGCGGTAGCGATTGAAGCGAATCAGCAACATTGGTTGGATTTTCCGCGTAAACCAAATTGGCAGATAAACTGAAAATACACGCAAGGCGCATAATGTAACGACAATTAAATAACATACTGCTTATTAATACCCAAAGGTTATAAATACTGTTTTTTATATTACTAATAACAATAATAAACCACAATATAATGATGAGGAAGTAAACTACTGGCGCAATAACATAGCGCTATTTGTGTAAAAAAAAGGTCGAACTACAATTAAATCTAGACTGTTTACCTTTAAAGTTAGGATAAAACTACAAAACAATAAGTAGACGACCGGTCTACTATGGCATATAGTGAGGTTATTATCTTGTAAAAATAATGATTAAACTTCCCAATATAAAGGCTCTATATGTCTCAATCAAATTCAGTTAATCGCCGTATTTCGCTTGCTTCACGTCCCGTTGGCGCCCCTATATCAGCAAACTTCAGCCTTGAAGAAACAGCCATTCCAACGCCTGCAAGCGGTGAACTATTATTACGCACCAGTTACTTATCACTAGACCCTTATATGCGTGGGCGCATGAATGATGGTGCTTCTTATGCTGAACCCGTTGCGATCAATGACACCATGGTTGGCGCAACTGTATGCCAAGTGGTTACCTCTTTACACCCTGATTACCAAGCTGGCGAATGGGTACTGGCTTACACAGGTTGGCAGGATTACGGTATTTCAGATGGTGAGGGCCTAATTAAACTAGGCGCAGAACCAACTAACCCTTCTTACGCTCTTGGCATTTTAGGTATGCCTGGTTTTACTGCGTACATGGGACTGCTCGACATTGGTCAACCTAAATCTGGTGATACACTGGTTGTTGCCGCTGCAACAGGGCCTGTTGGCGCTACCGTTGGTCAGATAGGTAAAATAAAAGGTTGTTACGTCGTCGGTGTCGCTGGCGGTGCTGAAAAATGCCAATATGCAGTAGATGTATTAGGCTTTGATAAATGTATTGACCACAAAGCTGACGATTTTGATGCCCAGCTAAAAGCAGCCTGTCCGAAGGGCATTGATGTGTATTTTGAAAACGTCGGCGGTAAAGTATTTGATAGTGTGCTGCCACTGCTAAATACCGGCGCGCGCGTGCCTGTCTGCGGTTTAGTATCGCAATATAACGCAACTGAACTACCATCTGGCCCTGACCGTTTATCACTGCTAATGGGCACGTTATTGGTGAAGCGTATTAAGATGCAAGGTTTTATCATTTTTGATGATTATGCACCGCGTTATAACGAATTTTTCGTGGATATGATGGACTGGCTACAAGCAGGTAAAATCAAGTACCGCGAACATATGATTGATGGTTTAGAAAATGCACCTGCAGCATTCACAGGCATGCTGCAAGGTGAAAACTTCGGCAAACTTGTTATTAAAGTTGCGTAATTAAGCAGTTATATAGGAAACGAACATGATCACATTACACCATTTAAATAAGTCTCGTTCTAAACGTATCATCTGGTTATTAGAAGAGCTAAACGTTGATTACAATGTTATTGCTTACCAACGTGATAGCCAAACATTCTTAGCGCCAGCAGAATTAAAAGCAATTCATCCTTTGGGTAAATCACCTGTTATTGAAGATGATGGTTTAGTGATTGCCGAATCAGGCGCAATTACAGAATACTTGATCAACAAATATGCCGCAGATAGCCTTGCACCAAAACCTGAAACGCAAGAATACATAGCCTATTCACAGTGGCTACATTTCGCTGAAAGCTCGGCTATTTTACCGCTGCTATTAAAAATGTTTGTCGACAAAGACGGTTGTAAAACCAACTTTATGGCAGCTTACGCGGATGCTGAAATAGCGAAAGTAATCAGTTATTTTGATGCGTCACTCGCAGGTAAAACGTATTTAGTAGCAGAGCAACTAAGCGGTGCCGATATTATGATGTCATTTATTGTTGAGATCTTAGCAAACAATAATGTACTCAATAACTTTCCTAACCTTGCTCGTTACAATGAACAACTGCACTCTCACCCTTGTTTATTAACTGCTGGTGACATTGAAGCAAAATACGACAACACTTAGTACAGCACTTAGTGAAAGCGGTAGCCTTATCAAGGTGGTTAAAATTTATTATATTTTAACCACCTTTAACAATTGAATAAATAACCAAAATAAAAGCATAAAAAACCATTTATTAGCGTTTTATCATTGACCCAATCTCTAAAGTTAAATATGATATTTCGTTTACTCATGGATATGTTAGTCATGGATTACTTATTACCACTATCCCCTTCTTTACTCGCTCTCTTCTTGGCATTTACCACTCGAAGGGTTATTTTATCGCTATTTTGTGCTGTACTGCTTGGCAGCTTCATCCTACATGATTATGCCCCAATAGAATCGGTAATAGCCGTCTATAAAGATGGTATTTTCAATCAATTAAAAGGCAGTAATGCTCAAATCATTATTGTTATTACGATTATATCTGGCTTCATTTATTTACTTGAATCATCTAAAGCAATGACGGCGTTTTCACAATCAATCACGCGTTATGTCAGCACGCCTGCCAAATTAAAAACAGGGACTTGGTTATCAGGTATTGCTATCTTTTTTACCGATTCAGGTAACTCACTTATTCTAGGTCCTATCTATCGTCCCTTATACGACAAAATGAAGATATGCCGTGAAAAAATAGCACTAATTATTGACTCAACGTCTTCACCAGTATGTGTATTAATACCTGTGATAAGTTGGGGCGTTTACTCCATGGGACTCATGGAAAAAGCATATACAAATGTCGGTTTAGAAAAAGATGGATTGGCGTTGTTTAAAGAAGTTTGGCTATTTCAACTATACCCCCTGCTAACACTTATCGGTTTATTTTTTATTATCGTATTTGGCGTTAACCTCGGTAAGATGAAACAAGCGCAACAAGATTGTGAAACGGGTAAAAGTGAATACCTTGCAGAATCTGATATCACTACAAACGATAGTGTAAATCCATTAATAGACATGAATGCTGTACAACAATATGGCGCCAAAACAGTCGCGTTAGCACTTTCTTCACTAGCACTATGTATGGCGGCTTTGTTTTTTTACTTTACCCGAGGTGTATCAGGTTCAGCCGAAGCTAAATTAGTCGGCTCAGAGATTAGAACTGCATTAGCCGTTTCTTATTCAGTTGCCTCGGTGATCACAATCCTGGCATTGAGCCGCTTTGGGATCCGAAAAATGAGTGCTTCTGCGGATTCGTTTTTCCAAGGTATGGGAAAGATCACCAGTATTTTGTGTATTTTACTGCTCGCTTGGACCCTTAGCGATATTCTAAAAGCATTAGATACAGGTGCAGTCATTGCGACCATGTTACAGCAACTCAACTTTCCAATTTGGTTACTTGCTAGCACCATCTTTATTATTGGCGCATTCTTATCCATTGCTACCGGTTCTTCATGGGGTACATTTGCGTTGCTGATCCCAATTGTAGCACCGATAGCTTACAGTCTTGATGCCAGCATTATATTGTGTTTTGCCGCGGCTCTTAGTGGAGGATTATTTGGTGACCACTGCTCACCAATTTCTGATACGACCGTACTATCATCAATGTCATCCGGTGTTAATCACATCAATCATGTCGAGACTCAAATGCCTTATGCCATGACTACCGCCTTTTTTACCTTTATCGGTTTTATTCTTGCTTCGATAACGGGTTCTAATTTAACGGTATTAATTATGGCTAGCGCAATGGGTAGCTTTTATTTCCTTTATTCTAAATCTCAACAAGGCAAATTAACTCATGAAAACAATTTATCTTAGAAGTGAAACTAAAAAAGGTGAATGCCGCTCACCACTAACACCACAAGGCGCAAAAGTATTAATGGACGCAGATATTAGCGTGCTGGTAGAAACGTCTACAACACGTACTTTTAGCGATCAAGACTACCGTGACCTTGGGGTTGAGATAACGACTATACCTTGGCAAGAAATGCCAACAGATACGTTGATTTTAGGACTAAAAGAATTACCAGTGAGTGATGCACCGATTTTCCACGATCATATATATTTCGCACATGCTTTTAAAGGACAAGATGAAGCGACGCAAATATTAGCGCGTTTCAATAATGGCGGCGGTCGTATTTTTGATATTGAATTTTTAACCGATGCCGATAACCGCCGTGTGGCCGCATTTGGTTATTGGGCTGGATTTGTTGGCGCTGGTTTAGGCCTGCTTGGTTTTGGCCATTATCAACAGCAACAAGTTGCTTTTCCGACCATCACTCCGTTTGCAAATAAAGAAAGCTTTATTGCCACAATTCAATCTCAACTTGGTGAGAACATCAATGATCTAAATGTGATGGTCATGGGTGCTCTTGGTCGCTGTGGTACTGGCGCAACAGACTTACTTAAAGCAGTGGGTATTAATAAACTGACGCTGTGGGATAAGCAAGAATATGACACTTCACCAAAGCCTATCACCGCTATTTTGTCACAAGATGTGTTTATTAATAGTGTCTATTTGAAAGGCGATATACCACCTATGATTGACCAGTCATTGTTAGCTGGTAATAATAAACTTCGTATTATCAGTGACGTGAGCTGCGATCCAAACAGTGCTAATAACCCACTGCCAGTTTATGATGCGATCACAAATATGACGCAGCCATTTGTGCAGGCTAAATATAGTGAGCATTATCCAGTGTATGTGCAAGCAATTGACCATCTACCAACTTTATTACCAAAAGAATCAAGCGAAGAATTTGCAGATGCATTATTACCACACCTCCTACAACTAGGTAGTGAGAACACATGCTCAGATGTATGGCAAAACGCTGTCGATATCTTTGATCGTGTTCGATGTGATCATTAATACTGCATAACGCATAGCTAACGCCAGTTACACAACAAAGCCCCAAGTACTTAGCGACAGGGGCTTTGTTGTATTCACTGTTACGAAAACAACAAGTTTTGTTATACTATAACATAACACTTGCCACACCTTATTGTTATGTTATAACATCCAAAAACTAAAGTGATATAATCAACAATAAAGAAAAATAAAATGCCGCACAATCAATCATCCACAACTGCATCCCTGTTATTAACCAGTGTATTTGCACGCTTTGGTATTTCCCTTGTCATCATAGTCATGCTTTGGACTGTATTACCTTACCTTGTTGGATAATAAATAATGATTAAAATTAAAAGCTTAAGTGTTTATTATCAAAATAACATCGCGCTTAGCAACATATCAACAACCTTAGATGATGGTGATCTCGTCGCTATTGTCGGTCCCAATGGCGCCGGTAAATCAACCTTATTAAAAAGCATCATGCAACAAATCACCATCAAATCAGGTTCTATCGACCTAGGTGATTTAAGTTTAAAGAATATTGCTTACTTACCACAAAGCAGCCAGATAGATCATACGTTTCCGATCACTGTGACTGAATTTGTATCAGCTGGCGCTTGGCAGCGAACCAGTTTTTGGCGTGTCTTTAGCAAACACGAACAGCACTTATTAAAGCAAGCATTAGCAAAAGTAGATCTTGAAGACATGGCTGGACGTCAAATTAGTCAGCTATCAGGCGGACAATTTCAACGCATGTTGTTTGCACGCATGCTATTACAAAACGCCGAAATTCTATTACTGGATGAACCGTTTGGTGGCGTTGATGCACAGACTACAGAATTGTTAATGCGTGTGGTCCAAGAATGTCAGCAACAAGGTAAAACGGTTATAGCGGTGATCCACGATCTTGCCTTAGTACAACGCTACTTTCCCACCACACTGCTTGTTGCAACTAATTTAATTGCAGCAGGTAAAACAGCTGACGTATTAACTCAACAGTATTTACTGCAAGCAGGCTATCAACATTTTGCTTATTGCGCTGTGCATAACAGCTTTAATAACCCGGCGACTAGCATAGAGAAACGCGCATCATGAGTGCCCAATTATACGAATTATTTATCGCCCCTTTTGCTGATTTTGTATTTATGCAACGCGCCTTATGGGGCATTATTGTGCTAAGTATCAGCGCCACGCCAGTCGGTGTATTTTTAACACTTAGGCGAATGAGTTTAACGGGTGATGCCATGGCGCACGCCATTTTACCTGGCGCAGCGATTGGTTTTCTTATCTCAGGTTTGTCCGTCACAGCTATGACCATTGGCGGTATTATCGCAGGCTGTGTGGTCGCGGTATTAGCTGGTATCGTGGCTCGCCACTCAAAAGCAGAGGAAGATTCAAGCTTAGCGGCATTTTATTTACTCTCTCTGGCTGTTGGCGTACTCATCATTTCCGCAAATGGTAGTAATGTCGATTTATTACACGTGCTATTTGGCTCAACACTCGCATTGAATAACGATGCATTAACACTCATTACCATTATTGCGACTATTTCGACATTCGCACTCGCGCTACTCTATCGACCGTTAGTTTTAGAATGCGTGGATCCACACTTCTTTAAAACGATCAGTAAACTGAGCTCAATTGCCCATTATGGATTTTTACTGCTCGTCGTACTCAATCTGGTCGCAGGTTTTCAAGCGTTAGGTACTTTGATGGCTGTCGGCTTAATGATCCTACCTGCTGCAATAGCCCGATTTTGGTCAAACCATTTAGGCGGCATGTTGACAGTGGCCTTTATCAGTGCCGTGCTAAGTGGTTACTTCGGCCTGTTTCTTTCTTATCACGCTAGCTTAGCAACGAGCCCAGCCATTGTGTTAGTGCTTGGTCTGCTTTATATCACTTCATTAATATTTGGCCGCCAAGGCGGATTACTTTTTAAAAATAATAATTAGCGACTTCATCTTAATTATTCAACGATTAAAATTTACAAAGGACAAGCACATGCTTAAAAACAACCTCAAAGCATCAATAATACTACTTGGTTTAGGCGCTAGCTCAGCAGTAATGGCTGAACAAAAAATAGCGGTGATTAGTAGTTTCTCTATTCTTGGCGATCTCGTATCAGAAGTAGGTAAAGAACATGTCAAAGTAACCAATTTAGTGGGCATTGACGGTGACTCTCATGTATTTAGCCCTACGCCACAAGATGCTAAAGCGATTGCCAAAGCACAGTTAGTCGTCATCAATGGATTACAGTTTGAAGGTTGGATGCCGCGTTTAATTGAAGCAGCCAACTACCGAGGCGTACAAGTTGTCGCTGCGAATGGCATCGATGAGCTCAGTAACAAAGAAGGTGGCAGCGGACATGAGCAACATCACGATGAACATGAAAGCCATGGTCATGAACAGCACAACGACAAACATGAAGACCATGATCACGAACAGCACAACGACAAACATGAAGACCATGATCACGAACAGCACAACGACAAACATGAAGACTATGATCACGAACAGCACAACGACAAACATGAAGACCATGATCACGAACAGCACAACGACAAACATGAAGACCATGATCACGAACAGCACAACGACGAACATGCACATCATGACCACGGTGATATAGACCCGCATGCTTGGCACAGTATTAAAAACGTAAAAGTCTATGTACGAAACATCGCAAAGGGACTGATTCAAGTGGATCCAGAAAACCGCCTTGATTATCAGCAAAACGCGACTGACTATATTCAAGAGTTAGACCAACTAGCATTAACATTAGGTGCTCAACTAGCAACAATACCAGAAGCCCAACGCAAGGTGATCACCCCCCATGATGCTTTTGGTTACTTCGCGCGAGATTTCAATGTCACCTTTTTATCGCCACAAGGAACAAGTACAGGCTCTGAAGCAAGTGCTGCTGATGTCGCTAAATTAATAAAACAAATACGTCATGATAATGTGAATGCTGTATTCATGGAAAATATCGCTGATAATCGCCTAATAGAACAGATTAGCCATGAAACTGACGCTAAAGTAGGTGGCAAGCTATACTCTGATGCATTATCTTCTGCCGACCAACCAGCAGGAACCTACCTTAAGATGATGCAACATAACGTAGATACTATCGTTAGCGCTTTAAAGTAGTAGCTAACGCTGTAGAGTAACAATAACAAGACACAAAAAAGCCCGAAAACCTCAGTGACTGCAGTATTGATAGGCAGTCGCAAAATAGGTTTTCGGGCTTTTTTAATGATTACGGTTTACTGCTAGAACACTTATTACTAAAACATCGGCGACATACCAACAGGTCGAGATTCAAGTAATAATACACCAAGTAATATCAGTACCAAACCACCTATAATCGGGACAATAAATTTGCTGAAACTCACTTGATTATTCGATACTTGACGCTGCTTTCCTGCGGATAAATAACGTCTAACCACTTGTTTACCGGTAATCGTCATAATGGCAATCGTCGATGTTGTTAGCGCCGTACCTAATGCCATCACGACCGCACTAACAATTCCAAGCCAATAAATATCAAGCATATTGGAAAATAACAATACCATAATAGCGCCAGTACAAGGACGAATACCAATACTCAAGATGATAGCCAAATATTCTTTCATAGATGAAGCATCGTTAATTTGTGCTGAAGACACAACGTGTTGATGCCCACAACCACACTTATCATCATGCACATGGTTGGTTAACGCTGACGCCGTAAATTCTGTTTTATACACATTTGTCCGTACACTGCTATGTGCATCCGATAATGGTGTTAAACGCTGAATAACGCCAACCTCACGACTGTGTAATGCTTTTTTATTGTCTTTCATGACTCGGTACATCAACACCAGGTTACGCCAAATAATCACTACACCTAATAAAATAGCCGTATAGAAACTTAAAGGAATAAGCAGCTCAGCTTTATGGTTTATGTCACGCATCGATGCATCAAACAACATCAATAATACCGACACCAGCACCACAGCAACGAGTGCCTGCATAAGTGAAGATATTAGCGTAATGATCAAGCTTAACTTCACCTTAGCATCTTGTGTTGCAATATAAGTGGTGACGATCAACTTACCATGACCGGGGCCTACAGAATGTAAAATGCCATAGAGAAAACTCATGATCATAAGCGATATACCCGCCATTAAGCCTTCATGTTTAGCCGCATATAACAACTCACTAAGCTCACTATTTATCTGCTTTTGCCACTGCATACCAGTCGTCATTAGCGTAGGCCAAAAAGTCCAAATTCCGTAGCCCAAAATAGCAATACTGGCGATGATCATGATAAAGCTTAATTTAGTAACCAAGTGCGATTTAATAACCTGTTCCTTAGTCATCCGACTATTAGAAGATAACGATGCCATTATTTACTCCTGTATTCATATCTGCGAAGGCTGGCAATTAATTATCGCCGTTTGAGTAAACAATTCCCCAAGCGCATCATCGCGCGAAGAATCGACAGGTAAGGACATCACATACGCCATTTGTTCAGATGTAGGTGTAGCATCAATAACTGACAATTTACAGTACTGTGCCAATGTCGGCGATAGCTGAATACCATTTTTAGCAGGCCAACTCATATCCACGTAATAACTTGGATCATAAATGAGCAGTTTGAGTGTTTTATCAGATAACATTAACGGCTTTTTAAGTGGCAGGTAAAAGTCCAATCGCGCTTTCAGTTTATCCTGCGCTAACAATCCTTTTTCTGCTAGCGCGTATTTAATTGGCATACCCGCTTCGTAAAAATAAGTCAGATAATGATTGGTGGTCATATTCTGCATAATCGAGTCAGCAAGATCTTGTAATGTTTGTGCTTTATTTTCTACAGATAAATCTTCACCATCGAGCATGTAAGCAGAGGTCATAGCATCAAACTCCCACGACATCTTAAAGCCAGTAATATACTTACCGTCCCCCTGAATTTCAGTTTGCATATCTACCCATGAATGCGGGTGAGCCACACTGCTGAAGCTAGTAAAAGCTAACAACAACAACGCGAATTTCCTCAACAAATAGAAATAATCACCTGTTAATATTATATAAAAATTCATTTAAACTCTCTAAACAGCTAATAAATAGCAAATCAAACTAAGTGTTATAATATAACATTACATAACTAATATACACAGTTAATATAAACAGTTAATAGACTGATATTTATATGCCGTGTTCTTCTGACCAATCCTTTAAGCGGTTTAAAATATCCAAGGCGGTACGACCAAATTCAGTGATCTCATAGGTGACCGCAATAGGTCTATCACTAATGACTTCACGAATAACCAAACCTTGGCTTTCTAACTCTTTTAAACGCTGATCGACCATTTTCTTGCTTGCACCACCTAGCATGCGAGACAGATCGTTAAAACGTACAGGACCATCTTGTAGATGCCAGAGTATTGATGCTTTCCACTTTCCACCCAACATACGCATACCACGTTCAACAGAACAAGGCTCAGCACATGCATTTATAACTTTTTTTTGACCGTTAGCCATTGTTTCTATTGTTTTTTTCATGACACCCGCCTAGGTTACTAAAAGTATACTGGTTGCTTTTATATCCTAGTATATCAAAATAGTACACATAAACACCTTACAAACTTACGTATATTCAGGAATTAATCAGATGCCAACGTTAACTTCTTATGAACCAATCAGTCGCGCTGCTATCGGCACAGTGAACATCACCACAGCAGCGCAATTACCCATGCTCGTCAGTGCCGCTCAACAAGCACAACGAGACTGGGCAACATTATCGTTAGGTATGCGTCAGCAACAGCTCAACCGCGCTTTTCAACAGCTAACACCAGTGCAAGATCAGTTGGCGACATTAATCAGCCAAGAAATGGGCAAAGACTATCGCCGTGCAACTTATGAAGCTGGCGGTACTATCCAAAGTGCAGCTTATTTTACTGATGAAATAGCCCAAGCGCTGGCACCTGAACGTTTAGATCGTAATACCGAATTACAATATCGACCGCTAGGTATTGTTGCCGTCATTGCACCTTGGAATTATCCTTTAGCCATGGCAAACAATCTATTAATGCCAGCATTAATGGCCGGTAATGCCGTGATCTTAAAGCCATCGGAAGAAACACCTTTAGTGGCAGAGTTGTTTGTTAATACGCTAAATAAAATACTACCAAAGGGGTTATTACAGCTCGCTCAAGGCGATAGTGAAACAGGTAAAGCATTAGTGGCTAGCGCGATCCATATGGTGGCCTTTACCGGTTCGATGGCAACGGGGAAACATATCATGGCCAGTGCAGCACCTGCATTGAAACGTTTGGTGATGGAGCTTGGTGGTAACGACCCAATGATCGTAATGGCAAGTGCTGACATAAATGCAGCAGTACAATTTGCGGTGGCCAGCTCCTTTGAGAATGCCGGACAGATGTGTACATCAACCGAGCGCGTTTATGTTGATAGCCGTATAGCAGCAGAGTTTGAACGGAAAGTCGTCGCTCTAGCACGTCAATATCAGGTGGGTGCTTGGGATAAACCAGGCGTGAATATAGGCCCTCTCGTTAATCCACTACAGCATCAAAAAGTATTAAATCAATTACAAGATGCTACCCAAAAAGGTGCGCAATTACTCTTAGGCCGAGATGATTACCCATTACCTTTTATCCAGCCGACAATCGTCACAGGCATGACCACAGATATGCTCCTAGAGCGTGATGAAACTTTTGGTCCCGTTGTGGCGATCAGCCATTTTAAACACATTGATGAGGCGATCTGCCGTGCTAATGATAGTCCATATGGTTTAGGCGCGGTGGTATTTGGTGGCCAAGGAGCTGCAGCCGTAGCAGAACAACTTGAGGCAGGCATGATTGGTGTTAATCAAGGCATCGGTGGCGGTGCAGCACCTTGGGTAGGCGCGAAACAAAGTGGTTTTGGTTTTCATGGTACTACGGCAGGTCATCGTCAATTTGCCCAAGTACGCGTTATCAGTAAATAATAAGGATTGATAAAATGAGTTTTAAACCAACTAATACAGGCATTCACAAGAGTGACTTTTTTGTTGCCGCCTATGAAGCCGGTGCAGAGCACCCCGCCTTACCTACATGGGCTAACAACAAGGAAAATTTAGCGGCATTATCACTGTTAACCACCAGTAACGTATCAAAAAAAGCCATACCACAAGTACCCGGCGCATTTCAGCTATTAAATGTTTTCTCACCAGAGGAATGCCAGCGACTTATCAATACTAGCGAAGCAATGGGGTATTTAGCCGATGCCGCGGTATCGTTGCCCCGTGATGTGCGCCATAACGATAGTTTAACTTGGGTTGTCGATAAGCAAACTGACGCCATCATTTGGAACCGAGTGAAACATTTAATGACTGATGATGAAGGTATCTTCGATAGTAAAGCTGCAGTCGGTATTAACGCTCGCTTTCGATTCTATCGTTACAATAAAGGCGATTATTTTAAGCCTCATTCAGATGGTTCTTGGCCTGGTAGTCGTGTAATTAACCATAAATTAATTGCCGATTCTTACGGTGATCGCTATAGCCAAATGACCTTTTTGATCTTACTTTCTGAAGATTTTGACGGTGGTGCAACGCGATTCTTAGTCAATGCTAATGATACAAGTCAACCAGCTCGTCGTGGTGATCAAATCACAGAGGTAGATATTCGTACACCAGCAGGCAGTATTTTATGTTTTCCGCATGGTATGCATCCGTTGCATTGTATCCATAGCTCAGAGCCAATTTATCGTGGTACTAAATACATCATTCGCAGTGATGTGTTATTTACATTGTAAGTGTGTGTCAGTGAGTTGTAGATTTAAATTTGAAAACTTATCTCATTCCTGTATGGTGAAGCACAATAAACTATCTGTTTACATTGCACTAAATAGACAATGTAGACCATACAATTTGTTCGACATCAGGGAATAGTTATGAATATTATCAGCCAAAAAATGCGTAAATTATTATTGGTTATCGCGTTACCCGTATTAGCCTCAGGCTGTGCAGGTAATATCGAAAAGCTAAATGCAGACACGGAATTTGGTCCTGCACCGCAAGCTTACCAACAAACCATTAAAGATTATTTTGCCCAAGAGTTGAATAACCCTGAAGTCGCAGAGTATGTTATTAGCGAACCAATGAAATTTTATCGTTCACAACCATCGGTTGCAGGTTTAGGTGGTGGTATAAAATGGCATGCTTGGGTTGCAGAAGTTGGTATTCCAGGTAAAGCGATATTCAAATATTTATCAAGCAGTAATAACGAACTAACGCATTACTATGTTCGCTTTGAAGGCAATAACATTGATACTGTATATGATGGTAAAGGTTATGAATCATTAAAAAATGAAACTGGCTTTACTGTTGGTGAATACGCAAGTATCGACAACATTACAGTCACAGCAGAAACAGCAAAAGTCATCAGTACAGAAAAAGCAGCAGAAGAAGCAGAGTTAATTAACAGCTTTGAATCTATTCGCGCACTAAACAAGCTCTATAAAGAAGGCATTATCACTGAAGAAGAATATAGCCTGAAGAAGAAAGCTATTTTAAAAATATAATTGATTAAAATGCTGTTCTAAATAAAACGCCAAAGTATCACCGATGATATTTTGGCATTTTTATTTGTCTATTTTACGGCGCTATATACTACTCTAATTAATTCATACTCCCGACATCATGCATACTCATCACATCTTCAGGTGCAGAAATATAACCTTGATATCCGGTTGCTCGTAATGATTGGATCTGCTCTAATTGCTGCTGCTCTTCAATCGCAGTCATAATCACTTCGATATTAAGCCCTTTAGCAATATTAACTAACGCGCGACATAACTCATTATTTTGTTGGTTATTACTGTAAAAGGCCAACGATTGGTCTAGTTTTACATAATGCGGTTTTAACTGCTGTAGATAACTTAATGAGCCCATCTGGCGACCACAATGGTCAATTCCCAGTTGCGCCCCCCCTGCACGGATCAGGTCAGCTAGCCGCGTACATTCAACTAAATTATTATTCGCACCGAACTCTGGTATTTCAAAATAAATTTTATCTGCAAACTTCGTTTTCTGCAAAAATGTAGCTAACCATGTATGGAAGTCAGGGTCTTGTAAACTATCATGCGTTAAATTTATCGCAACAGGTTCACTGTTAATCTCCAAAAGACCTTGCTCAACAACCGACTCTAATAAACAACGATCGAGCTGACTACCTAATGATAGCAATTCAACATATGGCATAAATTGGCCTGCGCGCACTTGCTTACCATCAATGTTCAATTGGCAATAGAGTTCACGCTGCATTACCTCATGACTCTCACTATCGAACACGGATTGCCACTGGAATACGAACTGGTTTTGATTAATCGCCGTCATTAAACGTTCGCGCCATTGTTCTCGATTAAACTCTTGCTGGCTTCGACTATCAAACCAACTACTGGCTATATTAGACGAAACGGCCTGCTGTAAAGCGTTATCAGCTTGTGATAATAATTCGCTGGTTTTCATATCAAGAGTACGTTCTGTCACACCAATGGCAAAGCCGCGATTTGGAGCACAACCTGCTTTTGACATCTCTTGATTAATCAACCTGATCAAGGATTGTAAGTATAAATTAATATTCTGACGTTCGCCCTTCGTGATTAATAAAGCAAACTCAGTGTTAGCAATACGGGCAATCACGCTTTCAGCTATTGGCGGTAACTGCTCTTGCATTCGTAGCGCCAATACGCGGATTGTTTCATCACGCACTTGATAACCGTATTTGCTGTAGATCTCTTCCAGCCAATCCATTTTAACTAATAACAGGCCACCATAACCGGGCTCCGTTAACCAACTCGTTATTTGCCCAGTAAGATATTGGCGATTAGGTAAATTAGACACGCCATCAATCAAGTTATCACGACGTAAACTATCCACTTCATTATCTAAGGTATTAAACACTTGCTTAAGCTGTCCTGACATCGAGTTGATCGCCTTAACAACGGTTTTCAATTCCGCTGTTTTTGGCAATGCCATATCAGGGTTAAATACCCGCTGTGCTATCTCACTTGCATGAATAGCAATGTCGTTTAGTGGTGTTAATAATGCCTTCAATCTAAAATGTAATACCAAAATAGACATTAAAAATAAAACCGATATAACTAACAAGGTATTATTCATCACTCGCCATAACTCACGGTAGCCTAAACCAGGGTGTGCTTCAATCTTCAAGTTGGCAAGCTGTAGCCATCCCGATGTAATGACCGTCTCACTGCTTTGGCTGGTAAACAAATCCAAATCAATAAACCATTGCGGTACCCCTTCGACTAAGACAGGGTTTTCCCACTCTTGAACCTGCTGATCAGCTAACCAAGTCAAGCTGACTTTACGGTAAAATCCGCCTTCAAAGATCACGTTAACTAAGGTTTCTGCGGCAACCATATCACCTGTTTGTAAATGTGGTTTTAGCATCAAACTTAACGATGTACTGGCATTATTCAGCTCTGACTCCATTTGATTGGCCATAAAGTGACGAGTTTCAGTAAACTGAAAGTAAGCTAAGCTTGCCATCACTAATACAAAAAGGCCAAATAACAACGAGTAGATCTGTTTAAACAAGGTCATTCCATTACTCCAAACTCAGCTTTGCTTGCTTAAGGTTTAGCAAGCCCATACGCTGATTTAAATTACTCCAACGTTTTAAACGTTGTGATTTACCGGCCAAAACACCTTGGCCTTTTTCTTTGTTTAGCCATAATTGCTTACCGTTAAAACTGTATACCGGCAGCAAATCATTACGCTGATCCGCAGGTTTTATCTCGCCATCAATATTATCCAAAATCAGTGGTACTGAGCCAGGTGTTGGATAATAGGCAACGACCATATGATACTGATTTAGCGTTAAGGACTTAACCATAGTAATACGCATTTTTTCGTCCGCGATCCCGAGCTCTAACAAACTAAAATATTTAGCAATTGCAAAATCTTCACAATCACCACCGTTCACCCCAATAAATTCGATTGGCGTTGCCCAATAGTTTTCAACCCCCCACAGTTTAATATCATCAATAAACCGTAGTTGATTAAAAAAACCATTTACCTGAGCCAGTTTATCAGCGTTAGACGCATCACTCGCGTCTGCCATAATCGTTAACCAAGCACGACCTCGTAGCCCGGCTCGTTGACCATAATTATCAGTCAGCGCAGCCACAATTTTTTGATTATTCAGTTTAGGCACTGATTTCGCTGGTAAACCGAAAACCAGAAATAACATCAGCAGAGCTGTTAACTTAACGAATCGGATACATCCATCCCATGGAAAACGAAACTAATAACACTCACAATTAAAGTGTTTTATCAACACTGTAAATAGTCCATTTCATATCTTGAGTTAAGTTTTCACCGCTTAATTCCGCCACAATGCGGCGATTACGTTTATGTGCAGATTTACTATTGCCTTCATCAAGTAAACGTTCAAAACCATAACCAATCGCCGATACCCGTGACGTTGATACGCCAAATCGATTCACCAACAAATCCATCACAGCTTGCGCTCGACGCTGTGATAAATCCATATTTAATGCTGCACTACCTTGCTTGCTCGAATGACCTTCAATAATCACATCCAGGTCTGGATAACGAGACATAAAATCAGCAAGTTCTTTAATATCACTAAAATATCGCGCTGCAATAACCGCTGAGTTATTACCAAAATTAACCTTTAATTCTTGCCTGACAGTATTAACAGTATCACCACCACAACCGCTATTATTGACTTGTGAACCGAGTACGGAGTTTAAGCACTGCTCACGATAAGTAATAACCCCGTCAGCATCATCATCACTGAGATCATTTTCTTGCAACTGTAGCTCTGGCATCGCGATCGTTTCAGTTGGCGTTGATGGCGCAGCTGCAGTCGCTTGTAATTCTGCGATAGTTTCACAACCTAGCAGCAGAAAACTCATTATAAAAATGCTTAATAATTTCATTACTCAACGCCTCCTGCGTATTGATTTTCACCTTGCCACACAGCAGGTCGGGTCACTCTTAACGAATCTAATAGTTGGCCAGTGGCATTTAATAAACGATATTGAGTAACAATTTCATCAAACTCAGCATCAACAAATTCTTTTCGCGCTTCAAATAATTCATTTTCGGTATCAAGCAGATCAAGAAGACTACGCTGTCCCAGTTTAAACTGTTGTTCATAAGCCGCTTGCGAGTCTTTCGAGGCTATAACATGCTCTTTAATGTACTGCATCTGCAAGCCTAATAGCTCATGCGCATTCCAAGCTAACGTAAACCCTTCCGTGATTTGACGATGCACACTACGATTAATCTCACTCGCTTCTGTGATCTGATATGCCGTTTCTTTCGCTAACGCTTTGTCTCGACCACCTGTATACAAATTATAAGACAAGCGCACCATAGCAGTAACATCATTACTATGACCACCGACGCCATTACCATCCACACCATCCAGATCATTATTAAAATTAGCATCAACTTCGAATGTTACTTTCGGATAATAATTCGATTTAGCAGCATCATGCTGATAGCGCGCAGAGGTAATATCATTATTCGATGATTTAACCACTGGGTGGTTAACAAGCGCATCGCGTAAACCCGTTTCACGATTGACAGGTAACAGCTCTACATCAGGAATAGGAATGACTAAATTATCTGGTTGCTGGTCTGTCACCCGAATGAATTGTGCTTGGTTATCTAAATAATTATTCTTTGCTGAAATAACATTGGATTGTGCACGCGCCAATCGGCCTGTGATTTGTGATAAATCAGCAATACTGCCCAACCCCGAACTTGTCCGTTCTTCGATTTGACCAAAAATAGTTTTATGCGTCGATAAGTTACGCTCTGACAACTCTAAAATGCGCTGACTCTTTAGCAAGTTGGTATACACTTTAGTGACATCCAATGCGACATCTTCAGCAGTACTAAATAAACGCCATTGCTCTGCGCTAGTCGCATAACTTGTACGACTAACATCACTGCTGGTTTGAAAACCACTAAATAAACTTTGTTTAAGACTAACACCAAATTCACCGCGGTTGAGATCCGCTGTTTCATCAGCTGTGGCTCGTGTCCCAGGACTATTGGTATATTCATACCCATAACCAGCTGTTACATTAATGTTAGGTAAATAGCCCGCTTCAGCTTGCTGGACTTGCTCTTCGCGCACTTTAAATTTAGTAAAAGCAATGCGAATATCTGGATGAGTGCTTAACGTCATCGCTACCGCTTCCTCTACAGACTGTGCATTAACAGTTGCAGACCAGCCAATCACTGAGCACAATAGCGCTTGATAAAGAGACCCTTTAGTTAACAATTTAGGCTGACATAAAGCGTCACTAATTGGCATTTTTTTGTCCTTATAATATGTGTTCATGTGCAATTTAAAGCTCCCTGAGAGCCATCGCTTTGGCCCTCAACACTGGATTTAGTATGTACTCAAGTACAGTTCGTTTACCGATAATGACATCAACAGACGTCATCATGCCTGGAATAATGGGCATCTCATTATTGCCCTGAATATCTGAAATATCGGTTCTAACGCGAATGATATAAAAGCTATTACCGTCTTCATCTTGGGTCGTATCAGCACTTATATGCTCAACAACACCTTTCAAACCGCCATATCGAGTGAAATCATAAGCCGTTATTTTGACAACAGCAGTTAAACCTAAATGCACAAAGGCTATATCTTTAGGCTTAATTTTAGCTTCAATTAATAACTTATCCTCTGTTGGTACTATCTCTAGCAAAGCCTGACCAGGCTGAACCACACCACCTAGAGTCCTAATATGGATTGTTTTAATCGTGCCAACAACAGGTGAGACAATCAGGGCTTTATTAACCTTATCTTCCGCCCCGACTTTAGCTTCTGTTATGCGAGAAAACTTACTTTGTAATTCATTGAGTTGTGCTCTGGCATCCGCGCGATAATTGAGTACCGCCTCACGTCGTTTTAATACCGCTTCAGCCATCTCTGATTTTAACTTTGGTACCATCAACTTAATCGAATTCAATTCCCCTTTAATACTATTAACACTGCGCTCTAACTTAAGCAGCTCAACTTCTGAAATAATAAATTTTTTCGCTAATGGTCGCGTTAGCTCTAATTCACGGGCAGCAAGTTTATAGCTTATTTCAAGGGTTTTAATTTTTGATTTTAATTCTTGCTTTTCTTCCACGCGCTGCTGTATCTGCTGCCCTTGGATCGCCACTAAGTTAGTTAAACTATCTAATCGAGCACGATACTCATCTTGTTGGCGCGTCACTAAATAGGGTAAGTTTTGCTGTAAATCATCAGGGAAAAAAAGTGCCGTTTTCGTTATCTTAATTTGTAATTTCCAATTCGGCACATCGGCTACCAAAATACTGCTCAATTCGCTACGCAATCGAATAATGTCAGCACGTAAACTATCAACTTCCTGACGTTGCTGCGCTAGATCTGCTCTAAAACGGGTATCATCGATACGCGCTAAAGCTTGGTTATTCGTCACTAATGCACCTTCTTGTACATATAACTCTTGTAAAATACCACCATCCAAACTCTGGATTATTTGGATTTGAGAAGAAGGAACCACCTTTCCCATGCCAGTGGTAACACGATCTAACTTGGCAAAATAAGCCCAAATGATAAAGCTAAATACAAAAGCGGTGACTGCCCATATAGTTAATCGATGAATACGCGGGCTTTGCGTTAACAGCGCACCATAAACGTCATCCGCCATTTCAAGATCTTGTTTGCTTATTTTCATTGTGTTGCTCCTGGAACTAAAGCACCACTTTTAAGCTTTTCAAGAATGAGTGCTTTTGGACCATCTGCGACTAAGCGACCTTTATCTAATACAATTATTCGGTCAACCAATTGTAATAAATGCATTTTATGTGTAATCAACAATAGTGTACGATCTTTAGCAATGAGTTGCATTGAGTTAATAAATTGCTTCTCAGAGCGTGCATCAAGGCTGGCTGTCGGTTCATCTAATAACAGAATCTGTGGGTCATTTAAGATTGCTCGCGCCAAAGCAATAGACTGACGCTGACCACGAGATAGCGCTTTACCGCCTTCACCGACTTGTTGATCCAGACCTTGAGAGTCAAGATCGGTAAACATATTCACACCAGAGAACTGCACTGCTCGGATCAATTGATATTCAGTGATTTGTTTCGCACCAAACAAAATATTTTCTTTAATCGTACCGTGGAACAAGGTGATATCTTGCGGTAAATAGCCGAAGTTACGACGTAGATCACTCGGGTGTATCTGCTGTTGACTCATGCCATCAAACTGCAAACTACCTGTTGTTGGTTGGTATAAACCTAGTAATAATTTAGCTAAGGTACTTTTCCCTGAACCATTACGTCCAATGATCGCGACTTTCTCACCAGGTTTAATTTGTAAAGACAGAGGGTATAAGCTCGGTTTATCAATGTCTGGATAGCTAAAACCAAGTTGCTCTAAGCCTATTCTACCTTCGAGTTTATTGCGACTTGGCAGGTGTGCTTTATCTTCAAACTCATCAACTTGTTCCATTATTGCATCGAGTTGGCGCATCGCACTGATAGTTTGATTAGAACGAGTCATGAGTGAGGCAATCTTAGCCATAGGTGAAATTGCACGACTCGACAACATTACAGCGGCAATGATTGCCCCCATCGATATCTCGTTTTCAGCAACGCGATACACCCCTAACACGACCACACCAATAACAGATACTTGTACAATCAAGCTAGCCACATTGGCCACAGAGTTAGTGATCACTTTCGCTTTCAGCTGCCAAGTAGAAATGTGCCCAAGCATTTGTTGCCAGCTTTGTTGTACCACACCTTCAGCACCGTTAGCTTTAATCAACTCAAGTACCGAGAGGCTTTCGACTAAATGACCATGCCGTAGGCTAGAGAATTTATTACCTTCTTCAATCGCATGACGTAAACGCGGTTGTATCATTAAGGTATACCCGATTATCAGTAAGGTAGCGATAACCGAAAACATGGCTAAATCTCCGGCAACGAGCCAGATAATCACCATGAATAAGATAGCAAAAGGTAAATCAACTAAGGCGGTTATTGTCGCGGAAGATAAAAACTCCCTCACACTATCAAACTCGCTGAGTTGTTTAGCCATACCACCCACACTCGATGCGCGTTTTTCTAATGGCATGCCAATCACTTTAGCAAATAGTTTCGCAGACGTTTCTAAATCAACTTTTTTACCCGCGACATCGATAAGGTAGCCACGTAATTGCTTCATGATGAAGTCAAAAATATAAGCCACAGTTGCGCCAATAGCTAATACCCAAAGCGATTCAAACGCTAAGTTAGGCACGACCTTATCATACACGTTCATCACAAATAGCGGTGATACTAAAGCAAATAAATTGACTAAGACCGAAGCGATAATAACATCACGATAAATAGAGTTCGAAGACTTTACAGTTTGCCATAACCAGTGTTTTTTAGTGTCATGTAAATGCACATCAAATTCACGATCGCCGTGGTATTGCTGCTTAACTAAGAACAGATAACCCACATAAATGGCTTCTAATTCAACGATAGTCAGTAATACTTCACCGCCTGTTTCCGGCATGGAAATAACCGCTTTATCAGCAGCAAAATCCAATTCTTGTAACACACAAGCCTGTTGATCTTTTAACAATAAAATACACGGCAATAACATGCGTGGTAATTCATTCAGGCCTTTTTGACTTAATTTTGCACTTAATCCTGCTCGGGATGCAGCTTGAGGCACCAATTCAGGTGAAAGATGTGCCCCCGATATAGATAGACCAGCCGTCAACGCTTCACCCGAACACGGGTTACCGAAGTGTTCAGTCAGTAAGATTAAACAATCCAGCAGTGGATCTTCAACAGTCTGTTGAGACGGATGAATGTTCCACTGTGATGTTGACGCTGTATTCGCTGCTGCCTGCACTACCATTTATTCCCTTAAATTTAACTACTATCATTCAATGACTAAAAGTTGAAGTTATTTAGAAGACCAACGGATCGTCTAAGTCATTCAATATACTGTTGATACCGTCCTTGCTAGTAAGGTCAACATTACTATAAGCGGCACTTAAGTCAACATTATCTAAAATGATCACTTGGCTGATACCTGCGCCATTACCTTCAGTGTGAATATTGATCGTTGTCGTAACACTACCATCACTTTCATTTGTAAAGCTCATGTCTAAATAATTGCTTAGATCATCACTTCCAACACCTTGCAGTAAATCGCTCAAATCTAACTTATCTTTACCAATATCAAAATCAGTAATGTGATCAGTAGCTGGAGCTTGCTCTGTACCTTGATCACCATCAAACCACACTGCAGTATCAATACCAGCACCACCTGTAAGTATATCATCACCACTGCCACCGATTAGCGTATCTTCGCCGTCACCACCAATTAATATATCTCCCCCCTCTTGACCCATGAGTAAGTCATCACCAGTACCGCCTCTTAAATCATCGGTATTAGCACCACCAACTAAAGCGTCATCACCGCCATTACCAATTAATATATCTGCGCTGTCACTACCGAGTAAAATCTCATCGAGTTTACTACCGGTAATAGTTAAACCACTAATTTCTTTAAAGTTAACTGTTGCTTGATCGTTTGCATCATTATTATTTAATGTATAGTCGAAACTAACGTCGTCAAGGTTATTACCTGAAGTAACTGTTACTTCAACCATATCGTACTGCGAATTATGAGTAATAACTGTTGTGTCCGTCTCATTGCTAATCGCTGAGATATTACCTGATAAACCTTTCGTATCGTTATGCAACAATGCCAATGTCGGGATTTCTAATATGGTTAATCCGTTTTGATTAGTTAAAATTAAATCACGGTTAGCATCCAAATTGGCTTGATACTCCAAATTGATAATCATATCAAGCTGCGTACTATCACCATCGTTATCTACAATAGTAATATTGAAAATATCTTGTTCGCCAGTGATACTTTTATCTAACTCAATTTTGTAACTATATTCTAATGTCGCTAAATCTAAGGTCAGCGTGCCACCTTTAGCTGTGTCGATTGATATTTCAGACGTTGCATCACCCGGTTGATAGTAATAAGTAACGCCATCAATTGTAATTTCGGATATAAAGCCACCATCAGCCCCTAAAGCAGCGCCAGCATTACCACTAGCCGCTAGCAATGAAACATTACCACTAAGAATACCACCATCAATAGTACTTAATAACGTATCAGATAGTTCCACAGCAGACGATATTCTAATTGTATTCGGTTCAACTTCACCATTATCACCAGTATTCGGGTAACCAATCGGATTTAGCTCATTTAATGAAGTAGAGCCACCAATACCAATCGAGAATGACGTATCAATATTGTTATTATCAATAAAGTTTTCCCATGCTATTTTAGCATTATTATCAATGCCATGATTGTTACTTGGTGCACCATCAGAGATAAAATAAACAAGGGATTTATCGGCAACATTACCTTGTGGCACTTGGTAATTATCCATCACGGAATCAAGCGCTTTATCGTAGTGTGTACCGCCTCCGGTCTGAATTCCATCTAAGTAGTTACTAGCCTTATTAAGGTCATCTTCAAACCACTGTGACTCTATAACACTGCTACTAAAAGTAACAAATTGAACATTCACATTACCTACTTTATCGTATTCAAAAAGCATACTAGCAATAGCTTCTTTAGCTAAATCCATACGGCTAGGTCCAGAATTCCCCGCTGCAGCACTTCCCATTGAACCAGATTTGTCTAACACTACGATTAAATTAACTGTATATGCTTCCGATGCGGCTTCAAGAGTTAATTCGACATCATTAGCAACCGGAGCATCATCGACAATGCTCACGTCAAACTGTGCAGTTGTTTGATGACCACTACTTTGGTCCGTCAGTTGGTAAGTAATTGAATCTGTTGTACCCTCACCACCGACATTGACAGCATTATCGAGTGTATAAGTATAATCACCCGCTCTATTGCTACCATCATCAGCAATATAAACAACCAAAGAACCCTGATCCATGCTCACCGTTATAGTTGATGAACCGCCAGTAGCTGTAGAACCATCGACCTCTGTAATCGTTGTAGACGCGCCAATACCAGCATCATTATCAAGTAAGTTACCAGTAAGGACAGTAACCGAGTTTCCTTCTGATGTTCCGCCTGTTAATCCTGATTCAAACACAGTGCCACTATCATTAAATGCTGTCGAATCACCCGCATGCTCAACAGTCAAAGTTGCTTTACTCGTATCTCCATCTGAATCGAAAATTACATATTCGAACGCTTCAGGGGAGATATCAATATCAACAACAGGGATTGTGATACCAGTAAGTACCATCGCTGAGTTATTGTAATTTTGGTGTATTGCAATATAAGAAACATCACTGCTGAAAGTAAAATCTTGAGATACAATTTTATCCGCGTCACCAGAAGCCCAACCTCCAGCTCCAACTCGAGAGCCGGTAGCATCATAGCCATAAATATAAATAAATTCATTAGTGCCAAAATCTGCAAAATCTAAAGTAATTTTTGAGGTTGATGTACCTAAATCAAGTACTATTGATTCATCTTTTCCTATTTTTGAACCTGATCCCGAACCAACTCCAATACCATCCAGATTGACATTTGATATAGCACTATTACTTTGGCTATCAAGATTATTCAAATTACCTACATTTAACCCATTCCAAGGATTATCTGCCCCAAATACATTATTATTATCAGCTGCCGATGCAGTAAGGCCATAAACACCTATACCAGTACCATTCCAATTCAATTTGTCGCTAGGATCTAAAACTCCATTCGCGACTAACGTGTCGTTAACTGATGAAGTATAATTATAACTTCCATCTTCTTCGAAAGTGATAGATCCGTTATTCGTATTCAACGTTAATGTACCATTAACTAAACTCTGGCCATTAACCTCCGTTAAACTAACAGTATCGACACTGACTTGATCTTCACCATCAGTTTGCCCGCCCGCACCTGTAATGACGTTACCGTAAATAGTACCGCCGTAACCAACACTATCAAGGTCATCAACTGCAGTCGGTTCACCGTCTAAAACGACAACGTCAAGTTGCACTGTTGTAGATGCAGTTTCATTACTACCTATACCGTTCGCTTCTGTTGACGTAGCCGTGAAACTTAACGTATGCGTAGTAGATACACCTGTCGCAGTACCATTGAAAGTCAGGTCTGCGAGATTCCAATCGCTAATATCAATATCATTGCCATCGCTGGTCACTGAGTTAGTACCATCACTTATAACAGCGCCAATCGGCACACCACTAACAACGAGACCAAGAGACTCTGAACCATCGATATCAACAAGCGCAGCTGTTACAGTCGACAATTGTATATCCTGCCCTTCCATTCCTTCATTGAGGCGGACCGGATAGAAGCCACCATCACTATTAACGTCATTATGACCGCTATGTTGCGCGCCTAAATTGTTGATTTCATCTATATCTGTATAAGTCGGTAACACAGATAACTCTTGTGCTGAGCCACCATTAATTTTAACGCTAACATCATAAGACCCTGGACCAGCGGCATTATAACCATACATTTCAAAACTGTAATAACCAGATTCTGTAGGTGTATAAGCAGAAGATGTATAATTACCCCAATTATCATACCCCTGAGAAAATACGACATCCCCACCGATTTCCATATGGAAGGTATCATCGCGATAACCAGTAAATTCGTAACTTGTACCAGCTTCTAAATAAACTAAACCAGTCGCTCTAACAGCGGTATCAGCCGGTAAATTAATTCGGCCGCCATTATCAGTTAACTCTGATAAATTACCTGTCGATGTTGGTGTTTCATTAGCAAGCGCCTGTTCCATATACCCCGCATTTGAACCAGATACTTGAGCGGTAGTAAAAGCAATAACATTACTAAATGTTTCAACGAGTAAGCCTGAACCTTGAGGTGGCGTGTAATCAGCAGGAGCAATGACGTTATTGGAAAGTGTTATTGTTGGTGCATCAGCAACAGCTTCAACATTTACTGAACCTGTAGCTGAATTACTCCATTCATGACCATCAGAAACACTAAATTCAAAGCTACTGTAATCTGAACCCGATTCATGTTCGTCATTAACAAACCTTAAATTACCATCATTAATATCACTGATTGATATTTCCTGTCCTTCAGTAACATTAACCCAGGTATTGCCTACGAATACTTGAATGTCACCTTCTGAAGCTAAAGAATCAATACGCACACTAGCTAATGTATCGCCTTGGGTATCTGTAAAGTTAAAGTCAGTTTCATTCAGTATATAAGCAACGTCTTCAACCGAATTAATAATACTGTCGACAGTCGTTGGCGTTGCATTGATGATCAACTCACTATTGGTGCTGTCTATAGATTGATTTCCAGCGCTATCAGTAACGGTTGCTTCGACGTTGTAAGTTTGACCATCAAGGAATGGTGCCAGCGTGCCGCTATCAACTGTTGCCGTCTCTGTATCAATGCTCCAGTTCCCGTTGGTCACTGTAACGTTATTATAGGTTGCGCCGTTCACCGTCACGGTTAAGCTTTCACCGTCTGCAACTACCGCTGAACCCGTAATAACAGGACTTGTGTCACTTGTCGTTTGTGCGATCACGGTCGGCACGCTTGGCACAAGCGTATCAACAGTAATCGTATCACTATGACCTGTTCCGGCATTACCTGTTGCATCGCTGTAACTGCCATCGGCAACCGTGATAGTTGCGCTACCATCAAAGTTATCATTCGGAGTAAACGTCGCAGTCCAAACAGTTGGATCTGCCGTTGCCACAAGCGCCGTGATAGTCCCATTTGGCGAGTTAATATCACCGATAACGAAATCACTTGGTGCTTCGCTAAACGTAAAGGTTACGCCTGATGTTTCACCATCACTTAATGCGCTTTCAGTAAACGCGATAGCCAGTGTTGGATTAACCGTATCAACGATGATCGCATCGGTATTACCGCTGCCCAGATTGCCCGCGGCATCGGTGTAACTGTCGTTATCAACCGTGATTGTCGCGCTACCATCAAAGTTATCATTCGGAGTAAACGTCGCAGTCCAAACAGTTGGATCTGCCGTTGCCACAAGCGCCGTGATCGTGCCATTCGGCGAGTTAATATCACCGATAACGAAATCACTCGGTGCTTCGCTAAAGGTAAACGTGACTGCTGATGTCTCACCATCGCTTAATGCGCTTTCAGTAAACGCGATAGCCAATGTTGGATTAACCGTATCAACGATGATCGCATCCGTATTACCGCTGCCCAGGTTGCCCGCGGCATCGGTGTAACTGTCGTTATCAACCGTGATTGTCGCGCTACCATCAAAGTTATCATTGGGTGTAAACGTCGCAGTCCAGATTTTTCCATTCGTTGCATCTTGAACAAGGTTCGTCATCGTGCCATTCGGCGAGTTGATATCACCGATAACGAAATCACTTGGTGCTTCGCTAAACGTAAAGGTTACGCCTGATGTTTCACCATCACTTAATGCGCTTTCAGTAAACGCGATAGCCAGTGTTGGATTAACCGTATCAACGATGATCGCATCGGTATTACCGCTGCCCAGATTGCCCGCGGCATCGGTGTAACTGTCGTTATCAACCGTGATTGTCGCGCTACCATCAAAGTTATCATTCGGAGTAAACGTCGCAGTCCAAACAGTTGGATCTGCCGTTGCCACAAGCGCCGTGATCGTGCCATTCGGCGAGTTAATATCACCGATAACGAAATCACTCGGTGCTTCGCTAAAGGTAAACGTGACTGCTGATGTCTCACCATCGCTTAATGCGCTTTCAGTAAACGCGATAGCCAATGTTGGATTAACCGTATCAACGATGATCGCATCCGTATTACCGCTGCCCAGGTTGCCCGCGGCATCGGTGTAACTGTCGTTATCAACCGTGATTGTCGCGCTACCATCAAAGTTATCATTGGGTGTAAACGTCGCAGTCCAGATTTTTCCATTCGTTGCATCTTGAACAAGGTTCGTCATCGTGCCATTCGGCGAGTTGATATCACCGATAACGAAATCACTCGGTGCTTCGCTAAACGTAAACGTGACAGCGGATGTCTCACCATCACTTAATGCGCTTTCAGCAAACGCGATAGCCAGTGTTGGATTAACCGTATCAACTGTGATCGCATCAGTATTGCCGCTGCCCAGGTTGCCCGCAGCATCGGTGTAACGGTCGTTGTCGACAGTGATTGTCGCGCTACCATCAAAGTTATCATTCGGGTATACGTCGCAGTCCAAACAGTTGGATCTGCCGTTGCCACAAGCGCCGTGATAGTCCCATTTGGCGAGTTAATATCACCGATAACGAAATCACTTGGTGCTTCGCTAAACGTAAAGGTTACGCCTGATGTTTCACCATCACTTAATGCGCTTTCAGTAAACGCGATAGCCAATGTTGGATTAACCGTATCAACGATGATCGCATCCGTATTACCGCTGCCCAGGTTGCCCGCGGCATCGGTGTAACTGTCGTTATCAACCGTGATTGTCGCGCTACCATCAAAGTTATCATTCGGGGTAAACGTCGCAGTCCAGATCTTCCCATTCGTTGCATCTTGAACAAGGTTCGTCATCGTGCCATTCGGCGAATTAATATCACCGATAACGAAATCACTCGGTACTTCTGAGAACGTAAAGGTTACGTCTGATGTTTCACCATCGCTTAATGCGCTTTCAGCAAACGCGATAGCCAGTGTTGGATTAACCGTATCAACTGTGATCGCATCAGTATTGCCGCTGCCCAGGTTGCCCGCAGCATCGGTGTAACTGTCGTTGTCGACAGTGATTGTCGCGCTACCATCAAAGTTATCATTCGGGGTAAACGTCGCAGTCCAAACAGTTGGATCTGCCGTTGCCACAAGCGCCGTGATAGTCCCATTTGGCGAGTTAATATCACCGATAACGAAATCACTTGGTGCTTCGCTAAACGTAAAGGTTACGCCTGATGTTTCACCATCACTTAATGCGCTTTCAGTAAACGCGATAGCCAGTGTTGGATTAACCGTATCAACGGTGATCGCATCCGTATTACCGCTGCCCAGGTTGCCCGCGGCATCGGTGTAACTGTCGTTATCAACCGTGATTGTCGCGCTACCATCAAAGTTATCATTCGGGGTAAACGTCGCAGTCCAGATCTTCCCATTCGTTGCATCTTGAACAAGGTTCGTCATCGTGCCATTCGGCGAATTAATATCACCGATAACGAAATCACTCGGTACTTCTGAGAACGTAAAGGTTACGTCTGATGTTTCACCATCGCTTAATGCGCTTTCAGTAAACGCGATAGCCAATGTTGGATTAACCGTATCAACGATGATCGCATCCGTATTACCGCTGCCCAGGTTGCCCGCGGCATCGGTGTAACTGTCGTTATCAACCGTGATTGTCGCGCTACCATCAAAGTTATCATTGGGTGTAAACGTCGCAGTCCAGATTTTTCCATTCGTTGCATCTTGAACAAGGTTCGTCATCGTGCCATTCGGCGAGTTGATATCACCGATAACGAAATCACTCGGTGCTTCGCTAAACGTAAACGTGACAGCGGATGTCTCACCATCACTTAATGCGCTTTCAGCAAACGCGATAGCCAGTGTTGGATTAACCGTATCAACTGTGATCGCATCAGTATTGCCGCTGCCCAGGTTGCCCGCAGCATCGGTGTAACGGTCGTTGTCGACAGTGATTGTCGCGCTACCATCAAAGTTATCATTCGGGGTATACGTCGCAGTCCAAACAGTTGGATCTGCCGTTGCCACAAGCGCCGTGATAGTCCCATTTGGCGAGTTAATATCACCGATAACGAAATCACTTGGTGCTTCGCTAAACGTAAAGGTTACGCCTGATGTTTCACCATCACTTAATGCGCTTTCAGTAAACGCGATAGCCAATGTTGGATTAACCGTATCAACGATGATCGCATCCGTATTACCGCTGCCCAGGTTGCCCGCGGCATCGGTGTAACTGTCGTTATCAACCGTGATTGTCGCGCTACCATCAAAGTTATCATTCGGGGTAAACGTCGCAGTCCAGATCTTCCCATTCGTTGCATCTTGAACAAGGTTCGTCATCGTGCCATTCGGCGAATTAATATCACCGATAACGAAATCACTCGGTACTTCTGAGAACGTAAAGGTTACGTCTGATGTTTCACCATCGCTTAATGCGCTTTCAGCAAACGCGATAGCCAGTGTTGGATTAACCGTATCAACTGTGATCGCATCAGTATTGCCGCTGCCCAGGTTGCCCGCAGCATCGGTGTAACTGTCGTTGTCGACAGTGATTGTCGCGCTACCATCAAAGTTATCATTCGGGGTAAACGTCGCAGTCCAAACAGTTGGATCTGCCGTTGCCACAAGCGCCGTGATAGTCCCATTTGGCGAGTTAATATCACCGATAACGAAATCACTTGGTGCTTCGCTAAAGGTAAACGTGACTGCTGATGTCTCACCATCGCTTAATGCGCTTTCAGTAAACGCGATAGCCAATGTTGGATTAACCGTATCAACGATGATCGCATCCGTATTACCGCTGCCCAGGTTGCCCGCGGCATCGGTGTAACTGTCGTTATCAACCGTGATTGTCGCGCTACCATCAAAGTTATCATTGGGTGTAAACGTCGCAGTCCAGATTTTTCCATTCGTTGCATCTTGAACAAGGTTCGTCATCGTGCCATTCGGCGAGTTGATATCACCGATAACGAAATCACTTGGTGCTTCGCTAAACGTAAAGGTTACGCCTGATGTTTCACCATCACTTAATGCGCTTTCAGTAAACGCGATAGCCAGTGTTGGATTAACCGTATCAACGATGATCGCATCGGTATTACCGCTGCCCAGATTGCCCGCGGCATCGGTGTAACTGTCGTTATCAACCGTGATTGTCGCGCTACCATCAAAGTTATCATTCGGAGTAAACGTCGCAGTCCAAACAGTTGGATCTGCCGTTGCCACAAGCGCCGTGATCGTGCCATTCGGCGAGTTAATATCACCGATAACGAAATCACTTGGTGCTTCTGAGAACGTAAAGGTTACGTCTGATGTTTCACCATCGCTTAATGCGCTTTCAGCAAACGCGATAGCCAGTGTTGGATTAACCGTATCAACGATGATCGCATCGGTATTACCGCTGCCTAGGTTGCCCGCTGCATCGGTATAACTGTCGTTGTCGACAGTGATTTTCGCGCTACCATCAAAGTTATCATTAGGGGTAAACGTCGCAGTCCAGATCTTCCCATTCGTTGCATCTTGAACAAGGTTCGTCATCGTGCCATTCGGCGAATTAATATCACCGATAACGAAATCACTCGGTGCTTCGCTAAAGGTAAACGTGACTGCTGATGTTTCACCATCACTTAATGCGCTTTCAGTAAACGCGATAGCCAGTGTTGGATTAACCGTATCAACCGTGATCGCATCCGTATTGCCGCTGCCCAGGTTGCCCGCGGCATCGGTGTAACTGTCGTTATCAACCGTGATTGTCGCGCTACCATCAAAGTTATCATTAGGAGTAAACGTCGCAGTCCAAACAGTTGGATCTGCCGTTGCCACAAGCGCCGTGATCGTGCCATTCGGCGAGTTAATATCACCGATAACGAAATCACTCGGTGCTTCGCTAAAGGTAAACGTGACTGCTGATGTCTCACCATCGCTTAATGCGCTTTCAGTAAACGCGATAGCCAGTGTTGGATTAACCGTATCAACGATGATCGCATCGGTATTACCGCTGCCTAGGTTGCCCGCGGCATCGGTATAACTGTCGTTATCAACCGTGATTGTCGCGCTACCATCAAAGTTATCATTGGGTGTAAACGTCGCAGTCCAGATTTTTCCATTCGTTGCATCTTGAACAAGGTTCGTCATCGTGCCATTCGGCGAGTTGATATCACCGATAACGAAATCACTCGGTGCTTCGCTAAACGTAAACGTGACAGCGGATGTCTCACCATCACTTAATGCGCTTTCAGCAAACGCGATAGCCAGTGTTGGATTAACCGTATCAACTGTGATCGCATCAGTATTGCCGCTGCCCAGGTTGCCCGCAGCATCGGTGTAACGGTCGTTGTCGACAGTTATTGTCGCGCTACCATCAAAGTCATCACTTGGGGTAAACGTCGCAGTCCAAACAGTTGGATCTGCCGTTGCCACAAGCGCCGTGATCGTGCCATTCGGCGAATTAATATCACCGATAACGAAATCACTCGGTACTTCGCTAAAGGTAAACGTGACTGCTGATGTCTCACCATCGCTTAATGCGCTTTCAGTAAACGCGATAGCCAGTGTTGGATTAACCGTATCAACGATGATCGCATCCGTATTACCGCTGCCCAGGTTGCCCGCGGCATCGGTGTAACTGTCGTTATCAACCGTGATTGTCGCGCTACCATCAAAGTTATCATTGGGTGTAAACGTCGCAGTCCAGATTTTTCCATTCGTTGCATCTTGAACAAGGTTCGTCATCGTGCCATTCGGCGAGTTGATATCACCGATAACGAAATCACTCGGTGCTTCGCTAAACGTAAACGTGACAGCGGATGTCTCACCATCACTTAATGCGCTTTCAGCAAACGCGATAGCCAGTGTTGGATTAACCGTATCAACTGTGATCGCATCAGTATTGCCGCTGCCCAGGTTGCCCGCAGCATCGGTGTAACGGTCGTTGTCGACAGTGATTGTCGCGCTACCATCAAAGTTATCATTCGGGTATACGTCGCAGTCCAAACAGTTGGATCTGCCGTTGCCACAAGCGCCGTGATAGTCCCATTTGGCGAGTTAATATCACCGATAACGAAATCACTTGCGCTTCGCTAAACGTAAAGGTTACGCCTGATGTTTCACCATCACTTAATGCGCTTTCAGTAAACGCGATAGCCAATGTTGGATTAACCGTATCAACGATGATCGCATCCGTATTACCGCTGCCTTGGGTTGCCCGCGGCATCGGTGTAACTGTCGTTATCAACCGTGATTGTCGCGCTACCATCAAAGTTATCATTCGGGGTAAACGTCGCAGTCCAGATCTTCCCATTCGTTGCATCTTGAACAAGGTTCGTCATCGTGCCATTCGGCGAATTAATATCACCGATAACGAAATCACTCGGTACTTCTGAGAACGTAAAGGTTACGTCTGATGTTTCACCATCGCTTAATGCGCTTTCAGCAAACGCGATAGCCAGTGTTGGATTAACCGTATCAACTGTGATCGCATCAGTATTGCCGCTGCCCAGGTTGCCCGCAGCATCGGTGTAACTGTCGTTGTCGACAGTGATTGTCGCGCTACCATCAAAGTTATCATTCGGGTAAACGTCGCAGTCCAAACAGTTGGATCTGCCGTTGCCACAAGCGCCGTGATAGTCCCATTTGGCGAGTTAATATCACCGATAACGAAATCACTTGGTGCTTCGCTAAACGTAAAGGTTACGCCTGATGTTTCACCATCACTTAATGCGCTTTCAGTAAACGCGATAGCCAGTGTTGGATTAACCGTATCAACGGTGATCGCATCCGTATTACCGCTGCCCAGGTTGCCCGCGGCATCGGTGTAACTGTCGTTATCAACCGTGATTGTCGCGCTACCATCAAAGTTATCATTCGGGGTAAACGTCGCAGTCCAGATCTTCCCATTCGTTGCATCTTGAACAAGGTTCGTCATCGTGCCATTCGGCGAATTAATATCACCGATAACGAAATCACTCGGTACTTCTGAGAACGTAAAGGTTACGTCTGATGTTTCACCATCGCTTAATGCGCTTTCAGTAAACGCGATAGCCAATGTTGGATTAACCGTATCAACGATGATCGCATCCGTATTACCGCTGCCCAGGTTGCCCGCGGCATCGGTGTAACTGTCGTTATCAACCGTGATTGTCGCGCTACCATCAAAGTTATCATTGGGTGTAAACGTCGCAGTCCAGATTTTTCCATTCGTTGCATCTTGAACAAGGTTCGTCATCGTGCCATTCGGCGAGTTGATATCACCGATAACGAAATCACTCGGTGCTTCGCTAAACGTAAACGTGACAGCGGATGTCTCACCATCACTTAATGCGCTTTCAGCAAACGCGATAGCCAGTGTTGGATTAACCGTATCAACTGTGATCGCATCAGTATTGCCGCTGCCCAGGTTGCCCGCAGCATCGGTGTAACTGTCGTTGTCGACAGTGATTGTCGCGCTACCATCAAAGTTATCATTCGGGGTATACGTCGCAGTCCAAACAGTTGGATCTGCCGTTGCCACAAGCGCCGTGATAGTCCCATTTGGCGAGTTAATATCACCGATAACGAAATCACTTGGTGCTTCGCTAAACGTAAAGGTTACGCCTGATGTTTCACCATCACTTAATGCGCTTTCAGTAAACGCGATAGCCAATGTTGGATTAACCGTATCAACGATGATCGCATCCGTATTACCGCTGCCCAGGTTGCCCGCGGCATCGGTGTAACTGTCGTTATCAACCGTGATTGTCGCGCTACCATCAAAGTTATCATTCGGGGTAAACGTCGCAGTCCAGATCTTCCCATTCGTTGCATCTTGAACAAGGTTCGTCATCGTGCCATTCGGCGAATTAATATCACCGATAACGAAATCACTCGGTACTTCTGAGAACGTAAAGGTTACGTCTGATGTTTCACCATCGCTTAATGCGCTTTCAGCAAACGCGATAGCCAGTGTTGGATTAACCGTATCAACTGTGATCGCATCAGTATTGCCGCTGCCCAGGTTGCCCGCAGCATCGGTGTAACTGTCGTTGTCGACAGTGATTGTCGCGCTACCATCAAAGTTATCATTCGGGGTAAACGTCGCAGTCCAAACAGTTGGATCTGCCGTTGCCACAAGCGCCGTGATAGTCCCATTTGGCGAGTTAATATCACCGATAACGAAATCACTTGGTGCTTCGCTAAAGGTAAACGTGACTGCTGATGTCTCACCATCGCTTAATGCGCTTTCAGTAAACGCGATAGCCAATGTTGGATTAACCGTATCAACGATGATCGCATCCGTATTACCGCTGGGTTGCCCGCGGCATCGGTGTAACTGTCGTTATCAACCGTGATTGTCGCGCTACCATCAAAGTTATCATTGGGTGTAAACGTCGCAGTCCAGATTTTCCATTCGTTGCATCTTGAACAAGGTTCGTCATCGTGCCATTCGGCGAGTTGATATCACCGATAACGAAATCACTTGGTGCTTCGCTAAACGTAAAGGTTACGCCTGATGTTTCACCATCACTTAATGCGCTTTCAGTAAACGCGATAGCCAGTGTTGGATTAACCGTATCAACGATGATCGCATCGGTATTACCGCTGCCCAGATTGCCCGCGGCATCGGTGTAACTGTCGTTATCAACCGTGATTGTCGCTACCATCAAAGTTATCATTCGGAGTAAACGTCGCAGTCCAAACAGTTGGATCTGCCGTTGCCACAAGCGCCGTGATCGTGCCATTCGGCGAGTTAATATCACCGATAACGAAATCACTTGGTGCTTCTGAGAACGTAAAGGTTACGTCTGATGTTTCACCATCGCTTAATGCGCTTTCAGCAAACGCGATAGCCAGTGTTGGATTAACCGTATCAACGATGATCGCATCGGTATTACCGCTGCCTAGGTTGCCCGCTGCATCGGTATAACTGTCGTTGTCGACAGTGATTTTCGCGCTACCATCAAAGTTATCATTAGGGGTAAACGTCGCAGTCCAGATCTTCCCATTCGTTGCATCTTGAACAAGGTTCGTCATCGTGCCATTCGGCGAATTAATATCACCGATAACGAAATCACTCGGTGCTTCGCTAAAGGTAAACGTGACTGCTGATGTTTCACCATCACTTAATGCGCTTTCAGTAAACGCGATAGCCAGTGTTGGATTAACCGTATCAACCGTGATCGCATCCGTATTGCCGCTGCCGAGGTTGCCCGCGGCATCGGTGTAACTGTCGTTATCAACCGTGATTGTCGCGCTACCATCAAAGTTATCATTAGGAGTAAACGTCGCAGTCCAAACAGTTGGATCTGCCGTTGCCACAAGCGCCGTGATCGTGCCATTCGGCGAGTTAATATCACCGATAACGAAATCACTCGGTGCTTCGCTAAAGGTAAACGTGACTGCTGATGTCTCACCATCGCTTAATGCGCTTTCAGTAAACGCGATAGCCAGTGTTGGATTAACCGTATCAACGATGATCGCATCGGTATTACCGCTGCCTAGGTTGCCCGCGGCATCGGTATAACTGTCGTTATCAACCGTGATTGTCGCGCTACCATCAAAGTTATCATTGGGTGTAAACGTCGCAGTCCAGATTTTTCCATTCGTTGCATCTTGAACAAGGTTCGTCATCGTGCCATTCGGCGAGTTGATATCACCGATAACGAAATCACTCGGTGCTTCGCTAAACGTAAACGTGACAGCGGATGTCTCACCATCACTTAATGCGCTTTCAGCAAACGCGATAGCCAGTGTTGGATTAACCGTATCAACTGTGATCGCATCAGTATTGCCGCTGCCCAGGTTGCCCGCAGCATCGGTGTAACGGTCGTTGTCGACAGTGATTGTCGCGCTACCATCAAAGTTATCATTCGGGGTAAACGTCGCAGTCCAAACAGTTGGATCTGCCGTTGCCACAAGCGCCGTGATAGTCCCATTTGGCGAGTTAATATCACCGATAACGAAATCACTTGGTGCTTCGCTAAACGTAAAGGTTACGCCTGATGTTTCACCATCACTTAATGCGCTTTCAGTAAACGCGATAGCCAGTGTTGGATTAACCGTATCAACGATGATCGCATCCGTATTACCGCTGCCCAGATTGCCCGCGGCATCGGTGTAACTGTCGTTATCAACCGTGATTGTCGCGCTACCATCAAAGTTATCATTCGGGGTAAACGTCGCAGTCCAGATTTTCCCATTCGTTGCATCTTGAACAAGGTTCGTCATCGTGCCATTCGGCGAGTTGATATCACCGATAACGAAATCACTCGGTGCTTCGCTAAACGTAAACGTGACAGCGGATGTCTCACCATCACTTAATGCGCTTTCAGTAAACGCGATAGCCAGTGTTGGATTAACCGTATCAACGGTGATCGCATCGGTATTACCGCTGCCTAGGTTACCCGCGGCATCGGTGTAACTGTCGTTGTCGACAGTTATTGTCGCGCTACCATCAAAGTCATCACTTGGGGTAAACGTCGCAGTCCAAACAGTTGGATCTGCCGTTGCCACAAGCGCCGTGATCGTGCCATTCGGCGAATTAATATCACCGATAACGAAATCACTCGGTACTTCGCTAAAGGTAAACGTGACTGCTGATGTCTCACCATCGCTTAATGCGCTTTCAGTAAACGCGATAGCCAGTGTTGGATTAACCGTATCAACGATGATCGCATCCGTATTACCGCTGCCCAGGTTGCCCGCGGCATCGGTGTAACTGTCGTTATCAACCGTGATTGTCGCGCTACCATCAAAGTTATCATTGGGTGTAAACGTCGCAGTCCAGATTTTTCCATTCGTTGCATCTTGAACAAGGTTCGTCATCGTGCCATTCGGCGAGTTGATATCACCGATAACGAAATCACTTGGTGCTTCGCTAAACGTAAAGGTTACGCCTGATGTTTCACCATCACTTAATGCGCTTTCAGTAAACGCGATAGCCAGTGTTGGATTAACCGTATCAACGATGATCGCATCGGTATTACCGCTGCCCAGATTGCCCGCGGCATCGGTGTAACTGTCGTTATCAACCGTGATTGTCGCGCTACCATCAAAGTTATCATTCGGAGTAAACGTCGCAGTCCAAACAGTTGGATCTGCCGTTGCCACAAGCGCCGTGATCGTGCCATTCGGCGAGTTAATATCACCGATAACGAAATCACTTGGTGCTTCGCTAAACGTAAAGGTTACGCCTGATGTTTCACCATCACTTAATGCGCTTTCAGTAAACGCGATAGCCAGTGTTGGATTAACCGTATCAACGATGATCGCATCCGTATTACCGCTGCCCAGATTGCCCGCGGCATCGGTGTAACTGTCGTTATCAACCGTGATTGTCGCGCTACCATCAAAGTTATCATTCGGGGTAAACGTCGCAGTCCAGATTTTCCCATTCGTTGCATCTTGAACAAGGTTCGTCATCGTGCCATTCGGCGAGTTGATATCACCGATAACGAAATCACTCGGTGCTTCGCTAAACGTAAACGTGACAGCGGATGTCTCACCATCACTTAATGCGCTTTCAGTAAACGCGATAGCCAGTGTTGGATTAACCGTATCAACGGTGATCGCATCGGTATTACCGCTGCCTAGGTTACCCGCGGCATCGGTGTAACTGTCGTTGTCGACAGTTATTGTCGCGCTACCATCAAAGTCATCACTTGGGGTAAACGTCGCAGTCCAAACAGTTGGATCTGCCGTTGCCACAAGCGCCGTGATCGTGCCATTCGGCGAATTAATATCACCGATAACGAAATCACTCGGTACTTCGCTAAAGGTAAACGTGACTGCTGATGTCTCACCATCGCTTAATGCGCTTTCAGTAAACGCGATAGCCAGTGTTGGATTAACCGTATCAACGATGATCGCATCCGTATTACCGCTGCCCAGGTTGCCCGCGGCATCGGTGTAACTGTCGTTATCAACCGTGATTGTCGCGCTACCATCAAAGTTATCATTGGGTGTAAACGTCGCAGTCCAGATTTTTCCATTCGTTGCATCTTGAACAAGGTTCGTCATCGTGCCATTCGGCGAGTTGATATCACCGATAACGAAATCACTTGGTGCTTCGCTAAATGTAAACGTGACAACTGATGTCTCACCATCACTTAACTCGCTTTCAGTGAACGCAATGGCCAGCGTTGGATTAACCGTATCAACGATGATCGCATCCGTATTACCGCTGCCTAGGTTACCCGCGGCATCGGTGTAACTGTCGTTGTCGACAGTGATTGTCGCGCTACCATCAAAGTCATCACTTGGGGTAAACGTCGCAGTCCAAACAGTTGGATCTGCCGTTGCCACAAGCGCCGTGATCGTGCCATTCGGCGAGTTAATATCACCGATAACGAAATCACTCGGTGCTTCGCTAAAGGTAAACGTGACTGCTGATGTCTCACCATCGCTTAATGTGCTTTCAGTAAACGCGATAGCCAGTGTTGGATTAACCGTATCAACCGTGATCGCATCCGTATTGCCGCTGCCCAGGTTGCCCGCGGCATCGGTGTAACTGTCGTTGTCGACAGTGATTGTCGCGCTACCATCAAAGTTATCATTCGGAGTAAACGTCGCAGTCCAAACAGTTGGATCTGCCGTTGCCACAAGCGCCGTGATCGTGCCATTCGGCGAGTTGATATCACCGATAACGAAATCACTCGGTGCTTCTGAGAACGTAAAGGTTACGCCTGATGTTTCACCATCACTTAATGCGCTTTCAGTAAACGCGATAGCCAGTGTTGGATTAACCGTATCAACCGTGATAGCCTGAGTAACAGAAGCTGAGTTACCCGCCGTATCCGTCGTGGTAACGGTTAAATCTTGTGTACCATCAGCTAATTCAGCTGTGGTAATCGAGTAATTACCGTCGCTATCTACAACAGCTGTGCCCACTGCAACGCCAGCAGCGTTGGTGATAACAACCGTTGAGCCTATCTCGCCAGTACCGTCAATCGTTGGTGTATTGTCAGAGGTAATATCATCATTATCGATCGCGCTATCTGAGCCAGCATTAATGTCCGCCGTTGGCGTCACAATGCCGGTATCAACCGTGATAGCTTGAGTAACAGAGGCAGAGTTACCCGCAACATCCGTCGTGGTAATGGTTAAATCTTGTGTGCCATCTGCTAATATCGATGTCGTGATTGAGTAGTTACCATCCGCATCCACTGTGCCCGAGCCAACAACCTGGCCTGCCGCATTAGTAATAACAACCGTTGAACCTATCTCGCCCGTACCGTCAATCGTTGGCGTATTGTCAGAGGTAATATCATCATTATCGATCGCGCTATCTGAGCCAGCATTGATATCCGCCGTTGGCGTCACAATGCCGGTATCAACGGTAATCGCCTGAGTAACAGAAGCTGAGTTACCTGCCGTGTCCGTTGTGGTAATGGTTAAATCTTGTGTGCCATCAGCTAATTCAGCTGTGGTAATCGAGTAGTTACCGTCGCTATCAACAACTGCCGTGCCCACTGCAACACCTGCAGCGTTGGTGATAACAACCGTTGAGCCTATCTCGCCAGTACCGTCAATCGTTGGTGTATTGTCAGAGGTAATATCGTCATCATTAACCGCGCTATCAGAGCCTGCATTAATGTCCGCCGTTGGCGTCACAATGCCGGTATCAACCGTGATAGCTTGAGTAACAGAGGCAGAGTTACCCGCAACATCCGTCGTGGTAATGGTTAAATCTTGTGTGCCATCTGCTAATATCGATGTCGTGATCGAGTAGTTACCGTTGCTATCTACAACAGCCGTACCCACTGCAACGCCGGCAGCGTTGGTGATAACAACCGTTGAACCAATCTCGCCTGTACCATCAATCGTTGGCGTATTGTCAGTGGTGATATCGTCATTATCAATCGCACTATCCGAGCCCGCATTGATGTCCGCTGTTGGCGTCACAATGCCGGTATAAACCGTGATAGCTTGCGTCGTCGCAGCAGAGTTACCAGCTGTGTCCGTCGTGGTGATAGTTAAGTCTTGTGTACCATCAGCTAATTCAGCTGTGGTAATCGAGTAATTACCGTCGCTATCTACAACAGCTGTGCCCACTGCAACGCCAGCAGCGTTGGTGATAACAACCGTTGAACCAATCTCGCCTGTACCATCAATTGTTGGCGTATTGTCTGAGGTGATATCGTCATTATCAATCGCACTATCTGAGCCCGCATTGATGTCCGCTGTTGGCGTCACAATGCCAGTATCAACCGTGATAGCTTGCGTAACAAAGGCTGAGTTTCCAGCAACATCTGTAGTGGTGATCGTTAAGTCTTGTGTGCCATCAGCTAATTCAGCTGTGGTAATCGAATAGTTACCATCAGTATCAACAACTGCTGTGCCCACTTCAACGCCTGCGGCATTGGTGATAACAACCGTTGAACCTATCTCGCCCGTACCATCAATGGTTGGCATATTGTCAGAGGTGATATCGTCATTATCAATGGCACTATCTGAGCCCGCATTGATGTCCGCCGTTGGCGTTACAATGCCAGTATCAACCGTGATAGCTTGCGTAACAAAGGCTGAGTTTCCAGCAACATCTGTAGTGGTGATCGTTAAGTCTTGTGTGCCATCAGCTAATTCAGCTGTGGTAATCGAATAGTTACCATCAGTATCAACAACTGCTGTGCCCACTTCAACGCCTGCGGCATTGGTGATAACAACCGTTGAACCAATTTCGCCCGTACCGTCAATCGTTGGTGTATTGTCAGAGGTAATATCGTCATTATCAATGGCGCTATCTGAGCCAGCATTGATATCCGCCGTTGGCGTCACAATGCCGGTATCAACTGTAATAGTTTGCGTCGTCGCAGCTGTGTTACCCGCAACATCCGTCGTAGTAACGGTTAAGTCTTGTGTGCTATCGACTAATATCGAAGTTGTGATCGAATAATTACCGTCGCTATCAACAACTGCCGTGCCCACTGCAACACCTGCAGCGTTGGTGATAACAACCGTTGAACCTATCTCGCCAGTACCATCAATCGTTGGTGTATTGTCAGAGGTAATATCGTCATTATTAATGGCGCTATCTGAGCCAGCATTGATATCCGCCGTTGGCGTCACAATGCCAGTATCAACCGTGATAGCTTGCGTAACAAAGGCTGAGTTTCCAGCAACATCTGTAGTGGTGATCGTTAAGTCTTGTGTGCCATCAGCTAATTCAGCTGTGGTAATCGAATAGTTACCATCAGTATCAACAACTGCTGTGCCCACTTCAACGCCTGCGGCATTGGTGATAACAACCGTTGAACCTATCTCGCCCGTACCATCAATGGTTGGCATATTGTCAGAGGTGATATCGTCATTATCAATGGCACTATCTGAGCCCGCATTGATGTCCGCCGTTGGCGTTACAATGCCAGTATCAACCGTGATAGCTTGCGTAACAAAGGCTGAGTTTCCAGCAACATCTGTAGTGGTGATCGTTAAGTCTTGTGTGCCATCAGCTAATTCAGCTGTGGTAATCGAATAGTTACCATCAGTATCAACAACTGCTGTGCCCACTTCAACGCCTGCGGCATTGGTGATAACAACCGTTGAACCTATCTCGCCCGTACCATCAATGGTTGGCGTATTGTCAGAGGTAATATCGTCATTATCAATCGCGCTATCAGAGCCCGCATTGATGTCCGCCGTTGGCGTCATAATGCCGGTATCAACAGTAATAGCTTGCGTCGTCGCAGCAGAGTTACCCGCAACATCCGTCGTGGTGATCGTTAAGTCTTGTGTGCCATCAGCTAATTCAGCAGTGGTAATCGAATAGTTACCATCAGTATCAACAACTGCCGTACCCACTTCAACGCCGGCAGTATTGGTAATAACAACCGTTGAACCTATCTCACCCGTACCATCAACCGTTGGTGTATTAATGTTCGTAATGTCGTCATCATCGATTGCGCTATCTGAGCCCGCATTGATGTCAGCTGTTGGCGTTACAATGCTCGTATCAACGGACCCAAGCGCATCCATCATACTCGTATCAACAAATACCTTATTTTGCCCATTCTGCGTAAAGGTTTTAGTTTCAAATTCAGCGTGAGCTAGAGTTTCATCGCCAGTACGCGCGACAGAGATCGCTGACGAACGGCCACCATCGCTAGCACTACCCGCAGCAGTACTAACAGGGTCAATAAACTCTTCATCAGAAAGGATTAATTCTTGAATGGCACTAATTTCGGCTAAAACATCATCGCTAACTTGCGGTTTTTCCGATATAGATTGGTCACTATCTTCGGTAATTTCATCTAACACATCCATCGCTACATCAGACGTGTCAGCATTATCAGTTGCTTTAAAGTGTTCATCAATGATCACTTGCGAGCCATCAGCATACTTCAATATAACTTGAGCACCGGATGTGATCTCAATTTTGCCACCCGCAGCGATTTCATAACCGCTTTCTAGAGATTGACTATCCTGCTCAAGTATATGTTCCGCTTTACCGTTAACAGATATAACTTGTGCGTGCTGAGGGATAACAAATGTAATCATGAATAAATCCTTTTAACTATCTTATTCCATGGCACAGGTAAATACCTGCATAATTATCGATTTACGCTATGATCATATATACAATAACCACTATTTTTACCGATATAACAATTAACCTAATTCAATAATCTAATTTAGTACATAATACTCACATTAAAAGCAGAGCGATTAACGTTAAATACACATTCTCAATAAATAATTAGTTCAAATGGCTTTTTATTATACATATTTAACATTCAATAAACCATTGTATGATAATAAGTTTGTCCACACATAAATGCCTACTCGACTTACCAATAAGATTAACACCATAGCAACAACACCTAATTTAAAGTAAGCCTTTGTAATTAATGATTATTTTAATTTAATAACTTAAGCATTAACTTGCTATACATACTGATGCTCATTAAATTTAAACAAAAAAGCCCATCGTTATTACTAACGATGGGCTTTTAAACTATTGAATTTATAGCATTGTCGGTTACATCACGTATTTAAATACGCTATTTCCACCATAACGCTAATTGAGGGAACATAATAAGCAAGGCTAACGCAACAACTTGCAAGCAGATAAACGGTACCAGAGCACTGAATATTTCGCCCAAGCTAATATCTTTTGGTGCTACCGATTTAAGGTAAAAAGCAGCTGGACCAAATGGCGGTGATAAGAATGACACCTGCATATTCATACAGAACACCACACCAAACCAAATTGGGTCAAAACCTAAACCAACAACAATCGGTACAAAGATAGGCATAGTTAATAATGCAACACCAACCCAATCAAGGAACATACCTAATACAAACAGCACTGCCATCATGATTAGGATAGTCCCCATTGGGCTACCACCACTCATCGCCAGAATACCGTCACTGACGAAATCAATACCGCCCATTAGGTTATAAACACCCACTAATGCGCTCGCACCAATACCAATCCAGATGATCATGCCACAAGTACGTAATGTCGCAATTGAACTTTCTTTTAGCATGTTCCAGTTAAGCTCACCACGGATTGCCGCACTGATCGCAATGCCCACAACACCTAATGCCGATGCTTCTGTAATCGATGCGATACCACTGTAGATACTACCGAGTACCACAGCAACTGATAACATTGGGAATAATAACGCTTTCTTAAAGTTAATATCTTTCGCTTCATCTTCCGCTAATTCTTCCGCTGTTGGTAATGGTGCTAATGATGGGTTTAAGTAACAACGAACCAATACATAGACAATATACAATAACGCGAGTATCGCAGCCGGTAAGAATGATGCTTTAAACAGATCACCAATTGAAACACTTGCTGTTAGACCATAAATAATCAATACGATACTTGGCGGTAACATAGTACCCAAAGCACCACCAGCACACGTTGTACCAATCGCTAATTTACGATCGTAACCAAGACGCAGCATTTGCGGCAATGCAAGAATACCAAGCAATACGGTTTCACCACCGATAACGCCAGACATTGAAGCAAGTAACACAGCGACTAATAATGTTTGAACCGCAACACCACCACGGATGTTACGCGCTACTTTTTTCATTGCATCGAATAAGTCACGCGCAATACCAGAACGGTCAAGCAAGGCAGCCATCAATACAAACATAGGTACAGCTAAGAAAACGTACCCACTAACAAAACTATAAATCCGGCTGGTGATCAGCGGTAAAACCTCTGGACCAAACCAACCAAATGTGAAAATAACAGCAACTAAGCCCGTTACAAATGCCAATTGCATACCTGTTAATAACAGGCCAATCATAAGCACCAACATTAACAAACTGCCGTAACCAATACCAATAGATGAAAGATCAAACATATTATTTATTCTTCTTAACTAAGCCATGAATTTCTTGAATTAGGTGCAAAACAAATTGCACCGACATTAAGCACAGAGTACCAAAAATTAACGCTTTCAGTAGCGCAGGATATGCAGGATCCCAAGCAGAGCCCGATGTTTCTAAGCGCATCTCGCCCCAAGGTGCATACCAAGCACCTTCAGTCATCGTCCATGCAGCAAAAGAAAGTAATACAGTGAACAATAAACCCATAATATGATGGAACACATTCAAGTACTGTTTTGTACGCTCAGATACATGATCATAAATAAGGACAACACGTACGTGTTTATCTGTCGCTAATCCATAAGCGCCACCAAGTACAAATAAAGTACCGCCAATAAAAGATGCAGTTTCATGTACCCAAATCGTCGGCGCATTAAATACATAACGCATCAGTACTTCATAAAACGATATTAATACCGTAAACAGAAACAACACACTGATTGCATTGCCAGCCCATATAATGCCGGCATCGAGGCGGTTTCTTGGTTGCAGTTCTTCTGGATTACTCATCGATTTTTTCATCTTCTAAGTGGAAAAAAAGGCTGCAGCGCAGCCTTCAGGTATAACATTTACTTAAATTACAGTAAGTTTTTCGCTTTTAAATGTGCAGTAACTGAGTCATATACTTTTTGCGCGTTTGGAGAACGTTTTGCGTAAACTTCCCATTGGCTACGTGCAATAGTACGGAACTTTTTACGTTCTTCAGCAGGCCAGTCATGTACAGTAATTTTTGGATCTGCCATTGCTTCAGCAACCGCTTCTGCATCTGCTTTTTTCAAGGTGTCAACCATAGTATAAGCAAACGTTTTAACTGAATCTTGCATGATTTTTTGTAAATCAGCTGGTAGTTTGTTCCACGATTTAGCACTGATTGATACTTCAATTGCAGGCAAAGAATGGAAACCAGGATAGACGGGATGTGGTGCTACATCATTTAGACCCGCTTTATGGTTCGTTGAGAATACCGTGTAATCTGCAGCATCAATAACGCCTTTGCTTAGACCAGTAAATACTTCAGAGCCCGGTAAGTTAACTGGTGAAGCGCCTGCAGCAGCAAATACTTGTTGTACTAGACCTTCAGGTGCACGTAACTTAAGACCTTTAAGATCGGCAACGCCATTAAGTGGTACTTTAGAAACAAACGCTTCAAGCCCTGTTGCTGATGCGCCAATATAGTAGATACCGTATGGTTTGTAGATTTCACGCATTAGCTCGTTACCGCCGCCGTTATACATGTAATCTAATAATTGTTCTGGTTCAGACCAAGCGCCAACAGTGTTCCCCATCAAGCCGAATGCAGGATCTTTACCAGCAAAGAAACCCGTTGCTGTAATGTGACCTTGTAAAACACCAAATTTAATACCATCCAATGTTTCTGTGTGCTTAATAACAGCACCTACAGGTAACATAGTGACATCAATACGGCCGTCAGTGTCTTTCTCTAACTGATCAGCCCATGCTTGTTGCACTTGGAAATTCTTCTCACCTGATGGATCAGAAGATTGGAATTTAAAATTAAATTCAGCAGCGAATGCAGAAGCACTCATTAATGTTGCAACTGACGCTGCAATAATTGTTTTAGAAATCGTTTTCATTCGTAGCGGTATCCTTGTTTCTGATAAACCCGATAATGATTGTTATGTTAACTTTACATGTTAACTTTACATGTTAATTTTTATGTTACCGGTAACTGCTGGCAATCTTACTCCCCAAAACAGTTAAACTCTAGGGGTAATATCACATTTTCGCATAAATTCGTCGGATATATTCAACTTTTAAGTCACTATTATTACATATGTACAACTTTCTAGTTTCATTTGAAGGTTTATTTGCTAGATAAAAAAAATGGTCATATTTTGGTTAAAATATGACCATTATGGTATTTTATAAAGACGTTTGGATTTTATAAATTATCGAATATCAGTTCAACATCATCAGCCTAGTCACGCTTTAAAGCCTCAATACTGAGTGTTACTATGTCATCAATGGTGCCGTTAATTGGCACTGAAAGTACGTCCTTTTCACCTTTTAAAGGTAACTCTAGCGTATTAAATTGACTTCGTAACATGTCATCGCCACTAAAAAAGTGCCCTGCTCTTGCTTTCATACGGGTTAAAATTAAATCAAAACTACCGTCTAAATAAATAAAAGTAACAGCCTTATTACCATCACGTATTTGATCACGGTAATCTTTGCGTAATGCCGAGCAAACTATCACACCTATTTCATTCTTCTGCTCAATACTAAAACACGCATCACGGATACGCTCTAACCAAGGTTTACGGTCGGCATCATTTAAAGGCTGGCTCGCGGCCATTTTTAAAATGTTAGCTTTCGGGTGCAGATCATCACCGTCAATAAATTTAACGCCAAGCTGCTGTGCAATTTTTAATCCGATCGTGGACTTTCCGCTACCTGAAACGCCCATGACAATAATACTTCTACCTTTCATATTATCTACTTCTTAACATTACGTTAAATCAACCAACTGCAATGTTACCGTTAACACAAAAAAATACAAGTGTTATAAGCATAGCTTAAGTACTTCCACGTTCAGAAATAATAAAACCGAGATCTAAATGCATATTTTCAATTGGTTCATCATTAATTTTTTTAAGTAACATAGTCGCCGCTTGCTCACCAATATCGAAACGAGGAATAGACACAGAGGTTAATTTAGGATTTGTTGCACTGCAGATATCAAGATCGTTAAAACCAACGATGGCAATATCCTTCGGTACTTTAAGATTACGACGTTGACACTCAAACAAAGCACCCGCAGCTAAATCATCATTACAGAAGAAGATACAATCTGTATCAGGCCATTCACCTAGTATTTCAGTTAACATATCCGCGCCCATTTGATAATTAGACGAATAGTTACTCGTTACGACGCGCTCATCACTCAATTCAGCTTCCCAAATTGCTTTACGCCAACCGTCTAAACGCAGTTGCGCACGTAAATCCATGCGTGCACCAGCAAAGCCAATGTTTTTATAACCTTTACCAATGAGGTGCTCTGTCATCTTATAACCCGCTTGCGCATGGTCTAAACCAACCGACATATCAATGGCGTTATTATTACATTCCATGATCTCGACAACGGGCAAGTTAGATTTACGTAATAACCGATTGCTGCGTTCAGTGTGGTGCGTGCCTGAAATAATGATGCCATCAATACCAAACTGTAGATAGGTTTCGATTAAGCGCTCTTCTTCTAATAGGGAGTAACCAGAATGACCTAATAAGATCTGGAAGCCTTGCCCTAACATCACATCATTAATACCGCGTACAACATCAGCAAATACACCGTTAGATAATGACGGCACGATCAATACAACCGTTTTACTTTGCTTGGCACTTAACATGCTCGCGGCACGATTAGGGACGTAGCCCATTTTATCTATGGCTTTATGGATAGTTAAGCGTAGTGATTCCGATACTTTCTCGGGAGTACGAATCGCTCTAGAGACTGTGATTTTAGTAACGCCTACTTTATTTGCAACATCTTGTAAGGTCACTCGACCAGACTTGCGACTGTTGGAACTCATACGCCTAATATCCTTAGTTATAAAATACTTACCACATTATACCTATCTAAAATTAAGGGTAAATAAACTTTTAAATTAACTTTAAATTAGCAAAAACGTATGATTTTTAACATATTTGTTAATACTTAGACATTTCGATGTTACAGCTATGTTTATATATATACACACAAAGACGTTTGTATAAATATATTAGTAATTTTAGCTATATTTATATAATTGAGCAGGAAAGAACCAATCTTAAATTTCAGCAAACAAGGATAGTGTGAGGTATCTCTCATAAGGCAATGCAGATTAACCATATCAATTTTAATGATTTAAAATTAGTTTATGAAAAAGTATGATTTGGATGAAAAAGATAAATAACGATAGCGTTAACATTGTATCTTTTGCTACTTTCTATATCATGCCTTAAACAATCAGGCATTAGCCAATTCTCACCTTCATGACTTGCCAAGGCACAGAGGAACAGATGAACAATAATATTGATATTGCAGTAATAGGTTTAGGCGTAATGGGTGCCAACATGGCATTAAACTTAGCAGAACGTGGTTTCTCGGTTGCCGCTTTTGACATTAACGAAGCGCGTCGTACAGATATCGTTAAACGTCATCAACCATTAACAGCAGCAAAATTAATTGCCGTTGCTGATCTTGCAGAGCTTATTCAACAACTAGATACACCACGTCGTATCGTACTTTCTGTTCCAGCAGGCCCGGTTGTTGATATTATTTGTAATGACTTAATTGCAGCTGGCTTAGAAGCAAGCGACATTGTTGTTGATACAGGTAATAGTCAATGGCGTGATTCAATTGCCCGTGCGGATTCTTATGCCGGAAAGTTTAACTTCTTCACTTGTGCTATCTCTGGTGGTGAAGTTGGCGCTCGTTTCGGTCCATCACTTATGCCAAGTGGTGATAAAGCAGCATGGGAATGGCTAAAACCTATGTGGCAAGCAATGTCTGCGAAAGTGGATCCTGTAACAGGTGTTGAGATTGCACGTACCAAAGTAGAGCAACCATTACCTGAAGGCGAGCCTTGCGCTGAATATATTGGTCCAATCGGTTCTGGCCACTTTGTTAAAATGGTACATAACGGTATTGAATACGCTGACATGCAAATGATTGCCGAAGTTGTGCAATTTATGCGTCAAATCTTAGGCGTGTCCGCTGTTGAAGTGGGTGAAGTATTCAGTGAATGGAATAAAGGCAAGCTACAAAGCTACCTTATCGAAATCACAGGTAACATCCTGAAAGTTGTTGACGAAGCAACTGGCAAACCTATGGTTGACGTGATCATGGATCAAGCTGGCCAAAAAGGCACTGGTAACTGGACTGCACGTGAAGCGCTAGAGCTTGGCGTACCAGCAAACGCAATTGCAGAATCTGTATTTGCACGTTGCCTAAGTACTCAAAAATCTATCCGTCAGGTTGGCGCGACGAAACTTGCAGGCCCTGCAGTTTCTATCGAAGATCGTAACGTATGGTTAGAAAAATTATCTGACGCACTATACTGTTCAAAAATCTGTAGCTACGCACAAGGTTTTGAATTAATGACTGCGGCAGAAAAAGAACATAACTGGACATTAGATTACGTTGCGATTGCAAAAATATGGCGTGCAGGTTGCGTGATCCGCGCTCACTTCTTAGATGATATCTCGAAAGCTTACCAAGCTGAACCTGAGCTATTGAACCTAATGTTAGCGGAACGTTTCACTAATACCCTTGCAGAAAGCCAAATGGCGTGGCGTGAAGTATTAGCGAAAGCGATCATGCAAGGTATGCCAATGCCATCAATTAGCGCAGCAATGAGCTACTATGATTGCTACCGTGAAGCAGATTCTTCAGCAAGCCTTATCCAAGCGATGCGTGACTACTTTGGTGGCCATACTTACCGTCGTAAAGATCAAGATGCAAGTCAAAGCTTCCACTACGACTGGCACTTTGGCACTGGCGAGCACAAAGCACAGCACTAATATCACCGCGCTAGATCCCTAGCTCGATGATCATTACGCAATCGGCATTACCCAATGCTGGTTAAAAAATAAAAAAACCCAGCTTGCTGGGTTTTTTATTGCGCGACAGTCATCACAACTAGAACAATACTCTACATTTAATCGTTAAAATTAAAATATTGCATAAATATTTATTGTTATACAATATTCTTACCTAAATCATTACCAGTTTAAAATTATCGACCCCATAACTCACAAAGCATAATTATTTATATCTGCCTATTTACTCGCTATCGCAAGGACAACACGATGCAGGATCAACAAGCCGACTCAGAACAAGCGCCCGACTCCAAACAGAAATCAAAGCTAAAGTCAGCATTAAAAGGGGCATTAGCAGCTATGCCGTTGAGTATTGCGGTGATCCCTTGGGGTATTTTAGCGGGTTCTTATGCCATCGAAGCAGGACTAAATATGCTGCAAAGCCAAGCCATGTCCGCGATCGTATTTGCTGGCGCAGCGCAATTGGTTGCAGTCGGCATGATCAAATCAGGCATTGGCTTAACCAGTATTCTATTAACAACATTGCTCATTACTTCACGTCATTTCTTATATGGTATGGCAATGCGCCACCAAATGAGTCCCCTGCCATTACGCTGGCGGTTAACCTTAGGTTTCTTACTCACCGACGAATTGTTTGCGATCTGTAGTGAAACCAAGCAACACAAGTTCGACCGTTGGTTTGCATTTGGCGGTGGCTTTAGTTTCTATCTCATTTGGAACCTAGCCTCTGCTGTCGGTATTATCGCGGGTCAGCAAATACCTAATTTAGATGAGCTCGGTTTAGACTTCGCCATTGCAGCGACCTTTATTGCCTTGGTGGTACCTGCCATTAAAACCCCGTCGATTCTTGTTAGTGTACTGGTTTCGTTAGTCATGGCTGTCACCTGTGAACTATTTCATATACCCGGCGGCTTACTTATCGCGGCCTTGTCAGGCATGAGCGCAGGTATGCTTACCGCTAAGTTGACCAATGAAGCACATCCAAATCAAACCCCACTAACAAGACCCGGAGACGACTTATGATCTGGCTAACCATTATATTAATGACAGTTATTATCTTTTTCAGTCGTTATATCTTTATTGAACCTAAGTTGCCGTTACGTCTGAATGCGAATATGGTGAAGTTTTTAAGTTACTCAGCACCCGCAGTGCTCACCGCTATTTTAGCGCCGATTGTCTTTTTACAAGATAATACTTTACACCTAAATCTTGATAACAGTTATTTAATCGGTGCTGTATTTGCAGTATTGTTGATCTTACTGACTCGCAACACCTTACTCACTGCAGTATTAAGTATGCTGTTGTTTTTCTTGGTTCACTAACACTTTTTATTAGAGCGTTGTTTATTAAATAACTTATTGATTAAATAGAGAGTACTGTTATGCATGATTTTGATATGAACCTCATAAAACCGTTTATTAAGGTGTATGAGTTTAACTCCTTTACCAAAGCGGCTGAGTTTTTAGATGTTTCGCAACCAGCGATTAGCGCCTCGATAAAACGTTTGGAAGACTACCTAGGTTATCAATTATTCATACGCAGCGGCCGTAATTTAACCACAACAACCAGTGCCCAACAATTTTACCAACAAGTTGTCAGTGTTATTGATGTGATCGATAATGCCATCGACACAAAAAAACAATTTATCGTCACGGCACCAGAGAGTATTCTTTTACAATTAATCGGCCTGCCGAATATCCAGCTCATTCAATCTGGCGATACGGAAGACAAAACATTTAACGACTTGCGTATGCGAACCATTGATTTAGCCATTGATAACATCACTAAAAAAGACAGTAACTTTTGTTTTGAGCTAGTCCACACCGAGCCTTTAGTGTTGATTTGCTGTCAAAACCACCCCGAAATTCAAGGCCAGATAAGTTTAGAGCAATACCGGCAAGCTAGCCATGTAGTGATGACTTTGTTACGTCATAATATGCATGCGGTAGAGTTTTTCAGTAAAACGACAATATTGCGAGAGCGAGATGTTAAGGTGCAAGTATCTAGCCCTGCCAATTTAATGCTCGCGGTACAGGGAACGTCCTACATTGCAGCAATGCCCGCAGGCCTTTCTCACATTGCTAAATCGTTAAATTTACAAGTGTTACCATTGCCTTTCGCGATCAGTGATATTGAATACCACATGATTTATCACAAGCGCTTCATTAAAGATCCAGTACATAAAAAGCTGCGAGAAACATTCAAGGAGAAACTCATTTAGTATAAACAATAGTTATCATAGGTATATCTCACACCCTATTTTTAATTATACCTAAGTCACTTATAGTTCACTCATCAAAACGAGGCGATGCATACCGCCTTATCTTATTTTTAATATGAGTGATGACGATATGAAGAAAACAACCTTAGCAACTTTAATTTTTTCAATTTCATTTGGCGCTGTTGCAGCACAACATGATCATGAACATTTTAGTGAGATTGGCAATCAAGGTGGTAAAGCCGCAACGCAAGCAACAATTGACTATAACCAAGATTTTTCGAAAACACTGAACTATAAAGATACCCGCGCTTTTGACAATAATAACCGCGGCTTAATTGCTGCATTTGATCAAAAAACCGGTGACCTTATTCGTAATAGTTTCGACTTTATCGACCCGAGCGCGGCCAATGCCGATAAAGCGCCCGAGTCAGTAAATCCATCGCTTTGGCGCCAAGCAGTATTGAACCAAGCAGCAACAGGTTTATATGAAGTCGTTCCAGGTAAAGTATATCAAGTTCGTGGTGCTGACCTTGCTTCAATCTCGTTTATCCGCAGTGACAACGGCTGGATCGCATACGACGTATTATTAACAAAAGAATCAGCAGAACAATCTCTTAAGTTCTTCCAAGAACATGTTCCCGAAGATGGCGATTTACCTGTTGTCGCGATGATCTATTCACATTCGCATGCAGATCACTTTGGTGGTTCTCGCGCAATTAAAGACGCGTTCCCAAACCTGAAAGTATACGGTTCAAAAAACATCACTAAAGAGATTGTTGATGAAAACGTCTTAGCTGGTAATGCAATGTCTCGCCGTACGGCATACCAATATGGCGCAACATTAAACCGCCATGAACACGGTATTGTTGATGCAGCCCTAGCAAAAGGCCTATCCACAGGTGAAATTACTTATGTGCTACCTGACTATGAATTAAACCAGCAAGATGAATTTGAAACATTAACTATTGATGGTCTAGAAATGATCTTTATGGATGCATCAGGCACAGAAGCATCATCGGAAATGGTCACTTACATTCCAAGTTTGAAAACCCTGTGGTCGGCAGAGTTAACGTACCAAGGCATGCATAATTTATACACACTACGTGGTGCAAAGGTACGAGATGGTCTGCTCTGGTCTAAAAAAATTAATGAGATGTTACATACATGGGGCAATGAAACTGAAGTGCTGTTCTCTGCTCATTCAGCGCCAGTTTGGGGTAATGAAGAAATTTCAGACTTCTTAAAAATGCAACGTGATGCCTATGGTTTCACTCACAACCAGACACTACGATTAGCCAATGATGGTTATGTCATGCAGGATTTAGGTGACAAGATTTATGATGTCATGCCCGAATCAATTCAAAAAGCATGGCATACCAATGGTTATCACGGTACTTATTCACATAATGCGCGTGCCGTTTATAATATGTATCTAGGCTACTTTGATATGGTTCCAGCAAACCTCAATCCGCTACCTGCTGCACCACAAGCAGAGAAATTTGTTGAATACATGGGCGGCAGTGAAGTGATCCTCAAAAAAGCGCATGCTGACTTTGACAAAGGTGAATACCGTTTTGTCGCGACCGTGTTAAGTAAAGTAGTGAAAACTGAGCCTAGCAATAAAGACGCCCGTAAACTATTAGCTGATACTTACGAGCAGCTTGGTTATCAATCTGAAGGGGCTGGTTGGAGAAATATTTACCTTACTGGTGCCCAAGAACTACGTATTGGCACTAAACCTGGCGCACCTAAAACAGCATCTGCAGATGTACTTGCTAATATGACAGTTGAAAATTTATTTGATTATATGGCCGTACGCGTTGATTCATTAAAAGCACAAAATACCCCATTCACGCTGAATGTTGTATTACCGGATTCAAAAGAAACATTTTTTGTCGAGATGTCTAACGGCAACATGAGTAACATTAAAGTAGATAAAGCACTAGAAGCAGACGCGACTCTCTATGTTAACCGCACTGATGTAACTAAGCTGGTATTAAAACAAACGACACTAAAAGCCTTGTTTGAATCAAAAGAAGCCGGACTTAAAGGTGACCAAACAGTATTAAATAAACTCATGGCCTCTTTAGTCGAGTTTGATGAGAAATTCGAAATTGTACCTCGCCCAGCCAAAGGCGAAGAAGTCGATGCGCAGTTATATGAAAAGACTGGTGACCATACAGGCCATAAACATTAACAAGGTTTATTAACGTCACGATCAACACAACGATCGACACCACTATCCAAGCCAGCTTACGCTGGCTTTTTTAGCAGTTAAATTTACACCGTACGCAAAAAAATTAATACGGCGCTAGCATTAAGACCCTATTTCATTGAGTTTCGAAACATTATCGACGTTAGTTTCATTAATTATGCTTTAACCACACATAAAGTGTAAGTTTAAATAGACAAATGAAACAAACGAAACTAAAATGCGACAACTTCGAAACTTAAGTTGTCGTATTTACAGAATTAAAGCATTAATATAACGAGTGAAAGTAGATAAATTTCAATCACACACTATATTTATTAAAACGTAACCCCTGAATTTCATTTCAGTTACGTTTCGAACTAAAATCATTAAAACAAGTTGTATAGGACGCACATCGTCACGGACCGATAGACACTACTATCACGTGGTTATTACTTGTTTACATCTTATTTGTTACATATTTATACAAATTATAAAGTTAGGAGAAGACCATGTGTGGGATTGTTGGTGCTGTTGCACAAAGAGATATCGCTGAAATTTTAGTTGAAGGTTTACGTCGTTTAGAATACCGCGGTTATGATTCTGCTGGTGTGGCGATTGTTGATCAAGATAACAACCTGCAACGTATTCGTAGCTTAGGTAAAGTAAAAGAGCTAGCAGCTGCGGTAGATACAGAACAACCGATTGGCGGTACTGGTATTGCGCATACACGCTGGGCAACACACGGTGAACCTTCGCAAGTCAATGCACACCCACACGTTTCTGGCGATATTGCCGTTGTACATAACGGTATTATTGAAAATCATGAAGCACTACGTGAATTATTACAACAGCGTGGTTATGTATTCCAATCACAAACTGACACTGAAGTTATCGCCCACTTAGTTGAATGGGAATTACGCTCGACAGATAGTCTACTCGATGCCGTACAGAAAACTGCAGCGCAATTAGATGGCGCTTATGGCACTGTGGTACTCAATCGTCTAGAACCAGGTAAATTAATTGTCGCACGTTCAGGTAGCCCAATTGTAATCGGTTTAGGTGTTGGTGAGAACTTCTTAGCATCTGATCAATTAGCACTACTAAGCGTAACACGTCGCTTCATGTACCTTGAAGAAGGTGATGTGGCAGAGGTAACGCGTCGCGATGTATCAGTATTTGATATTAATGGTAACGCAGTAACACGTGAGATAACTGAATCTAACGCAGAACACGATGCTGGTGATAAAGGTAAATACCGTCACTTCATGCAAAAAGAGATCTTTGAACAACCCGTTGCATTAACCAATACAATGGAAGGTCGCCTTTCTGCGAACAGCGTGATCACTCAGAGTATCGGTGTTAACGCAGCAGAGATCTTACCAAAAGTAGAGCACGTACAAATTATCGCGTGTGGTACTTCTTACAATGCAGGTATGACAGCACGCTATTGGTTTGAATCACTCGCTGGCGTAAGTTGTGATGTCGAAATTGCGTCTGAATTTCGCTACCGTAAATTTGTAACCCGTCCTAACAGCCTACTTATCACGTTATCGCAATCAGGTGAAACAGCAGATACTTTAGCTGCACTACGCCTTGCCAAGGAAAAAGGTTACATGGCGGCAATGACAGTATGTAACGTAGCAGGATCTTCACTGGTACGTGAATCAGATTTCGCATTCATGACACGTGCTGGGACAGAAATTGGCGTGGCTTCAACCAAAGCATTCACCACCCAACTCTCTGCATTATTAATGTTAGTAACCGCATTAGGTAAAGAGAAAAAAGTAATTAGTGCTGATACCGAAGCTGAAATTGTCACAGCGTTGCACGCATTGCCTGCACAAATCGAAACATCATTATCATTTGATAAAGAAATCGAAGCACTAGCAACAGATTTTGCCGATAAGCACCACACCTTATTCTTAGGCCGCGGTGAGTTTTACCCTATCGCGATGGAAGCCGCACTGAAGCTGAAAGAGATCTCTTACATTCACGCAGAAGCATACGCAGCTGGTGAATTAAAACACGGTCCGTTAGCGCTAGTGGATGCAGATATGCCAGTTGTGGTTATTGCACCAACCAATGAACTATTAGAAAAACTAAAATCGAATATTGAAGAAGTACGTGCTCGTGGCGGACTACTGTATGTATTTGCTGACGCAGACGCTGGTTTTGTGGCATCAGAAGGGATGAAAATCATCACTATGCCGCATGTAAGCGAAATTACCGCGCCAATCTTCTACACATTACCTATGCAGCTGCTTTCATATCATGTCGCACTGATTAAAGGCACAGATGTGGATCAACCACGTAATCTTGCTAAAGCGGTAACGGTTGAGTAAAGATACTCTTCAGTGTTATTTAACATGTATTCGAGTAATAAAGTTGTATACCAAGTAATAAAGACGTATACCGAGTAATAAAGTCGTATACTGAGCCTATCCGTACTATGCTTAATAATAAGCAAATATGGATGGGCTTTTTTATGTCACAAAATCGTTACTTCAATTCTGAAGCTAAAAATATTAAATGGATTAAACAAGGACGAGGTTCTGGCCATGGGATCAATTACAAACCTTGGCTTACAGTGCGGGACCTACCATCAAGAGGTCGTTCAAGTCGAGTCTTTGGACATAAAAGTGCCCGAACTCATCATCTATTATCAGATTTAGAATTAGCTGTATTTTTCATTTTAGAATGGGACCTATCAGTCACTGATATACGAGAACAATTTCCACTTAACCTTAAAGACACACAATCCATCGCTCGTAACGCACAAATTAAACACCCCGTAGATAAAGGTGTGCAGCAAATTATGTCATCCGACTTCCTCGTGAATACAAATTTCCTCAACAAACCTAAATTTGCGTTACAAGCTAAATACGCAGCAGATTTAGAAGATCCAAGAACAATAGAAAAGCTTGAAATTGAACGCCAATTTTGGGAATTAAAATCAGTACCATGGTTTATCGTCACTGAAAATGATATCCCAAAAGTTGTTTTTGAAAACATTAAATGGCTCTATCCTGCCCAGCGGGATGAAATAGATTTAGATGAATTTATTGAACGTATTAATTTTTATCAACATATCTTTAAAAGTCATCCGACTAAAACAATTATTACGCTCTCCAAGTTATTAGATAGTACTTACGATCTTGAATTAGGTGAGACACTCCGTGAATTACGCCAACTGTTAGCCCATAGATGTTTTGAATTCGATATAAATATTCCAATAAAAAAATTAAAAATCAATGAATTACATTTGGCTAATTATGACGCTATACGGGAGGCTGAATGTTTAGAGTTAACGAGGTAGTCAATTTTAATGATGAACAATATCGGATCTTAACTATTTACCTTGATGAAATAGTTTGGATTTCATTAGATGATGAGAAAGCTTTTCCGTCTTGGATTTCTAAAGACGAGTTAGTAGAAGCTATTGACGATGGGACTCTAACCAGAGGAACTGACCCATTCGAGTTTTTAGCTTTTGAAAAACCAGAAAAAGGTAGTACGTTTTACAAAAAACGAAATCATAATTATGAACTCATATTGCCTCTTATTTCTGACGAACAGATATTTAACCCTAAAGCTCGAGCTAAATTAATTAACGCATTAATTGACAGTCATGTATCAACTAAGCGTACTTTGTATAAACAACTCAGGCGCTATTGGCAGCGAGGTCAAATACAAAATGCCCTACTTCCTGACTATAAGCTCTCTGGTGGTAAAGGAAAAAAAAGGCAAGCTACAGATAAAAAACTGGGTAGACCTCGCATCATTACGTCTGGTAAGGGAGCGATTATAACCCCTGAAGTTGAAAAACTATTTCGTCGAACAATTGAGAAATATTTACTTGTTGCCAAAAAAAATACATTTCCCTTCACTCATCGACAATTTAAAAGCATCTATGATACTTATTACCCTGAAACGCCAGAAGAAGAAATTCCATCATTGTGGCAAATGAAGCACTTCTATACTCGAGAGTATAAACAAGCTGAAGTAATGTCTAAAAAAGTAACAAACATTACATATCAAAAAGACGTTCGCCCTCTATTAAGTACAGTCAATACAAATACATTAGGACCAGGTTCACGCTTTGAAATTGACGCAACGATTGCTGATATCTACATTACCTCAAACAGTGAACGGGCATGTATTATTGGTCGTCCTGTTGTATATACAGTTATAGACTCATTTAGCCGTATGGTAGCTGGTATTTATGTCGGGATGGAAAGTCCATCTTACGCTACAGCCATGCAGGCTCTCACTAATGCACTAACAGATAAAGTGGCTTACTGTGCAAAATATGGCATTGATATCACGAATGAAGAATGGCCGGTTAATGGATTACCCGATGCCATCTTAGCTGATAGAGGCGAATTGATAGGATATCAAATTGAATCTCTCGAACGCAATTTTTCAATTCGCATCGAAAATACAGGCCCTTATCGTGGCGATGCAAAAGGTATTGTAGAGCGATATTTCGGAACTATTCAGGCCATATTCAAGCCCTTTTTACCAGGTATAGTCACTGGCACTAAAATCAAAAAACAAGGTGATAGAGATTATCGACTTGATGCCAAGGTAACACTTAATGAATTTATTGAAATTATCTTAACCTCTGTTTTATATCATAATCAATTTCATACACTAGAATACTATGACCGCGATATTGATATGCCGGAAGACCTTGCTATGACTCCTCTCTCACTATGGAATTGGGGTATTCAAAATAGAACAGGTAAATTAAGAAGTGCCCCAGAAGAAGCGATTCAAATTGCATTATTACCGCAAGTCGATGTGACTTGCTCACCTTTAGGAATTAAAGCTTTAGGCATCTATTTCACAAGTAGTGAAATTTTAGAACAAGGATGGCTACATAGAGGGAAATCAGTAAAAAGGCCTCAGAATCTTAAAGCAGCTTATGATCCACGAACAGCAAATCAAATTTATTTATTTCCTGAAAAAAATAACAATAAATATTGGATATGCAAATTAGCAGACCGAAGCCGTGAGTTTATAGACTGCACATTTTGGGAAGTTGAAAAAGTACAATCTGAGCAAAAGCAGGCTATATCTAAATCTAAAATGACCTCTGATAATAAACTTAGAGCGCTAGAAAGTGCAATGGCTAAAAAAGTCAAAGACATTGAAAAAAATGCAATCAATACAGCTCAAATGTCTGATGCAGAAAGGTTACGACAGATAAATGACAATAAGGAGAAGGCTAAAGAAGCAGAAAGAAAAGAAACAGCTTTTCACCCAAATGTGAACAAAAAAAACCAATCTGCCGATATCATTCCTATCACAAAGCAAGATGATGATTGCAGTTTCCCTGATTATATTGACGAGCTTTTTGATGAGGATTAAATATGAGTACTAACAATTTCGTTCATGACGCCTGCTATCAAGATCCCGGTATCAAAAAATACCAAGGTAATGCATTTATCGAAGCGTTACCTCCTATTATGTCCACAGCACAGATAAAAACAGGGCTCACAGGCAAAGTTGACTTTGATCCCAAGGATATCTTTATTGATGCCAATAGAAGAATTCACATAATAGCTAACCTGTTAAATGATTTTTTCCAGCCTATTTCTAATCACCTACAGCTAGAAAGTAAAATATCGATCATGATCCGCCAAGGCTATGTAGGTCGAAACCCAGATAATGGCGCTTTAAATAGCCATATGCAAAATGGTTACGAGAGAATACAAAGCGGTGATTTAAACAGTTTTAGATTTACAAATGTTAAATCTACAGCACTAAGTATGGCTTTGATTGGTAACTCTGGTTGCGGTAAAACAAGTACGCTAAACAGAATACTCGCGACCTATCCACAAGCTATTTATCATGAAAAAACGAATATCACTCAAATCGTATATTTAAAATTAGACTGCCCATCAAATGGGTCAACAAAAAGCCTCTGCCATCACTTTTTCACAGCCATAGACAAAATATTAGGCACTAACTATGAGACAAAGTACGCACTAAAACGGCATGGTGTTGAAACGCTATTAACGTTAATGAGCCAAATCGCTAATGTGCACGCAGTAGGTGTATTAGTTATTGATGAAATTCAGCATTTGAGTCTATCCGGTGGCATAGATAAGATGCTCAACTTCTTTGTTACGTTAGTTAATGTCATCGGGTTACCCGTCATTCTGATAGGAACACCTAAAGCTAGACCTATATTTGAATCTGATTTTCGTTCTGCCAGACGAGGGGCTGGATTTGGCGCTTTATTTTGGGAACCGATGAAGAATCTTCCATCTAAAGAAAATCCTCGAACAGGAAAGTTAAGTAAAAGTGAATGGGTAGCATTTACAGATAAGTTATGGGGCTATCAATGGCTTCAAAAAAATGACACGCCTTTATCAGATGAGTTACGTGAATGCTGGTATGACTTATCGCAAGGTGTTCTCGATATCGTAGTAAAGATCTTTGTCTTGTCTCAACTAAGAGCTATCGTATTAAAAACTGAGCGGCTAACAATAAATATCCTTACACAGGTATACGAAGATGAACTAAAGCCAGTACACCCTATGCTAGACGCTCTGCGATCTAATGACCCTGAACGCATAGTTGAATTTTCAGATCTTTGTATGCCGGATATTGATAAACAATTATTAACCTTATCTCAGAAAATAGAACATGAGCTTAATAACGAAGATTCATTAGATAACATTTATCATGGCAATCAAAATGCTAAACGTTTACATCAGTTGTTAGTCGCGATGGACTGTAACTCAGACCTGATAAAACCCTTAGTAAATAAAGCATTTGAATTACACCCGACGATGACAATGCAACAATTAATGCCTATCATCCTCGAGTGGTATAATGAGCCAAAAGAAAAAATCATTAAATCGCCGACACCAGTAATTAAGAAACAAAACTGGAATACGTTACCCTCTGACGATATGCGCTTTATGCATTCAGAATCTGATAAAGGGCCCTATTCAGTCTATGAACAACTAAAACTTAAAGGTATGATTTTTAGTTCAGATTCTTGGCTCGAATATGTAGGATAATTATGCGCATTCTTCCGATTCCTTATCCAGATGAGCTCATCTACAGCGTCATAGCTCGATATGGCGTTCACTTTGGCAGAACAAGTCCAAAAGCGGTATTGGATGACATTTTCAGCGACCGAAAAATAATCGCTACCATAGACTTGCCTAACCAGTTGAGTAAAATTTCCAACCAGCTACCAGCCCTTACTGACTTTTCTGAAATTAATCTTGCCTACAAACACACGTTATTTCCCATTTATGCACCCTTCACCTTAGAATCACGTAAGCATAAATGCTTAAAGTTATTGTCGAGTCGATCTCAAGGCTCAGCTCATTTAATGCTTGGCATCTCCGCGTCAAGAGTGAATAAAAACATCAAATTAAAATACTGTCCGCAGTGTATTGATGAACAGTTACAGCAATATGGTGAGTACTATTGGAAACGAAGTTGGCAAGTTACAGGAGCTGAATGCTGTCTTGAGCATGGCATGCTTATCGACTCTGATATCTCTATAAATACTAACCACAGACACGAATATGTTGCTGCGTCCCCCGTACATTGTTTGATGAGGCCACAGGCTAAAGCAACACAAGAGGCCAAGACTGTTACAACCCAGGTGAATAGATTATTGCAACAGTTACCAATATGTTCACCAACGTTCACACAATGGTCTTTGTTTTATAAGCAGATGGCGAATAACAATGGTTATGCTAAGGGGGTATACCATGTAAAACACGATGAAATTAAGCAATTAATACTTAATCGTTGGTCTCATTACTGGCTTAAAAAACATGGGCTAGAACTCAATAATAAAGATACCTGCTGGCTTAAAGCCATCTTTAGGAAACACCGTAAATCATTTAGTTATCTAGAACATATTGTCGTACTTAGTTCATTTTATGATCCAGATTCAAATAATAAATGGGACATATGCGAAGTAATAAATAAAATAAGCAACTTACCATGTGCCACGACTAAGCCCGATGAAGAAAATAAAAATAACATTGATATTGAAACACTCAAAGATCATCAAAACAGTTGGAAAGCCTTAGTGTCTAAATGGGGCGTGAAAGCGTCTAGGCATAAAGAAAATGGCGGCGCACTATATGCGTACCTCTACCGTAACGATAAAGCTTGGTTACTAAAGCTTAATAAATCCTATCATCTACCACACAAGACTGTTAATAATCGCGTTAATTGGCGTAAACGTGATCGCCAACTTTGTAAGCAATTAATAACTAAGAGTAAAATAATAGAATTACAGTTGGAACATCCACAGCTGACAAGGGGTTGGTATTTAACTCAACTGCCATCACCTTCCAACATTGAAAAGCATCTGGATAAGTTGCCTTTATGTAATAGTTTTTTTCAACGCTATTGTGAAAAAACAGATGATTATCAAATCCGCCGGATAACTCGCTCAATTCAAATATTGCGAACCGAACTAATCAATACTTCGAGATGGCGTGTATTACGAAAAGCGGGATTAAGCGAAGAAAGGCTAACCAGCCTAGCTCGTCATTTTTTAGATCATGTAATCGGAGATATCATTGAGTGAATAACTTACATATAGACGGATTTGAAGATAATACGGAGATACATGGCTTCGGGAGCTTTTTCAAACATAATAACGCAGCACGATGGAATATCAATTTAAGTGTTTCACCTAATCAAACTAAACAATTTACGTCTTTATCACAAGCGCCAATATTAACCCGTAAACGTATTATTAACGCAACAAATGACATTTATAAAAAAGGTTATTTACGTAATATAGAGATTGAAAATGCCCAAATATGGAAAACATGTAAGATCGCTGATTGCCCTATATTAAACAATAAGAATAAGTCTGAAAATGAACAGTTTTGCTTCAAGTTTACAACTAACTCAGGAATGACGGTCTACCTCCCTCAGTTTGAGCTTGCACGCGTATTATTTTTTCGTGATGGCTATTTATCTAGAACTGCGATGAATTCAACTGAACTGAGTATTGAGTTTGATATAGACCATAATAGTGATGATGACTCAGTCATTGTTAATGTTCTTGATAGCACAAGTTATTGTATTGAACATTTTAACAATGAAGCAGCAAGGTCTACTCTCAGCTGGGTCCTTCTCGATCCCAACGCTCGAACCTCATATGAGAGCATCCATCGTTATTATCGCAAGAATGTATATTTAAAAAATAATTACGAACATTGGTTTTTTCAATTTGATCAACCTAATTTAGACGGCGCTAAACTACAAATTAAAGGTTTATATAACGACAGTGATGATATCTTTTTTGTTAACGAAATAACGTCGATTACCAATTTAAGACATTCGCTATCTCAGCCAATAATATTCACTCACAGTAACTTTACAGAGTTAGATCCCACCGTAGAGTCCAAAAACTATACCAAAGAACAAAAGATTGCCGACAAGTATGCTTTATACGACAATCTAACACCAAACTCTGATACAACTCATCGTATGGTCAGTGCACCATCAACGATGATTGGATTTGCGACACCAATAAATACAAGAAAAGAACCTAAAAAAAGACAAACGCTCTCTACAGTTTCCTTTGACGATCAAAGCAAGGATGATAATAGTGATATAATCAGTCATATCGGTACTGAAGAAGGCTCTAATACCGGTACTATATTACGTGCAGAATGGGATACGACTGTAAACACCCAAGACGATGAACGTGTATATGAAAATAAATTTTCACTATTTTTCCAAATGATTTCATTTCTCGAGAACAACTTTGATTGCCAAGTTATATCTAAAAATATAACCAAGCTCCCTATTATCGAAAAACATAAAAAGCACTTATTACAGAGCACAGCTGAACCGCGCTGTATTGCTGTCATTGAAATCGCGATAGGTACTAAGGTTTATCATATTCTTGAAGTTGATACTTCCGATTCAGCAAAACCGCTTGCTACAAAAGTTGTAAACTTCCAATCTAATATCGACCTCGAAGCAGAACTGAATGACATCAAGGAGCGGTTAGTCAAAAAATCACTTCTTTGGCCACAAGAAAGATTAAATTTACTCTCTGGTAATCGGCAAGTCAGTGCCTCACACCCACAGAAGATTAATTACTGTGAAAACATAGATGAAGCGACATTACATAGGTGGTCTGCTCGTGTGTTCAGCAAGTTCATTGATTAATATAAATCCATATTCAGAGCTTAATTTATCAGTCAAAAAATTTTCATTAGAATAATACCGGTCAAGTTAGTTAACTCCTGATACGGTTGACTCCATTGCTGAATATCAAGCATTCTGAATTGAACATCTTTGTTCTAGTCCTATACAACAAAATATCTCAATGAGCCAGGTATCACCAAATAGTTAGCTAAAATTAGTCTCATACAGTAAAATACCGTAAAATTTCGCAATATCTAAATAGATATAGCCCCCTTATTAATAAGAGTTTTTCAAATGCTAACAGGCAAAATTCGTAATCAGATCGACCAAGTTTGGGAAATGTTTTGGACTGGTGGTGTCGCCAACCCGATCTCGGTGATCGAGCAGATCTCCTACCTACTATTTATTCGTCGTTTAGATGAACTACAAAAGACTGCTGAGCGTCGAAGCCAAGCAACAGGTCTGCCGTTAAACAACACCACGTTTTCGCCTGATGAACAAGCCCTACGCTGGAGCAGCTTTAAAGATAAAGATCCAGACGTGATGATGGAAATCGTCCGCGACCGTGTATTCCCAAAGATTAAAAACCTACACGATAAAGGTAGCTTTGCAGAGCACATGAAAGATGCAATTTTCATGATCCCATCTTCAAAGTTATTGTCACAGGTCGTGGATTTACTTAGCGCCATCGACATGAACGACAAAGACACCAAAGGTGACCTATACGAATACCTGTTAAGTAAACTGCAACAGTCGGGTGTGAACGGTCAATTTCGAACTCCGCGTAATATCATTCAAATGATGGTTGAGCTCATGCAGCCGAAGGTTGGCGATACCATCTGTGACCCATCATCGGGTACGTGTGGCTTCTTAATGGCGGCACTCGAATATGTGGAACAGCATCATCAGAATGAGATCAACAAGCCAGATAATCGTAAGCACTTTAACAACGAGATGTTTACTGGCTTTGATTTTGATAAAAGCATGCTGCGGATTGGCGCGATGAATATGTTATTGCATGGTATTGAAAATCCATCTGTACATTATCGAGATAGCTTACGCGATCAAGGTGATGATAATATTTCTGAAGCTTACAATCTTATTTTAGCGAACCCGCCGTTCAAAGGCGCTGTCGACTTCGACATTATCTCACCTGACTTACTCAGAGCGTTAGGCAAAACACCGCTCAATAAAAGTGCAGTAGTAAAAACAAAAACTGAACTCGATGAAAATGGTAATGAAATTCAAGTTGATGTTAAGAAAAAAGGCCCAACTGAAAAATCTGAAGTGCTATTTCTAGCGTTAATTTTACGCATGCTGACTGTCGGTGGTCGCGCCGCTGTAATCATCCCTGATGGGGTATTATTTGGCTCAACCAAAGCCCATAAAACTATCCGTAAAAAGATCATTGAAGAACAAAAACTGGAAGCAGTAATTTCACTGCCATCTGGCGTGTTTAAGCCATACGCAGGCGTGAGCACTGCCATTCTAATTTTCACTAAAACCAACAGTGGCGGTACAGACAACGTTTGGTTTTACGACATGCAGGCAGACGGCTACTCACTAGATGATAAGAGAACAAAGCTGTTTAAAGAAGATGAAAAACCAACGCATCAACAAAGTAATATCGCAGACATCATCGCGCGTTTCAATACGTTAACAGACGAAAACGGCCTCTTTAACAACGACAGCCCAGAGCTTAACCGCAACAAGAGCGAACAGAGCTTTATGGTTTCTTTAGCAGACCTAAAAGCCGATGAAGTAATCGAGAAATTGTCTGCTCTTCGTGCCAAAGATAAACAAGCAGCTAAAGACGCGGCAGCTAAAGCAGAAGAAGAGGGTAAAAAACCGAAAGCCTACAAAGATAAGTCCTACTCAACGTTTGTAGGTGAAGATGGTACAGAGTATGTTATTACCCAAGAAAGTGCCTATGACTTAAGCCTCAACCGCTACAAAGAAGTTATATACGAAGAAGTGCAGTACGATGCGCCAAAAGACATTCTAAAACGCATTAAGACATTGCAGGATAAAATGGCGAAGGGTGTTGTTGAGTTAGAAGGGTTACTGAAATGAATTGGCCATTAGTTGAATTAGGCTCAATAGCTAGCTTTATAAATGGCTTTGCATTCAAGCCCGCACACTGGGAAGAAAATGGAAAACCAATTATTCGCATCCAGAATCTAACCGATCCTTCTAAACCATTTAATTATTCTTCAATGGACATTCCTGAAAAGTACCATGTAGTCAGTGGTGACTTGCTTGTTTCTTGGTCTGCAACCTTGGATGTTTTTGAGTGGCATAGAGAAGATGCACTCTTAAATCAGCATATTTTTAAAGTTGAACCTGACTATAAAAAAGTAAATAAAGATTACTTGCGATACGCTTTGAGAGATGCAATCTCAGCAATGCTTAAATTTACTCGTGGTTCAACCATGAAACACGTCAATAGAGGGGATTTTTTGGGTACAAAAATCCCACTCCCTCCACTAGAAACCCAAAAGAAAATTGCAGCGGTGTTAGAAAAAGCTGACCAACTGCGAAAAAACTGCCGGCAAGTGGAGCAAGAGCTAAACAGCCTCGCTCAGTCAGTGTTTATTGATATGTTTGGAGAGCCGATAACTAATCCGAAAGAGTGGGATATTAAAACTCTTGATGATGTTTGCACTGACATATACAGGTATCCGACGTTTTATGGGTTTGATTATGTCGATGAAGGCATACCTGTAGTTAAGATAGGAAATATTACGAAAGATGGATATGTCGGAGATGACCTTTCAAAATATGACTTTATGCCTGAATCTATTTCAAAAGAGTACCCTCGAACAATTTTAAAGCTTGGTGATATTGTTATGGCTGTTAGAGGGGACGGCTCTACAGGTAAGAGAATCGGTTTAGTTGAATCTGAAAATGTCGTTAATGGGAATATAAGTCCTAACCTCATCATGTATAGAGCTAACCGACATAAAGTAGATCCTATCTTTTTATACTACTTTCTGACTTCAAATGGAGGACAGAAAAAAATAGAAAAATACATATCAAAAACGGCCAAAAAGACCATCACAGGTAAAGATATTAAGAAAATTGAAATCTACTGTCCGCCAATAGAGCTTCAAAAAAGATTTAGAGCTGTATATCAAGAGACGCGAAATCTACTCAAAGGCTCAACAAAAATCAAAGATTATGATGAGCTATTCAGTTCTTTGATGTTAAAAGCCTTTAAAGGCGACTTAAACCTATAGCGAATATCAATAGCTCATACCTAATAATAAGAATGATGATGTAAAAAGGAAGTCAAATGTCAGATACGGTGAACGGTTCAACTAGCAATTTCGACTTTATGGATGTCGCCATTAAAGGCGCGAATGCTACCAGTAAGTTGCACGATAACGATGTGTATTCAACTCGTTGTGCGGAAATTCAAACTCGTGCGAAAAACGCTGAAAGCAACATCAAAACCGACCCACGCATTGCAGGATTTTACGCTCGTAATGCCTTGGAGTTGATGGTTGAAACCGTATTTGACATCGACAACTGGCTGACTCGCCCCCGCCATGATGCCACTTTAATGTCGCTGATTCATGACAAGAGTTTTAAACAAAACCTGACTACAAATCTGTTCCCTAAGCTCAAGCTAGTTATCCAAGTGGGTAACGAAGCGGTACACAGTAAAACAACACTGCCACAACGTGATTCCCTGCAAGCGGTAAAAGAGCTCCACCATGTATTGTATTGGTTTGTTCGCACATATACGCCAAACCTTGATCGTAACAAGTTTATCGTTCAACCCTTCGATGAATCATTAATACCGCAGCAAGTGGTGATTACGAAAGCCGTTGCAACAAAAGCACTTAGTAGCTTGAAGCGTGTCAAAGAGCTTGAAAAGCAATTAGAACAAGGCGACAAAGTAGAGCGTGAGACATATCAGCAGCAGCTTAAAGAAAACGCAGCGTTAAAAGCGGCTAACCAAGCATTACTAGAACAGATTGCACAAGCTAAACAAAGTGCAGAGAAAACGTCAGACACGCATGATTACAACGAAGCAGAAACCCGTACTTATCTCATTGATGTACTACTGCATGAAGCTGGTTGGAAATTAGCGCATAAACGTGACCGAGAATACCCTGTATCAGGTATGCCGATTTCTAAAGCTAATCCAAAAGGTAACGGCTTTGTCGATTACGTATTGTGGGGCGATGACGGCACAGCACTGGCTGTGGTGGAAGCAAAACGCACCCATCGCCGCGCGGAAGATGGCCAACAACAAGCAAAACTTTATGCTGATTGTTTAGAAAAACAATGCGGTGTGCGCCCTGTTATCTTCTACACCAATGGCTATGATACGCACTTATGGGATGATCATTTTTATCCACCGCGTCAAGTTCAGGGCTTTTACACCCAAGCCGAGCTTGAGCTGATGGTTAAACGTCGAATCGAGCGTAAGCCCTTTTTCGACAACGCCATGCCTAACAGTAATCTTGTTATTAATAACGAGATCACCAACCGCCACTATCAAAAATCAGCCATCACTAAGTTATTACAAGACTTTGAGTTAGAACATGAACGCAAGGGATTGTTTGTCATGGCGACGGGCACAGGTAAAACCCGAACCGTGATCAGCCTTGTTGATTTGTTGGTGAAAAATGATTGGGTTAAGAACGTCCTGTTCCTTGCCGATCGTAATGCGCTACTCACCCAAGCCAAGAAGAACTTCGTTAAGCTGTTACCCCGCGTGAGTTGCTCTATTTTAAATTCAGGTCAAAGCAAGAGCAACATCGACAGTCGCTTGTATTTCTCGACTTACCCTACTATGAAGAATCTACTGGATCGCGGTACTGATGAACGCCCGTTTGGTGTGGGTCATTTTGACTTAATCATCGTCGATGAAGCACATAGATCTATTTATTCCAAGTATCGTCAGATTTTCGAATACTTTGATGGTTTCTTAGTAGGGCTAACAGCTACACCAAAAGACGAAGTTGAAAAAGATACTTATGGTATTTTTGATCTACAAAAAGGCATGCCAACTTACGCTTACGAAGACAGCAGTGCATACGCTGAAGAATATCTAGTACCACCAACCAAAATTTCAGTCGCAACTAAGTTCTTGCGTGAAGGTGTAAAGTACAAAGAGTTGTCTAACGAAGAACAAGATGAGTGGGAAAACAAAGCTGAACTAGAAGACCGTGATGAAGTATTGCCATCTGAAGTCAATAAATTTCTGTTTAATGAAGATACCGCAGAGAAGATGTTTGCTCAGTTAATGAGCAAAGATGACCGAGGTGGTATCCATGTTGAAGGTGGCGATGTCATCGGTAAAACCATTATCTTTGCAGCCAATAATGATCATGCGGTTTTCCTTGAGAAAATGTTCAACAAGAACTATCCCAAATGGGCAGGTAAACTTGCACGCGTCATCACCTTCAAAGAAACCTATGCACAAAGTCTAATCGATGAATTCGGTGGTGACGAAAACAAAGTTGACGAGTTCGATCCAAAAAATCCAACTTGCCGCATCGCCATTTCTGTCGATATGTTAGATACCGGTATTGATGTACCCGAAGTAGTTAACTTAGTGTTCTTCAAAGTGATTCGTTCAAAGGTGAAGTTCACCCAAATGATTGGCCGTGGTACACGTTTGTGTAAAGATCTGTTTGGGCCTAATGACGACAAGAAAACCTTTAAAGTATTTGATTACTGCCAGAACTTTGAGTATTTCGATGCCAACCCTGAAGGCTTACCTGTGGGAGTGGCAAAACCTGTTACTCAGCAAGTATTTGAAAAGCGCGTCCTATTGAGCACATTAATCAACAGTAAGCTAAACAATGAAGCGTTTCGAGAGCAACATCCAGAAGATTTTGAGCGATATTCAGAACTAAACCGTTATCAGCTAGACATGTTACATCACCTTGTTAGTGGCATGAATCTCGACAACTTTATCGTAAGACCAAAGCGCCAAGCGGTAGAACCGTTCCTAGAGAGAAAGCATTGGGACAATATTAATGACGCTAAATTTACAGACTTAGAAAACCAAATATCAGCTCTGCCAACCGAAGCAGAAGCATTTAACTCTGATGAACAGCTTAATCATTTATCCCACCGCTTTGATAGCCTCTTGTTAACAATGCAGTTGTCGTTGTTAGAAAAAGGCATGCTTCCGGAAGCGAGTCGTATTCGAGTGATTGAATTTGCTGAGCAGTTAGAAGCTAAATCAACCATTCCAGCCGTACAAGCGCAACTGCAACTGATTCAAGATATTCAGACACAAGCATTTTGGCAGGATATTCATTTAGTTATGCTGGAAGACCTACGCCGTAAATTACGCAACCTAATGTTTGCGTTGGATAAAGACAAAAAAGAGATGGTGTACACCAACTTTGAAGACGAAGTTCAAGGTGTTCACGATGTCACAGCAGTATACAGCAACCCAGCTGTTGATTTAGCCCAATATCGTAAGAAAATCGAGCTGTACATCAAAGACCATCAAGACCAGTTAACGATACAAAAACTAAAACGCAATAAATCCATCACACAAACCGACTTAGATGTCCTAGAAGGCTTACTGCTAGACGCAAGCGGCATGAGTAATGTCGACGCTTACCGCGATAAAATATTACAAGAGAAGCCTTTAGGTGCATTTATCCGTGAGCTAGTCGGTTTAGATATGAATGCAGCAAAAGAAGCATTTAGCAGTTTCCTTGATAATGAATCTTACAACGCCGAACAAATCAACTTTGTTGACCAAGTCATCGATTATTTGGTTGATAACGGCATTCTGGAAATGTCACAACTTTTCGATGCACCATTTACCGATAACCACGGCGAAAGCGCCTACGGCTTCTTTGATGAAGGAACAGTTGTTGAACTGTTTAGTGTTATTCGTGAAGTGAATGCGAATGCGGTGGTTGAAGATAATATGAGAGCGTAAATCGAAAATAGAATTAAATTATTCATAATAAAATTATAACAATAACCAGAATTTATATACGTCAATGGCCAATTTGTTCTCGGTTATCTAGTGTAATACTTTTTATAGGACAAATAATGGAAATAAAGTGCTTAGACCCTTTAGGGATTAATGGCTACGAAAGAGAAGCGAACGAAAGGCTTGAAGCTGCTCTACCAAATAACTGGAAAGGTTATTCTTCGTTGGAAATGCGAGGTAGACAAAGTAAAGAGTTTGAAGGCGATCTAATTTTGATTACACACGATCGAATTATAAACGTTGAGCTAAAAAAGTGGTCTGGAAAAATTTTCTCTAACGAAGGAAAGTGGATCGTACAATTTCCAGATGGACGAGAAGAACATCGAAGTAACGGTGTGCGTCAAGCAAGAAGATCTGCTCAAATATTAGCAACTAAATTGAAAGAACGTTTAAATAACCGGTTTGCTCCTTGGGTCGACCATTGTGTTGTCTTGTGCGGAACAGCAACCAAAGATGATCTTCACCCTGATGAGCAAGACTATGTATTCACGCTAGACGAGTTTGCCAAAATCGGCGAGGACAAAGTCTATAAGAAATATTTCAAAGATATCTCATGGATGATAAAGCGAAAAGAGGATGCTCCTAATAAAAACTTAAAACAATGGGACAAAATTTTTTCCAATAATAGTGCAGACTTCAAAGCAAAAAATTACTCTGCTAATAATTATGTATTACAAGGACAGCCTCTATTTCAACATAGAGATGGACTGTATTCTGAGTACCATAGCCAACGCTCTGATAATCATAACTACAAAGCGCTGATGCGCAGGTGGAACTTCACTTCTCCTTGTATCGTTGAACATGCTAGAACACCGGAGCAAAGATCTCTAATTGCACACAGAGAAAGTGATGTACTTGGTTATATCGCAAATCAAGATGAAGAGCTTAAAGATACATATCTTCGACTAGAGTATTTACCTAGCGAACTATCTTCTGATTTTGTTGAATTGTATGAATGGCCGAATAAAAAAGACCGTCTCGATACATTTATTAGAAAGAACAGTACAAAACTTACTGAAGAAAACAGACTCAACCTAATTCAGGCTCTGGTAAGTCGTTTGGCTAGTCTTCATGATATTGATGTGGCGCATCGTGACCTTGGCAACCACAGTATCTGGGTATCGCTCCCAAGTAAGGTCGTGTTGTCTAATTTCCTAACAGCAACCTATCCTGACCCACAAAATAAAACAGTGTCTAATATTCGTAAAATTCTTCAGCACAACCAGATTGCAACACCTGAAGAGTTGTACGATGATTCTGAGGGTACACATTTTACTCGTGATGTATATCTAGCTACTGCTGCATGTCACTATATTGCATTCGGTAAGCCGCCTATAAAAGAAGATGGCATTTACCTCTGGGAACCAATTAAAGATAGTTCGATATGCCAACGACTCGAAAAATGGTTTGAAAGAGGGTTGGAGCTTGAAGCTGCGGCTCGTTTTAAGGACCTTCGAGAGGCTCTTACTGAACTTAATAAACTATTGAATGTAGGTGAGTCTGATGGTGAAGATAAACTAGGCCTATTAGCAAACTACCATTCTTCAAAGAATATCTATGTCGATTTTGGAGGCACCAGTCCAGTAAAGATTGATGGAACATTCAATTTTTTAAAAGCTATCGATGATTCATTTGGTCTGAAAGCTTGGTTTGGGGTGAGTGATGTATCAACTGATGGTGGAGTTAATAGTCAGCTACTGTCATTTTTTAATAGGTTGGACATTAGAAAAAATGCAGATATAAAGTGCCTTCCTAAAATTATTGATTATGGTTTAAACCCACAAATGACCTGCGCCTTTTTCCAATTTGAGTGGATAAAAGGCAGTACCTGGAAACAGTTTGTTGAGTCACAAGCAATTGATGATCCTACGTTAAAGATCAAGCAGTTGCTATCGTCACTAATTGAGTTACATTCGGCAAGCATCCATCATGGTGATATCCACCCAGAAAATATAATTATCAACGACAATGGTTTAGTATTTATAGACATTATCGAGCTGGATGAAAGTAAATATACGCCTACTTATTCTCCTGATAACCATGAAAATATTTCTAAGGCAAACATAGACCGTTACGCTACTGTGAAGATAATTAGTGAATTGTCAGTTGCAAAACAGCTAACTCATTTAGGCAAATATGTAAATCAACTACTTGAACTTCCTGAAATATCAAGCCAAGAAATTATAAAACTGCATGATGAGTTAGAGGGCATCGTTAGTCCTCCTCCTCTCAAGTTGGTAAATATTTTTAAGATTTTTCATAAAAAACTTAAAATCAGACAGGGCAAGCTTTTGTCTGATGATGGTAAATATTACCTAGATTTAGAAATAAACAAAGGCAAAGATGGCGATTTAGTTTCTGTTCGAATTACAGGCGTGAAACATCGCTTGGGCATACTGATTCATCCAGAAAAGAAATTTATTGTTTCAGCCAATTTTGATGAGATTAGACATAACGATTTCATCAAAAACAAGAAAAGATCAATCCTAGAGCTAAGTGGAGAGATTCATTTTTGCAGTTCTGAGAGTGAAGCCTCTGAAGCGTTTTTTGATGAAATACTTGAAAGTCCGGTATACCAAGAACTTTGCAAAGGCGTTGAAAGCTCGGAGGGAAGTAACTCTAACCAAGGGACACTTGCGTTAACCAATATAAAAACCTCCAAAGTAACGGACGCAAGAGACGTTTGGAAAGCACTTGTTGAAACCGAGCACGAAAGTAACCCAAGAGTTGAAATATCTACAGACCCGCGAATTCAAGGTGATAAGTATACATTCCAATATACTAGTGAAGGCGCATCTTTAGACTTTAACCTTAATACAGAACGTGTTTTTGTATATGCAGAAAGGCATGGAGAGCTTCGAAGAATAGGAATTGTCGTTGATATTGGTCCAAATTCGATGGCAATAAACATCAGGGGTAAAGCGAGAATTGAGCTAGGTGATACCTTGGTTCTTGAAGGTGCACTGACGGCATCATCATTAAATAAAAGGAAGTTAGCGACGGAAAATCTGGTAAATAACAGAAGTGTTATCAGTAATATTGCAGATTACTTTTCCCCAGGAGTAGCCGTTAAACCAACTGAGCAAGCAGAGCCAACTGATGCTGAGTTAGACTCGTATACCGAGTTAGGTTGTGATGAAAACGTGATCTTTAAGCTAAATGAACAGCAGAGAGAAGCCTTCAAAGGCTTGTATAAATATGGTCCAGTAAGCTTGCTTCAAGGTCCCCCAGGTACGGGTAAAACGGCATTTATTGGCTCTTTCATCCATTACTGTATTTCTAATGGGGCTAGAAGGGTACTCTTAGTCAGTCAATCTCATGAAGCTGTCAATAATGCAACAGAGAAAGTGAGGTCACTATTTGGGAGAAATGATACTGAAATAGATATTGTTCGCCTTGGTGATCAGCATGTACTTTCAGAGCAACTTGATGATGTGGGAGAGAAGGCGCTTCAAGAGCATTATAGAGATAGGTTTAAAGCTGAATATGAGGAGCGTATTACGAGGGTTGCTCGAGAATTAGGTATTAATGAAGAGTTTACGAAAATTGCTACTGAATTTGAGAGGTCATTTGGTAAGCAACTAGATCGTATTATTTCTCGTATGAAGGATAAAGACAGTATTACGTCAAACGCATTGACGAAGCAAATTGAAGTGTTCGATGAAAAGTTACCTGAATTCTTTTCTCGTAAAGTAGGAATGGAACTGAACCTTGACAGTATTGAGCTCAATTGTTATCGAGAATTTATTTATTCGGCGTTAGCTAGACACTATGAAATTTTTTCGGGTGACTTGGTGTCAAAGTTTAAGAACATCATTTCTATATCAAATGAGTGGCTTAGTGTTATGGCTTCAAGTCAGTCTCAATTCCAAAACTTTCTATCAAAGACTCGGACTTTAGTATGTGGCACTTGTGTTGGTATAGGACGTAATCATTATGGAATCCAAGAGAACATTTACGATTTAGTTGTTATTGATGAAGCTGCTAGATCACCAGCAAGTGAACTTGCAATAGCAATGCAGGTAGGACGTAAGGTTCTTTTAGTTGGTGACCATAAGCAACTCCCCCCCCTGTTTGATGAAGAGCATATAAATGCAGCCAAAAGAATTTTACCAACAGTTAGTACTGATGAGTTTAAGCGTAGTGATTTTGAAAGAGCATTCGTTTCCAGCTATGGGAAAACTGTAGGGCGATTTTTAAAAATTCAATACCGAATGATACCGGCTGTAGGAAACCTAGTATCAGAATGTTTTTACTCTGAAGAAGGTGGTTTAGAGACCGGTAGAGGGGTAACGAAAAAAGCTTATCTAGAATTGTTTGAAGATACTTGTACACCAGTGACTTGGATTGATACTAGTAAAGCTAAGAGAAACTCTTTTGAATCTAAACCAACCGCTAAAAATGCAAATCAGAAAAGTTATGTTAATAGATACGAAGCTGAAATTATATTAGAGCTTCTAAGTAATCTCATAGCACATAAAAACGCGGAAGCTCTCCTTGTGGAAGATGATGATCCGAAAATCGGCATTATTTGTATGTATGGAGAACAAGTTAGGTATCTAATTCGTAAAATCAATGGCGTTGCATGGGCTCGAACATTACTAGAAAAAGGGATCATAAAGGTAGACACGATCGATAGTTACCAAGGTAAAGAGAACGATATTGTTATTGTTTCTCTAGTCAGAAGTAACTCTAGGGGCAGTCAAGGCTATGTTTCTTCAGAGAATCGAGCAAACGTAGCACTTTCTCGTGCTAAGGAAGCACTGTTCATAATTGGTAATTCGGATATGTGGCAAAATAACAATGAAGGCTCAGCATTTGGTCGAGTATACAAGTATATTTCTGAGCACAGTGATAAAGAATACTCGATTGTAAATTCTCAATCACTGGAGGCAAAAAAATGAAGATCCAATTAAGTAAGGTTTGCTTTGGCTTACCAACAAAGTCTTTTTTTATGGACTACACCGTTAGTAAGAAACGCGAGTTACCAGTTGTTAAAGAGTTTGTGATAAGACTCATTTATTCATTGTCTTCCACAAGTTTGGAGACTATTCAGGATTACTTTGGTCTAACGAGTAAAGAAATGTTGGCGATTGTTGATGATTTACAAGAAGAGAACCTAGTTGAATGGGAAGGTGGGAAAATAAAACTTACTTACTATGCGATGAGTAAGTTTACAGAAGAAGATGGGAATCTGAGGCCTACTTTTTTTGAAGTAACTGATGAAGTCTCTCCTGTTGAATTTGAATTGTACAGTTTTCAAATGCTGTCTACTGATGTGAAACGCTCTGGCTCTCAAGATTTTAGTATTTCACTCAACTTACCAGATGAATGCTATCGTAATCTATTGAATAAAGCGCAAAGTGCTTTTGATTCAAATTTTAATTTGTTTAGAGAGCTTGTATTGAAAGAAGATGTTTTTTCAGAAATAAAAGAACTTTATAAAATAAATCAAGTATCAGACCGATACGATTCAACACTTCCTCTAGAGGTTGAATATTTTGTGGATACTGATTCACCCAACATTTTAAAAATGGAATATGTTTCAAATACTGTTGATGAATGGGATGAAGAAAAAGCAATGTTCTCACTTATGGACTCGACGATTGAAGTTGATTCCATGAAGGATCAGCATAATAGTTTTAACGAATACCTTGAGGCATCAAATGATCCTCTTATAATTCAGTACTGGGATGACAACACTAGAACATTCAATATTAAAGCTTTAGTAAATCATTATGAAAATGGCTTAACAAAACTAAATGACGATACATTTATGCTACTTGGTAACTTTTATACCGAGAGTAATAGAGACATTATAACGGGGCGACTTAAAGCTATATTTGAAGATAAACCAGAGAACTCTGGTTTGATTTGGCTTACTAATACTGAATCTAAAACGTGGGGGAAAACAACTGATTTAAGTAAATTGGTAGATGAAGTTTATACCCTCTTCGATAAAAGAAAGAAAACATCAAAAGTTGTTTTAGGCATGGCTTGTGAGAGTTATCAAGAGTCGATTACTCTAAGGAATAATTTTTGGAAGCTATCAACTGCTGACTTCATGGACTTACCAGCTAAATTTGGTGGAGAAGATGCCGAGTTTATGATTATTCCAGGTATAATGGTTGCAAGTTTGTTTCATGTACAACTAGATGATCAACGTGATATTTCATTTCCTGTAGGTTATGTGAGCTTTGAACCTAAGTTTATTTCCGAAGTTTCTAGCAAACTTCTGGATTGGACGACCCTCCAACCTAAATATAATGATTTTTTTGAAAAGAAAGGTGTGAAGGAAGATCAAACGGTCAAAAACAAGTGTTTCATACCGATACTTAATCAATCTATTAAATGATAACAATTCACCTTGTTTAACAACATTTTTTATTTTGAGGGCAGCTTAATAACTGGCTAATGAATAGATAAAATGATTAGACCCTTAAATGTTCATATTTGTTTGATCATTTTTACATTATGATAAAAATGATCAAACTAAAAATTCAGGAACCTTATGATTGAACACTTTTGACTAAGTAAACGAACAATTTACTGTTCGCCGTCATTCATAGTGTTTTTAAAGACATTTATAGTGATGAAATATCAAAATAAAGTACAGAGTCTGCACATCCGCCCCTGTCCCGATATTCCGCCTTAATCTCATAAGTGATTTTTACTTTGATGTAACATCACACTTTTAATCGCTTTTATTTGACCAAGCAATTTAGAACTACACTCACGAGATTTCGTGTATTGACACTCTAGGTGTTCTTTTAATTCAGGTAATGATTCATACAAGCGCATGTATTCTTCCGACTCGGCAATGCTTGTCAGTAAGTCGACTTCGCATCGCCTTAACCTCTCTTCGAGCGGATTATTAGCTTTTTCATCATTCTTACTATTCGCTCTATTGGTTCTTAGCCCAACTTGATAAAACAACTCTGTTTTATTGTAACAGTGCTCTTTTACGTTATCCGAAGTCTGCTTTGACAACATACCTAACTTTTGCAATCTTAGAATCTGTCTATAAACAATTTTACGTGCTTCATTTTGATCTATACCACTACAGACCTTAGCCAAATAAGCATCTCTCATTTGGCTAACGGTAAAATGATCCAATTCATCATTGATTAGAACTGAATATATTAGCGGTGTAACTTTCAAGGCTTTTTTTGACATTATAGTTTGACCTAATATTTTAGATAATACTTCACAACAATAAATGCGGATTATAATCCGTTGTTTTTATCGTTACAAGCGTGGATAGTCTTTCATTTTTAGAACGATTAAAAATGAAAGACTTAGCTATTAGTGTTGGATTAAAGATCAAAGCAAAACGAAAGGAAATGGGCGTATCTCAGGATAAGCTCGCCTTATTAGCGGATATTGATCGTTCTTACGTAGGGCGTATAGAGCGTGGTGAAGTAAACATTACTCTAGAGAAATTATATGAAATTGCAGACGTTTTAGAATGTGACGCTAAATATTTACTGCCTTAACCTTATGAACATGCCAAATCTTTCGTTTTAGTATACAACTTTATTACTCAATAAATTTAGCGTATTCCTAGTAACCTAAGCTTAGTATACTACTTTATTATTTATAGCTTTGTTTTCTGAGCTGTAATACCTGCGTTCAGAGCTAATTTGGTATACATCTTTATTACTCGAGCACATAACATGACATAACTTGAAGATCACCGAATACCTAGCCCCAATTGTTGAGCGATCAGCATTGGGGCTTTTTGTTGTGGGCTAAACAGATTTGCAATTTGCAATTTCCGATTCCTAAAATGCAAATAGTTTTGCAAATATTCGCTCTTCATCACACAATGGAATCAAGAATAAAACAAAAACACAACAAAACAACCCTTTAAATACAACTAAAAAAACCAACCTATATCACACCTTATTAACATGGCTCACTTTATGCTTATCTCTTAATATCAAGGAGTACAGCATGAAATACTTATTTTTTTCTATGTAATTATAACGCTAACGGCCTGTCAGAATACCCTGCAGGAAAATAATACGCTTGCCGACCCTGTCATAATGACAGACCCGGTCGTAGTACATAGCTATCAACTACCTATCTTCCCCGATGGGGCTAATGTGATAACAAGCTATCAGCAGAATCAAAGCCAAACTGAAGATATGTGGTTTTGGTCCGAGCTAGAAAACAGCACATACCAGAAAAATGAAAATTTAATCGTTCAAATAATCAGTGGCAATCCAATAAAGCAACCACCCGCGTTTTTTGCGTTTCAAATACCAACTGATCAAGCACAAAATAAATATAACGCTTTAGGCCCTTACCAGCTTTGGACAAAAACATTTTCCAACGGGGACTCCTGTACCTACACACGGCAATACTCACGTAAAGACAATGAATGGTTATCAATATTTATCCATTATTGCACTCCCGATAACTCAGCAGGAAATTCTACAGACAATTCCGCGTGGCTAAATAACTTAAAACCTAGTTTTTACTTCAAGAGGCTATAAATGAATAAATCCAAACTATATAACGTACTAAAGTGGATCGTTATCGGCTCAATCTTATGTGTACTAATCCTACTGTCAGCGATTGAAGTGACTAGCGAAACCCACCTTTGGCTATCCGTAGGGGCGATTCTATTAGTACTTTTAGGCAGTAAATCGAGTGACAAGAAACTGCTTCATCTACTCGTACTGATCACCGGTGCTTTTATTCCCCTGCGTTATATCGGCTGGCGATATTCAGATACGCTGCCGTGGGAAAGCAGTTTTGATTTACCCTTTGCGATGCTATTACTGGTCACCGAATGTTACGGAATCACTATTTACCTACTCGGTATGTTTGTTAATGTCCGTCAAAAAAATAGACAAATAACACCAATTAATACAGCCCTTGCACTGCCAACTGTAGATGTCTTTATTCCAACTTATGATGAATCTATTCGGGTGCTCGCACCAACGATTTCAGCGGCAATGCAACTAGAATACCCAGGTCAGGTAAAAATATGGGTGCTAGATGATGGCGGCACTGCACAAAAAATTCAACAGGAAGATGGAAAGGCTGCAAGAGCTGCGCAACAACGAGCCAGCAGTATACAAGATCTCTGTTTAAAATTAGGCGCGAACTACCTAACTCGTCCAAAAAATGAACATGCTAAAGCAGGTAATATCAATCATGCCCTTGAGTATACGAGTAGCGAACTCATTTTGATTTTAGATGCTGATCATGTCCCTTCAAATGACTTCTTGCTCAATACCATCGGCATGTTTCAGCAACAAGCCAACTTAGGTTTTGTGCAAACACCACACTTTTTCTCCACCCCTGGTCCCGTAGAACGAAATTTAGGTATCGATGAACAAGTCGCACCAGAGAATGAAATGTTTTATAACCGTATCCTTTCTGGCATGGACTTTTGGAACGCCAGTTTTTTTTGTGGCTCGGCAGCCGTCATTAGAAGACAAGCTTTGTTAGAAGTTGGTGGTATATCGACTCGTACAATTACTGAAGATGCTGATACCGCGCTGGATATTCACGCTCGCGGTTGGGATAGCGCTTACCTAAACAAAGCCATGATCGCTGGTTTATCACCTGATACTTTCGGTGCGTATGTCACTCAACGTTCACGTTGGGGTCAAGGTATGGTGCAAATTTTTCTGCTTAATAATCCTATCTTTAAAAAGGGCTTAAGCTGGCCTCAAAAACTATGTTATTTGAATTCAACCTTATTCTGGCTATTTCCTTTATTTCGTGTTTCTTACTTAATTGCGCCTTTATGTTATCTGTTATTTAATTTACAAATTTTTGTCGGTAATGGTAACGACTTCCTCATCTTTGCCGTGCCTCATTTAGCTATTAGCATACTCATAAATCAGCACTTATTTGGTAAAACACGTAATACTCTGTTTTCAGAATTCTACGAAACAGTGTTATCGCTATATCTATTTTTACCCACCCTATCAGTTATTATCAACCCTAAAAAGCCCAGCTTTACGGTTACACCTAAAGGTGAAACAACCAATCAGACCCACTTTTCACCTTTAACGCCAGTTCTTCTTGTCCTGCTCGCAATCATCATCGTTGCTGAAATATGGGGTATACACCGTATTTACAACTACCCTGTCGAGCAAGGTCAACTAACCGTGGTGGTGATATTTAACACTCTCAATTTATTACTTTGTATGGTGAGCTTAGGTGCAATGCTCGAAAAAGTGCAACGCCGCTCTGAGCCGCGTGTACCTTGCCATATTCCAGCACTAGTCAAATTTGATGGCCATGAACTGACTGCCAAAATTTGTAACGCCTCGGTGCATGGCCTCCAGCTGCAGCTAAATTCAACACAAAATTTACCTATTAAAGATCAGCAGCTTAATCTCATTTATTATATTGATATTAATCATGCTGCCGCCAATGGAAAACCTAAGTACCAAGCGCACGCCACCAACATCCAATTCAGAAGTGGTCATGAACAAGGTGAAATGCAAACGATTAACTGTCAATTAGTTGATAGCAATGAAGAAAATCTAAATTCTTTTACACAAATAATTTATTCTCGTAGCGAACCTTGGCAGCGCCAACGTCAGCTTGAAGAGCAACGCAGCAAAAGCATTTTAATGTCTATCGCGCATTTCTTCCAACTGGCATTTAGTAGTGCATCACAGGCTTTAAACAACGTGCTAACAACTAAGATAAAAACCTCTACCACCGTGGTTAACTCAACTAAACAGGATACTTACCAATGAAAAATTTCATACTCATTCTGCTTGGTTTTATTTTATCTTTCACTGTCTTTGCTGAAACAAAAACCACTAAATCAACAACAGTAAAAGTGCCATTAACCTATATTATGCCCGCTGAAAGAACGGCTAAACTGCAAGGTCAATGGGACAAATTAACGCTTCCTTTGATTATTTTAGAGAATCAAAACGTCGAAAAAATGCGCCTTTACCTTACCCTAAGTCATTCAGAACACGTCACAAACTCGACTGTTTGGTTACACTTAAATAACAGTCCACTAGCCAATATTAAGTTACCACCTAAAAAGGGAACGCAACAAATTACCGTGAATCTTACGCCAGAACTACTTACACAAACGAACAACCAATTGACCATCGCTGTGCATCATCAATTACCTAGCTCAATTGATGACGCCCGACAAAATAAAGAAATATCCACCGAGATCATCGCCAAGCAATCGTTTTATGAATTAAGCTATAGAAAAAATAATACCCAGCCAACATTAGCCAACTTTATGCATTTAATTCAAAGTGGCCAAGCCAATGCAAAGGCGATTAATCTTGATAGCTTATTCACTACAAATAGTGACACTTCATTGTCCATTGCCAGTTTATTAGTACAAGGCTGGACACTGCGCAGTGGCTCAGATAAATATAAATTTAACTATCAATCGAGCTACAACAAATTAAAACACATTAAAAACAATCAGTTAAAAAGTAAGACACAGCTTATCTATGGCACCAAAGCACAGTTAAAAAACCATACCGGGTTACCAAATAAATTAATCAACGCCATAACTGGGCCATTTATTGCGACTTCGCCATATCAAAGCAACAATAACGTGTTGGTGATTTCGGGCATCAATGAAAGTGACGTTAAGGTTGCAGCCCAATACTTTGCCACGGCAAATAATTTGTTACCCAAACAAGCCCATTTTTTAGTGACTAATCTACCGACTAAGATCAGTAATAAGGTGGTAAACGAACATCAATATCATCTCAATTCATTAACCTCACAACAAGAATTTGGTCCAGAGCCATTAGTCGTACCGCTTATTATGCCGGCTAATTTTATCGTCAATCAAGGCGAAATAGCGCAATTAAACTTGCAGTTAACACACCCTAAAGTGACACCTGGTGAAGCTGAAATGGTGTTACGTGTTAATGGAGAACGCATTAATAGTATGCCACTTCGTGCAAGTTACTGGCGAACAACCCAGCACTACCGCCTCACCTTTCCGATGGCGACACTAAAAGCGGGTATGAATCATATAAACATCGCCGTAACAGGGCTGAATAATACCGCTAACCTAACTCAGCAATTAGAGTACAGTCCGTATATCTTATCTTTATCCCCGACATCGACACTTAAGCTCGGCGCTTGGGTTCGCTACCAATTAGGCAATTCACACCAAGTCAATGCCAATGAATTACTTATCATCACGAACGATGATGGCAGTAATGCTCAATTAAGTTTAAATTATCCGACAACATCAGGGTTTACCGAAATTTGGCAGCTAATTAGCGCTATCACCCATCAAGCTCGCCAATCTATGCCCGCGCTTTTATTAACCACAAACAGTAAACAAACAAGACCTGTAAACCTGATATTCAATCTGACTAACCAACCGACAATAACGCCAACAACTAATACTCAAGTCGAGCGTAATATAGTTGATAGATTACGTACATATCTACTCAATATGATGCAACAACCTCATCATGAAACAAACCAAGACAATAACGCCAATGCTCGAGTACTTTATAAGTCACCTCAAACTATTGATAGGGGCACGCCAAAGATATTCGCCTCAACAGTACGAGAACATGATACAGGCGAACTAAAAGTATATTTTCAAGCGGATGGAAATACGCAAATGACCAATAAAATCGCAGATTTTCTGGCATCTGAATCAATCAATAAAAACGCTGTAAATAGTGCACTAATAATGCCTGAACCATCCAGCTTCCGTGATGAATTACAGCTTCTCCGCGCAGGGTTAATCAGCCACCCATACTTTATGCCGCTATTAATATTGTGCCTAATATTACCCCTAGGTTTGCTTTTTCAACAGCGATTAGGAGCACGAAAATGAGATGCTTCAAGCTACTCTTAATCAGTCTAATTTTCACTGCTCAAGCCAGTGCCAATATAACAGTACAGGGCTGTAATATATTGCAATACTCAAGCTCATGGGACATGTTCAAACAGCAGTTCATTACGCCAGATGGTCGTGTTGTGGATAATGGCAATGCCAATATAAGTCACAGTGAAGGCCAAGGTTATGGGTTGTTGTTAGCTGATTTTTTTGGGGACCATCAGTCTTTTAAAAAGATATGGAACTGGACTGAAAGTAATCTACAACGAACTGATAACGCATTGTTTTATTGGAAGTGGCAAGCAAATCAACCACACATTCCCGATCGAAATAATGCCAGTGATGGGGATATTCTCATCGCTTGGGCATTATTAAAAGCAGACCGAAGCTGGCCAGGTAATAACTATCTACAAATAGCACAAAAGATAATTGATGAATTAGCAAGCAACCACATTATTAAACTCGATAATGAATATGCGCTTTTACCAGCCAAAATAGGTTTTCAGCATAACAAATCAACCGTCATAAACCCTGCTTATTGGGTATATCCCGCATTGGACGATTTTGTTCAACAAGGCAAGATATGGGCTGCATTAAGTAAAAGCGGTCGCGATATCCTCAGCAAGAATCAATTTGGTCAATATCAATTACCATCAGACTGGTTGGAATTTAATGGTACAGACTGGCTTCCGGCAAAACAATTTCCATCGCGATTTAGCTACTCTAGCTACCGAATTCCACTATACCTCATCTGGGCAGGGTACCAGCATCCAATCAATGGTTATTACCAGCAATGGTTACAACAGAATAATACCGCTTGGGTAGACATAAACAATAATAGCATGGCAGATCATGCGCCACCGACCTCTGCTTATGCGATTGCAACGCTAGTGAAAATGAATCAATCAGAGATTAAAAATCGTAACACACTGCCCTTACCGAAATTACAAGACGACTATTACTCAGCAAGTTTAACTTTATTTACCCATATTGCTTTCCATGAGAGGTTCTGCAAATGAAATTTCTATATCTCGTATTACTCATCACGCTTCCAAGCCAAGCTGCTGAAGACGCTAATATTGAACTATTAAACAACCATATTACAGTCGAAGTAACATCGCACAATACCACCAATTTTGATGAGTCTAAAATATGGGGGATCCTCGATAACGCAGGGGCTGATGCTGCTCGAACAGCAGGTAAGGGCCACCCATTATCAGACAAATTAAACAATGAAATTAACTACCAAATTAATCTCTCTGCACTAACCAAAGCGCTAAAGACAAAAAACACACCAGCTGCAAAAACACTGCTTAGCAGTAACCCCCAATGGCGTAGTTGCCAAAGAATTCAATGGTTATGGCTAAGTTTACAAAACGAAATTGCCACAGGTTACGGTCCTAAAGCACAACAAGAATATCGCTATATTCAACAAAACTGTCCCGTTCATGCACTAAGTACAACACAAAAAGTGATGGCTTGGACCTCAAATTCAGCATGGCCAAACATACTCACTGAATACAAAAAAAGCACTGGCTATGACGCGCAGAGCTACGCGAAACTAAGCTACCAAGTACAGCTAGCAACGCTATCAAATAACCCGAATAACAAAAACACCGTTGCCAAGACTGTCACATTGAAAAAGGACTCCAAAGGCGCAGAGTTACTAGCTTGGCAGTATCTAAACGAAAAGAATTATACCGCATCATTATCTTGGTTTAATCAAGCCAGTCAGTGGGCAGGAAAAAATAGCCAAAAACTAATTGAAGGTAAATTATTGAGTCTATCTGGGCTAGAGCGGCATCAAGAGTTTGACCAACTACAAAAACAATGGATTAAAAAATATCCCACTCTAACCCAATTAGCAGCCAACCCGCAGGCCGATGCTTTAACTAAAACATGCCAATCACAGCCTACAAATTGCTTGATGCTACTGAGTGAAATAAACGAGTTAACCCCACAACAACATATATTAGCAGGTTGGCAGTGGTATAAACTACAACGTCCTTTAACAGCTAAACGCAGTTTTGAGCATGCCCTTAAAGCGCTTTCTGAAGATACAGATGATTATCAACAAGCTAAATATGGTTATTCATTAGCATTAAATAAAGCTGGGTTTAAGCAATATTCGCAGCAACTGGCAAGTAAGTTAACCTATCAAACACATCAGGTTGCGGCATCAAAACAAACAATGTCAGAGCATGTTTCAGCGGCGTTTGAGAAAAAGAACTATCAATATGTCATTGATAACGCAGCTTTGTATGAGAAAAAGTTTGGTCCAGATGTATGGCTCACTGAAATAAAAGGCTGGTCTTATCACAATCAAAAGAAAAGCACTAAAGCTATCGAAACGTTTCAGAGTTTAGCCAACGCTTACCCTTATGAGACAAAATTTAAAGATGCGTTAAAAGTAGCAAAATGCGCTAGGAGTAAATTAAGTTCATCATGTAATTAGTCTGCCCAAATTGGCATCCTAGACTTATCATTGCATCATCTGTCAGTGATAAGTCTATCAAGTTAGCTCTCGTATTAATTCTTCACAAGGTTTGTTCCCCCCCCTTATTCTAGTCATGTTAAGAACACCACGAGTTCACGTAATTATGACTTACTTCTCTTTCAATATCAGTCATAATCTTGCACTATAGATTAGAAACAGTGAGCAATAGCATGACTCAGAAAACGAAGTTGAAAATGTAGCTGAGCGCTTAACTGAAATTTTGATCCGTAGCTAAAACAAATCAAAATTCAAACTTCTATAGATGACATAGCCCCACCTATCAAATGAAAAAGTTTAATCGATTGTACCTATGCATTAAAGTTTTGCATAATAGCTACATCAAGACGAGGCAGACAACGTCTTAACCAAATACTTTAAATAAAAGTCGCTTAATTAAGAGCGACACTAAGGAATATATTATGACTACATTAGTATCAAAAGAAGGCCAAGCAGTTCCTCAAGTTACATTCCCAATCCGTCAAGGTGACGCATGGGTTAACCGTACAACTGAAGAACTATTTGCTAACAAAACTGTGATTGTATTCAGCCTGCCAGGCGCATTCACACCGACCTGTTCATCAAGCCATTTACCACGTTACAACGAACTAGCGAGCGTATTCTCGGCACACGGCGTTGATGACATCCTATGTGTATCAGTAAACGATACGTTTGTAATGAATGCTTGGAAGGACGCGCAAGAAGCAGAAAACATTACTTTCATCCCAGACGGTAACGGTGCATTCTCTGAAGGCATGGGCATGTTAGTAGACAAGTCTGATATTGGTTTTGGCAAGCGCTCGTGGCGTTACAGCATGCTGGTTAAAAACGGCGTGGTAGCAAAAATGTTCATCGAAGCTGACGAACCAGGTGACCCGTTCAAAGTTTCAGATGCTGATACTATGCTTAGCTATGTTGCGCCAGAATACAAAGTACAAGAGTCAATCACAGTATTCTCTAAACCTGGTTGCCCGTTCTGCGCTAAAGCAAAACAAACGTTAATCGACCAAGGTCTAAGCTACGAAGAAGTTGTACTAGGTAAAGACGCAACAACAGTAAGTCTACGTGCTGTAACAGGTCTTAGCACAGTGCCACAAATCTTCATCGGTGGTAAACACATCGGTGGTAGCGAAGAATTAGACGCACACTTCGCTTAAGTATTTAGTTTCAGTCATTACAAGATAAGACTGAGATCATAGTCAAAAGCATACTAACGAATAGTCATACTCACATGCCACGTTCGTCATTTAAGGAAGCAGCAATGCTTCCTTTTTTTTGTTTAACGGTTTGACTTACTCCCGCTTTACGCCCCTTATTGATAAGCATAAATTAAGAATAACTAAGTTTCCTGCGTTTAATATATTAGTTAGACAACGCAGATCACAAACATGCGCCAAAATAAAATTTATATCCCCCCTTTTTGTAAAAGCATCATTTCATTAACTAGACTTCTATAAATTAACAGATTTACTCTCAAGTTTATTCTCCACAGCACCATTACAGGACGTAAAGCGAGGCGCTATGCTAAAAAATCTTAAATTCACAACAAAATTGTATGCCGGTTATGGCGTAATATTATCACTCATGGTGAGCATTACACTCGTCGTTTTATTTAGTGTTAAATCATTAGAAGAAAATTTTAATTGGGTTAATCATACCCACGAAGTACTCGCCAAAGCATCAAAAGTAGAAGCTGCCGCCGTTGATATGGAAACAGGCATGCGTGGATTCTTACTCGCTGGCGAAGAACAATTTTTAGCCCCTTACAAACAGGGTAAAAATCAATTCGATACATTAATAAATGAACTTGCTAACACAGTCGCAGACAACCCTACGCAAGTTACCTTAATTAACGACACTAAACAAACGATACATAATTGGCTAGACCGCATCGCCGAGAAACAGATAGCATTGCGACGTCAGGTCGGTAATACCACCACCATGGATGACGTGGCAACTATAGTTGGGGAAGCTAAAGGTAAACAATATTTTGATAAGTTCAGACAGCAAATCGCAACCTTTAAAGAAGCTGAGTCTAGTTTAATGGCCAAGCGCATGCTTGCATTAGCAGAAACAGAATCAACAGTGATCAACATAGCTGTTTTAGGTACCCTTTTTGCGGTAATCATAGGTTGTTTAATTGCAATGTGGTTAACCCGTCATATTATGAACTTACTTGGTGGCGAGCCTGCGTATATTGCCGAGATAGCAAAAACCGTCGCGGCTGGCGATTTAACGATGAAGTTACATAGCGCTGGTAAAGATCGTGGTATTTTTGCTGAAATGAAAAACATGATCGCCAACCTACAAGATAAGGCAACACTCGCACAGACCATCGCTGCGGGTGAACTAGATAATAAAGTGATACTCGCCTCAGACCAAGACTCCGTAGGCTTAGCATTACAAGCCATGACACAGAACTTAAATGAAGTATTAGGCCAAACGCAATTAACCAGTGTTGAAATCTCACAAGGCAGTTATAGCGTTTCCGAAACCAGTTCAGCACTATCTGAAGGCGCATCAATACAAGCTTCAAGTCTAGAGAACATTTCAGCATCATTGAATCAGCTAAGTACACAAATCAGTGTTAATGCACAAAACGCAAATCAAGCGCAAGAGTTAGCTATGCTTGCTCAAAGTTCAGCAGAGCAAGGTATCGAGAAAATGGAAACCATGATTGCTGCAATGTCTGAAATTTCACACGCCAGTGAAAGTATCGCCGAATTCATCAACACCATTGATGACATTGCCGATCAAACTAATTTACTGGCCTTAAATGCAGCAATTGAGGCTGCTCGAGCCGGTGAACAAGGTCGTGGTTTCGCCGTAGTCGCAGATGAAGTCCGCAACTTAGCCGCTAGAAGTACCACAGCTGCGGAAGAAACCTCAAAACTGATTGCCAGTTCTGTCGATAAAACTAAAAATGGTAGCTTAATTGCCAGTGAAACAGCACACAGTTTAAAAAGTATTTTTGAAAGCATCAGCCAAACCGCAGCACTGGTTGATCAAATTGCCAATGCCAGCAATGAGCAAGCGATTGGCGCTGAAGAAATTAACCGAGGCGTTAGCGAAGTCGACGGGGTTACGCAACAAAATAACAGCGCAGCACAAGAAAGTGCCGCAGCAGCAGAGCAATTATCGCAGCAAGCTGAGTTACTCAAATCCATGTTGTCTCGCTTTAAGCTTGCTTCAACCTACGCATAACACGCATCAAGTACAAAGCTGTAGCGGTTAAAAATAACAAGGCTACAGCTTCACCTCTCTATATCAGCAACAATTGCCGTAAATCCCGGTAAACTGCCGCATAATATCGTTAAACCCATTAATAATTACAATTCTCCCCTCTCGACATGACCTTAAACTCGCCATTAATAACCTCTTAACCACTGATAATTACCCTTAAAATCAACGACAATTAAAAATTAAACAATAAGTTAAAGCCGCATTATTACCTTTAAGGTAACAATCTTTTACCATTTCAGTATATTGTTTTGTTCTCGTCCAAATGTAGAATGCCCCCATCGAAACCGAAACAACTTTCCAAACTCAATAATCAACACACATGTGACTTGATTAAATAAAGGATATTAAATGTCTACATTAACCAACAAACCGGGTATTTTTCTTTTAAAGTCAGGTTCATTCAAATTAAATGACCTAAGCAAATTGCTTGAAGTGGAAGGCCTTAAAAGTGACATGGCAGAAGTTGCCGTCACCAACAATAGCAGCGCATTAACGATTGGTCACTTTACAATGGAACCGGGTGTTGAATTTGAATACGCTTACGATTCAGTTGAATACAAAGTTATCACTAAAGGTAAGATCGTTGTCCGTGATGCAGAGAATAACAAATACGTTGCCGAAGTTGGTGATGTATTACTGTTCTCACCATACACAGTGGTAATTTTTGATGCAGAAAGTAATGGCGAAGCTATCTACACGGCGCACAGAAGCGCTGACGCATCATTCGCACCTGTATCAAACTAATTGGAATTCAACATGATAAATAAAATCATCAACAAATGTAAAAGTACATTTTGCACAGCAAATAACATCAATATCCACCCAGCAATGGACCGCGGTATCGCACCAACAGCAAGTAACTTTAGCGGCGGCACTCTGCAGTGCCACTGTAGCAGCAATAAAGTAACCGTAAAAATAGACAGCCAAACAGCACATAACCATGCTTGTGGTTGTTCAAAATGCTGGAAACCTAAAGGGGCTTTATTCTCACAAGTTGCTGTAGTTTCGAAAGATAAATTAAGCGTAACAAGCAATGCTAAGAAACTAAATGTGGTTGATGCAACAGCAACTATCCAACGCTTTGCGTGTAAAGATTGTGGCGTGCACATGTATGGCCGCATTGAAGATAGAACACACCCATTCTTTGGTTTAGACTTCGTTCATACAGAACTGTCTAGCGATAAAGGTTGGTCAGCACCCGAGTTCGCTGCATTTGTTTCATCAATCATTGAAACAGGTACAGATCCAAAAGACATGGTTGCAATCAGAGAGCAGTTAAACGCACTAGGTATTGAATCTTATGATTGCTTATCGCCAACGCTGATGGATGTGATCGCAGCACACGTTGCAAACAGTAAATAACCCATACTGTTAAGTACAAATGTATGGTCGACCTCGTTATTGCAATTATTACTTGAATCCTGCGTAATATTAAATAACGAGGTTGGTTTTTGTTAGTGTATTCGGTGCCTATACACTCTCTTATTCCACTCTGCAATGATAACCATTCAAAGCTGTATTATTGGCAGAGCGCATTCAAAAAAAGCTGCAAGATCATGATTTTTCGGCGACGACCGATGACCTAAAGGTGACGATTAGTATCGGCATCACAGTATTATCTGGGACTGACACCTGCTTTGATGAAGCACTATATAAGGCCAAGAACAAGGGTCGTAACCAAGTCGTTTATTTATAATGCATACTGCTAAGAAAAAAGCCCACAAGAATCTTCTTCGCGGGCTAAACTTATTCATTAATGTCTGTGATTATAAATGTTTACTGACACACTTCTAAATACCGCCAGACACTGCTATAAGTGAAAGGGTCTAAACCAGCAGAGGCTTGAAGCGCACTAAACATATACCCATTATATTGCACTATTTCACCATAGTAATAATTGTAATACGGGGTCCACTCAGGCACATAAGCACAATTACCTTCAGGTTGTGGTAATGGTGGCGTTGGTGGTTGCTCATTATCGTTTCCATACGCAGTTAAACTCACACCAGCAAAATCAGACTTACCTACGATTAACACATGATAACTATTCGCAGGAAAATCTAAAAACAAGCAACTTTCAAATGTCCCTAGATTAGTAGAGGCGCAGTCGTAGTCACTTTCCGAAGGTTGGCGATCAATCGCAATAAACATATCAGCATCTCCCAGCCCCCCTTCAGTCTCAATAGTGACATAACCTTGTGTCGGTGCATTGTTTAAAACAAAGCGTAGATTATCTCCGTAAGCGCCTTCTACCGTCGCCGATTTATGAAGTTCTAAATCAGTTTCATCGCTTGGCGTCGGCGGATTTGGCAAAGGATTTGGTGTTGGTACTGAACCATCACAATCCAGTGCTGTAACCCCAACTTGCTGAAATGCATTCATAACAGATTGTGTTTCATACCCCAACTGTTCAGCAGCCTGGCAGACACCGTTAGCACCTTCAACGAAGGTTGAACGTGGTTGCCAAAACAGTTTATTCGCCGTTGCATATACTAAGAAAGCTTTCTTTATATCCCACCCTTGACTCGTCGCCAAGTGGTAAAATGCTTTATTAAAAACACCAGAGCTATTGTGAACATCCATACCGCTATAATACGCACTAGCATGTCCGATCGACGATCCATCATTTTCAGGATTAATGAAAAAACGCATCGCTTCTGTCCGCTTCATGACATGTTCACCCATTTTCCAATTAAACGAACCATGGATGTAATAGCTCAATGCAGCCGCTGCAACATCAGAAAATGATTCATTCATTCCACCCGACATACCGCGATATTCTAGGTTTGAATTTTGCTCGGTATAGCCATGACTCACTTCATGCGCAATAACATCCCAAGTGGCGAGTGGATACATAGACCAGCCGCCATCACCAAACGTCATTTGCTGACCATCCCAAAACGCATTACCGTAATTGTTACCATAATGTACACGCATCGTCAGTTTCTGGCGAATCGGTCGGCTATTTAGCCAATCACGATACATATCAAAAACACGTTGGCCAAAATATTGCGCATCGTTCATTGGCGCATAAGCACCATTAGCAGAACGCGTTACATTAACAGGGCAAGTGAATTGATGAATACGCCCTCCCGACTGACGACTATTCATATCGAGTGTAACGACATTAGGACTATCCATTTGGCAATAATCATTTACTTCAAAGGTGCCAAATTTAGTTTCATTACCAAAATAATAGCGTCCACTTTTTTGGTTACCACCTGGCCCTTCAGCTTGCTTAAACGCGATGCCTTCCCAACGGTCTAGGATCCGACCATCTTTAGCATCCACAAACGTTATTGGGCGAGATGGTTCCATCCCCTCAGTTGTTAGGTAAGACACTCTATATACTAATTGTGCAACATTCTGATCATCCATAAGAATCATTAGATCTGCGATTTCTGCATTTGTATCCGCTGATGAAACCACACTTTTATCATTACTTTTAGACGTCCCCTGGGCAAGAGAAATAGCTTGTTCCTTATTGATAAACGGCAACATAGAATCGATATCTTGATCTATATCTTGCACCATTCGACCTGCAATTGGTTGGGCAACGCCATGTTGATTTTTCAGTGATACCACGGATTCTCCATATATAGGAATACCCCGATATCGCTGCTGATGACGAATCCATTCCTTGCCTTGTTGTTGAGCGCGAGTTTGCTCAGTAAAGCTATATTCAGAGGATTTTATACGAGTTGCAGACGGATTTAACAGTGCGCTAATGTCAACGTTACTCACATTAACAAAAGTAGCACTCTGTACCGAAAACGCCAGAGACGTTAATCCTAACAAAATAGTATGTTGTTTTTTCATAGTTGTTTTTTCCAATTTATTTTATATAAATTATTTTATGTATTTTTACACAAAAGTATTATCAACCAATCAAAATAGACCTCTAAGGAGGTATTTTTTATTTTATGATCTTGATCAATAAAGTTTTTTTATAAAAAAATAAATGATGACAATGTGTCACGATAGGTTTATGGTGAGTAAAGCGAGAAAGTTTAACTTAATGATATTTAGGGGTTTTAACGGCAGATAATAGCACTTAGTGAAATACAATGAAATCTAGTGGAATATAGTAGGATGGAATATTGCGGAGTAAATTAAACGTTAAAGACTTAGAATAAACGTATATAGACTCACTCATTAAAGCGTAAGTCTATATTTTATCGATATGAAACTAAGCTTGGTAACCAAATGGGTCATCAATCGAGTGTGACGGTTGAGTAAACCATTTTGGCCCCGCATCCGTCATATAAAAATGATCTTCCAAACGAATACCGAACTTACCTGGAATAACGAGCATAGGTTCATTACTGAAACACATACCTTTCGCTAACGGCGTGGTGTCGTTACCCACTAAATAGGGCCATTCGTGAATATCTAAGCCAATACCATGGCCAGTACGGTGCGGTAGTCCCGGTAAATCATAACCCGGACCAAAACCATCCGCTTCCAGTGAAACTCGTGCTGCAGCATCCACCTCCTGACAAGGCACATTAATTTGCGCTGCATCAAAAGCGGCTTGCTGGGCATTTTTTTCACTTAGCCAAGCAGCGCGCACTTCATTACTGGCTTCACCAAATACATAAGTGCGGGTAATATCAGAATTATAACCTTGTAGCTGACAACCGGTATCAATCAATACCACATCATCTTGTTTCAAGAATTGCGGATCTTTCACGCCATGTGGGAACGAGCTTGCTTTACCAAATAATACAATACAAAAATAAGAGCCCTTTGGTGCGCCTACCACTTTGTGTGCTTGATGAATAAATTCTTCAACTTCTGTCGTGCAAATGTCTAAACGTAGAATACGTGCAGCGGCTTTATGTACTTCTAATGTCATGTCTTTTGCACGTTGTAATAATGCAATTTCAGTGTCCGACTTTTGTTGACGACAACCAGCAGTTACCGCTTTCGCATCGATATATTCAAACTGTGGATTAGCATGACGAATATTGTTAAACATAAAGAAGGCAGTTGCTTCATCAATACCGACAACACCGGTTGTTACATTTAGTTGTGCAAGTACCTCACCAAATAACTGCGCTGGATTTTCATGCTCATGCCAGCAATGTAGCGGACCTTTTACAACCATAAATTCATTAATGGTATCTTGTTCAAAACGCGGGGCGATAAACTGTACATCACCGATAGCAGGTAGGATAGCGCCAACTAATCGTTCACCTGCTCCCCAACGCATGCCTGTGAAATAATACAAATTTGTACCCGCATTAAGATAAATAGCGTTAATGCCTTCACGTTGCATAATGGCTTGTGCTTGCACGATACGAGCATTAAATTCTTGTAACGAGACGGCTTTAACGCCAGCAGTCATGTCTGCCAATTTAGCTAATTCTAATTCAGCAGTTGAACCACCAATACCAATACCAATAGTCATAAAAATCCTTATTATACAGCTTGATTAACGAGATATAGATGAATTCACTGTAGCATACCTTTATGGCGAGATGTAGCACCAAACAGGGCTAACTTAATTCGGCCTCACACTTACTGCGTAATAGGTCGCGTAACATCAGCATTGCAGGCGTTACTTGAGTACGATTAGGGCAAATTAGCCATAAACTAATAGGCGGTGAAGTAAAATCTGGCAGTAATTCAACTACATTACCTTTACCTAAATCTGCCGCCATATCTAATCGTGATTTCATCGTAATGCCCTTGCCTGCGACCACCCAACGATGCACGACATCGGCATCATTGCTTAAACGATTGCCCGACACTTTCACTGCATATTTACCGGTATGATCAGCAAACGGCCAGGTATCATAAGCGCGATCTGCAAAACGGTAGAGCAAACAGTTATGCAGTGTTAATTCACGCGGATGTTTTGGCTCGCCATATTGCGCTAAATAACTAGGTGAAGCACACACTACCCGATCAATCTTAGCAATCAGAAATGCCACCAGCGACGAATCTTCCGGTTCACCATAACGCAGTGCCATATCCACCTTGTCGTGAAAGAAGTCAGCCAAGCTATCACCCACATTCAACTGTATGGATAGCTCAGGGTAAACATCCATCACTTCATCCAGCCAAGGCAGCACGATATTTCGGCCTAAATCAGACGATGTCGATAAACGAATTTCACCGGCTATTTTACCCTGCATCTCATTTAATGACGCTTTGCCTTTCTCTAGTGCGGCGAGTGCTTCAGTACAATGTAATAAATAACGCTCACCTTCGGCTGTGATCCGTAGTTTACGTGTCGAACGGATAAAGAGTTGCACGCCGAGTTGTTTCTCTAGGCGTTTTAAGGCTGCACTCGCCGCTGCAGGTGACATTTCCAACTGCAGTGCGGATGCGGTGATATTGCATGTTTGTGCCGTACGCACAAATAGAGTGAGATCTTGAATATTCATTATCAAATATTTTTTGAAACTGTTAGTTATATTACCATCTTTTTAGAATAGCAATAATCAGTAATAATGTCGCCACTCACGCAATACTTACCCATGAAAGGTAAATTTATATGACTACGCCATTAACCCTTGTCGCCAATATCGAAGCAAAAGCTGAGCAAGTTGAATTTGTCAAAAGTGAATTATTAAAATTAGTTGCACCAACACGACTTGAAGCAGGTTGCATCCAATATGATTTGCATCAAGATAATAACAATCCAGTGTTGTTCACTTTTGTTGAAACTTGGGAAAGTAAGGCATTATTACAGGCTCACCTCAATAGCCCACATTTAGCAATGTATGTGCAAGCAACCGAAGGTGCTGTAGTCAATTTTAAGTTAAACGAAATCACCAAGATCGCATAAGCAGCTAGAAAACTAGACCTGATTGCACATGATCACGACTTGCATACCTAAGCTACTTGATTATCAGTACAAATTTATTAAGGTTTTATTATGACACACCAAATTATCCAAGATTTAAGTAACCGTTATACAACTAAAAAGTTTGATGCTTCAAAAAAAGTATCGCCAGACGATCTTGCCGTGATCATGGAAGCAATGCGTTTATCTGCATCATCAATTAACTCACAACCGTGGAAGTTTATTGTTATCGAAAGTGATGCCGCAAAACAGCGTATGCACAATACCTTTGCTAATAAATTCCAGTTTAACCAACCGCATGTTATGACGGCCTCACACATTATTATCTTTGCGCACAATCCAGCTTATACACGTGCAAACTACGAAGCAGTTATCGACAAAGGTATTGCAGATTTACGTACTAAACCAGAAGACAAAGAAGCTGCATTCGGCGCATTTGCGTTTGTGGAATTAAACACGGGTGAAGATGGCGATACATCCGCTTGGACTAAAGCACAAACGTATCTGGCACTAGGTAACACGATGCACACATTGGCACGTTTGAATATTGATTCAACCCCAATGGAAGGCATTGATACCGACTTAGTAGGCAAAGAATTTGCTGTCGAGTTAGATGGTTACGTGACAGATGTTGCACTTGCAATTGGTTACCGTGATGCCGAAAATGATTACAATATCACGCCACCAAAATCACGTTTAGCAATGGCAGATGTGATCGTAAAACTATAACTTTTTCTGCTACAGAATAAGCAACACAATACGCCCCCTTTGAAGTGCGTTGAGCATCAAAAAGGGGGGATCAAAAGGACAATATAAAAACAAAGTAGCAGACACTAATCCAGCGCACTTCTATCTAATTCATTTTGCAATAATTTCCTACCATTGGTCTCAATGTGCTTTAAAAACGCAGAAGCGATTAATGTCGGGCGTTTAGACGTGGGCCATAAGAAAAACCAATGCGAATCTATCGGTAACTCTTTCACCGGCAAACGAATCAAACCACTTTGTCCCCCATACGTAAGTGTGTGAGCTGAAATAATGGTGATGCCTAATTTAGACATAACAGCGTGTTTAATCGCCTCGTTACTTTCGATGGTCATTTTAATATTCGGTTTCAAATCATGCTTCTTAAACAATTCTTCAATCGCGTATCGCGTACCCGAGCCTTTTTCTCGCATTAAAAAAGGTTCATCACACAAGTCAGCTAAGCTGATTGATTTACGCTTACCGAGCGGATGATCTTGATGAGCAATGGCCACCAAAGGGTTATCTAGAAACTCCAAGCTTTGTACATCGATATCTTGCGGCGGATGACTAAAGACATAAAAATCATCGATACCCTGCTTCATCCGTTCAATGGTTTTTTCTCGATTACCAATGTTTAATTGAATATCTACATCAGGAAACTGCTCGCAAAAAGGCCCCAGTAAATGCGGAATAAAATACTTTGACGTGGTTACTACGGCCAATCTTAAGGTTCCGGGTTTAGTCTTGCGAATATTACCTAAAGTCATGTCTAAACGCGCAAAACTATCGAGTACTTCGACCGCAGTTTTAACTAATTCTAACCCCACATCGGTAAAAATAAGCAGACGGTTTACAAATGTATACAAGGGCTCGCCAATCGCATCGCTGAGTTTACGCATCTGAATTGACACGGTCGGCTGGGTTAAAAATAACGCTTTAGCGGCTTCATTAATACTGCCCTGATCATGCACAGCCAACAAGATCTCAAGCTGCCTCATCGTGCCAACATGCGCGTGAATACGTGACTTCATAATAACTCCGCTTACTAACGTTAACTAAAAACAAACTAGCTATAGATATTAATCTATAGCTAGGATAGATAATATCTATTTTTATCTATCACCATTCATTGCCATAATCTCCCTTAACTAAAGCTTAGCCAGCGATGTTGGGATGTAGACCCTTTAATTGCAGTTTAGATACGGAGATTTGGACTTTGTTTGGACATCGTTTTGACAGTATTAATTTAAAAGGTGATGTATTTGGTGGTGTTACCACCGCGATCATATCACTGCCCTTGGCTCTAGCCTTTGGTGTGGCCTCAGGCGCAGGGGCTGAAGCAGGCCTTTGGGGTGCTATTATGGTCGGCTTTTTTGCGGCGCTGTTTGGTGGTTCAACAACGTTAATTTCAGAACCTACCGGCCCAATGACAGTGATCATGACAGCCGTACTCACCAGCATGATGGCTAAATATCCTGAAACAGGTATGGCGATGTCCTTCACTGTGGTGATGATGGCTGGTGCCTTTCAAATATTACTCGGCACCTTAAAGCTGGGAAAATATGTCACCTTAATGCCTTACAGCGTCATTTCAGGGTTTATGTCTGGCATCGGTGTTATTCTGATCATCTTACAATTATCACCACTATTAGGTCATGCTGCGCCGTCTGGCGGGGTTACAGGTACCTTGTCTGCATTACCGGATATCTTAGCCAATATCAGTTTCAGCGAACTATTTTTAGGTTTACTCACTTTAGCGGTGCTGTTTTATTTCCCCAAACAATACCGCAAGTACGTGCCAGCGCAACTGGTCGCGTTAGTGGCTGTAACACTGTTATCAATACTGCTTTTTGATACCGACAGTATCCGCCGCATTGGTGAGATCCCAGCAGGGTTACCGTCATTAGTATTACCGCATTTTAATGCCGACATGTTCACCACCATGGTTATCGATGCCTTAGTACTTGGCACGCTAGGTTGTATTGATACCTTGCTAACCGCCGTCATTGGTGACTCGTTAACACGTAAAGAACATGATTCAGACAAAGAACTGCGCGGACAAGGCATTGCCAACATGATTTCAGGATTATTCGGCGCGCTACCAGGTGCAGGTGCAACCATGGGCACTGTGACCAACATACAAGTTGGTGCACGCTCACCGCTTTCAGGTATGGTTAGAGCACTGGTATTAGCACTGGTGGTATTAGTTGCAGGCGGATTAACAGAACCCATCCCAATGGCGGTATTAGCAGGTATCGCTGTGTATGTCGGTTTTAATATTTTAGATTGGAGCTTTATTCAACGCGCGCACAAGGTCAGTATTCAAGGTATGGCTATCATGTACGGCGTGATGTTCCTTACCGTGTTTGTCGATTTAATTGTCGCGGTTGGCCTAGGGGTATTTATTTCTAACATCATCATTATTGAACAGTTAAGCCGAGCACAAGCACGCCAAGTTAAAGGCATTAGCGATACTGATAACGATGTGCCATTGACCAAAACTGAACGCGTCATATTAGATAAAGCCAATGGTAAAGTATTATTTTTCTACTTATCAGGGCCGATGATATTTAGTGTATCCAAAGCAATATCGCGCCAGCATGCCAGCATTGGTGATTATGAAGTAATGATATTAGATTTAAGCGATGTGCCGATGATCGATGTGACCGTAGGACTAGCACTAGAAAATGCGATAAAAGATGCATTAGACGCTAATTGTGAGGTGTTATTGTTATGCCCGAATATCGATACCCGTGAGCGCTTAGAGAAGTTGAACGTATTGGACTTGATCCCAAATGACAATCACTGCACGTCGAGAGAACAAGCATTGCAATCTGCGCTTGAGCATTGTAATTAAATATGGTATCCCCTGCGAGATTCGAACTCACGTCTAAGACTTAGGAGGTCCTTGTTCTATCCAGCTGAACTAAGGGGACACATAAGAGACTGAGGACTATACTCTATTATTTATCTTCACGACAAGTACTTAGCTGAGTTTTGGGCGCTACAGCCGTAATATTTTATGGTAACTCGCCACTTCAACGTCAAATTTAGTATGTTGGCGAAGATGGTCACGCATCGCTTCACTGGCATCGGGATCACCATGCACCAATTGGATCTGGGTATTATTGCTCAATTGCGATGACACCAGCCAATTGGTTAAATCAACATAGTCGCCATGTCCAGATAAACCATGTAAGACTTCAATATCCGCTTTAATTGGTAACCATTGCCCATGGATTTTGACACGTTCACAACCCAACAACATTTTCGCGCCACGTGTACCACCGCTAACATAACCAATAAACAATACCGTAGTGCGGTGATCACCAATCCGTCGTTTCATGTGGTGGATAATGCGTCCACCAGTGGCCATGCCACTACCGGCAATGATAATATGTGGCATCACAATATCATGCAGCAATTTCGATTCTTCAACATCACGAGTAAATTTAACCAAGTTGGTCATGTCATGACATTGCGCTCTGTTCAATCGGTGCAATTCATCGAACTGGCAGTAAATATCAAATACACTGATCGCCATCGGACTATCGAGATAAATCGGTAATTTTGGGATACGCTTTTCAGCAATCAAAGTTGCCAACATATGCTGAATCGCCTCGGTTCGACCCACTGCAAAGCTTGGTATTAATAATACGCCGCCTTTTTTCGCAGTATTGTTAACCACCTTAGCTAATTGCTTATACGGATCGTCATTGCCATGTAAACGATTGCCATAGGTTGATTCAAGCATTAACAGATCCAGCGCAGGTAGTGGTTTAGGCGGATACATAATGACATCGTTGGGCTGACCTACATCACCTGAAAAACCCACCCGTTTGCCTTCAGCTTGTAAAATAATACTCGCCGCACCAAGAATATGACCAGCACTTTGTAAAGTAACAGTAATATCGCCAATACTAAAATCCTGCTCAAATGGTACCGCTTTAAATAGGGCTAAACTTGCTTCAGCAGTACTCTTGTCATACAAAGGCTCAGGGGATTGATGTTTGCTGATTTTATATTTACTGAAATAACGCGCATCTTCTTCTTGAATTTTACCACTATCTGGTAGCAGAATAGTGCATAAGGCAATGGTCGCAGCATGCGCATAAACCGGGCCTCGGTAACCCTGTTTGTATAATGCCGGAATAAAACCTGAATGGTCTAAATGTGCATGAGTAAGGATGATTGCATCTAGTGATTGAATATCTAATGGTAGTGGTTCGCGGTTACGTTCGCGTAACCATTTGTAACCTTGATACAAGCCACAATCAATTAAAATTTTGGTATTCCCCGATTCCACAAAGTACTTTGACCCAGTCACCGTTTCTGTACCACCGAGAAAAGTAATATTCATCGTTTACGCTCCGACTAAAATATAAACGTCATAACAACCATGGCTTAATTTAGTATTTTGGCAAGACTTAATTAAGCCTAGAACAGAAAACCATAATATCCAGAACTCAGACGCCAACACTTAGTTTATTAAGAGCCTGGTCAAACAATTCATGTGTACAACGTTTTTCCTCAGGGGTTGGACGATTATCATTTTCATAAATCCAAACACAAGATTTGAGAATGCTTTCACGCTCATGCAAACTCGTTTCAGAATGTGATTCAGAAGGTGTTGCCAATGCTGTCAATTCAATAATTAAACGACAATTATTATAATTAAATGGTACCCGTTGAAAGGCTTTATAGGCATACTTGATTGCAAGATTAGCTGCATTTTCTTGCCTTTTTTCTTGCGCTATACCAGCCAATTCCCTCCCTTCTTGTAAACGTTGCTGGATTTCACTTTTAGCACCTTTTAGCATCTTTATTTGGCTCAACATTAAGATATCGTCATTCGTTTCTTTACACAGCGCCTGCGCTCGTTCAACCGATTTGTCATATAATTCGGGGATCCCACATAGCCCAAATAAACGAGCCATGTTTAACTCAGTATAAAAGTCTACAGAAATTTCTTTTATTTCTTTGATTTTATGTATAACAATCAACGCACTTTTAATATCACCATTAATGTATGCGAGGATGCCAAGCCCGACTAATAAATTGAACTCAGCCACACTATCATCTTCAATGTGTACACTATATCCGTGTATCTTATATTGCGCTTGGCTAAGTAAATCTGCATGTTCTTTACTCGAATCTGTGTATAAACTTGCCAATAAAAGTGATACATAAGTATTCATTGCAACGCCGTAGCTATAGCGGCTCGTACTCTCAACTTTAGTAATAAAACGTTGAAATCCTGCAGCGGCCTTACCGTGCTCTTGTAGTGCTGTATATAGATTAGCGAGTATTAATTCACGATGAGGATTAGCCGGATTAATCTTATGCGCTGTATTAAATTCTCGGATCGCATCCGGTAATTTATCCCTCACCATCATACAATTCGCAAGATTTTGTCGTGCAACGGGCTGACGAGGGTGCTTCGATAATATCTTATTGAAAATATCTTCCGCTTTATCTAAATCCCCTAATGATTGGTAAGTTTGCCCTAATCCTATTTCAGACCAAATGCTGTTAGTTTCTTTACAGGATTTTCGGTAAAAGAATAATGCATCATCGTGGCGCTTTAATCGTAATAAACAATCGCCATAAATACGATTTATATACGTAATGTATTCAGGATGGCTATGAATAAATTGCTCACACAAGCTTAAAACCTGCTGATAGTCTTGATTTTCCATGCCCGATAATAAGGGTGAAATGATCGCTTTACGTGCTAATACAACTTCAATACGATGAATAAATTCCTTTGCGCAGAAAGGTTTAAGTAGGTAATCATCTGGTTCTAATTCAATAAAATGTGTCACAACCGAAAGGCTACTATCCCCGGTAACACAAATAAACACAGTGTCAGGTGCAATTAATTTACGCTGTTTTACTTCATCAAAAATAAGTGCACCATCGATATGGTGATTCATATTGTAGTCGCAAACCACCACATCGTAGCAATGTTGAGACAGCAAACGAATCGCTTTTAAACTATCAGTTGTACTATCAATAAGTTCATTTGCAACACCTGCACCGTTTAAAATCCATCGCATTAAAGAGATCGTGACAACTGAGTCATCAACCACTAAAAATCGTTTTTTATTAATCACACTACACTCCAAATCCATCTGAAACATATCCCTTTATAAATATAGGTGAGGAAAACCTCTCTGCCAGTACTAACCTTATAAATAAAGTGGTTAAAGTGTTTTAAACATAATTTTACCGCTAACACCTCATAAAACATTAATAATATGTGATATCAAGGCGAAATAATTCCATATAAATCATCAATATCGATAATACCTCAGCTCTGCCTATTAATCATAAAACATAAAAAAGCCAGCTTGCGCTGGCCTTATATAACCCGTTCTAACAGAACATGATTAATCGATGTTATTTATAACTAATCTCAGCAATGACACGACGATTTTCTAAACGCCCTTCTTTAGTATTATTATCAGCAATAGGTTGTTCTTCTCCATATCCTACAGCAGTAACACGAGTCGCTTCAACACCATATTCATTGACGATAGTATCGCGCACCGCATCAGCACGGCGTTGTGATAGTGTCTTATTGTAATCAGCATTACCGCTACTGTCGGAATGCCCTGCAATTTCAACATTAGCGTTGGGGAACTGGGTCATTAAATCAGCAACCGCTTTAATTTCAGCTTTAGCCGTTTCTGGAATTTCTGCTGAATTATTAGCAAATTTAACTTCTAGTTTAATCGATTCAGGTTGCTCGATTACAGCAGCAACTACAATCGCACAACCATTTTCATCTAAATTATCGAGTGACGGGCTATCAGGACATTGATCAAGGTAATCGGCAACTCCGTCACCATCACGATCAAACGCACAACCCACAGTATCGACATGGACACCACTCGGCGTGCTCGGACATTGATCATTTTCATCAAGGACGGCATCGCCATCACCATCGAGTAAAACGAGGGGGGCAGCCTTGCTCTTACCACCAAATGCATAACTCACGCCAGCAGTAACCAATGAATCCCAGCGCTCATCATCTAGACTGTTGATCACTTTAGCCTGTAACCGTGCCGACCACTTTTCATTAAAATGATAACGGCTGCCAAGACCGAGATTAAGTTGGGTTTCTTTAGCGTCAACAGAGCCAACATCAAATGCACCATGACCAACACCCGCATTTAAAAACGGCTGCCAATTGCCGATTTCAGGTGTGTAATACAGTCCATCAAGCGTGTACTGCGAAACATCTACATCAATACTTCCAACTTTCGCGTCGGGATTACTATAAAGATAACTGATTTCTGCACCAAATTTAGGACTGATGACATATTCACCACCAATCACCAGAGCCTCACTATCATCAACACCCGATTCAGAACCAAACATATGATAACCGACAGCTGGGTTTAAATAAGTTTTACCTGCTGTTTCAGCCAATGCAGGCTGTAAAGATGCGAGCATTCCACACATGATTAAACTTAGCTTGCCACTTAATTTGCCATTAAATTTACCACTTAGCTTTATATTTAAACTGTTCATCAACTATCTCCTTGTTTTTTTAACAAGGCTAGTTGATGAATATGGAAAGTGCTTAATTTAATAAATGCGTATTAAAAATATGATTATTTCGGCACAGAGTTCCATCGAATGAGATAAGTGCATGAACTATAAAATGAAATCATCCGTTAACACAAATAGGTCATGACCAGCGTTTAAATACATACTAAATAGCTTATATAAAATTGGTGTATAAACTCTACTCCCAAATGCATATTTAAGTATTTATGTGCTTTACTGCTATTTAAACACATGTCTAATTACGTATAATCAAGAATCAGAAGTATAACCGTACACTTTACTGTGGATAATTATGATTAGGCAATATTGCAAGTTTTCGATCGCGAATCCAACACTACACAAGTTACATATTTTGATATTAGTGCTCATTCCTTTTTATTCGGCGTATGAATTACTCGAAAACCACGAACTAATATTTGCATTAGGTTTTGTGGTTGTCATCCCATCAATGATTATATTGGCTAAATCCGCGGAATACGCAAGAAAATACTTTCCTTCAAGTCGCTAACATTACCACGGCTAATAGCGAGTCCGATAACAAGAAACAAAAAAGGCAAGAAGATTACTCACCTTGCCTTTCAGTTCCAGCCATGACTATTTTATGCCTTTATTACTGGCAGCCAACGATAAAACACCGTCGATAACGGCGGCAGAGTTAATCGCACTGAATCACTAAGTCCCTGACTCTGTACTTTCTCACTATCTGCGCTGCTAACAAGTGGATAATTACTACCCGCGTAACAGCCAGCATCAGTATTTAATAACAACTCATAACGACCAGCATTCGGTACACCGAGGCGGAAATTATCTCTTGGGATCGGCGTAAAGTTACTGATCACCAAGATACGTTCGCCATTGTCACTAATACGTTCATGGGCGAGTACACTTTCAGATTTATTATCTTGTAAGCGCCATTCAAAACCAGCTGGGTCGCAATCCAGTTGATACAAGGCCGCTTGTGCCTGATAAAGTTGATTTAAATCTGCCGTTAAGCGCTGAACACCGACATTATTGGGATTAGCCAATATACCCCAATCAAGCTGAGCATCATGGTTCCACTCGGCTAATTGGCCTAATTCAGCGCCCATAAAGTTGAGTTTCTTACCCGGTTGGCCGTACATATAACCGGTATAGGCACGTAAATTAGCAAACTTCTGCCATTCATCACCCGGCATTTTACCCAGTAACGAACCTTTACCGTATACAACTTCATCATGCGATAAAGCCAATACATAGTTTTCACTAAACGCATAAACTAACGGGAACGTGATGGTATCGTGATGGTATTGACGGTTAATCGGCTGTTCTTGCATATAGCTCAAGCTATCGTGCATCCAGCCCATATTCCATTTAAAGCCAAACCCTAATCCGCCCAAGAAAGTCGGTTTCGATACACCTGGATAGGCTGTCGACTCTTCTGCAATCGTCATCGCATTAGGAAAGTGGGTATACACTTCTTCGTTCATCCACTTTAATACCTTAATGGTATCGTAGTTGTGATTACCACCATCGCAATTCGGGATCCACTCGCCATCATTACGCGAATAATCCAGATACAACATCGACGCCACCGCATCAACACGGATACCATCAACATGAAACTGCTCTAACCAATACAAACTATTCGATACTAAGAATCGTTGTACATGGTCACGGCCACAATCATAAATATAACTGTGCCAGTCTTGATGCCAACCGCGTTTCGGATCTGGATCATTAAATAATGGCGTACCATCAAAATTAGCGAGTCCGTGGTCATCTTCAGGAAAATGGGCAGGTACCCAATCGATGATCACGCCAATACCCGCTTGGTGACACTGATCGACAAAAAATTTAAAATCATCAGGATTGCCAAAGCGACTGGTCGGCGCAAACATGCCAATAGGTTGATAACCCCAAGAACCGTAAAATGGATGTTCTGAGATCGGCATCAATTCGACATGGGTGTAATGCATTTTTTGTAAGTACGGGATCAGCTTTGCGGCCAATTCTCGGTATGTTAAGAACTCACCCTCGTCATTACGTAACCACGAACCAACATGCAATTCATAAAATGATAATGCTTGTTTGTGCTTAGCTGTTACAGGGCGTTGCTGCCATGTATCATCTTGCCATTGATAGCTATCTTGTTGATATACCAATGAGGCAAACGACGGATACTGCTCGGCATGTGCGCCCCATGGATCGGCTTTATGCGGTAAGCTCTTACCAGCATGGTCAACGATAGCAAATTTATAACGCTCACCAACCTGTAAGTCGGCAATAAATACCCCCCACAGACCCGCATCTAATTGACGCAAAGCATGATCGTTGGTATTCCAGTCATTAAAATCCCCCACGACACTGACTTTGCTGGCATGCGGTGCAAATACTAAAAAGCGTACACCGGATACACGCAGGCCGTTATGCATAAAACTAACACACTGCGCGCCCATCTCCTTGTGCATGAGTTTTGGGGTATGTAATGTTTCCATACTCGGCATTAAGCCAGAGTATGCTTCAAGGTTGTGGATCACAGCTGCTTTTGAAGTCGCCTGCATTGAAATATCCTTCTTCTCATTAAAGCAAAACAAGGAGGCTGGTAAACCAGACTCCTTGTTTCATTAACTAATATAATGCTTAATTTAAATTTATATCGTAATTAACTTAAACTGTTGTCGTTGCTAATTTATCACAAATTAAACCAGTTCATCTGCACATTCGCTGGCTTTAGCACGTGCAGCTGTCAATTCTGCCGCTAAATAATTCACATTCGGGCAGTTAAACATGTCATCTAATGTAGCAGATAGTTTACGACGCCAGTTCGGGTATTCGTCCACCGTACCAGGAACGTTAACAGGCTTATCCATCGCTAACCAATCTTCGAGCTGTAAACTCAACAAGCTACTTGAACCTGCGGCTAAATGTAATTGCAGGCTGTTACTCAGTGCTTGGTCCATCGGTACATAATCGGCATTACGGCCTACAGATTCAGCCAGTTTGCCGTGCCAAGAGACACTATTGAGTATTTCTTGTTTCGACTTGCTGCGATCATCAAACAGTCCATTTAGCTGAGATTGATCTGGATATAGGCCGATGGTTTGGCCTAATTTAAGATCTTCACAATGCCAGAAGCCACGTAATGTCGGCATATCATGCGTACATAAAGTTGCCATTGATTGCGGTTGGTAATGCGCAGGTGAGAAGTAACCACCATCCTCCGCAGTTTCAAAAAAGAATACTTTGTAAGAATGAATACCCGCTTCACTTAACAAGCTAACGATCTCGTCAGGTACAGTACCCAAATCTTCACCAATCACAGCGCACTGATGACGTTGGCTCTCTAACGCCAAAATAGCCAGCATATCTTGCACTGGATAATACATGTAAGCGCCAGACGTGGCTTTTTCACCTTTCGGTATCCACCACAGACGTAAAAGACCTAATACGTGGTCGATACGCAACGCACCACAATGCTGCATGTTGGCACGTAATAGCTGAATAAAAGCATCATAAGCAGTGGCTTTTAACTGCGCTGGATTCAGCGGTGGTAATCCCCAGTTCTGCCCTAAAGGACCTAATACATCCGGCGGCGCGCCAATGCTAACGTCTTGACATAAGGTGCCGTCATCAGCCCACACTTCCGCACCACTATCAGCAACACCCACCGCTAGATCGCGGTAAAGTCCCATGTGCATACCTTGTTCTAAAGCAAACTTCTGCACATCGCCAATCTGCTCATCAGCAACCCACTGCAAGTACATATATTGCTGAATGGCAGGTTGATTTTGTTTAATAAATGTTTGTACTGCATCGCTGTTAATATCACGTAGTTCAGCTGGGAATACTTGCCACCCCCACACGCTATCGTCTTTATCATGCAGTTGTCGATGCAACGCATCAAAGGTTGCTTGATGTAATAAGCTTTCACCCCCTTTAGCAACAAACGCAGTGAACGCTTGCGCTCGAGTGCTATTCGTCGCTAAGTGACGTTGCTGAAACTCGATAAATAACAGCGGTAACACACTCATTTTTAAACGTGATACTTCGCTGTAATCGACCCACTCCGTTGCACGTACCGCATGTAATCCTTGTTGAAATTCATTGCTACCAACACGTTGTTGCGCAGCAGAACATAAAGCAAATTCAGGCACTGCTGATACGTCAATGTATAACAGGTTTAACCAGCGACGCGATGATGGGCTGTACGGGCTAGCGCCTTCAGGGTTAGCTGGGAATAAAGAATGAATTGGGTTCAAGCCAACAAAGTTACCACCACGGGCAGCAATATCAGCCACCAGCTGTTTCAAATCGCCAAAGTCACCAATACCCCAGTTATGATCGGTTTTTAGGGTATACAACTGAATGCTTGGGCCCCAAGACTTATTACCCTGTGCAATCGCAGGCTGTTTGTAACACGCTTTCGGCGCAACAATCAGCGTCATTTCATACGGTGATTTACGACGACGGCGTAATACCTGCAATTGGTGATAACCCAAGGCTAAATCACCCGGTAACGAAAAGGTCAGCACCCCGCCTTTATCACGGGCATCGCTAACGATTTGTGATTGTAAGTAACCTTCAATCACTTCACCTTGTTCAGTGGTTAGCTGCCAGCTAAAGTCACTGACTCGAGCACTGCTGCCCAAGTTCAACTCTATGTGAATAGCTTCGCCTGCTTTAACGACTTTTACCGCCGCTAAAATCGGTGTTTGGTGTTTCTTATCAGCTGACGCCAGTAGTGCTTGTTCAGATTCGGTATCATAACCTAGCGCAGCTAATAAACTGGTTAGCGTTTCATCAGAAACTAATTCATTGTTACCCCAAGCGTTGGTATAGCTATCTGCTATACCCGCCTGTGCAGCAACTTGTTTCAGCACATTACTTTGTTCCATTCTATCCTCCATGAATACTTAACGGCTAACCGCGTTTAATTGCCAAATGTTGTTAGCATAATCACGAATACTGCGATCAGAGCTGAACTTACCATTACGTGCAGTGTTTAAAATTGCCATTTTTGCCCAGCCTTGCTGATCACAATATTGCTTATCAATGCGTGCTTGCGCTTGTACATAATCAGCAAAGTCAGCTAATGCCAGATACGGGTCGCCGCCTTCTAATAAGCTATGGCGCGTGGCATTCAATAAGCCAGGTTGACCCGGCGTAAATTCATCACCTTGTAATAAATCTAACGAAGCACGCAGTAATCGGTCTGAATTATAATAGTCATTGGCGTTATAACCTTGCGCCTGTAGTGCTTGTACTTCATCAACATTAAGACCAAAGATAAAGATGTTGTCATCGCCTACTTCTTCACGGATCTCAACGTTAGCACCATCCATCGTACCAATCGTCAATGCACCATTAAGTGCCATCTTCATATTACCGGTACCAGAGGCTTCTTTACCCGCTGTCGAGATCTGTTCTGACACATCTGCAGCTGGGATAATGATCTCGGCAAGGCTAACACGATAATCGGGCATAAATACTACTTTCAAGGTATCACCGATTCGCAGATCGTTGTTAATCTTTTCTGCCACCTTGTTAATTGCAAAGATAATTTCTTTAGCTAGCTCATATCCTGGCGCTGCTTTTGAAGCAAAAATAAACACTCGAGGCTGCATACTGAAATCAGCATCGTTAATTAAACGATGATACAGCGATAAAATATGTAATAAATTAAGGTGCTGGCGCTTATATTCATGCAGGCGTTTAATCTGTACATCAAAGATGGCATCTGGATTTAAGGTAATATCCATGTGCTCAGCAACCCAATCCGCTAAACGCTGTTTATTGGCTTTTTTCACTTGCATAAAGTCAGCTTGAAATTGACTATTGTCGGCAAATTTTTCTAATTTGGTTAACTGGTCGAGATCTTTTATCCAGCCATTACCAATTTTACTGCTAATCAAATCTGACAATAATGGGTTACAGAACTTCACCCAACGACGTGGCGTAACACCATTGGTGACGTTATGTAATCGACCCGGGAATAATTCATTAAACTCAGGGAATAAATCACGTTTCACTAGCTCGGAGTGCATTGCCGCCACACCGTTTACAGCGTAAGTACTGGCAACACATAAGTTCGCCATGCGTACGCGGCGCTCGCTACCTTCTTGGATAATTGACAGCTTGCGTAATTTATCTAAATCGTTTGGCCATTTGTCTGCAACTGCGCCCATTAGACGTAAGTTGATATCAAAAATGATCTCCATGTGACGTGGTAATAACGTCATCATCAAGTTTTCACCCCAAGTCTCTAGTGCCTCTGGCAGTAAAGTATGGTTAGTATAAGCAAAGGTTTTTGAGCTAATCGCCCACGCGTCATCCCAGCTTAACTTATGCTCATCAAGCAAGATGCGTAATAATTCCGGAATGGCAATCGTTGGATGGGTATCGTTAAGTTGAATAGACTCTAACTTAGCTAAATCGGTGATGGCATGACCAGCTGCTTTATGGCGACGTAAAATATCCGCAACCGAACAAGCACAATGAAAATACTGCTGCATTAAGCGAAGTTCTTTACCTTTATCGTGATTATCATTTGGATATAATACTTTGGTTAGGTTACCAGCTTGAATATTGCTCGCTTGCGCTGCAACATAATTACCTTCGTCAAAACGATCAAGATTAAACGGTGCAGGCGCTCGACATTCCCATAAACGCAGTGGATACACCGAATTATTGTTATAACCAACAATCGGTAAATCCCACGCCATACCTTCTACTTGTAAACCTGGTACCCAGCGGCGTTGGCTGATGCGATCATTATCTGTGTATTCTTCAACATGACCATAAAAACCGACTTTTTGCGCTAACTCAGGACGAATAACTTCCCAAGGGTAACCCGTTTCATCACGCCATACATCCGGCGCTTCTTGCTGACGTCCATCATCAAAGCTTTGCTTAAACAGACCATATTCATAATGTAAGCCATAACCCACTGCTGGGTATTCTTCAGCGGCGAGTGAATCCATGAAACAAGCAGCTAAGCGGCCTAAACCACCATTACCGAGTGCTGGGTCGCGCTCTTCTTCTAATAAGTCAGTGAGGTTTTGGCCAAACTCAGCCATCGCAACTGTTACGTCTTCATACAGGCCCATGCTAATCAGGTTATTACCCGTCAAACGGCCAATCAGAAATTCTAGTGAGAGGTAATTAACGCTACGGGCATTTTGTATTTTCGGATCTTGTTCGGTAGCCAACAAGTTCATTGTGGTTGTTTCTGCTAGCGCATACTCCATTGCTAAGCGCCACGTGTGGGCATCTGCTTGCGCTGGTACTGTGACTAGTTTTGTCGTTAGGTATCTATTAACGGCGGCTTGGAATGCTGTTTTATCAAAGCTTTTATTTACTGTCGATTTCATCTTACATCCTAATGTTAATACGGCACTTTTGTGTTAGTCCGGTTCTAATCTGGTTTTAAGATCAAAACGGCAGGTTCAAAGTTAAGGCTAAAGTTAAGGTTAAATTTAAAGTTAAAACTAAATAAATTTTCGATGGATGAATCTTGCCTTAATCCGTAAATGCCAACATCCTCCTACGCCTACAAATTCAAGGAGGAGTCGTTTAGGTGTAGTTTAGGTTTAGCCTAGGCGTAGATGTGTCGACTTCTAGATTGCATGCGAGTCAGCGTGATATGACTCGCGTTTTATGGGGGGGTATGAATTAATTTAAGTGATTTAAGTCGCGTTATTCGCCAATCTAGATCACCTTGCACTTGCCTAAACGTTAGAGAATTAAACAAGAGTTAAGCGAGAGTTAAACAAGCGACAGAGATTAAAAAGCACTAACCTAAGGAATTAACATTAAAACGGTTATGAAACAGCCGACATAATAATAGCGCGACTGCTTAGCCCAGCTTCCAATTTTACCGTTAAGCTAGCGATTGGCCGCGGATGCAGCGCTTCACCAGTCCAGAGATCTCGCCACATCACCGGAGAGTCTGCCACTAAAGTGTGCTCAACGGCCACCTTATCGGCGTAATTAAACAAACAGTGCAGTTGATACTGATGGGCTAATTTTAAAATACTGTGGTTATTGGCTAACGATTGGAACTGTGCCGATTCTTGGCTTAAGCGCTGACGAGTAAGTAGCTTAGTCCAAGTCGTCGAGCAAATGCCGTTAATAACGGTAACGGATCGCCAGATAAGGTTAAGCCACCAGCAGCCAAGATCACATCACGATGAAATACATAGTTTGCTTGCTCCGTACCTTGGTCAACTAACGACGTTAAGGTGATGCAATCAGGATCTATTTGCCATAATTGGCGATGCTGCCAACTACGATTAAACGTCTCTTTGGCTATTTGCTCAAAGCGCTCAGGTCGACGTTCAACATCATCAGATACCCGCATCGCATCGACTAATCCCAGCGACGGCCACATTGGCGCATTACAACCAAGCACCAAGGCATCACCCGCACCGTCAATAATCGCCTGCATGCCTAAACGATACGCTTCAACACCTGTGATGCCTTTCTGTAGTCGCTGACCACGTAAGCTACCCCAGTAATTTGCATCTAACTTAAATAACTCAACGCCCCACTCTTGCTGCATAGTGCGAACAACGTTAGTTAAATGTGTTTGCACTGCAACATTAGAAGTATCAAGGATATACCAAGGTGTGCAACGCCAACCGCCATAGGTAATATCTTCAGCTTTTAACAAATCGCCTTTTAACAAGTCATCATTAGCATGACGAATAAACCAATCAGGATGCTGTTTAAATATTTCAGATTCAGCTTGAGCGATAAACGGCGCTAACCAAATCGCTGGTTTCTTGCCCTGGGCTTTAATCGACTGTAACAAGCTTTTAATACCATTAGGAAATTTATCTGAAGGTGTTAACCAATCCCCCATGAAAGCCTGATAACCATCATCAAGCAGCACCCACTCCAACTCAGATTGGCCATGGCACATCACTTCAACATTATCTAAAATATGTTGCCCTGTTACCTGTGCGTAATAAGCATACCAAGAACACCAACCGACTGGCGCATCAGCAGTTACCCCAGTGCGACGCGGATGGTGTGATTGGATCTTAACAGTATAATCGGCATAGACATCAGCTAACACAGTGCCTTTAATGACAGTAATCGCCTCCATCTGCTGACTCCGCCAATCTTGCGTCTGCGTATGTTCACCATCAATAAAAGCCGTAATGTTAATACCTGCTTGCTGTGGTTGGATCTCAAAATAACCAGCAAAACGATGACACGAGGTAAAACCAAATAAGGTAAATCCATCGGTTTGTTCAATGACTAAATAATTATAAAACCGCTTCGCTGCATGTTCAGGGTATAAACGATAACTGGCACTATTATCGGGGCAACGGCCAATATCTTGTGGGGCATTCAACCTACCACCCGTTTGCGCCAACATCTGAAACCCATCACCGAGGATTTTGGCATCCTGTTCAAGCTGCGTAGGAAACTGCAGCACAGCAAAGTGATCATCAATTATCTGGTTATCTAGCCCATTAAATTGCAGCGTAATTTGCTCATTCATGAGTGCATAACTGAGGTCGGATTGCAGTGGAATAGCGATTTGAGAATTAGCAAATATCATTGAAGTCATGTCAATAACCTTATAAATATTGTTGAAATAATAATACGTTACTCCTAGTCACCCGCTTTGGGGGATTTTAATGGTGTTTTTGTGGTGTTTTTGTGGTGTTTTTGTGGTATTTGAATGTAACAAAGTGAAACAAACAATGGGCCAATCACCGTTTTTAACATTACATTTAGGTATTATTAAATGATAAAAATAAATATTGAAAACGATAAGACACGACCTTGCCTTTATAATCGGAAAATAAGAAAAGCTTATGTGGATCACATCAAAATTAAATCGCCCAACTCGTTTACACAATTCGATTTCTCGCACCCGTATTTTAGGTCACCTCGAAGAAGCGGCATTTAATAAATTAGTCTTATTTCGATCGCCTGCCGGTTACGGTAAAACCACCATGGCAGCCCAGTGGCTAAAAGATCACAGCCAAGTGGCTTGGTTTAATATTGATGAAACCGATAACGATACCTTTCGTTTTGTGAACTATTTTATTCAAGCAATTAATAAGGTTACCGAGCAATCTTGCCTCAATTCGCAAGCATTGGCCGAGCGTCGCCAATACAGTTCGCTGCCGAATTTATTCAGTGAATTGTTTGCCGAACTAGCGAATTATCAAAGTGACTTTTATCTAGTATTAGATGATTATCACTGTATTAACAATGATGAGATCCATGAAGGTCTACGTTTCTTTCTTAAATACATGCCTGCAAACTGCACATTAGTCGTCACCAGTCGTACTTTACCACCGTTGAATACTGCTAACTTACGTATTCGCGATTTGCTCATTGAACTAGACAGTGAACTGTTAGCCTTTGATGACCAAGAAATAGCGCAATTTTTTGAACAACGTATTGGTTCTATCCTCAGCGATGCCGAGATCAAAGCATTACAAGAAAAGATAGAAGGCTGGCCATCGGCATTACAGCTAATCGCCCTGCAAGTAAAACAGAAACAGCACAGTGTGGCTGAATCGACCGAATGGATATCGCAAATCAAGCAATCGCATTTGTGGGACTATTTAGCCGAAGAAGTATTTGATTTATTGGATGAACCATTACAAGTATTTTTAATGCAGTGCTCAGTCTTTACTATTTTCAATACCAGCTTAATTACCGAGTTTTTTGATAATGAAGCCGCCAATAATTTACTCGAATCGTTAGACAAACACGGACTATTCCTGCATTCCCTTGAGGGGGAACAGCACTGGTATCGCTTCCACAATTTGTTCGCTGATTTTTTGAAACACCAGCGCCATACCAAGCTAGCCCAAAGCAGCAAGCAGTTACATAAAGATGCCGCGCGCGCTTGGTTAAAACATGATAATCCCCAACAAGCCCTGTTCCATGCCCAACGCGCTAAAGACAGTTCGCTAACCGCCGAGATCTTATTAGCACACGGTTGGCACATGTTTAATCAAGGTGAATTAGAGAACTTAGAAACCACCATCAGTCTATTACAGCCGGATACCTTATATCAAAGTCCGCGCCTGCCGTTATTACGCGCTTGGTTAGCCCAAAGCCAACACAGTTATGATCAAGTTGGCGATTTGTTGGCGCAAGCATTAATCGAATTAACACAGCGTAATATCGAGCTTAGCATAGCCCAACAAGGCGAGTTTAATGCCCTGCGCGCACAAGTAGCGATAAATCAGAACAACCCAGAGTTAGCCCTGCAACTGGCTGAAAATGCACTAGAACAGTTAGACCCAAGTAATTACCGCAGTCGCATTGTCGCCACTTCGGTGATAGGTGAAGTAAACCATGTACTCGGTCACTTAGATCGCGCGTTATCCATGATGCAACAAGCAGAGCGCATGGCACGTCAGTATCATGTTTATCCGCAAGCATTATGGTCGCTGTTACAACAAAGCGAAATATTAATTGCTCAAGGTCATATCCAATCGGCGTTTGAATTACTCGACAGCGCCGATCAATTGGCTGATAAACAACATCTACAACAATTGCCTTTGTATGAATTTTTACAACGTATTCGCAGTCAAATTTATTGGCGCTGGAATCATTTAGACCTAGCGGAAGAATATGCGCATAAAGGCTTAAATGTATTACCGAAATATTGCCAGTCTAAACACCTACAATCGTATGCCATCTTAGCGCGCGTGCATATATCGCGTGGTGAACTGGATAAAGCCGGTCGTTACATCGACTTGTGTGGCGAGCTTATCGAACAGTCAGACTTCCATGCCGACTGGATAGCCAATGCTAACTTTTCTCAATTGCTGTACTGGCAAGCAAAAGGCATGACGAGCGCTGTAGAGCAGTGGTTACAACAAAGCCAACCCGTCGCTGACAACGCCTGTAATCACTTTACCCAGAGTCACGGTCGTAATATCACCCGAGCTTACTTGCTGACAGAGAATTACAGCCAAGCATTGCAAACGTTAGCGCATTTACAACAGGCCGCTACGCAACATCAACTGGCCTTTGAACAACAAAAAAATGCCACTTTAGAAGCCGTTGTTTACAGCCAAGCAGGCGATGAAGCTCAAGCGCTAGATAAATTACAGACCGCATTGACGATGGCAAACAGCACCAGTTCTATTTGTGACTTTTTGATTGACGCTAAAGTGATTGCAGAATTACTTAATAGCTTATTAAAACAAGGCCACATGGCAGAATTAGAACGCTATCGCGCTGAGAAACTACTCGCTGAAATGTCGATAAAACGTCACAACCGAGCGGTTTATTTTGATAAGGATTTTGTGCATAAACTATTGAACAATCAAGATGTGCCAGAACTGATCCGCACTAGCCCACTGACCCATCGAGAGTGGCAAGTATTAGGGTTGATTTACTCACGTTACAGTAATGAGCAGATCTCGATAGAATTAGACGTCGCTTCAACGACCATCAAAACCCATATTCGCAATCTGTATCAAAAGTTGAATATTGCTAATCGTAAAGAAGCGATTGAAACTGCAGAAAATTTATTGAAGATGATTGGCTATTAACGCTAAACACTTGCTCTCTTAAAACCAGTGGTAGCCTAGATGCTAGCGGTCGATATCAAGATCGCACCGTTAGCATATTACTGGCTAACACAGCACGGTAAGCATTTTGTCTATATTCGCCAAGCTAATGCCGCCCATCTGTTCCGGGTCAGCTAACGCGTAGATATAACCTTCTATATCGCTGTAATCCAGTTCATCTCGACATTCGATAAAATTAGACCAAAGTGCTAAATCATCGGCGTCGATATCACCTGACATGTACTTGGTTAATACCAGAATCAGCGCGTGACTATCAACACTAATTACTTCAAAACTCGGATCCCAACCAAACTGAGCCAATGCGCTAACCGCCGCGTCTCGCTGTTCACCAAAGGTTATAATTTGCTGCAGTGCTTGTTGTCTATTCATTGTTTATTACAACCATTCTCTGTGCTTGTGGCATGCTATATATGTGCACTCTATCACTAAAATACAACACGTTAACGAATACGATAACAAAAAGCACATTTGCTTAACTATATTTAGGGTTCAATAGGGAATTAAAGGTTGGGTTATGAGTACTTTTTGGTTTGACAATATATCGATTCAAAAAAAATATTAATAGCTTTCACGCTCCCAGCCCTGTTATTCATTGCAGTATCTGGTCTCGTTTATCAAAACACGCAATCTATGTCAAAAGATAACGATTGGGTAACGCATACACACCAAGCTATCGCCAGAACGCATGAATTATTAACCTTCACTGTCGACATGGAGACTGGTCTACGGGGTTATCTCATTACTGGGGATGAGGTATTTTTAGAACCATACAACAAAGCATTTTTTGAATGGAGCAGTAAAATAAACACACTATCTCAACAGGTGATGGATAACCCCCCTCAGGTGGAACGCTTGAACAGAATAGACCAGTTACATGAGCAATGGCTCAACACGGTGGCACAACAGCAGATAAATAAGCGTCAATTAGTCAACCAAGGCATTATCCCATTAAATAAGGTTATTGAGAGTGCCCAAGGAGCAGACGGGAAACAAATCATCGATGCTATTAGAGTGGAAATCAATAACTTCATTCAGATAGAGCTATCCTTAATTGAAACTCGGATAGCGGATGCAAAGGCGTCAGCATCTAACACCACTTATACTTTGCTATTCGGCACCTTACTATCAGCACTTGTAGTTTTGCTCATATCAATGTGGATATCAGGCCGCTTAAAACAACAATTTAATGTCCTATTAGATGCCACGAACGAGGTTTCATCAGGTAATCTAGTTCAAGGGCTTAACATTTTAAAATCCCCTAACCGTATCGCCGGTTTTGATGAGATAGGCTGCGTAACCACTGGCTTCATTAGCATGGTCGATGCGTTAATCAATCACAATAATAATGCCGTTGAGTACAATAATAAATTAAAAGAGGCCGTTTCAAAAGCCGAGGCAGCAACAAGAGCTAAGTCTAATTTCTTATCGACCATGAGTCACGAAATCAGAACGCCAATGAATGGTGTGCTCGGTGTTTCGCAAATGATTCTAGCAGAGACCAAGGAAGAAGAAACGAAACAAAACGCCAACATCATTCTCGACTCTGGGAAGCATTTAGTCACAGTACTCAACGACATACTAGGCTTATCCAAAATTGAGGGCCATAAGTTAAGCCTTGAAAAAATCCCGTTTTATTTAACTGATATTATCAGCCCCATCTTCGGCACAATTAAACCGCTGGCTGAAGAGAAAGGAATTGAACTCATTATCGATAACAAAGTAGCATCCAATGTTGAATTCACTGGTGACGTATCTCGTTTGAGACAGATCATCTACAATCTAATTGGTAATGCGATTAAATTTACTGAAAAAGGCAGTATTTCACTAACCACCTTTGCAAATCAAGCAGATAAAATGCTGTCCATCACTATCGCAGACACTGGCATTGGTATCCCCCAAGATAAGCAAAGTACTATATTTAACGCCTTTGAACAGGCTGACACCTCAACCACTCGCAAGTTTGGTGGTACAGGACTAGGCTTAACGATCGTGAAGAAATTAGTTGAACTGATGGGCGGAGAAATCAAGGTCAGTAGCGTTGAAGGTGCTGGCACTAAATTCATTATATTACTTCCCCTACCTTGGGCTGAAAAACGACTTGTAAGCAAAGAGGAAAATAAGGGAGTACAAACGTCTTTTACTGAGATAACAGCAGAACTGAATATTCTAATCGTGGAAGATAACCGTGTTAATGCGATGGTTGCCAAGAGCTTTTGCACGAAACAAGGATTTAATGTCGACACTGCAGCCAACGGCTTAATTGCGACTCAAATGGTACAAGATAAAAAGTTTGACCTCATCATTATGGATAACCATATGCCTGAAATGAACGGTATCGAAGCGACACGGTTTATCCGGCAAGAACTTGGTATGGATACGCTCCTATTTGCCTATACCGCGGATGTATTTCAAGAAGCCCATGATGGTTTTATCGAGGCGGGTGCCGACCATATATTGACTAAACCGATGCAGAAAGATAGCTTCAAGCAAGCGCTATCGCTCTTCTCGTCAAGGCTAATGAAACAAGACCATAGCAATGTCACCGTGCTATACAGAGAAGCCACAGATAAACTGCAACTTACGGAAGAAGAACTGACTAATTCACCACACTTCAACACACTTTACGACAATCAATATGAGTTAGTGAAAAACTTAGAATCGATTATTGTCGTATTTAATCAAGCGATAGATGTATTGCTTGATTCCTATGTCGAGAAAGATTGCCAAACAATGCTCGTGAGCGTAAAAATATTACGGTCTACCGCTGAAACATGGGGTATTGATGGGTTAGTGTCGCTGTTACACGAGATCGAAACGGCACTAGAGCATGACAAATATCCTGAGATAGATAAATTACAAATGGTCATCAATCGATTACAAGTTAATATCCATCAAGCTCAGCGTGTTCTGAAGTTGAATACGGATGATGTAAAACACACTGAATCTGTGCATTGATTATTGCAAGTATTAACGCGTGACTATCGACACTCATCACTTCAAAACTCGGTTCCCAGCCAAACGTAGCCAATGCGCTAAGCGCCATGTCACCTTGTTCGCCAAATGCTATAATCTGCTGTAATACTTACTGACTGCTGCTGAAATAGCGACTGCAATTAATCATTACCCTACTACCGACGTTTGGTTTTGTGGCCCGGTCAAATTCGGTCATGTACTAAAATCATATTTTGTTAAGGCGGGATTAGCGCAGCATGATTTTCATCAAGAAGCATTTGATATGCGTTAACGGCACGCTCACCGTTTCAGCTTTGGTTATAAATTTTTCAGGTAAGCTGCTCCACCTAATGATCGCACTGCCTTGTTAATTTGTGCCGCGCGGCTTAACACATAAGAGGAAGGGTTTGCCGCAGACATTCGTTTTGGATTTGGTAATACCGCAGCTAACAGCGCGGCCTGATGAGCACTAATGCGTGCGGCTGAACGGGAAAATAATTTTCGACTCGCAGTTCCAACGCCATACACTGCGGGTGCGAATTCAACCACATTAAGATAAATCTCTAAAATTCTGCGTTTCGGTAAAAACACCTCTATCAAGATGGTGAAGTATGCTTCGACCCCTTTTCTAACTAGGCTGCGTCCGGGCCACAAATAAAGGTTTTTAACCAGTTGTTGGCTAATGGTGCTCGCTCCACGCGTTTGTTTTCGATTTTCTGTTAATGCTTTATAAAGAGAATCAAAATCAAAACCTAAATGGTCGGGAAATTTCTGATCTTCCGATGCAATGATCGCAATGGGTAGCGTTTTAGCAATGTTTTCATAGGCCACCCAATCTAGCGAGATTATTTTTTTGTCGGTAAACATCTCTTGAATAATAAAGGTGGTGGTAAAAGGATTCAACCAACGTAAAGGCAGGGTCAGCATGATACTAGCTATAAACAAGCTAGAGAAAGTAATCATGACATAACCTAATACGCGCTTTTTAAAACTCTTCTTATGAGACTTTCTGTTATTTTTCATTGCTAATAATCTAAGAAAATTTAGTTTTATTATAGCAACATTATTTATTTTTAATGATTAAATCAGTGATGTTGAAGTGGTGGATGAGTAAAACTAGTGATGAGTTTATAGGTTGCTATATGTGCTGCGAGTAAAAATAGTTTAAGCTGAACATCCTAAGCCATTGATGGACAGGAATGGCTTAGATCTATTGTACTACCGATGGTAAAACACGTTAGATTTTATAGGGTAAGCGAAGGCGTCTAACTAACGCCCTCACCCCGATTAAACATAACATGCGTTATACGCAGTTATGTACGCTTTACCGCTACAACTGAAAAAGTATGCCACCACTTGGTTTTACCCAAAGAGGTATTACCTTGTTCGTCGCGCTCATGAAATCTAATAATTTCGAAATTTTCAAATAAGGTAGATATTTTCTGTTTGGTTAACGGTGCAGTATCACTACGATAACCTTTTGCCCAACTGTCATTCTCACCCATGAAATCACCAGAAAAGACACCGCCAATTTGGAGGTTAGATTCTATTGATAACCAAGTACTTTCAAAAGCGGCTGCTTCAGCAAAAAACAAGCTAGAGTTAGCAATGATGACACCTGATTGCGGGTAGTTAAAACTTTCAAAGGAAGCTTGTGATATATCAATCATAGCATTGTCGCTAAAACGGTCATCACAAATAGAGATTGAATCAGGATTTATATCGAAACCATGAACTTGGTAACCTTGTTGGTTAAGAAATGAAACGTCACTACCCGTGCCACAGCCACAATCAATGGCTACATTTAGGCCAGACTCGTTGAGCTTTACTGCAAATTCAGTCCTAGGTGAATGCTTACGGTTCAGTGATTTTTCGTAGTATTGTTGCCAAATTGCGGTGTTTTTGTCCATTGTTAAAAAAATCCTTTCTTCAAAGTACTAGTGTGAACAAAACAATACTTTTTTAATACAAATATCTTTCTCGAAATACTGAATTGGCATACCTTGATACACTCCTTGCTCACAAGATTCAAAGCCGAGCTTGAAAAGTATATGCTGAGATGCCGTATTCTCAGGTTCAGTTAACGCTAAAACATTCTTATATCCAAGTTCAGCAGCAAGCACTAATATGGCTTCACTGGCTTCAAATGCGTAACCTTTACCTCTAGCAGACAGTTTTAAGCGATAACCTAATTCGACAGCTGCATTATTGTTATATTCGAATGACTCAATACCGCAGTATCCAATTAAATCATTAGTTGATAATTCGATCACCGCAAGCTTACCAATGCCGTGATTTTTAAAGGCGTTTAAGAGTAATTCAAAGCGAGATTCAGCTTGCGATTGCTTCATTGCACCTGTCGGAGAGTACACCATGAAATCAGCATCTTTTAATAGCGTCACGACTGCCTCTTCGTCACTTTCAACAAACTTTCGTAATATGAGTCGTTCTGTAAATAACATTTATATCATCCCTGTATTTGACGTCGAACTAACTGTCTTCACAAAACCGAAATAGGTATCCATTAGGGTCTTGCACAATGAATTGTTTTTGAATAGCTAGCTGCTTGTTACATTCGTAGGTTTTAGTTTCCAGTTCCATATAAATAGAGCTTGGTGATAATGATTGAATACGATCATATATATTATCAATATCGTTTGTATCCCACTGAAAATTAACACCACGGCCAAATGGTACATTCATATCACCCGTTAGCCACTTTCTTCCTACGCTATTTAACCCCTCTAGCATCAAATCAACACCATCTAGGGTTAGAAATAGAAACTGCTCTTCTGGACGTTGATACTTAATGCTAAAGCCTAGAATATCAATATAAAAGTGCTTACTTACATCGATATCAACACAATAAAGCTCTGGTACAACTCTTAAACTCATCAATAGACTCCGATTATTGAAACTGTAGTGGAATAATTAATTTGGCTTCCTCGTTGGAGGATTTTTAGATCTAGGGCTAGAATCGTCGATATACGGCCTATTGAACATAAAGGTGATAATGCGCATAACGATGATCAACAGACTAAATGTTGCTATTTTAGTTTATGTAAACGGTCTATGTCACTTCAGCATGCTCTTAATTAAACCACATAACACTGATGCTAAATAACAATATAATTGAAATTGTAAGTAGCAAAAATAAAATATCTTTAACATTCATTAATGGCCCGTAAGGTATTTATTTACACCTTACGGGGGACAACTAAATTCTTCATTGGTGCTAAATTATCAAAATTGATAATTTAGCGTAAAGATGAATACATCGGTTTGGAGTGCAGTCTCAAAACCAAATCCTTTATAGTGGAAAGTAATAGTTGGAGATATCAGAGGGGTAATACCAAATAGCTGCACACTGTTATCCTCCTTTGAATATCCAGTTATTCCACCTAGCCTAAAACCTAGATCCGCCCAATCATTTAAAGGCCATTTCTTATGGTAGGAAAACATATATGAGCGATTGTAGAATGAATTGTTCATAGTAGAAATTTCAAAGCCTTTATATCCCAATCCCATTATTTGATTGTTTTCATTTCTATCTCTAGAGCTAAGGTGGTACGTTCTGCCTGTATAGGTGACTACGATGCCTTTATCATCATAAAAAGAGTTATCGATGAAATCACGATAAACAGTTTGGTAAAAAGGTTCGTTATCAGGCTGCTCGTTTTCTTGTTTAGAAGCTTGAGAATATAAAGGTAGTGATAGGCAACAAAAGGAAACAAAACGATATAAATAATTCATATTAAAACTTTAATGTTATTAAATGCGAAATATATATCCTCATAGGTGTAAAAAAAGTATATGGATATTGGTGTACTCAGTCAGCATATAGATAAAATCGTCCCTGAGCGGCCTATTGAACATAAAGGTGATAATGCGCTGTGTCATTTCACCACTCAGGCAAAAAGTCCTCTCTAACGCTTATTTTACCCCTTTAAAACCAATTCTAACCCGTAATACTGGATGGATCATTTTGCACTGTTATGGTGAATCTCACTTCCACGTTAATTTTGATTGAAAAGTTTATTTATAATGCTTTTGTAATATGGGATACAAGTCGCAATAGGGTGCTGTTGTGATATGACAAATACCTCACATGAGCAAATGTATGCGCAAACCAATATTTTCATATTATGAGTGAGTAACTGCTCTAACACAGTTTGGGGAAAACCTTCTTAGAGTGATTAAACTAGCCAACAGCCATCGCTTCCACACTCACCCCACAAACAGCAAAGCCATCGCTTCCACACTCACCCCACAAACAGCAAAGCCAGCGGGCAACGCCTCTTTCAAAAAAGAAACATCACCCACTGGCTTAAATTATACAAACATCGTTACAAACGAACTAACCTTTCACACCACCAGACGTTAAGCCGCCAACTAACCAGCGCTGTGCCACTAAGAACACCGCAGTGATAGGTAATGCTGATAACACGGCCGCTGCTGCAAAGTCACCCCACAGGTAGTTTTGTGGATACAAGTACTGCTGCATGCCAACCGCTAACGTGTAGTTGTTCACATCAGACAATAATAACGACGCCACTGGCACTTCGGTTACCGCCGCAATAAACGCAAGGATAAATACCACAGCCAAAATAGGCACCGACAATGGCAACAGCACTAAACGGAATGCTTGCCAAGGCGTCGCCCCATCCAATGCCGCTGCTTCTTCTAATGAACCATCAATCGATTCGAAGTAACCTTTAATCGTCCATACATGCAGTGCAATACCGCCAAGATAAGCGAAGATCAAACCACCGTGGGTATTCAGTCCCAAGAACGGCACATACTGACCTAACTTATCGAACAAAGCATACAAAGCCACCAGCGCTAATACCGCAGGGAACATTTGGAAGATCATCATCGCTTTTAAGATAGTGTCTTTACCACCGAAGCGTAAACGTGCGAACGCATAAGCCGATGTCGTTGATAACGCCACAATCATCACCGACGATATCGCCGCGACTTTTACCGAGTTCCACAACCACAACAACACTGGGAATGGCGGCGGTGTAATACTGCCATCAGCATTCGTTACCGAGAAGCCTAGGGCTAAACGCCAGTGATCTAATGTCGGTGATGTTGGAATAATGCCACCTGTTGCGAAGTTACCTTCACGAAACGAAATTGCCACTACCATTACCAATGGGAAAATAATCACTACTAGCAGCGCGCAGAGCGCCAAATGGGCAGCCCACACACGATATTTTAATGATTTCCCTTGTACCATAGCCATACTATTATTCCTTCTAATTTGTCTGTTACTACTGTCAGTTACTGCTGCGATTATTTTTCTGACAACTTAGTGAAACGTAAGTTAAAGAGTGCTAAACCACCCACTAACAAGAAGATAAGCGTCGTGATTGCACTAGCTAAACCAAAGTCTTGACCACCAGCACCTTCAAAGGCGATGCGATAGGTATAGTTCACTAACAAGTCGGTATAACCTGCAGGCTCACTCGTACCAATCATGTTTGGTCCACCCTGTGTTAACAGCTGAATCAATACAAAGTTATTAAAGTTAAACGAGAAGCTAGCAATCATTAACGGCAACAATGGTTTCATCATCATTGGGAAAGTAATGTTTTTAAAGTTCTGCAGTGGCCCTGCACCATCAAGCGCTGATGCTTCGTATAAATCATCCGGGATTGATTTCAACATACCCATGCTTAAGATCATCATGTACGGGAAACCTAACCAAATATTCACCATCAATACCATGGCTTTGGCAGAGATAGGATCCGAGAACCAACTTGGTGACAGGCCAAACATCGCCTCTAGCACCATATTAATTTCACCGAAGCTTTGGTTAAACAAACCTTTAAAGATCAGGATAGAAATAAATGACGGTACCGCGTAAGGTAAAATTAATAGCATGCGGTAGACAGCACGGCCGCGTAACGCTTCCCACTGCACAATACTTGCGAGTACCAGCCCGATGATCACAGTCGCAAGAACCGATAAACCAGAGAAGATAATAGTCCAAAAGAAAATACTGATGAAAGGTTCTTTAATGCCATCATCTTGCCAAATACGTTCGAAGTTAGCCGTACCGATCACCACGGTAAAACCAGGCGCTAACGGATCGCCAATATAGTTACCTTCAGCATCAATCGTTTGATAAAAGCCAGTATCCATATTGGGAATCAATACCGTATTATCTTTATTATTAACTAAAGTCGTGCCATCGCTTTCAACACGATAAAGCGGTTGTACTGCGGCAAATTTACGTAACCCGCTCATGCGAATTTCGTTACCGTTTGGTAATACTAAATCAACGTTATTTAACGTCGCACGGTTTTTGATAATGTCTTTTATTTTCGCTTTGCTACCGACAACATCATCTGTCGCGTTAAGCGTTAAGCGCAAGCTTTCCGGCTTGGTTAAATTAATTTCACTAGTTACTAATAATTGTGCACCGTCTTTGACTGCCAAACGATAGCCATTTTCACTGCGATACAAATCGAATTTATAGCTGTCACCACTTTGATAGGTATTATCCAGCAGTACAGATTGAGCGCGTTCAAAAGACAGCTGATTAGTAGCACTGTAATTGGTAAAGGCGATACCAACCGTATAGACCAGAGGGAAAATAATAAACAAAATCATTCCCGCGACACCGGGGTAAATATAACGGTGTGCATAAGTCTTTTTACTACCAAAAATATACAAGGCTAACGAAGTTAATATCAAGGTTAATACAGCAAATGACGTCTCACCACGTGAGTACATCAATATTGACGCATAACCATTCATTAACCCAATCAGCGTAAGGGTGCACCATTTTATAAAATGCGGAGATATAAATCGAGAATTGACTTGGTCGGGAGTCTGTTGAGAGTCTGGTGTATCATCACCCAGAATTTCAGCTACTTTAACAGTCTGCATGGAAGAACCTACCTAATAAACAGCAAGAGGAGAGATGACCCCTCCTCTTATCTCAGTACTTCCGATGATTAAACAAAAGTACTAAACAGAGAGTATTAAAACAAAGAAGACTTAAAAAAAAAGGCTTAAAGCCTATTTAGTCATCTGCTTTTCTGCATCACTTAATGCCGCATCAATCGATTGACGACCATCGACAATGTTAATGATGGCATTTTTAGTTGCGCCCCAGAATGCATTCATCTGTGGGATGTTCGGCATCACTTCACCGTTCATTGCATTATCCATCGTTGCCGCAATGCGACTATCAGTCGCTAACTGTTCTTGATATGACGTCAATGCGACAGCGCCCAGTGGTTTGTCACTGTTCACTTTAGCCAGACCTTCATTGGTCAATAGATAGTTTTCGATAAACTCAACCGCTAAATCTTTGTTTGGTGACGCAGTACTGATACCTGCCGTTAATACGCCAACAAATGGTTTAGAGTGATTACCGTTAAATTTAGGTAACTGTGCAACCCCGTAATTAATCTCAGACTTATCGATATTGCCCCATGACCACGGACCATTAATGGTCATCGCAACATTACCTTTGATGAACTCAGATTCTGATACCGAGTAATCCATATCAGGTGAAATGACTTTATCGGCTAATAATTTTTGCACTAGCGCCATACTGCTTTTAACGCCCGCATTGTTTATGCCGACATCTTTTACATCGTAACCAGTCGCATTAGTTTTAAATGCATAACCACCATCAGCGGCCATCAGAGGCCAAGTGAAGAACGGTTCTTTTAGATTCCACATGATTGCCGATTTACCTTGGGTTTTAAGCTGCTTGTCTAATGCCGCCACATCTTCCCAGTTCTTCGGTGGCGTTTTAATTAAATCTTTATTATAGATAAGTGATAATGACTCGACCGCGACAGGATAACCAACATACTTACCGTTGTACTTAACTGCGTCCCACGTAAAATCAACCATGCTGTCTTTTAATTCTTTCGATGGTTTAACTTCAGCTAATAGACCGGCTTGCGCATAACCACCAAAACGGTCATGTGCCCAAAATACGATATCTGGACCATCACCAGTAGCAGCAACTTGTGGGAACTTGTCTTGTAAGCTATCTGGATGTGCAACCGTCACCTTGATGCCGGTATCAGCTTCAAACTGTTTACCGACTTCAGCAAGACCGTTGTAACCTTTGTCACCGTTAATCCAAATTGTTAACTGGCCTTCTTCAATAGCAGCAAAGGCAGAAAAAGAGTTCATTGCAGTGAGTAGTGCAACTGCCGTTAAGGTTTTTCTCATCACTTTATATCCTTATTAAATTAGCGTTCAAACTGTCCAGACAAGCTGTCTGTGTTGGATGCTATAGTCATACAAAAAGTCATTACCAACATCATCCTTTACCCTACGCCTAGCCCCTGCAAAGCCAAAAGCGTGAACTTGAACAATATATTTTACTTAGTTGCTTAATAAAGGCGATAAAAATGCGATGGCTCGCACACTAATGCGCAATAAATTACCTATTTAGAGTGATAATAAAGCAAACATCAATAAAATGTGATCTATGCACTCCTCCTATCTACTCCCCCCTAAAAATTCTTATCAAGGATGATGCAGTTAAGACCCGTATAAAACACACTATCAACATCGAAGAATGCTGTGTAAGATATTCTAATTAGTCATAAAAAGGACTCGCGAGATGGCAACTGTCACGTTAAACAATGTATGTAAAGCCTATGATGATATACTTATTTCCAAAAACGTAGACCTCGAAATAAACGATGGTGAATTTGTCGTTTTCGTTGGTCCGTCAGGTTGTGGTAAATCAACCCTGTTACGTTGTATTGCTGGGCTTGAAGATATCACCTCGGGTGATTTATTTATTGGCGGCAAACGCATGAACGATATCGAGCCCTCTAAACGCGGTGTCGGCATGGTATTTCAATCTTATGCGCTTTACCCACACTTAGACTTAACCGATAACATGTCGTTTGGCTTAAAACTAGCAAAAGCAGATAAACAGTTAATTAAAGATCGCGTGGCACATGCTGCAGATATTCTACAACTAACGCCTTTATTAGATCGTAAACCAAAATCATTATCTGGTGGTCAACGTCAACGAGTGGCAATTGGCCGTACGTTAGTATCACAACCAGAAGTATTTTTGTTAGATGAACCACTATCAAATTTAGATGCAGCACTGCGTGTTAAAATGCGCATTGAATTGGCAAAATTACACAAGCAATTAGGTTGCACCATGATCTACGTGACGCATGATCAAGTTGAAGCGATGACCATGGCTGATAAAATTGTGGTACTCGACGGTGGTAACGTGGCGCAAGTCGGTGCCCCACTCGATATTTATCATTACCCGCAGAATATTTTCGTGGCCGGTTTTATTGGTTCTCCAAAAATGAACTTCATTAACGTCCATATTCAAACTGTTGAAGCCCTGCGTGTCGAAGTACTACTGCCTAACTGTCAAAGTACTTGGCTCCCCATTGATGGTGAAACCGTTAATGCCGGTGATGAAATGATCCTAGGTATACGCCCTGAGCATTTAGTGTCGGTTGAAAATGCTGATATTGTGATCACTGGCGAAACCATAGTGGTAGAAAAATTGGGCAATGAAACCCAAGTCTATCTAAACATTGAGGGCAGTGATGAGGATGTAATTTATCGTGTTGCTGATACCCTCTCTATTGATGCAGGCGAGAAACTAGATATTGGTATCCCAGCACACCGTTGTCATTTGTTCCATAAAGACGGCCAAGCTTGTCAGCGTTTATACAAAGAAACAACGAGTTAACCAATTACATAATTTCAGACACTTCAATCAACTTAGCCAATGTGTAAGGCATTGGCTATTTTCTCTTATATTTAATTAAGTCTTCTCGACATTCTCATGAATCCCCTCACTATTTACTATCATATTTTCAACCTCCGACGACGGAAAAAACATAAGGCTTCGCGCTCACGGTCTGATCGATTTTATTACGCATAACTTTCGTCAATTTAACAGTTATCTACAATACTTAATTACTGCGCCCTAGATCCCTATTGCGATAAGTTTTATCACAGCAAATTCAATGCAGAGGTGTTTATAAGTTCGCTTTTTCCAATTCACTACATGCGTCGATAAAAGGACCTTTACATGTACATATTTAAATTACGATTCTTGCTGATCACTTTCTTTAGCCTAAAGTTACTCTTTTCGATCACAGTACATGCCGAGGAAAAGGTTTATATCGTGGGAGTGGTGCCGCAGTTTGAAGCACGAAAGTTAACTGCTATCTGGATCCCAATACTTGAACAGCTAACAGTTGAAACAGGTCTCCAATTTAAGTTAGAAGGTGCGCCCAATATAAATGAATTTGAGAAAAAATTTATGGCTGGAACGTATGATTTTGTCTACATGAACCCTTATCATTTTGTCTTAGGCAATCAGCTACAAGGCTATATTCCCCTCGTCAAAGATGGTTCGAAAAAATTACACGGCGTATTGGTCGTTCAAAAAGACAGCCCAATAAAAAATGTAGCACAGCTCAACGGCGCTAAAATTGCATTCCCTTCACCCAATGCCCTTGGTGCATCATTACAAATGCGCCAAGAACTACATGATATATTTAATATCCAGATCACCCCTGTGTATGTAAATACTCATGGTTCTGTCTATCTCAATGTATTGCTTGGTGATACTCAAGCCGGTGGTGGGGTCGGTAAAACCCTTAAAAAACAAAAAATAGAATATCAGCAAGCCTTAAGAGTAATACATAAAACCACGCCAGTAGCATCACACCCAATAGCCGCGCACCCTCGCGTTGCAAGCCGCGATATTGAAAAAGTAACCGCCGCGTTAATCAACATGGGGAAAACGGAGGCCACAGCAGTATTACTGCAGGGTATTCCGATGCCACAAATAACCATCGCCACGATGGCTGATTATGAACCTTTGAAAAGCATGAACCTAAAAAGATTTTATATCCAACCAAAGTAAGGAACCTGATGAGCATTAAATTTAAATTAATGGTTCCAGTCCTTATTGGATTTTTTGTTTTCACTAGTGTGATTAATTGGTATTGGGCGCCAAAATTATTTAATTATGCCCAGGCAGATTTCAGAGAACAGATGCAAAATGAAATCAGATCTATCGAAAGTGATGTGATTAGGCATCTAATCGCCAGTGATTTTTCAGCATTATATTCATCATTAGATTATCAAAAACAGCTACACCAACAAAATTGGGCCCATCTGACATTATACGACGCCGATAAAAAACAGAAGTACCCTTTATTTTCATCAAATAAAGCGATACTGGCAGAACAACATCCGAACCATATTCGCATTGATTACCCACTAGTGAATGAAAATATAACCATAGGTTACCTTGTCCTACACATAGATTGGACCGCCAAGCACGAATTTACCGAACAGCGCATCTGGGAACTTAAGATTTTTTTAATCGTGATGATGCTGTTAATTATCTGCATTGAACTGTTTATGCAAAACCGATTAATCCAATTACCCATATTAAAGCTGAAACAAGCGACCAAGGAATTGGCCAACGGTAACTTTGATATTAGTTTACCGCCAGTCTCAAAAGATGAAATAGGTCAGTTAACCGAAAATTTTAATATCATGCGTAATAATATTTTAACTAGCCAAGAATCACTGTTAATCAGCAAAAATGAAGCAATGCAATCAGCCCTGCAAGCAAGTAATGAAACAAACCGTGCCAATGTCATGGCCAAGAAAATCAGCGAAATGAATGAAGAATTGCTGGAAAATATCGTCACCACCAACATACTTGCTAAAAAGGCCGAAGAATCAAATAGCGCCAAAAGTGAGTTTCTCGCTAATATGAGCCACGAGATCCGCACGCCAATGAATGGCGTTATCGGCATGCTCGGTTTGTTGTTAGATACACAGCTCAAGGATGAACAGCGCCACTATGCACAAGTCGCTCGCGCCAGCGGGGAGTCACTCCTGAGTCTCATTAACGATATTCTCGATTTTTCAAAAATAGAATCGGGACAGCTTAATCTCGAAGTCATTGATTTTGATTTACATAAAATGATTAACGATTTATCTACTCTTTACGCACAGCAAATTAAAACTAAAGGATTAGAATTTAGTTGTGCGATGTCCTCCGAAGTGCCCGCATTTATCCAAGGCGACCCAGGGCGATTACGACAAGTTTTCACAAATCTACTCGGTAACGCGATTAAATTTACCGCACAGGGTGAAATAATCATTACGGTAAATTTATTATCAACCACCGAGCATGATTCGCTGATCCGCTTTGCCATAAAAGATACTGGTATAGGTATACCGAAGAGTAGACAAGAACTATTATTTGATAAATTTACGCAGGTTGATTCATCTACTACACGTCAATATTGCGGCACAGGTTTAGGTCTCTCTATATCAAAGCAGTTATCTGAGTTGATGGGCGGCGAAATAGGCATTATCAGTGCAGAAGGTAAAGGTGCTGAATTCTGGTTTACCGCTCGCTTTATCAAGGCTCAAACACAGTTAATTTCCATCCCCGAAACTAAACACGTGATAGCACCCACTACGCATAAAAACGCACGTATTTTACTTGCCGAAGATAGCCTGACTAACCAATTAGTCGCAATGGGCATTCTTAAAAAATTAGGTTTTTTCGCCGATGTCGTTAATAACGGTGAGGAAGCTGTACATGCTCTTGAAAATAAAACTTATGACTTAGTACTTATGGATTGCCAAATGCCGATAATGGATGGTTACGAGGCGGCTACTCTTATTCGCAGTTCTCAGTCGACGCAGATTAACCATCAAGTGCCTATTATTGCCATGACCGCTAATGCCATGCAGGGCGATCGGGAAAAATGTCTTGCTGCTGGGATGGATGATTACATCACTAAGCCTATTTCTCCAGAAACACTCAGTAAAGCGCTTAACACATGGTTAACGGGCGATAACACTAATGAAGTGGTTTAATGAATCTGTACACCTAAATGGGATAGAATACCCTCAACATAAAAACGGTGTACACAATGACAAAAGCGCGAACAACATATTCAGTAGCATTCAAGCATGATGCTGCAAACTTAGTCCTGGATAAAGGCTACTCGATACAAGAAGCCTGTGATGCCGTCGGTGTTGGATACACGGCAATGAGACGATGGGTAGCTCAACTTAAGCAAGAACATGGCGGGATAACACCGACTGCAAAGGCTATGACGCCAGACCAAATACGTATTCAAGAGCTTGAAGCCAAAATTAAGCAAATTGAATGGGAGAAAGACATATTAAAAAAAGCTTCCGCTCTTTTAATGCAGGACAGCATCAAACGATAGATTTGATAGCCGCGTTATCAAGAGATAATCATTCAATAAAGAAGCTATGTGTGTTATTTGAAATACCTCGCAGTAGCTTCCATTATCGACTTAAATACCGCGGTGTAACAAAGCCGGAACGAGCTGTATTACGTCAAAAAGTCATTGCTATACACAGCCGTAGTCGAGGTTCAGCTGGCGCGAGAACCATCTCAGGCCAACTTAATCAAGCAGGGGAAAGTGTCGGTAGATACAAAGCAGCAAGATTGATGGAAGAAGTCGGCATTGTCAGTAAACAGCCGAATAAACATAAGTATAAGATATCTGAGGATGTATCGAAAATCGCACCGAACCGACTAAATAGGCAGTTTGATGTTGAAACAGTCAATCAAGTTTGGTGTGGCGATGTGACCTATGTTTGGGCTGGAAATAAATGGATGTACCTAGCTGTAGTCATGGATTTATTTGCACGTAAAATTGTGGGTTGGGCATGCTCAGATAGCCCAAACACAGATTTAACTTGTGCGGCGCTACGTATGGCTTACGAAAGCCGAGGCCGACCAAAAAATGTGATGTTTCATTCAGACCAAGGTTGTCATTACACGAGCCTTCAATTCAGACAAGCGTTGTGGAAATACCAAATAACGCAAAGTATGAGTCGACGCGGAAATTGTTGGGACAACGCCCCAATGGAACGATTTTTTAGAAGTTTTAAAACAGAGTGGATGCCAAAGGAATGCTATAACACCTTTGCTGAAGCTGAGCGAGATACGCTCAAATATATACTGCAGCATTACAATACAAAACGAGGCCATAGTTATAATAACTATTTGTCGCCAGTGATTATGGAAGCTGCAGCTTAATTTAAACGCCTATCTAGGTGTACAGTTTTACTTGACCACTACATAATGAGCCCTTTTCAGCCAAACAAAAAAATACCTAACAGCATTCACTGTTAGGCATCTTTATTACTAGGGGTTTTTGCTGCAAACAAAAAGAGTTCCCCTTTAACTATCTTGCATTGTTAAGTATAGCGTATAGAGACAATTTGCAAGGGCTTAGAACCAAGCTTCAACTTGCATACCGATTGAGTAGTCGCTATCGCCTTTACTTGATCCCATCGTAGTCCCTTCATCATCTGTTAAGTATGACGCAAATACGCGGATTTCAGGTCGAGCCCAGAAGCTTTCGCCCATCGACCATGCTTGGGCGATAGTCGCTTTGCTGCCGCCTTTATCATCACGGCCATCATATGACTCAGAGAACACACCTAACTCTAAGATGGTCTTCATATTTTGATTCCACTTGTACATAGGACGTACAACAGCACTCATCAAACTATGGTCACCCTTAACTGTAACCGTGCTGCCAGTAACACCATCTCCGTATGATGCATCCGTTGATGCTGCATACATTAACTGATGACCAACTTCGATTTTATCGCCAAAGCTCATCACACCCCAGTTAATCACACGATAACCATTCGCATCATTTTGCTCACCTGAACGGTCAAACCAAGCACCACTACCTAAGTCAGCCATTTGTGCACCATAAGAGCTAGTACCATATTGCAATACTGTTTGGTTAAAGCCGTTACTTAAACCTTGTTGTACAATAGCGGTTAACATCACGCCATCATCAGCTTTAACGTCTTGTCCTTCACTTTCATTAGCAAAATTATATACAGCGGCCAGTTCTAACGTTGCATCGCTCCAGAGGTTAAGACCTGCGTAACGAACATCAAAAATATGGCCATTTACACTATCTGATTTTTCGGTCACTACATCGACTTGCTCCCAAGTTCGATCTGGTTCTGTACTCGGATCATTATCTGTATCTTTTTCTACCCATTGGTATTCTTGCTTTGTTGTGGTTAATTTTTGAGTGCCGTCATCTAACATCCATGCTGCTGATAATTTACCAGGACCAACACTGACATTTTCGATACCACCACCAGCACCACCAGACGTATTTAGGTAATAGAAATCGGTAATGTGAATATCTTTACGTTGGTAATAACGTTTACCAGCCCATAATGTCGCGTCTTTATCGCTAGCAAATAATCCAGTCGCTTGGACGTTAAATTGTGCAACATTGAAGTCGCCGTCTTCCCAACCATTATTACCTGAGTTGCCCTGCGCTATCATGGCATCAACAACCCATTTTTGATCTTCCATACCAGTGATTTTTGGTAATTCTTGGCGGAAACCAAACTCTGCATATAAGTCATTTTCATTACCTAAACGACCAATCTTATTTTTTTCAAACGAATAATTCTCGCCATTATTACCGCTAAGACCAGTACCAGCTCGCATATAGCCATTAAAATCAACAGCGCCGACAGCAGAAGTAAGTAAGGCAGCTGATACAGCAATTGCAACACGATTTAAATTTTTCATATTTTCTAAATCCTTGAAAGAGTTTGGTTTCATTTTTAAAGGCGGTAATCACATTGCTACTGCCTTGAAGACAAATTCATATTAAGGATTTTTTTAATCACCGACCTCCTCCACCCCCAGCTAATTTAAGGAGGATGAAAAAGGCTGAGAAAAACATAAGTGGTATTTTTTATGAGTCAGATCACTTAACTAGGGCGTATTTCAGAGATTGTTCAACCTGCGCGTGAAATACAGTGTTAACTCGATCATGTTTAGCACCATAAAAGCATGTTTTAGCCGTTTGAAGGGCAAAAGAGCGCCCTATTCACAAGTGTGACCTAGCTAGCAAACTCCATCATTAACGCATAAATAACCTCACCGTCACTGAACTTCCCTCAACGATAACGACTGCAATAATGTTGCAATATCTACAAATTGATTTTCATTATGCATTGCAATTTGCAACTCAAACCAAGAGTTAACTTTAAGTTACTGTTTTAAAATGAAAAAAATACTGGCTCAAAATATGCAGTTAAGATGAGATACATACCAATGTACTCATCCAAGGATCGAGGAATTAAAAATGATTAAATCTTCTTATATACCGAATATATTTTTCTCTGTATTGATCTATGTCGCTGGGGGTAATTTAGCCTACGCTGCACCTTTTGATTTGTGCCCTACCGAGGCTTTTTTATCTCAATATAGCAATAATGCCACCCATTATAAGTCTGTCGATTTATCAACAGGTGCGGTACAAACACTGCAAGTTGATGATAACCTAGGTACTAACACGATTAACGCTATCGCCTTCAACGAAGCAGACCGTTTCATTTACGGTTTTAATAAAAATCAACTTGCGCTTGTCCAATTTGATAGTGATTTTAAAGGCACTGTATTACCTTTCACAAATCCGCCAACCAATAATTTTTATGTCGGTGATATTTACGACAATAAATATTATTTTTACCGTAAAAATACCGGGCTTTTCTACACTACATTGGATGACACAGACCCCGAATACCTGACGATAAAAAAAATAAACGGTGCTAATCAAAGTATAATGATTGCCGACTTTGCCTTCCACCCCATTGATGGCAACATCTATGCAGTAGAAGGTAGCAGCGGTGATCTCTACCGTATAAACCCAACTAACGGATCGGCTAGCGTTGTCGCAAATACAGGGTTCACCGCCGGTAATTTTGGCGCCGCTTATTTTGATGTTTCAGGGTTTCTTTATTTTGTGCGTAATAGCGACGGTAACGTGTACCGAACTGACATTACCGATCCAGATAACATCACAGGTGAGACGGTGTATTTTGCTCAAGCAGCACCAACTAACAGCAATGACGGTGCCCGCTGTGCCAACGCCCCTGTTACTTCGTCCAATACCGATTACGGCGATGCACCAGACTCTTACGGCACTTCATTGGCAAATAATGGGGCAAGACATCTAATTAATTACAATAATTACTTTTTAGGCTCGAATATCGATGCTGAATCAGATGCAATAATTTACCCAAGCTCAGATGAAAGCATCAGTATTGATGATGAAGATGGTGTGTCATTCAAAACCAGTCTCATTCCAGGTTTAGATGCCCAAGTCAATGTTGTCATAGGTGGTGGTGCAACAACTTATATCAATGCTTGGTTTGATTGGAACCGTGATGGCGACTTTGATGATGCCAACGAGCGCGCTATCAGTGGCTTACAACTATCGCCAGGTACACATGATATTCTAATCAGCGTACCCGATAATGCGGTTGCAGGCGAAAGCTGGGCTCGTTTTCGTGTCGGTGATGTTGAAGACGCGAGTAATAATGGTGGTTACGTTAATGGTGAAGTCGAAGATTACCAAATCAATATCACAGCAGCCAACACCACTTATCTACATTACCCAAGTGAAAGTGATTTTGTCACCATTGCCTACGAGGATATGTGGCCAGAACTCGGTGATTATGATTTCAATGATGTTGTTATTTATTATCGGGTCACACAAGTAATTCAAAACAGTAAAGTCGTCAGAGTTGATGTCACTGGACAGTTAGCCGCATACGGCGCTGATTATGCCAATGGTTTTGCGATACAGTTACCTGGCGTACTCCGTTCACAAATAGATGAGGATCTGGTTAAGCTCACTCATGATGGGCAAATAGTACAAGGTGCAACACCACTAGAAAAAAATCAAAATAATGCAGTCGTGATCGTAACAGCTGACCTAAAAGAAACATTTGAAAAAAGTAATTGTGGCTTCAGTTTCTATAAGACAGAAGTAGGCTGTAGCAACAGCGATCAATTCACGTTTAATATTACCATGCCATTATTAACACCAATAGATCAATCCGCAGTACCCACTATGCCATTAGATCCGTTCATATTTGCAACGACAGATCGCCGTCGTAATGATTTCTTCGCTGGTACTATGCCCGGCCGACCTTTAGAAATTCATTTAGCGGATAGCCCTATGACTAGCCTAGGTACAAGCGACTACTTTGGTCTACAGGATGATCGTTACGCCCTTCCACTTATATTTAGAGATGAACGTAATCTTCCTTGGGCAGTTGAAATTGGTACCCAATGGGCGCCACCATACGAAGGTATCGACATTTCTGTCGCTTACCCTGACTTTGCTAATTTCATTGAAGCAAAGTTAACTAAGCTCGACGAGGAAGAGAACCCATATGAAAATTGGTTCAACACCCCTGTTATCAACAACGTATATCAGTAGGTATCGCGATGAATTATAAACAACAATTACTTATCTGTACTGTGGCGACTATCTCGATGACAGGCTGTGGTGGTAGCGACTCACCATCAGGGAACGTGCCGGTAGGAAATACGCCGGCGCCGGCAGCAACAACAACAACAACTATCGATGGGCCGAAACAAGTATTGACTGAGAATGAAGACAGCTTTATTCCCACAGCAAGCAATGGCAATAGTTTACTCAACGTTACTGCACCAAGTACGCTAAATTTTCGCGCATCGACAACAATGCAATTACAGATAACCTCTAATAATGCTCAGCCCTGTAATATTAATATTTACAAAGACTACGATGCCTCTTCAGCTCCTACATTTATTCCTGATCCCAAGGGTAAAGTAATGCAAATAAACTCTGATACTTGCAGTTATTCAGGGCAGATTTATGTTTTAAACCAACAACAAAAACTGCTTGCCGAAGTTGTATCATTGCAAGATGCGACAACCCGTTACAGTGAGGTTCTTCTCAGCGGTAATACCATCACACTTAATCTTGATTAACGAATTTCATCGACATTAACTTAAAGCCCATCTTTGTATGGGCTTTATTCATTGTTAAAATGAACAGCTGAGGATACTCACTTTTTACTTTCCACAATCAACCACTAACGCATATAATAAACTCGATTACTCCTTCAAAGGTCACTTAAATGCGTTTAACCATTTTCCATAAATTGTTTATCTCCCTGATGTTTATTAGCTTAATAATGATGGCTGGTATGGCACTGTTGATAAATAATAGCTTTCAAAACGGCTTACAAAGTTACTTAAACCAAAGTGAGATTGAAAAAATTGAAACCCTAGCAGAGCGGATAAGTGATTATTATTCAGCTCAAAAAGGCTGGAAAGGGATCCAGGGAGAGCCAAAGTTGTGGGCACAGTTACTGCAAAATATTGGCGAGCACCCGAGTCCATCTAAAAATCACCCCGAACGAAAAAACTACAAGCCCAGCTTTAATCGCCTTGAAGCGCGTTTAAACTTACTCAATAAAAGCGGTAAATCGATTATCGGCAACCCGAAGAACTTACGTCGTTTACATAATAATATTCAAATAACCAAGATCCCTGTGATTAACAACAACAGAACCGTCGGTTGGTTATCGGTGATACAACGCGAAAGTATTAAAGGTCGCCTTGCTGAACGTTTTCTGCGTCAACAACTAGATAACTTTTATTGGATTGCCGCGTGGGCAGCTTTATTTTCGTTTATTGTTGCCGCCTTATTAGTACGCCATTTTTTAAAACCATTGAAAAACCTAGATAGCGCGGCAAAATCATTATCAAACGGTAACTTTGATTATCAAATTGATGTGCGTGGTAAAGATGAATTGGCCGAATTATCGATCGCCTTTAATCTACTGACCACCACACTCAAGACCCAAAAGCATTCTCGGGAACAATGGTTATCGGATATATCTCACGAATTGCGCACACCCATTGCAGTTTTACTCAGTGAAATAGAAGCCATTGAAGATGGAATCCGCAAACCTGAGCCTAAATACATCAGCTCATTGCACGATCAAGTCATGACCCTTACCCGATTAGTGGATGACTTATATTCGTTATCTCTCTCTGACAGTGGTGTACTTATCGATACGACTCACAAGGTGGATATCACGAATATAATCAGTAATATTACCAACCAAAATGAGGTGCGTTTAGCGGATAAACATATTGCGATAGAACGTCTATACGATAATAACCAATGCTCGCTATTGCACGCAGATGCCAAATCAATCGCACAGTTAATTGGTAACTTGTTTGAAAACAGTTACCGCTATACCAACCCCAATGGGCAAATACATATTAACCTGCAGCAGACACCAGACTGTATCGTATTAACGATTGAAGATAGTGCGCCAGGCGTGCCCGATGACGCCTTACCCAAACTATTTGACCGCTTATATCGGGTCGATAAATCTCGTAGTCGTGCTAATGGCGGCTCCGGTTTAGGCTTGTCGATTTGTGAAAACATCGTCAAGATGCATCATGGCGATATCAGTGCGCAGCACTCTAAACTTGGCGGCTTAAAAATAACTATATCTCTTCCGATTAAGGATAATTAACCCATGACACAATCAGCAAAAACAATACTCGTGGTTGAAGATGAGCCGTCACTGGCTATCGTTTTATGTGAATACCTAGCACAAGCGGGGTTTCAAACTCACATCATTGCTAATGGTCTAGACGTGATTGGTTGGGTAAAAAAACACAACCCTGATCTACTGATCCTAGATTTAATGCTACCGAATCGTGATGGCCTTGATATCTATCGTGAATTGAGAACCTTTAGCCAAGTGCCCGTGGTAATGGCCACTGCGCGTGTCGATGAAATCGATCGCTTATTAGGCCTTGAACTCGGCGCTGACGATTATATCTGCAAACCATATAGCCCGCGTGAAGTGGTCGCTCGAATCAAAAATGTATTACGTCGTACCGTCGAGGTGACAGCACAGCATGGCCTCAGAATTAATGATGAGCAGATGAAAGCGACATTTGATGGTAATGAACTCACTCTAACACCCGCGGAATTTCGCCTACTGAGCTTTTTTAACCAGCACTCAGGTCAAGTCTTTAACCGTGACCAATTGATGCAAAAAATTTATGCCGACCATCGCTTAGTCACCGACCGTACCATCGATAGTCACATTAAGAACTTACGTAAGAAATTACAAGATGCGGCGCCTGACAATGAATACATCAAATCCATTTACGGGGTTGGTTATCGTTTTACACTGTAATCACTTAACATTGTCATTATTTTAATCTTTTTTAATATTGTGCGTAATCTCCACATTTCCTCCATAATTCCTGCGCATTTGTTGCTTATAGTTACTCCATCAACAGGTTAACCCACAGCGAGTTAACCTTGTTTAAGACTAACAACCAGCAATAAGTGAGTACATGATGAAAAAAACATTATTTATTACCGCCGCCTTATTAACAGCAATGACAACCACGACATTTGCTTATGCAGATAATGATAACAAGCAAGGTAAGCATGTGTCTTTTGAGCAAATGGACACCAACCAAGATGGCCAAGTATCAAAAGAAGAAGCAACGGGTCGTTTAGCTGAGCATTTTGATAAATTCGATACTGACAACGACGGTTTCATTAGCAAAGCAGATTTACCCAACAAAGGTAAGCATCATAAAGGCAAGATATTCGACGAAATGGACACCAACAATGATGGTAAGATCTCAAAAGATGAGGCCACTGGCCGTCTAGCCGAAAACTTTGATAAATTTGATGCGAACAACGATGGCTTCATCACTAAAGCCGATATGAAAAATAAAGGTAAGCATCATAAAGGTAGAAACCACAAAGGCATGATATTCAATAAAATGGACACCAATGGTGATGGTAAAATTTCCAAAGAAGAAATGAACCAATACTTTGATAAGCTAGATTCCAACAGTGATGGTTATATCACTAAAGAAGATATAAAAGCACAACATCACAAACGTTAAACAGAAAAATGTCAATTACGCCACACTAAAAAATGCCCAACTTAATGGGGTCACTTCATATCACTAACAGGCATTTTTATTGCCTTACCAGCTGCTTTTTAACCAAACATTATAACTTTAGTGTTAACTGGATCATGTTTATTCGTGTCAAAGCTCCTTTTAACTATCTGAATTACATAAGATGAAGTTAACCAATAAATGTGACCCAGCTAACAAACAGAGTGTGAGTGATTTATGTCAAAACCTTATCCCCTTGGAGCAAACTTGCTATCTGCCAGCAGCTCAAAACCACAAGGCTGTAACTTTTCGATATACGCACCAGACTGTGCCAATTTGCAGCTGGTATTATTTAATGGCAAAACCCAACGCAGTTTTACTATCGAAAACAAATATGCGGGTATTCACCATATCTTCATCAGCGATATTAGCGCTGGTCAGCAGTATGGTTTCTCAAGCTATATAGAGGGTGAAGACTGGTTATTGCTTGACCCTTACGCAAAAGCAGTAAGCAAAGCCCCTTATTATCAGCCGCCCTACAGCGCCGACAAAAGCTGGCATATGGCAAAAGCACTCGTTACCGATAATACATTTGATTGGCAAGATGTTCCCCCTCCTGATGTACCACTTGCTGAAACCATTTTATTAGAGACACACACCAAAGGTTTTAGCCAATTAAACCCCGCGATAACATCTGCTGCGCCAGGCAGTTATCAAGCATTAGCAGACCCAGCCAATATTAAATTATTACAAGAACAAGGTATTACCAGTGTACAACTGTTACCTGTTGCCGTGTGTATGCATGAACCGCATTTATTAAAGCAACAAGGCGTCAATTTTTGGGGTTATAGTACCCTCGCCTTCATGGCTCCAGATCCTCGTTATGCAACCATCGATGCGGTAGCCGAGTTAAAAACCGCAATCCGCGAGCTGCACCGAAATGGTATCGAAGTGATCTTAGATGTGGTCTTTAACCATACAGCAGAAGGTGGCCAAGATGGTCCTATATTCAATCTTAAAGCTCTCGACAAGCGTTATTATTTACGCAATGAAAATGGCCTACGTAACTACACAGGTTGTGGTAACAGCTTAGATTTAACTCACCAGGCCAGCCTTAATTTAGTCATGGACAGCTTACGTTATTGGGTGAGTGAATATCATATTGACGGTTTCCGTTTTGATTTGGCCGCAACGCTGGGTCGTAACGGCGATCGCTTCAACCAACAAGCACCTTTTTTTCACGCCGTTGCCCAAGACCCTATTTTACAGCCGACAAAACTTATTGCAGAACCTTGGGATATTGGTCCTGATGGCTACCAATTAAGTTATTTCCCCGATGGCTGGAACGAATGTAATGATAAATTCCGTGATACTGTACGTAGCTTTTGGCGTGGTGACCATGGCTACTTAAAAGATTTTGCGACCCGTATTATGGGCTCGCGCCACTTCTTTAGTGGTGGCCGCTGGCCGCATAAATTACCCGTCAATTATATTGCATACCATGACGGATTCACCTTACAAGATTTAGTGTCTTACAACGATAAGCACAATTGTGCTAATGGTGAAAATAATCGCGATGGTCATGGTGATAACCGCTCATATAATTGTGGTATTGAAGGCATCACCGATAATGTCGAAATAATCGCCTTTCGTGAAAAGCAAAAACGTAATTTGATCACAACTTTACTGTTTAGTTTTGGCATTCCGCATCTGTTAGCTGCAGATACCGTGTCGCATACGCAAGGCGGTAACAATAATGCTTACTGCCAGGATAATGCAATAAGCTGGCTAAACTGGCAAATGGACGAATTAAAACAAGAATTCCAAGACTGGTTAAGTAAGATGATCGCAGCGCGTAAACAATACATGCTGCCATTCATTGACGCATTTACTGGTGATGGTCGTAATAATCACCGTATTAGCTGGTACTGCAGCAATGGCGAAGTAATGCAACAACATGACTGGGAGCATCAAAATTGCTTAGGGCTACATCTCGGGCTTAATACTGATGGCGACGAGCTACTATTATTATTCAATCAAATAGATACGCCTGTCGATTTCAAATTACCGGATGTACCGCCAATTTGGCATCGCGTTTGTGATACGAGTTCAATGCACCTTGCGCCATTAAATGTAAACGATCACTATCAACTTGCAGGCCGTTCGATGGTGGTATTACAACGCAGTGGTGTTAATGATACCGTTAAGGGTCATCAAGTTGCCGCAGATGCTATTGTTACTAAGAAAGCGGTGTCAACGCGCCCTATCGATAGCATCTAAAGCACTGACGCGTTTAATTTCTTGGGGGCTAAAATAAGCCTCCCGTAATTGGGCAATGTCGAGCTGTTGTTGCTCACTATCGCTGCTTTCATCGCCCGCGTTATCCTTAATAACAGCCAGTTCTTCTCTATATTCAGCTAGCTTAACCTGCCACTGTTCACGTTTAACCTCCAGTGCGGCTAAACGATCTGCCACTTCAGGTGAAAATGATTGTTGGGTTAAATCTTGTAGTTCTCGTTGACTCGCGCCTTGCGCTTCTAAAGCTTGATACTGATCTCGATATTCATTGAGTTGATTCGCGTTATGCTGTTGCGTCAATAACCACTCCGGTGCAGTTGTATCTAACGCTGCCTTCGCCACCTGTTTTTCAGCGCTATTTAATCCAGTATCCTTATTAATCTTAGCCAAACTTAACATGTAATCTTCGTACTCATCTGCTTGACCGAAAAAAGCCGCAATAACATCATCATCAAGATAATTAGTGCGCGCATCGAGAACCATGTCACGCACTTCAATTACCTTGTCTAAGGTATATTCACCACTATTTTCAGGATCAGCACCTTGCTCAAATTGCTGCTTAATCACAGTCACTTCATTTAAATATTGTAGATAGCCCGAAAATATATCCATACTTTGAGTCAATGCAGGATCAGTAAGCTGCGATGTCAGGCTGTGCTTTATACGCAGAACAATAATGTCGAGACTTTCTTCTCCCATTGCCGACAGATAAAAATCAAATAAATGCTGAATTTTTTTGTTAATAACCAATTCACCCAATTCATTCACATCCAGTGTTAGTGGTAATACAGCACCTAACAAGGAGCTAGGTAATAACAACGGCACAGCTTGTCGTTCGGTATCCTCAACAAGCCCGTCATCCCCCCGATTAACGAGGGCGTTAATCGCTTCTGGCGCTAATGGATAGCTCGTTTGCTTTACGACTATTTCCGATAAAATCGGCGATGTTGATTTTACTGAAATGGCTGCTTCATCGTCTGACGATAATAATGTGCCCCCCACAACTGCAATGACGACGAATAACCCAATAACCATGATAAGCGGTGTTGATTTAAATGACATGACAGGCTCCATCGAACGCGGTTCGGTAAATAAATAAGTACTTGAAAAAATAAGTCCTGTGAACAAATAAGCACTGTCATTTATCCACAGTGCTTACCCCATGTTCAAATTAGTGTATTACAGCCCAGCGCTTGTTAAACGCTTCGCGTGTGCCGAATATAAAGGTAAAGGACTCGTACTGCCTAAACCACGTAAGCCGAACATGCCATTAATTTCATCCGCGTGGTTCATGGTGTAATCATCACGAATGACTTTACCTAAATGAGTAGAACAGCGTCCAACAACCCCATCATTTTCTTCATCTATCGTAAGATACGTTACCGCTAATAAGCCATCAGCAAGATCAAGTACATTAGAATTGAATACAGGATTATATGTACCGCCCCATGAGTAATACGATACACCGTTAACGTTATGCTCACCGTCATTGACTGAATAGTCATACACCCAGTTTGGCCAGTACCAAGAACCGGCGTTATAACTTGGCGTCGCTTTACATTCTCCTTGCCTTAAACCCTCAGGGTATTTCGCATTAAAAATCGCTGCGTCTTTAGAGTTCAACGCCTCTAATGATCCCATTGCATTAACAGCATTATCATTATTACCAGTCGCAACAGCGAGTAAACTGGCAACCGCGTTACCAATCGCCATCGCTGGACCTTCTAATGGCGAATCCTTAATAACATCCGCAGTACCAGAACCTCGATGCGGCGACCCCACAGAGGTAACCGACGCGATCAGCTCAGGTCGAACTGACGCCACATAGCGAGAATCAATACCACCTTGCGAATGGCCAATTAAGTTAAACTTCTCAGCGCCCGTGACGGCACTAAGTTGCTCTAAATAGCTCAGTAACTGCTCGCCACGTACTTCACTGGTATCATAACCACTGACTTGTGGCGTATACACGTCTGTCGCACCAACATCTGCTAATGCCCCTTTCACACCATAAAAATAGTCTGCGAGTACACTGTCAAAACCAGCGAGGCCATGCACTAATACCACAGGGTATTTGGTTTTACCCGAGGTATCCGCTTGAGCGGGTGTAACCATGAAGCACAAGGCTCCAGCTAAGACAGGAAGTAAAGTCCGAGTTTTTTTTAACATAGTTAATCCTTTATCGTTAAGTTATCGCCAACTTAGTTATGACGGCAATGTCGCGCACCCATAATGACAACCTGTCCCGTTCGAGTGCAGAAAAGTTATAACGTAAAAAAACAACAGGTACAACCAGATGAATGACATCAGTTATATGCATGGCTTTAAAGACCAAAAGCAGCGTAAAAATTTAATTTTAAGTAACAAAGCCACTCAATAAATCAAATTTAAATGAAATATAAACATTAAACTTCAAATCTAAATAATTACTATTCAACAATGTGATTACATGGGGAAGTTACTATTAATCTATAAGCTGTTGTAAATAAGCTATATTTAAGAGTTATTTGTATGTTTAAAATAAATTTAACTTATTATAAACATATTTATAATAATCAGACTTAGATCATACTAAGACATGACATTAGGTTTATAACAGACACAAAAAAACCAGTAATCAGATTACTGGTTTAAAATGATATGCCACTTTAATTTGTCATTACACGCATTAAATAGCTGAATGTTCATAATCATTTAATCGAATATCAATGTTTATTGATATCATCCCACATGCCGAGTACCAGCGCTTGTTTCTGAGGGGTTAACTCATTTGAAACCAGAGCGTCTCGTAAGCTATGCACGACTTGAAATTTAATGTCGTGGGGATAAATTTTACCTATATTTTCGCACTTTGCCGTAGCAAAAGTAACGTGGCCGTGTAAATATTGGGCCGCAAATAGTTGATCCGACGTTCCTTGTTCTACAAATCCATCAAGCTTTTCCATTAGCTTGCTTTGATAAGTAGGTTTAGACAATGATTAATCCTCATATTCTGGGTTGGCGACACGATACATGATGTAATCACGATAACCTGTGGTTACTCGAATAAAACCTGATAATGCTTGGTCTAATTCAACATCCCCCGTGTCTACGATTAAGGGACGTCCTGCTAATGCCGACAACTTCGTTTTGGTTGCCAACACAATAATATTTTCTTTACCGATTTGTTTAATCAACTGCGGCGACAGTTGTTGATTACCACGACCAAAAATATGCCCCTGACCACCGATTAAGGTGATCACTAATTTACACGGCTTATCTTGTGTCAACGCGATTAATTGCGCTGCCGTTTGGTCTGCAGCAATCAATTCATGCTGATGGACAACATCAACACCTAATAAGGTATTATCGAGTCCTAATTCGGCCATGGCAAATGCCACTGTCGACCCAGACCCCATAATATAATATTCATCTTCCATATCTGCCATGACATCAGCAGCTATATCTGTAAGTACTAACTCATCTGATTCAATACCGCCCATTTTTACGCTTTGTACATAACGTAAATCGCTCGGCACCATCATTTCGCCATAACGCTTCGCTTTTACAGTACCTTGACGAAATGCAACTTCATCAATATCCATCACATCAGCATCAGCTAAGGTAACCAGTTCGCCTAAAATCAACCGACGAACCACACAACCAGCGGCTTTTGGCGTGACACCATAAACACCTGAATGGATCTTGCAGCCTGCTGGTACGCCTAATACTGGCACGACATCATTGATCGTCGCACAAATATTACGCGCAGTACCATCACCACCAGCAAACAATAACAAATCTATATCTTGGGCTAATAATGCTTCAACCGCAGCATAAGTATCTTGCTCTGTGGTCGAGTCATTCGCTGGTCGATACACCACCGTCACATTAAGGCCTAATTCTAAACTGCAACGCTCACCCATTTCTCCACCCGCAGTTACAATGCTGAAACGCGGCGCAAGATCTGCAAACTGACCTAATGCTTGTAACATGCGATTATTGGCTTGCGGTATAGCACCTAAACTAAGCGCTTGCTGAGCGACATTATCACTGCCTTTTAACGCGACACTACCACCAACACCTGCAACGGGGTTAATAATAATCTCCAGCTTAAACGGCTTCACGTTCATACATACCTCGATAATCAAAATCTTCTAATACCAACGGCTTAGTATTATAAAATACTTGTAGTGCTGTCACTAACGCTTGCGTTCTCGCTGATAAACCGTTTTCTAAATATAAACGTACTTGATCGTGGATCTTGTGTTGAAAAGCCAATCGGTCAATCACAATATCAGCTAAATTGTCGGCACTAACGCGAAATTGAAATCCCGTGGCAACACAAATAATCCATTCAATCGCCTGCGGTACAATCTCGACTTTTTCAAACTCTGCTTGCTGCTGCGCATTACGCCCGTCAGCAATATACCAATAACCAAAATCTACTAATTGATGACGCGCTAATCCCGCGACTAACCAATGTGAAATTTCATGCAGACCACTGGCAAAAAAACCATGGGCAAAAATAATACGGTGATGCTCACAACTAACATATTGTTCAAAGTCAGTATGCGCCGGCATGTAAATCGGCTCATCATCACCTTTGACTAATTGGGTATTAAATTCGCGTGCAAACGTATGGTTAAAAACAGCAATTAAATCTTGATATTGATGCTGCAGCTCATCGTTTACTGAGGAGTTGCTTACTAATAAATTGTTTGCTGATAAGTCTTTTAAATCGTCTTGCATACTGCGCCTAGCTAATTTTGGAATTACTGAGCACTATTTAATGAGCAGGATTATACCCCTATGGTAGTGGTATGTCCGCTAATATATCGCGCTCAAATCGGTAATTTTCGCTAGTAGAATACTCCTTTACGCGATATTAATCTAATACTGTTGATGACGTTAACGTCACAACTCCAACACGAGCAGCAGTTCCGAAACTCGCTTCTGCAGTAAGTAACAACTGATTATCACCTTGCCAGATAATACTCTCCCACTGTCCATAAAGAGAGAGATTAAAGCGCTTTGCCATATCCCAATTTAAGTTATTGTTGTTAATCGGCACAACCCAAATAAAAGGGTGTTTGTAAACCAAGTTACTATCATATCCAAGTAATACCAATTGCGCGGTTTCAGCATTATAATCTGCCGCCGTGATCAACCCATCGACATTCAAAGTTTGTGCGGGAATGACCTCTATAACACTGTGCTTAGCTGCACTGTTATTAATATCGACTAAGTCCATTCGATACAAACGGCTGTGTAAATCGCTCCAGTTTTTACTTAATACCCATAATTCCTGTTCCACTACAGTTGCGGCTTCGCAATCATAATCGTGCATGTAACTGGTTAATGCTGTATCTGGTTTATCTGCCATCGAAAAGCGTGCGGTATTAACCGCTGCAATGCTCTCACCATCACCAGCTTGCATTAACGTCTCTGTATCAACACTGATAATGCTGCGACTATCCCGGGTACCATGATTATTTCCACAATCCATGATAAAGATATTGCCTTCGTCTTGCGCTAATGATTCCCAGTCATAACTGATAGCATCATCAATGTGTACCTGCTTAAGTACTTGCCCTGTTTGTTCATCTATTTGATATAAATTAGCGCCATCACCACTGTCATTCGTCGTCCATGTTTGGCCGCTAAACCGTGCCAACGCAGAGCTTTCTTGTACCCTGTCTTGCAGGGTGCTTTGTATTTCTATATCAAGTACCGGGTAATTATCCAGCGGTCTTGACCAATATAGATGGCCGATCACTGCAATCATGCCAGTAATCAATAAGCCCCAAATGACTTTTTTAACTACCCCTCTAAATTCTGCCATTACGACCCTCTGCAATATGTACTACAGCGCCATCAATCAGAAACAACGCTATCAATAAAAAGTAACTTAAGTATAAATAGCACTTTAACTATATAGTATTGATTATAAAACTTAATTTTACTAATTTAACCCTTTCCTAATACTAAAAAGCAATACAATAGATATATTCACTTTAAATTGAAATATTTTAAGCGTACACTTGTACGCCTAACTGGTAAGACAACTTAATGATAGGATAATGTATGTCACAAAGTGCTACAGCGATAACAAGTCCGACAGCGATAATCGCAACGGCAGATACAGTTACCGCACCCTATAGTGTAAAAGAAGAAGCAGCAAACACCTGGTCGCATCTCCTTGGTGCCTTACTCAGTATTGCCGCCCTAATCGCACTATTAATACCGTCAATCGCACAAGCTGACCCTTGGCGCATTGCCAGCTTTAGTATTTATGGCATTTCGATGTTTTTATTGTTTTTTGCCTCAAGCGCTTATCATTACGCCACGAATCCGGCGATAAAAGCGAAATTAAAAACACTCGACCACTGTGCCATTTTCTTGCTGATAGCAGGGACTTATACGCCATTACTCTTGATTGAACTACGCGGTACGCTCGGTTGGAGTATCTTTGCAATTGTCTGGTCAATGGCAATCTTTGGCATTATCGCCAAGCTCTATTGGGCTGAACGCTTTAAAAAAATATCGTTATTTTTCTACCTTATTATGGGCTGGTTAATTGTCTTTGCAGGCGATGAGTTATTAGGTAAGTTAGATACTGGCGCGCTGTACTGGTTGTTTGCCGGCGGGCTTGCTTATTCAATTGGCGCCATTTTCTATGCCAATAAGCGTATCCCGTATAACCACGCTATCTGGCATATCTTCGTATTACTCGGTAGTGCTTGTCATTTTGTCACTATTTACCTTTATGTTCTGCCAGCTAATCACTAAAGCCATAGGCATTAAGCGGTCATGCTTAATGCCTATTTCCTAAATTAATAGTACTTAATCCACTAACGAAACTTCAATGTTACAACTTGCCATGACTCGCTTGATTTCAGGTATACAAGAGCCACACCCAGTACCCGCTTTACTGCAGCCACCCACAGCAGCCACCGTATCAGCACCTGCTTTCACAGCTTCAATAATGTCGTATTCTGTCACTTGATGACAAGCACATACCATACGACTTGGCGGTGTTTTCGCTTCGCCTTTTAACGTGGCACGTAAACCAACATCAGGCATTAACAAGGTTAAACTAGCTAACCAAGAATCATCATCCACATCGCTAGCAGGCGTCACCATTAAACTAATATCAAGGTTTTCTTGAAAACTCATGGCAAAACGGTATTTCTGCTCTGCCACATTCTCGTAATCAACTTGCTTAGTCATATAGCTGTTATGTAGAGCGAGTTTTAATTGTTGGAAGAATTCAGCTGGCTCTGCAACACTGGCAAGATAATATAAAAACCCCTGTTCTAAACGACGCTCAATCCAGTAATCCACCATAGGCAATATTTTAGCCACTTGCAGACGACGTTGACTCCATAGTGCTGCACGCGATGCATGTGACCATGCACTGACACTCACTGGCGTATATTTGTTTTCTGGCTGCCCCGATAATGGATCTGTATGCCCTGCGACTAAGCTGGATATAGCCCCGGCACTGGCATTTTGACGACTCCAGTGAATAGGTAAAAATAACTCACCTGGGTTTTGACTCACAGTCGCATGCGCACGTACTAATAACTTACCTTGTAAACTTTCAACTGCAACCAAGCTGCCATCGGTAATCCCACGTTCTGTTAAGTCTTGCGGGTTAATCGACAATAACGGCTCAGGCATATGGCCATTAAGCTTGGTGGCTAAACCAGTACGACTCATACTATGCCACTGATCTCGATTACGACCGGTATTTAAGATCATCGGATAATCTTGGCAGACTGAACTTGCTGCTGATTTGTGGTAAAGCGCAATAAAGTTAGCTTTACCTGACGGCGTCGAAAAATGCCCATCGGTGAATAATCGCGCTTGTGACTTGTTGCCTTTTATCGGCCACTGCATCGGTTTATGCTGGTCATAATCTTGATCAGCCAATACCGCAATATCTAAACCCCTTGGCAAAGCATCTTGTTTAAAGCCAGTCATTTGTGCATATTCAGCAAACACATCAGCCTCTGACTCAAAACTAAAGTCTTTGGTAAAGCCCATGCGTTTGGCGACTTCTGCTAATAACCACCAATCCGCTTTTGCCTCACCAACACTCGGTAGAAAACCACGTTGACGTGATATACAACGTTCTGAATTGGTTACTGTACCGGTTTTTTCCCCCCAGCCTTGAGCTGGTAGTAGTACATCAGCGCACGCAATGGTATCTGACTTGGCAATGCAGTCAGACACCACCACCAGCGGACAATTTAATAACGCTTGCTGTATTTTGTCTGAATCTGGCAAACTCACCACCGGATTCGTGCCCATGATCCAAATCGCTTTAATCTTACCTTGATGCACTTGATCAAACATGTCGATCGCTTTAGCACCGTTTTTTGTGGCCAATTTATCGGTATGCCAGAACTCACTCACCAGAGCATGACTCTCAGGCGTAAAGTCCATGTGCGCCGCTAGCATGCTTGCAAGACCACCCACTTCGCGGCCCCCCATGGCATTTGGTTGACCGGTCACAGAAAATGGACTTGCCCCCGGTTTACCCACACGGCCTGTGGCTAAGTGACAGTTAATTATCGCGTTTACTTTGTTGGTGCCACTGGTTGACTGGTTTACCCCTTGGCTAAATAAGGTGAGGGTCTTATCGATATCGGTAAAACGACGGAAAAAAGCCAACATGGTATCGAGTTCAAGGTTACAAAATGCGGCTAACTCCTCCCAACTTGGTGTTGATTGGTAAGCTGATTTGAGTGCCTCTTCAAATCCTTCCGTATGCTCGGCAATATAGGTAAGATCACAAGCATTTTCTTGGTCCAGAAACTCCAACAGTCCATTATACAGCGCCACATCCGTACCCGGGCGAATGGCTAAATGTAGATCGGTAATATCACAGGTATCAGTTCGACGTGGATCAATCACGGTAATTTTTAAATTCGGGTTGGCCATTTTCGCCTGTTTAATACGGCGGAATAAAATAGGATGACACCAAGCTAAATTCGAACCGACTAAACAGATATGCTCGGCAGCTTCAATATCACCATAGCAAGCGGGAACTGCATCTTCACCAAAGGCACGCTTATGCGCAACAACGGCAGAAGACATACACAAGCGTGAGTTCGAGTCGATATTACTGCTGCCAATAAACCCTTTCATCAATTTATTAGCAATATAATAGTCTTCGGTAAGTAACTGCCCTGATACATAAAAGGCAACGGCGTCCGGGCCATGTTCAGCGATGACTTTATTAAATGAAGAAGCGACATAGCTTAAGGTGGTTTCCATACTCTGCGCTTGGCCACGAATATAACATTCGCTAAGACGTCCTTCTGGGACTAAGGTATCGGCTAGCGTTAATCCTTTTGAGCAAAGATTACCTAAATTGGTCGGGTGTGATTCATCACCACGGATCGTCACTGAATTGTCTTGGTTTACTTGCGCTTCGACACCACAACCGGTACCACAATAAGGACATGTTGTTTTAACCCACTTGGGTTGCTGCTTTAATTTCTGCATATATCATCCTTGGTTACGCATGTTCTTACCAAGGAATAAAGCAAAAAACCAGCCAAGTCTAACGTTTAGAGAGAACAAATTGAAAATCACAGGAAAATAAGGTTAGATAGTCGGATGCAAGGGTAGCGAATGACTTTATTGCCAAAATAGAAAGGCTTTAAGCGCAAGAATAGTACTAAAACAGTGCTAAAATAATAAAGTGCACCGTATTGGTGCACCTCATTATCATCACCAATATATTTATCGGCTTAACTTTATTGTTGAGTCATATCGTTGAATCTCTCAAACAAAAAATCCAGAAACAAGCGAATGCGTTTGGGCTGATACTGCTTGCTGGTATAAATCACATTTAAATCAGCACTTGATACCGACCTTGAGGTATTAAAATTCTTCATATAACCATCAAGCACAGTAACAAGGCGCCCACTATTAATATCGTCTTGCACATCCACAATTGATTTTAGTGCTATCCCAGCCCCAGCTAATGCCCACTGCCTAATAACTTCACCATCATCAGAAAGTCGTTTTGCTGCCACTGTCATGGTGGTTTTATGTTCTTGCTGTTGGAAATGCCAAGTCTTTAACTCTTCGTTACCACGCAACATCACCAAGCAATCATGCTCAACTAACGCTTCTGGTGTTAGCGGCACACCACGCTTGGCTAAATATTCCGGTGATGCGCACAATACTCGCCAACTTGATGATAACGGCCTTGATATAAGACTACTATCAGCCAGTTCACCATAACGAATAACGATATCAATCCCCGATTCAGCAATATTTGATATCCGATCATTGAGGTATAAATAAGGCACGACATCAGGGTAGCGTTTAGAGAACTCAGATAATATCGGCAAAATATATTGCTTACCTATATCCTTTGGCGCCGAGATTTTGAGCGAACCTTTCACTTGTTCAACCACATTTTGTAAGCGGTTCTCAGTCTCATTGACACTGGCTATTATTTCCATCGCCGCCTGATAATAAAGCTCGCCAGCATCCGTTAATGCAATATGCCGCGTTGTTCGATTCAATAACTTCACCGCATATCTTTCTTCTAATGCTTGTAGTCTTGCGGTCATTGTCGCGGGAGAGAGCCCCATGTCACGCCCAGCTGCGGCCAAACCTTGATGTTTCACAATACTAACAAACATGGCCATATCAGAAAATTTATCCATACCCTCTCCTATTGTTCATTTTATCCGAATAATGATTTCATATTTTACTCAATTATCAAAATAAATCGAATGAATATAATAGTCAGCATATTATAAACAGAGATAACCATGATGATCGAAAAAGAAACAATGCCTTTCCAAGTTTGGATACTAACACTTGCCGCATTTGCGATTGGCACCGCCGAGTTTGTTATCGCCGGTATTCTGCCGCAAATAGCTATATCGCTGTCTATTACAGAAGGTCAGGCTGGTTACTTAATCAGTGCCTATGCGTTAGCCATCGTCATTGGCGGTCCGATTTTAACGATATATTTAGCCCGTTTTAATAAAAAAGCGGTACTGACGGGTTTAATGCTGCTGTTTATTCTCGGTAATATACTATCCGCTTTAGCACCAACCTACGAATTATTATTAGTTAGCCGTGTCATTGCGGGACTAGTACAAGGCCCATTTTATGGCATTGGCGCGGTTGTCGCGACGAATCTGGTATCAGAAAAAATGGCTGGTCGTGCCGTCGGTCAAATGTTCGCAGGTCTAACCTTGGCCAATGTACTCGGTGTACCTGCTGGTACTTGGATCAGCCTACAGTTCGGCTGGCAAAACACGTTTCTGACCGTTGCTGCATTCGGTGCAGTGGCCATGGTTTTCATTCTCATGTCAATCAAATCAACGGGTCATGGCGAAGCTAAGAATATTAAAGCCCAGCTTATGGCATTCAAAAATCCGATGTTATTACTGAGTCTAGCAATCATGGCTTTTGCATGGTCTGGTTTCATGACGCTATATGGATATATTGCGCCTATCGCGATGCACATCACTGGTTATGGCGAAGATGCGGTGACTTGGATCTTAGTGATTGTCGGTCTTGGTCTCATCATAGGTAACACCATAGGTAGCCGTTCAGCAGACAAAAACCTCAACAAAGCATCATTATTCTGGGCTGTGGCCATGATCCTTTCCTTAGTATTGGTCGGTCTAGTTATTGATAACAAAATTCTTTTTGTCATCGCCGCATTTATCTTCGGCATCGCATCGTTTGCCAATGTACCTGCAATGCAACTTCGAGTCATGAATCACGGTGGCGAAGGTCAAGAATTAGCGGCCACAGCAAATATCTCGGCATTCAATTTGGCCAACGCATTCGGCGGCATCCTTGGCGGTATCGTACTTGATAGCAGTATGGGCGCGAGCATGATCCCTTACGCTGCCATCATCGTCCCCATGATTGGCTTACTGTTCATCGTGAAAGCAAACAAATCCCCATTAAACGGCTAAAATAAGGTAAATATCATGAGTAAATTATTCCAGAACGCCACACTAAAACAATTAAACTTAAAAAATCGCGTGGTAATGGCACCAATGACCCGAGCGCGTACTAGTCAACCCGGCAATATACCCAATGAATTAATGACGACTTATTACAAGCAACGCGCCAACGCCGGATTAATCATTTCTGAAGCCACACAAATTTCTGATGATTCACAAGGTTATTCATTCACACCGGGCGTTTATACCGATGCACACGTTAAAGGCTGGCAACCGATCACCCGCGCTATCCATGAACAAGGGGCTGCCATGTTTTGTCAGTTATGGCATGTAGGCCGCGTTTCTCATCCAACATTTCAACATGGTGAACTACCTATCGCACCGTCAGCACTTGCGCCTGTAGAAACTAAAGTTTGGATCTCTGATGACCAAGGTAATGGCAACATGGTGGATTGCATTCAACCTCGCGAGATGACGCAAGCAGACATAACACGCGTAATTAAAGACTTTGCTTACTCAGCTAAGCGTGCTGTAGAAGCTGGTTTTGATGGTGTCGAGATCCACGGTGGTAATGGTTATCTTATCGACCAATTCCTTCGCACAAATTCTAACAAACGAGCAGACAAATATGGCGGCACAAATAGTAATCGCATCCGTTTTCTATTAGAAGTTGTCGATGCTGTGATTGCAGCAATTGGCGCTGATAAAGTCGGTGTACGTCTTGCACCATTCATCACATTTAAAGACATGAACTGCCCAGATATTGTACCTACAATTCTAGAAGCATCAGAAGAACTACAAGCACGTGACATCGCTTACATGCATTTATCAGAAGCGGATTGGGATGATGCACCTGTAATACCTGAAAGCTTCCGTATTGAACTACGAAACCTGTTCACGAATACCATCATTGTCGCGGGCAGTTATACGCAAGAACGTGCCGAAGAAATATTAACGAAAGGTTATGCGGATTTAGTCGCTTTCGGTCGTCCATTCGTATCAAACCCCGATTTAGTTGAACGTTTAAAGCACAATTACGCACTAGCAGATCTTGACGGTGCTACACTGTTTGGCGGTGATGGAGCTGGTTATATTGACTACCCAACTCATGCTTAATTTTAATTAATCAAAACCAATAATAAAAAATAAAGGCTTACCAATGTAAGCCTTTATTTTTTCGTCAATATAGATAAGATAAAATACTATTTACTCACCGCCAAATACGCGCCAGCAGCGATCATAATGCTGCCTGCACCTCTGTTTAAGCGTTGATGAGCCACTGGTGTTTTTAACATCCCTGCCATGCGACTAGCGCCAAAAGCAATCAACATTAAGCCTGACATTAAAGCGATAGCCGACAACACTGACACTAAGGCAATATCTTGTGCCTTTAATACCGTCAAATCGATAAACGTCGGTAAAAACTAAATATAAAATAGGATCACTTTTGGATTCGATGCTGAAATTAAAAAGCCCTGAGTAAAACTCGCCAACATACTACCTTCTTGCTGTGCTTTAGTTTCGACTTGAACAGCTTCAGCTTGAATATCACTCTTAATCTGCGGCAAAGCTTTAATCATTTTATAACCGAGATAAATAAGGTAAGCAGCACCGATATAACGAATAGCAGTAAATACTTCAGACCAATTTTCAGCTATCGTTGCCAGACCAAAACACGCTAAAATTAAATAAATCACATCACTACCTATCATGCCCATTGCCAGCATGATACATTTTTTAGGACCTTCAACCATCGCACGAGCCAAAATGGCAAATACACCAGGCCCAGGGGTAATACCAAAAATAAATATCGCGATAAAAAATGTAACTGCAGACTCAAAGGACATCAATAATTCTCTCTCTAAAAAAAAACAACTAAATATTAACTAAGTAATGATCTAAGTAGTAACTAAGTTTAATAACGTATTTTATTAAAGTGGACTGTAGCATAGCGACTCGTTCAGTCTTCCAAATTAATGATGATTAAGCATAATTAATTTGCAAAAATGTACGCCACCAACTGTAACATTACTATTTAAGCCCATCGACTACTCAAAAATTTCATAATGCCGTTGTACATTGGCTGTTGCTTTAGCCCAGGCTGAACTTTTGACCCTGGCTTGGTGTTGCTCAAAAGCCGTTTTATTAATGAATTCTTCGTATACATCGAAACGGTTAAAGTTAATTTCAGATGGCGTGACGTTAAACATCAAGCAGCCCGGTTCATTGCGCGTCAGTTCTTTATGACTGATAAGTGCTTTCTTCACTGCAGACAGGTCCGCTGTTGGGACTATAATAAATCCTTTTAGAATAACTTTTTTCATCTTTAGCTCCTGATACGCTTAAAATAAATAATCCTCAACATAAAATATAACGTAATAGTACCGGTTTACATTACAAGGTCTGATTTTTGCGATCTGCCTAAAACAAAAAACGGCCTCAAATATACATTTGAGGCCGTTGGCATTTATCATTTTAAGCTTTTATGCTTAGGGTAACGCCAAATCATTATTTGTATAAATGACGCTCTGAGTTCAAGCCTTTAATAAGGCTCACACACATAAGCAGCAATACAAACGTAAATGGTAGCGCGGTGATAGTCACACCAGCTTGCAACGCTTGCAGTGCTTCAGAACCACCAATCCATAACATAACACCAGCAATAGTACCTTCTACTACAGCCCAGAATATACGCTGTGGTACAGGTGCATCAATCTTACCGCCAGACGTGATGCTGTCGATGACAAGTGAACCTGAATCTGATGATGTAATAAAGAAGATTAACACTAAAATAATCGACAATATTGATAACACATCACCATACGGTAGTGCATCGTACACATGGAATAAAGATAATGATAAATCAGTTAAGCCGTTAGCACCCAACTCACCCACTTTATTAACCACTTGGTCGATTGCAATACCACCAAATGTTGCCATCCATACTAGCGTCACTAATGTTGGAACAAAAATAACGGCAGACAAGAATTCACGAACCGTACGACCTTTAGAAATACGCGCAATGAACATACCTACGAATGGTGACCATGAAATCCACCAAGCCCAGTAAAATACCGTCCACCCCTGCATCCAAGCTGTATCATCACGACCATGTGGGTTACTTAACCCAATAAAGTTTTGGCCATAAGCAATTAAGGTTTCAGGAATAGCCACAGTAACAACATCAAAGCCAATGATCAGTACAAAGATCAATAACGCAAAGGCAAACACCATATTGATATTACTCAATACTTTAACGCCGCCATCGATACCACGGATAACCGAAAAGATTGCAATTAACGTAACAAAGGCAATCACAATCAACTGCATGCCAATACCGCCATCAGTACCAAATACATGATTGATACCACTCGTTGCTTGCTGTGCGCCAAGACCTAGCGATGTCGCAAGACCAAATAGCGTCGCAAGTACGGCTAAGATATCAACAACGTGACCAGCCCAGCCCCAAGCTCTATCACCAATAATCGGATAGAAAACAGAACGAATTGAAAGAGGAAGCCCTTTATTATAAGCAAAGAAGGCCAATGCAAGTGCTACGATACCGTAGATAGCCCAACCGTGAATACCCCAGTTATAAATCGTTGCTGCAAGTGCTAATGACTTTGCTTCAGCAGTTAACGGTTCAACATTAAATGGGGTTCCCCACCAATTAGTGAAATAAGCCGTTGGTTCTGCAACACCCCAGAACAGTAGACCAATCCCCATACCACCAGCAAATAACATTGCTAACCACGAGATCGTTGAATGTTCAGATTTTGCTTCTTTACCACCAATACGGATCTTACCAAGCGGCGATACGATTAATACGGCAATAAAAAAGACAAAGAAGTTAGTTGACCACATAAAGAAACTATCAAAATCAGCTAAAATGCCATTTTTAATCGTGTTTAATGTTTCTTTTGCGGTAGCAGGGTCGACGAGAAGAAGTGCTGAGAGGAAGAAGATAATAAGGCCGGCACTGATACCGAACACGGGATTATGTATATCGAACCCCCACTTTTGTACATTATCTTGACCGACTTGGTAATCAGTTGTTTCAATACTATATTTATTTAACGTACTATTTTTGTTTAACGAGCTATCCATAAGTTATGCTGAGCATATATCCTGCAATACTTTTTAATCGAAAAGTAAAAACGAAAGGGTCATTAGTTAAAACCATAATGAGCCAAGTGATAAAAATCGGTTAAAAGAGTAGCAAAAAAGGTGACAAAACTCAAACAACCGCGGCCTGAACTTTATTTAGATAAAGCATAAAGTTGCTGGATATAAATATACATAAAAATATGCTTGAGATAAAAAGAGTATTATTGCACTTGACCATAAAATATTTATATCGACCATAAATTATCATCAAGATCCAAGCGTAAAGTTAAATGAATAATACTGATAATTAATAGTACTGATAATTACTCGAATTCCCCTCTTTTAGCCCTTTTGCGACATACATTGCAGAATCAGCCGTTAAGAATAACTTATTCACTGTATCAACGTCCTTAGATAAAAAAGAAATGCCTATCGCACAACCCACATTGACAGCCTCACCATCGATATACATAGGTAGCTGTATTTGCTTGATGATCCGTTCAACAATCGATTGAACATTAAGATCATGTCCATAATCACATAAGATCAAAACAAATTCATCACCACCAATACGCGCAAAGATATCTTCATCACCTATACTATAAGATACTCTTTTTGAAATAGTTTTAAGTACCTCATCACCCGCATGATGACCTAATGTATCATTCACCTGCTTAAAGCCATTGAGATCGATAAACAAACAACATAGCTGTTTTTTCTTTTGTATTTTAACAGTAATTAATTCCATACAATGCTTTCTATTAGGAAGCTGAGTCAACTCATCCATATTTGACTGTTTCTGAGTCCGCTTAAAGTTTAGATATGTCACTAACCAAACGGTAATTAACACCGTGACCATAAACAGCGCTGTATAGATGATATATAACAAGACCTGTTGGTTTCGATTAACCTCATCAGTAAAAATGTTAAGATCACTGCCTTTCAATTCAAAAAAAACAACATTGTCATGGCCTAATTTCAATTGCTCAACAATCGCTAAAATATCAGGGTAATGATTAATAGGTTGTTCTTTGAGCAACACCTGTTGAGTAACTTCATCTAACTTATCTATATTTTCTTGTAAAACATTAACCGCATAGCGCTGTAATAAAGGCGAAATTTTGACATCTAGCGCTAAAAACTCATAACTGACAATTAAAAAGTCTAATTTTTCTAAGAGCCCCTCATTATCTTGCTTGTTTAAATATATCGATTTTTTTATTTGCGCTTCAAGTTGTGACAGTTCTTTGCCAACATACCAAGTTCCCCAATATGAGGCGCGTATTGATTCAACATTACGCATCACATTTTTATTATTCTGCTCATATTTCAACGTAATAAAGCCAGCTAAATACAACTCAACTAAGACGATCAAAATCAAAGGTAACCACATTGTTATTGTGTATTTATTTTTCATTAGTGCGTAATTCCACAGTTAATATCAATACTTTCAACAAACCAAACGAGGTTAATCACCACGTTCAATTCGTGGATATCATCAATGCTAACAGCACTCAAATCTCGCATTAATATTAATGGTCCTTTATGTCGTCGCGTTATCGCTTCATCATCGATGGCATAAGCTAGCATGTATTTATGCTGCTGTAATTCTGCGGCGGTTATTTTGACACTGTAAGCATTCTTTGCATGTACATGAATCGCTTCTAAACCATGACCATCAACACGCCTGATGATATTTTCAAGATACACCCCTAAGTACCGATGTTCCTGCTTTTTCCAAGGTAATAATGTCGTTATTTCAGCACTCTCCAAAACCCTTAACTCTGGCATAGTAAAGTTTACAGCTTGCTTATTTTTACAGTTTTCAACCTTAAAAATTGTGTTATCAGTACCATATGAAAAAAACGATATAAATGTTAATAAAACACTGATAAACCTTATCGTAACGTTATTTTTTCTCATTGTTTTATTCTTAATTATTATCAACATAAATACTTCTAATGGTTTTTATTTCAGGTAATGAAAGTACAAATGAGTCAACCAAACTAGGGTCAAAATGTTTACCTGACTCACTTATAATCAAAGCTTCCGCATCTGCTTGTGTCCATGCTTTTTTATATACTCTTTCAGAAGTCAGAGCATCAAAGACATCAGCAATAGCAATGATACGTGCTGGTAATGGTATTTTCTCTCCTTTAATGCCATAAGGATAACCACTACCATCCCACTTTTCATGATGGGCAATCGCAATATCATGTGCCATTTTTAACAGTTCATTATCTTGCGTACCAATAATGCGCGCACCAAACTCAGGATGTTGACGCATAATGAACCATTCATCTGGTGTTAGTTTTCCTGGTTTCTGTAAAATATGATCTGGTACACCGATTTTGCCGATATCATGCATAGGTGCAGCATTAAACAGTAGCTCTACCCACGCTAAATCACAGCCATGTTTGATGGCAATAATTTTGGCGTAATAGCTCATTCTGACAATGTGCATCGCCGTTTCATTGTCTTTAAACTCCGCAGCATGGCCTAGTCTTTTAATAATTCCGTGATTGGATTTAATCAGTTTATCGTTGGCATTGCGCCCTAAAAACAAGGTGTATAACGTCGTAAAAATGGTCAACGTACTCATCACCACTAAAATTAAAATAATGCCTTTCTGAAATTCATAATAGCTTTCGAGGACTTCATTGCTATCCATTTTTGAAACCAATATGGTATTAAGTTCATCGTACCAACTCGTCAGAACATAAGATTCTCGGCCGCGATAATCACCAAAGAGCTCTAAGTAACTCGAACTCGAATGTCGATCTTGCATTATCGTTGATAGCATATGACCACAGTTCATCCCATCCCCTTGTGGGAATCGGCATTTAGATATAATCCTGCCACTATTATTCGTTGCCACTAATTCACCTGACGCGCCAAAATTATACTCAGACATATCAAAATAAATAAATGGTAACTTAGGTATTTGTGTAAATAAGATACCGCTGACACGGCCTTCGACATCGAGGATAGGATAAGAGAAATAAAGGTCGCCGTAGTATATCTCCGATATTTGTGGGACGCTTTTTTTCGGCGGTAAGAATCCTGCACGGCCACTTAATGCGCGTATGAAAGGACTGTTTATCGTTTTGTTAATGTCATTAACAGTAATATCATTGCCTTGCTTTGCTACAACATTGCCTTCTATATTCATGATAAGAAAAGGTATGCGTTCACTGAGGCCAAAGTCGTGATGGCGATTGATTATATTAGTTAACGCCCCCTGAAAATACTCATAAGCAGCTTCATCAGAAAACTTTTCAGCATTGACAAGTCCTTGGTAAACGCGTTGAAAATCTGCGGTTTGGGTGATCTGATTATAAATGGACGCCAATGTTTCTTTCGTTCTATTCATATCACGATTAAAGTCAGAGATATTTTTTTGCAAATATAATTCAACTCTATCTTCAATAATTGTTTTGTTTTTTTCAAGGATGAAATAACCACCAATCACTGTCATCACAATAAATATCGACATAAATGACATAGTGATAAAAATAAATTTCTTCGAACCAAACTCTGCGCGTCTAGAACTGGAAACACTCAATTTTAATAACGCATAAAAAATCAGGTTAATAAAAATCAGTACGAAGAGAAAAAAAACGATAATAAAGCTGGAATCCTGATAATAATTATTATTTTGAGGTAATAATTTAGACTTAAACTCGACATTCAAAGTACCAATCAGTTGTCCTTCATAAACAATTGGTAACAGGTGTCCCGCCATGTAGCCTCTAGAAAAGCCATTAAACGCTTTAATGCTACCATTTGACGAATAACTAAATACCACACCTTTACTGACATCATCAACAATCACTAAATTCACAATATCTTTACGATTACTAATCATCGCTGTCATTATTTTATTCAATTGCTCATAATCCATATTATAAACAAGCGCCGAACTGATTAACGATATTTCTTCTACAACTTCAAATTCGGTATCCAAGGATTCATCTGCTGAGATTGAATTAACAAACAGCACCAGCATTATAACCATAATAGATAATACAAGTAGGATAAGGTGACTCAATCTCTTCAACGAACTACTCATTTAAACCTCTATGCTTTATTATTATATTTGCCATCACACCAGATTTAACCATATTATCGATTGCCGTATTAATGGATGGCAGCAACCCTAAATGCTGATTAGTTAAACGTAATTTAAGTGAAAAGACATGGATACTATCTGTCGCCATCAACCCTGAATTAACCAATTTTGATGCGATAACATCTTCAGGGAAGACAGCAAAATCACAACGCTGGTTTTGCAGTAATTTAAAGATCTGTAATTCTGTTAAAACATCCTGAGATTTAACTTCTTTTCCAGTTGCCAAATTTAATTTAGAAAACCCGAGAACTGAACACGATGTTAATGCATTGAATGTATTGCGATTAATTGGCTTCTGCACACGTTTAGGGTTGTAAACAACCACTTCTGACGACGTCAAAATAGAGCGACTATAAATGCTGTTTTCTAACTCAGCAGGTTCGATTCGCCATTCTTCAGCGATCCCGGGTTCGACATCAAGGCGATAATGATTCATTAAATGCCGAATGCGCGCTTGAGGGAGGAATAGATAACGAAATTCGATCCCAATTTTACGACCAATTTCATCTAAAATATCTATGTATAACCCTTTAGTCGGTTCTGTATCCGTTGGTAATGAATAATACGGCGGACGCCCTTGATTCATTAACCCCACATCTAAAATGTTAGCCACACCCGATGCTTTAGTAGGAAAAAAGATACACATAACAGTTAAATATAAAAAACGTCTCATGTTAATTTTTAATCTCAATATATTATGCTGGCATTGCCGATTCACACGGGATATCACTTAATGAGCCCCTAGGATCTCGAACACTTAAATCGACATTATCTAAAATACGGCACAGAGCTGCAAAATCAGTGATGTAGACACTACTCCTTTCGAGTTCGATATATCCTAAGCTTTCTAACTGCTTTAGCGCTTCATTTACCCGTTGGCGGGCAATACCGATAATCATGCTGATCTGTTGCTGTGAAATGGCAATTTTAGGGATCGCGCCTTTAATTTTCTTTTGGTGCATTGCTAAGTCAATCAGTAAATAACTAATTTTTATTAGTTTATTCTCAGATGAAAGCAGTTGTGATTGACGCCATTTTTGCTGCGAAGCATTCACGACATGGTATAGCCATTTCACCACTTCTAAATCATCATTCATTAAAATATTTAGTTGATGCCGTGGAAAAAAAATTAAATTCAACGGCTCTATTTCGGATAATGAAAACGACACCAAATTATTTTCTACTGATTGACAATCTCCAAACCACTCCTGCTTTCCCATTACCATACTGTTGACTGTTTTTAAATTTTTAGATTGCATACAAATAGCAGCATTACCTTGGTATATATAACAAACACCATCAGAAAATATCTGGCGGTTATCCGTAAATTCCGTTTTACACTGTGCTATTTTAATTAATTTACGTTTGGTATTATTTGACAATGTAGTTGGCCAAATGATTGTTTTGGCGATCTCCAGTTGGATCAATTTATATAACCTTTAATGTTTAATGTTTAATGTTTAATGTTTAATGTGCATGCTTATCCAGCTTCAATTTATAGCGTCTTTATTAAAACGTTTGAAACCAAATACATTGATATTAAGAATTGATTTCACACTAACATTGAAAGTAATATCCTTCTGTCCGCTGGCGGACACAGCGTTTAGACAACAATCGAACAATCATCAATAAAGGCGAGATCATTCCTATAGAGGTAGGTATGTAATAGGAAATAGAGGTGACAATAGTGAAAAGGATATTAGCAGACATAAAAAAACGGCCTCAAACATACATTTGAGGCCGTTGATATTACTCATTTTTGATCATGAGTAACTATTGGTAACCAAAGTCATTATTTATATAAATGATACTCTGAATTTAAACCTTTTATGATACTCACGCACATGACTAACATCAGCAACGCAAACGGGAGTCCTGTCGTTACAACACCCGCTTGTAGAGCTTGTAGCGCATCAGTACCACCGATCCAAAGCATAGTCGCAGCAATTGAACCTTGTATCACAGCCCAGAAAATACGCTGTGGCACAGGCGCATCCACTTTACCGCCCGACGTAATACTGTCAACAACCAGTGATGCAGAGTCTGATGACGTAATAAAGAAGATTAATACCAATACAATCGATAATACTGACAACACTTTACCATACGGTAATACATCGTATACATGAAATAATGATAACGAAATATCAGTCAAACCATTGATGCCAAGCTCACCGACTTTATTCATTACTTGATCGATAGCAATACCACCGAACGTCGCCATCCATATCAACGTCACTAACGTGGGTACAAAAATCACAGCACACAAGAACTCGCGGACTGTACGACCTTTAGAGATACGAGCAATGAACATACCAACGAATGGCCCTAATGAAATCCACCATGCAAAGTAGAATACCGTCCAACCTTGCATCCACGATAGATCACTACGCTCATGCGGGTTACTTAAAGCAACGAAGTTTTCAGCGTAAGCAGTAAAGGTTTCAGGGATCGTCACCATGATCACATCAAAACTAATCATCATTACAAAGATTAATAGTGCAAATGCAAACACCATATTGATGTTACTCAATATTTTAACGCCGCCGTTAATACCACGCATAACAGAGAAGATAGCCACTAAAGTAACAAGTACAATAACAACGAGCTGTAAACCAAGACCACCTTCGGTACCAAATACATGATTGATACCACTCGCCGCTTGCTGTGCACCTAAGCCAAGTGATGTCGCTAACGAGAATAACGTCGCAAGTACAGCCATGATATCAACAATATGACCAGTCCAACCCCATGTACGATCACCAATGATCGGATAAAATACCGAACGAATAGATAGTGGCAAACCTTTGTTAAAAGAAAAGAAAGCCAGAGCTAGTCCAACTACGCCATAAACAGCCCAGCCGTGAATACCCCAGTTATAAACAGTTGCAGCCAACGCTAATGATCTTGCTTCAGCGGTGAATGGTTCAACATTTAATGGCGTTCCCCACCAATTGGTGAAATAAGCGGTTGGTTCAGCTACACCCCAAAACAACAGGCCGATACCCATACCAGCAGCAAATAACATCGTCAACCAAGATAAGGTTGAATGATCTGTTTTAGCTTCTTTACCACCAATTCGGATTTTACCAAACGGCGATATAATCAGTAACATAGTGAAAGCAACAAAGAAGTTGGTTGACCACATAAAGACCACATCAAATTCTGCCATGATGCTGTTTCTAACATTCGTTAGAACTTCTTTTGCTGTAGATGAGTCTACGAAGAGGAGGGCTGAAATGAGTAAGAAGATTAAACCGGCGCTAATACCGAATACAGTATTATGTATATCGAAGCCCCATTTTTGGATGTTATCTTGACCGACTTGGTAGTCCGTGGTCTCAATACTATACTTGTTTAATTGACTATTGTTTAACTGACTATTTTCTAACTGGTTACTTGTTTTAAACGCACTATCCATAAATTATGCTAAGCATATATCCTGCAATACTTTTGATCGAAAAGTAAAAACGAATGGGCCATCGACGAAACATCAATAACACCAATAAATAAAACGCTTCGCAGGGTAGCAACAACCTGACTAAATTTCAAACAAATATACTCAGGCAAAATAATAAGCAATACGTTACACAAAATCCTTATTTTTAACTCGTTGAAATAATGGTACTCCCCCAGAAGGAAAAAGATTCAAGTTAGGAAATAATATATTTACTTCATCTGTTGATGCACCAAACCAAGCCGCTAAACTGGCGTTAACTTGGGTCAACGACGTTGTTGGTAGTAAGCGTCCACTACGATAATCATCCACGCCACCACGTAACATGACCGGCCACTTTCCATATAATCCGCCCTGCACTGCCCCACCAATAACGAATTGATGTGAACCCCAACCATGATCAGTGCCACTGCCATTGCTAGTTAAAGTCCGCCCAAAATCAGAAGCAGTAAATGTAGTAACTTGCTGAGTTAACGCTAAAAACGCAAGGGCCTGTTGAAAACTGCTTATGGCACGGCTTAGCGCTGTCAGTAACAGCGGCTGCTTATCAATCTGTCCGGCATGGGTATCAAAACCGCCTAGCTCGACCATAAATACTTGCCGTTGCATGCCTAAACTTTCACGTAACAAAATAGTTTGCGCCACCGCGGCCAATTGCCGAGATAATTTATCCTCATCAAAAAAAGCATCAATTTTGGCTAATGCTTTACTATTTTTAGCCCACAATTGTGTTAATACAGTGGCAAGGTCTTGCGCTGAGGTTAATTTACCGCGCATAACGTGAATTAATACATCATCACTGGGTAAGGACTGTAAAGCTTGTACGGTTGTGGTTCTAGCCTGCTGTCTTTTATTGCCCTTCTCATCTAATCCGATAATTTTACCCGGCTTGCCGGGGGCTAATACCGCGCCCATTGAATCTTGACCACGCAACCACTGATTCGTGCCGTGGAAAGAAATGCCCATAGGTAAAACTGCGCTTATTCCCCCCTGTTTTAAACCACCTTTTGAATCATATTTTAGACTAGCCAGCTCGGTCATATTTCCAGCCCAACCAGTTGTCACATTGTTGTCACCAATGCCGGAATACACCGCTTTACGTTGTTGGTTATGGGCAAATAAAAAGGCTGGCTTACGTTTCCGATTGTGTTTAAATTCGTCACGATTACCCGGTTCAATCAGTACCCCTGTATTCGCGATAACAGCGACTTGTTTATCTACCGTTAACGCGTGTAATCCTTCCATACCCGGATGAAAATTTAGCGCATGCTGCTGCCCAGCAAGATCACGTAGCATGATAGGTAATAGCTGTTTACTGTAACGAACATCGCCCTTATTCGCCAAGTATTGCGGGTTATTCACATAATTTGGTACAGCCAATGTTTGACGCGTATGCAGGTAATTGTGGTATTCAGGATGTGCCTTATCAGGAAACACCATATTGAAAGCATCATTGCCGCCATTGAGCATGATACAAACAAGCCCCTTGTAATCCCTTGCGACATGTTGTTTGTCCGCAATGGCTTGCAATGCCTGCAACGGATTCGATTGCAGTAATGCCGTTGATGCGCCGAGTAATCCAAATGCTTTAAGTATTTCCCTGCGTAAAACCATGGTGATAATTCCTAAGGCTGGACGGCGTAATCAGCAGAGCTGACAATTAAGTAAATGGCTTCTTTCAACTGCCTTTTGGGATCTTTAATATCACTCAAATGTGACAGTAATTGCGCCTTAAATACAGGTGTCATTTTTCCGGCTAATAATAATTGGTCAAGATATGCCAACATATCAACGCTGTTACCTGCAAGCCCTAACGGCTCAGCCAGATCTAAATCAAAACTGGCTTTGTTTGACATGGTTTGTTTAAACATTAACGAGAGTTGCTTGATGATAAGCGGATCAACCATAATCTGTGATTCAGGCGAGACAGTCGTCATTTGTTGGTTAGCGGGTATGCCACTCAATGAGTCATCATTCGTCAGACCTCTTTCTTGAACATGATCTTGATCGCTACCTTGAACATAACCCTGAAAATCGTCTTGAATATCTGCTTGATAATTCGCTTCAAAATCTGGCTGATAGAAATTAAATACTGAATCAGCACGCATCGCGCCTTGCCCAAATGTACTACTCAATTGGCGTAATTGATAATGTTCTGACTTTGGCGTTGCTGAAAACGCGCGCAAGAAGCCGATATAATTCAACAAGGGTTCTTTTAATTTTGACGCTGGAGACGTGAGCGGCGTCTGGGCATCAACATCGAGTAAAATAGCCTGTACTACAGCGCCTAAATCACCACGCACACCCGCACCATTATCATTGAAAACTGTCGCAATACGTTTAATATATTCGGGAGACGGATTAGATGAGACCAAACGTTGGATCAATTGACGACTGATAAAAGGGCCGACGTTAGGGTGGTGAAACAACAGATCTAAACTGGCAGATAATTCTTTATCCGCTTTCATACCCGCTTTAATTAATTGACCAAATAAGTGCTTTTCGTTGTAGTCATGTTGCTTTGGTGACAGTTCCATAAAGGTATCGTAACGACCAGTACGGCGATTTCCATAACGCTTGTTTTCAACCAGATCCCAACCGGTAAATACCCGCGCCAGATTTTCCACATCTGCTTGTTGATAGCTTGGTAGTTTATTGCCCTGCTTATCTAAAATAGCTTGTCCGCTGATATCTAATTGATACAAACCAATGCTGAATAATTGCATCACTTCACGGGCATAATTTTCATCGGGAAAGGTGTTCTTATTAAGGTTGGCTTTACGATTACCTTGCATCGACAGGTAAACACCCATTGCCGGTGACAAAGTGACATCTTGCAATAAATCGCGATAGTTACCAAAACTGTGTTTGACTAATAAATCGTAATACCAAGCCAAGCCATCGCCATATTTAGCCAGTGGCGGCTCTTTGCTTGATACCACTAATATCTGCGATAAAGCGAATGCCACACGCTGGCGTAGTTGATCTTTAGCCGTGATGGCATGCTCCAACCAAACTGATTCTTGCGCTTTTAAACAAGCGCGAGGATTCGATGATTTGTTGTTCTCCACCTTACTCGTATTCGCACTGTCAGAGCCATCGACTATATTCGTTGTAGGGGTAATCGAACCATCACAGTATTGCGTCGTTAAAGGATAATGCCAGCTTGGTGCTAATTGCATCTGCGTCGCGATCCATTGCTGACGTGTGACTTGTTGCGCATTTAATAGGGTTTCAGGCGTAGGCCCAAAACTGCCTTGGTATAATAATTTCGCAGCGGCATTGGTGGCTAACGGCGACATCTTCATCGCCAGTGACGTGTTATAACCATCTGCAGCTGACGCAATGGTAGTGGTACTACTCGCAATAGCTGGGGTTAAATTTAAATACGCTAACAAAGCACAACTGATACCGTTCACAAATAAAGATTTACTCATCCTAGATCACATCCTTAAAAACGGTGACCCTTGAATATATGCTTATTTTGTTTTCACGACAGTGATCTATGTCTCACTGATAAGCAGATCTTGCAGACTTGATTATGCTAACTTTATCCCCCATATATCTTTCATAAACACTATTTATACCGATACGCAATTTGATGGAGTTAATCAGTGCAGAATTATATCCTTGACCTTACCAGTGAAAATTTTCAAGAGATCTTGCTACAAGGCAAATACTCACAACCAATTGTCATTGATTTCTGGTCTGAACGCGCACCAGAAAACCAAGTCAGTGCGCGCCTATTAAACATAGCGCAAAGCTTAAATGGCGAAATTATACTGGCACGACTTAATTGCGACCGTCACCCTGAATTAGTACAACAGTTTGGTATTAAAACCTTACCAACCGTGGCTATTTTTAAAGATGGTAAACCTGTTGATAGCTTTGTGGGCGAGCAAGAAGAAGCGGCGATCCGTGAAATCATCAGCCGTCATTTACCAAAGCAAGAGCAAGTATTGCTACAACAAGCACAAATGCTATTAATGGATAGCAAGTTTGCTGAAGCCGTGCCATTAATCGGCCAAGCTTACGAGCTAGCACCTGATAATACAGATATCAAAATTGCTTATGCGCAAGCACTGCTTGGCTCACACCAAGTAGAAGCGGCTGAAGCACTGCTAGATACCTTTGCTGAAGCAGAACAACAAAGTCACCAATATCAAACACTCCGTTCGCATTTAGACACGGCAAAAAAATCAGCGGAAACGCCTGAGATAGTGGCATTAACGGCTGCGCATCAAGCAAACCCTGATGATTTACAAATTACCTATGATCTGGCTATACAGCTGCAGATCGCTAACAAACATAATGATGCAATGGCACTGTTATACAAGATCTTAACTACCGAGTATGATTTCTTAGAAGGTGGCGCAAGAAAGGTTTATTTAGAATTATTATCAGTGATGACAGATGCAGCCGTTGTGGCTGATTACCGTCGTAAGCTGTATACCTTGATGTATTAACTTTCAGCTCAATTATTTCACTTAATTATTCAAGCGAATAAGTTAATCATAAACCTGAGAATCATACTCAGGTTTTTTTATTGTTTATTTTTATTCAAATACGCTCGTTATGCATAAACAGGATGATCGTAATGATTACCTTCATCTGTATAAGCCGTGACCATCACGTCAGCAACGAGTCCTGTCTCAGCTTGCACTTGCGTCTCGAAAAAATGCTGGATCTGTTTTCTGTTGCCATGCGCAGTCCAAGCCTCAGCATTTTCCCAAATTTCGTTAAACACAATTGAGTATTCATTGTTAGTGGCACTTGGATGGCTAATTTGACGAGTCAGCATATATTGAATACAACCTTCCTCGCGGTATGAATCCGGTTCTAATGCTTTTAATATTTCAAACAACTCATCTTGTTTGCCTGCCTTTGGTTTGAATTGCGCTAAAACGTATACTCGGTTTGTCATAACTGTTTCCTTTTAGTTTATAAGTTAAATAATATTAGAATAAATTAAATGCTATTAGATAAGATTGGCGCATTAGCACTAATAATCCGACGTCATTGAAATCAACACAAACCACTGAAAGTGTAGTTATTTAGTTAATGAATAGTTACTATACACCCTGTCAATAGCAATATTAACTACTAATGCATCGTTATTAGAGGATAGCTATGCACATCACAAATAATGACAAAGTGGTATGATTTCAGGTGTTTTGATGTAAATTACAGTTGCTAGTGCGGTTTATATGGTATTATGGAGAAAGTAGATACGGAGCATCTGCTAGGATAACAGCTGTTGCGATTTCTGCAACCTAGCTATAACATTTATCAATCCCCCTAGGATCTACGTTTATTTTAGACACTAGGTCAGATGTTCCTAATTTTAGCAGGGGGACCATATGCTAGTAATCCAGGGAATAATATGTCTGACGAAAATTCAAAGATTATTTACACTTTAACGGACGAAGCGCCGTTATTGGCGACTTACTCACTTCTACCGATCGTAGAAAAATTCACTTCAGCTGCTAGTATCGATGTAGTTAAAAGTGATATCTCGGTTGCAGCCAGAATCCTGGCCGAATTTCCAGATTACTTAACTGAAGAACAACAGTTACCAGATAACCTCAGTGAGCTAGGCCGTCTGACGCAAGACGCAAGCACTAACATTATTAAACTGCCAAATATCAGTGCATCTGTACCACAGCTGCAAGCAGCGATTAGTGAATTGCAATCTCAAGGTTTCAACATTCCGAACCTGCCAGAAAATCCACAATCTGAAGAAGAAAAAGTGTTGTTACAGCGCTATTCTAAAGCCCTAGGTAGTGCTGTAAACCCAGTACTTCGTGAAGGTAATTCAGATCGTCGCGCACCAAAAGCAGTTAAAAATTTCGCCCGTAAACACCCGCATTCGATGGGTAAATGGAGCCAAGCGTCACAAACTCACGTAGCACATATGCGTGAAGGCGACTTCTACCATGGCGAAAAATCAATGACACTAGACCAAGCTCGTAACGTGAGAATGAAACTGGTTGCAGAAAACGGCGAAACAACGATCCTTAAAGATAATATCGCATTACTTGATGGCGAAATTATCGATAGCATGTTTATGAGCAAAACCGCACTGTGCGAATTTTATGAGCAAGAAATGCAAGATGCTTATGAAACGGGCATGATGTTCTCATTACACGTAAAAGCAACCATGATGAAAGTATCTCATCCGATCGTGTTCGGTCACGCGGTAAGAATTTTCTACAAAGACGCATTTGCTAAACATGACGAACTATTCAAAAAACTAGGCGTTAATGTAAATAATGGCTTGTCTAACCTTTACGAAAAAATAGAAGGTTTACCAAGCTCGCAACGCGAAGAGATCCGTCGTGATTTACATGCTTGTCACGCAAACCGCCCTGAATTAGCAATGGTTGATTCTGATAAGGGTATCTCAAATTTACACGCGCCGAATGACGTTATTGTTGATGCATCTATGCCAGCAATGATCCGTAGTGGCGGTAAAATGTGGGGTGCAGATGGTCGTCCTAAAGACACCAAAGCCGTGATCCCTGAATCAACATTTGCCCGTATTTACCAAGAAATCATCGCCTTTTGTAAAACCAACGGTGCATTTGATCCAGTGACTATGGGTAGCGTACCAAACGTAGGCCTAATGGCACAAAAAGCCGAAGAATACGGCTCACACGATAAAACATTCGAAGCATCAGTTACTGGCGAAGCGCGTATCGTTGACATCGATACAGGCGAAGTGCTAATGACTCAAGATGTTGAGCAAGACGACATCTGGCGTATGTGCCAAGTGAAAGATGCGCCAATCCGCGACTGGGTTAAATTATCAGTAGCACGTGCAAGAGATTCTGACACTCCGGTTGTATTCTGGCTTGACCCTTATCGCCCTCATGAAAACGAACTGATCATTAAGGTAAATGAATATCTTAAAGAGCATGATACTGAAGGACTAGACATCCAAATCATGTCACAAGTACGTGCGATGCGTTACACCCTAGAACGTGTAGCGCGTGGGCTAGATACCATTTCTGCAACGGGTAACATTCTACGTGATTACCTGACAGATCTATTCCCTATTATGGAATTAGGTACCAGTGCGAAAATGTTATCTATCGTACCATTAATGGCTGGCGGTGGCTTATTTGAAACTGGTGCCGGTGGTTCAGCACCAAAACACGTACAACAACTTGTAGAAGAAAACCACTTACGTTGGGACTCACTCGGTGAATTCTTAGCATTAACGGTTTCTTTAGAAGATGTGGCTAAAAAGACGAATAGCATTAAAGCCAAAGTACTGGCAACAACACTAGATCAAGCAACAGAAATGCTACTTGATAACGGTAAATCGCCATCACGCCGTACTGGTGAACTAGATAACCGTGGTAGTCACTTCTACTTATCTCTGTACTGGGCTAAATGTCTAACAGAGCAAACTGAAGATGCTGAGCTTGCAGCACAGTTTACATCGCTTGCAGCGAGTCTTGCTGAAAATGAACTGCAAATTGTTGAAGAGCTAAACTCAGCACAAGGTAAAGCAGTTGATATTGGTGGTTACTTCAACGCAGATCCTGCGAAAATGGAAGCGATCATGCGCCCAAGTGAAACATTCAATGCATTATTGAAAACAGCACTGAGCTAATACCTGAGTTTAGTGATCAAGCCCGCAACAGAGAAATCTGTTGCGGGCTTTTTATTAATGACGTTAATTAGCGAATAATAGTTTAATCACAATTACCCAATAAGAAATGCAACCTTGCTAATACTGAATCCAAATTCTATTATCTGCGCACTAATCCCCTGATATACTCTACCTACTCCATGGTAACTAGCATTTTATTTTTTAAAGCGTGACTTTTAAATAGAACAACATGGATAAAATGACGTAAAATAAAGTATTACACAGACCTAAGCTAAACCGCGTAATACTGATGACCAGTAGCGTAAATAACAAGGTAGATAAGTGAAATTTAGAACCGATTTAAATGGCTTAAGAGCAATCGCACTGATTGCAGTGGTATTGTTCCATTTTAATCCGAGCATTGCGCCCGGAGGCTTTGCTGGTGTCGATATTTTCTTTGTTATCTCCGGTTTCTTAATGACAGGCATTATCTTTAAGGGCTTAAATACCGACACATTAAACCTCGCTGAATTTTATTTATGCAGAGCTAACCGCATCATTCCTCCGCTTGCCCTATTGTGCTTTACCTTGTTGCTATTTGGTTGGTTTTTATTGCCGCCGATGGATTATTCAAACTTAGGTAAGCATGTCGCCAGCAGTATTACCTTTCTGTCCAACATTACCTATTTTTATGAAGCTGACTATTTTGATGCTGGCGCTTATGAGAAATGGCTACTACATACATGGTCGCTATCGGTTGAATGGCAGTTCTATATTATTTACCCGATTATTCTGCTGTTTTTAAAACATTATTTTTCACTTGAATCATTAAAACGTCTATTAATCGTCGGTACTGTTGTAGGGTTTATATTCTGTACTATCGCGACGGACCTATGGCCGACATTCGCTTATTTTTCCTTGCCAACACGAGCATGGGAGATGTTAATCGGTGGCGTCGCCTACTTCTATCCTTTAAAGCTAAAAGAAAACCAAAAAAGACTGCTCGAAGCTATCGGTATGACGTTAATGTTACTCTCATTCACGTTAACCTCAAAAATGACCCCTTGGCCTGGTTATGTGGCTTGCGTACCCGTATTTGGCACCTACCTGATCTTATTAAGTAACCGAGAAACAAGTTTACTCACTAACAACAGAGTATTTCAAACTCTAGGTAAATGGTCATATTCCATTTACCTTTGGCACTGGCCGATTGCTGTCTACGGCGTTTATTTTCAAATCGATAACTGGCTCCCAATAGGTCTAGCATTATCAGTAATTTTTGGTGCTATAAGCTATTACCTGGTTGAAAATAATCAGTTTAAAAAAAGAAAACAAACACTCATTTTTACCCTCGTTGTTACATTTGTATCTGTTGGTTTTTATAAATCAATCCCCTTCATGTTGTACCACATATCTGGGATGCCAAAATACATTATTGAAGCGAATTTAAATCAATCAGACAAAGGTGAGTTGTATACCTGGCAAATGATGAATACGCTGAAAAACAATAAGATTGATGATAAAAAGTTAAATGTTATGTTCATCGGCGACTCTCAATCGGCAGACTTTGTTAATGTGATTAATGAGAAAGTAAGCGTCACCAATAATGAGCGTATTAATTTCATGGCACAAAAAATATCAGCTAAATGTGGCGTATTTTATCACTTACCTCAGCCATTAAACCTCCTCTACGATAGGATCAATCTGTCTGAAAATATCGGTGAAAAAAGATTACTAAAATGCGCGGCAAGGATCAGAAAAATAACCGCCGATACACGTTTACTCCATGCTGATTTTATTTTTATTGCAATGAATTGGCGGAACTGGTCTTTGGATTATAACCTCAAAGCTATTAAACAAATAAAACAGAAAAACCCACAAGCTAAAATAGTGATTATCGGCAATAAAGGGATGAGCAAACCCCTGCCCATTATGATGGTTAATGCCTTTAATGATGAGCAAGCGGTAAGCGAACGCGTTTTTAATTTATTGCCTAGTAGTAACATTAAAAACAATCGTTTCTTCAGTGAGCATCAAGGGCCTGATTATCAATTTATCAACATGACTTATGCATTTTGTCCGGTTAAAAAATGTAACGTCGTCGATAAAAATGGTCTACCGTTTTTCTATGATGAAGTGCATACCACTAAACAAGGTGCCATGTATCTTTCTGATAGGCTTAAACCAATATTGCCGCCTGAATTTTATTCCCCCTAAGCAAGTCTATTTTTAGTTATTTAATCCAATATTGTAGCGGCTGGTGACATTTGCCACGATTCATCACCTTCGTATTTACAGGCCTGAATATTAAATTACCCTATAAATAGATCTTCAAAATTTGCTACAATCGTCTTATAAGCATCTTAATTATTAGCGATATCATGTCAAAAGTAGCACCAGCAAAGCCTAAACTAACTCTAGGTCGCAAAAAAAATCCATCAGGCCAGAGTAAAAAAAGCCAAATTAGCTATACCAACACAGTTAAGCCGCGTGGAAAAAGCAATCGCCCACAACATAGCAAGCCTAAAGAAGCTGGTCCAACGCAAGTTTACGTATTCAACAAGCCGTATATGGTGTTAACCCAGTTTACCGATGCTGATAATCGTGAAACCTTAAAAAACTATATCAAGGTGCCGGATATTTATGCCGCAGGTCGCTTAGATCGTGACAGTGAAGGTTTATTACTGCTAACCAACAATGGTCGCTTACAAGCAAAATTAACGCAACCAGGTGAGAAGACTGAAAAAACCTATTGGGTACAAGTTGAAGGTGAACCCAGCCCTGAAAAACTCAATGATTTACGCTACGGTATCATCTTAAAAGACGGCCCGACATTACCCGCTAAAGTTGAAATAATGACCGAGCCAGCAGTGTGGCCACGGGTACCACCAATCCGCGAACGTCAAAACATTCCCACAACCTGGTTAGCAATCACCATTGTTGAAGGGCGCAATCGTCAAGTGCGCCGTATGACAGCACATATTGGCCATCCGACATTACGTTTAATCCGCTACAGCATTGGTCCTTGGACACTGGATAACATCCAACCAGGAGAGCTAGTTGAAAGCAGTATTAACATGATGAATTAAGGCCAAAGCCTGTTTTTGCGTTGGTCTTCATGGTAAAATTCGCGCCATTGAAATTTGGTCATCAGCGAAGGGCGAATAACCTGACGAAGAACGCCGATTTCAACAATATATTTAATACATTAGCAAAAAAGCCTTTAACTTTATTTGCATTACTACAAGAGTAATTAAAAGGTCCTATGACAAATACTACAATCGACGCAAGTACTAAAGCATTGAACAGTACTAAAAAAGTAATCGTTGGCATGTCCGGCGGTGTTGACTCATCTGTATCTGCTTACCTGCTACAACAGCAAGGTTATCAAGTAGAAGGCCTGTTCATGAAGAACTGGGAAGATGACGATAATGATGAATATTGTGCCGCTGCTGAGGATCTAGCAGACGCACAAGCAGTATGTGATAAATTAGGTATCGAATTACACGCTATTAATTTCTCTGCCGAATACTGGGATAACGTGTTTGAATACTTCCTTGCTGAATACAAAGCAGGGCGTACGCCAAACCCAGATATTCTTTGTAACAAAGAAATCAAATTTAAAGCATTTCTGCAGTTTGCATCAGAGGTACTTTCTGCTGACTATATCGCTATGGGTCACTATGTTAGTCGTCGCGAAAAAGCCGATGGCACATTTGAAATGCTACGTGGCTTAGACAGCAATAAAGACCAAAGCTATTTCCTTTACACATTAGATCATGTGCAAGTTTCTCGCTCGTTGTTCCCAGTGGGTGAATTAGAAAAACCTGAAGTACGTCGTATTGCTGAAGAACAAGACTTGATCACTGCAAACAAAAAAGACAGTACCGGTATCTGCTTTATCGGTGAGCGTAAATTCACTGAATTCCTAAGTAAATACTTACCTGCACAACCGGGTAAAATTGAAAGTGTTGATGGCGAAGAAATTGGTGAACACCAAGGCCTGATGTACCACACACTCGGTCAACGTAAAGGCCTGCATATCGGCGGCATGAAAAACAACAACAGCCAAGAACCTTGGTACGTTGTTGATAAAGATATGAAGCGTAACGTATTGCTTGTGGCACAAGGTCACAATCACCCACGTTTATTCTCGGAAGGTTTAATGGCATCGCAACTCCATTGGGTTAGCCGCGAACCACTAACACAGCCGTTACGTTGTACTGTAAAAACACGTTACCGCCAGACTGACGTACCTTGTTTAGTGACTCCAATCGGCGAAGACCAAATTGAAGTAACTTTTGATAAACCCGAACTTGCTGTTACACCAGGTCAATCAGCGGTATTTTACCTTGATGACGTATGCCTAGGTGGCGCAATCATCGATGTTCAAATTAGGGGCTAATAGTGTCAACTAACTTCCAAGAATCAAATATAGCCTTTGCTGGCGTTTGTCAGGCTGCAGCACTCGTGCATCAGCTTGCAACAACTGGCAATTGTGATGAAACACAATTAAGTAATACCTTACGTTGTGTGATTGTGACAGACCCGAGTCAAACGATTGAGGTTTATGGCGATTACGCGAACCTAGAATTAGGCTACAAAACCCTCATTGCTCAGTTAAGTAATACCTCTAAAGGCCCTGATAGCGCCTTAACCCGCTACATGATCGGCTTAGTTGCCTTAGAGCGTAAGCTGGCTAAACGCAATGATATTCTTGGTATGTTAGGTGAACGCATCTCACAAGTTAAACGTCAAACTCATCATTACGAGTTAACGGATGCGCAAATTTTAAGTAATATGGCGTCAATCTATGTGGATTTAATCAGTCCACTTGGCACCAAGATCCAAATTGCAGGAACAGCAAGTTTCCTACAACAAACATTGGTGAGAGATAAGATCCGTGCATTACTATTTGCCGGTATTCGCTCAGCAGTGTTGTGGCGACAAACAGGCGGTCAACGTCGCCAAGTAGTTTTCAATCGTAAACACATGGTAGAGCAAGCAAAGCAACAATTAGCTCGAATTTAACCTAAACACACCCAGGAGTATGTAATGGAATTATCAGCGTTAACAGCTGTTTCCCCGGTCGATGGTCGCTACGGTAGTAAAACAGTAGCCCTGCGTTCAATTTTTAGTGAATTTGGTCTAATCAAATACCGTGTACAAGTAGAAGTGCGTTGGTTACAAAAACTAGCTGAATGTGACGCTATTGCAGAAGTACCAGCACTAAGTGCTGATGCAAACGCTGCATTAAACAGCATCACAGACAACTTCTCTGAAGCTGACGCTGCACGTATTAAAGCAATTGAAAGCACAACAAACCACGATGTAAAAGCAGTTGAATACTTCTTGAAAGAGAAAGTAGCTGATAACGCAGAGCTGAATGCAGTGTCTGAGTTCATCCACTTCGCTTGTACTTCAGAAGATATCAATAACCTGTCTCACGCATTAATGTTAACTGAAGCGCGTGAAACGATTCTTTTACCTTACTGTGAAAAGCTTATCGATAGCCTAACAGTATTAGCAAAAGAATATGCTGCTGTACCATTATTATCACGTACTCACGGCCAGCCTGCGTCACCAAGTACTATGGGTAAAGAATTTGCTAACGTTGTTGTGCGTTTACGCCGTCAAATGTTACAAATCGCTAATGTTGAAATCTTAGGTAAAATCAACGGCGCTGTAGGTAACTACAACGCACACATCTCGGCTTACCCTGATGTTGATTGGAACGCGTTCTCTGAAGAGTTCGTCTCTAGCCTTGGCGTTGTATGGAACCCGTACACAACGCAAATCGAACCGCATGATTACATTGCTGAGCTATATGACGCAATCGCACGTTTCAACACAATCATTCTTGATTTTGACCGTGACATCTGGGGTTATATTTGCCTAGGTCACTTCAAACAAAAAACGATTGCTGGTGAAATTGGCTCTTCAACAATGCCGCATAAAGTTAACCCGATTGATTTTGAAAACTCAGAAGGTAACATTGGTATTGCTAACGCATTATTCAATCACCTTGCTGCAAAATTACCGGTTTCTCGCTGGCAGCGTGATTTAACAGATTCAACTGTATTACGTAACCTAGGTGTTGCTATCGGTTATTCTGTTATTGCTTACGAATCTACGTTAAAAGGTGTAAGTAAATTACAACTTAACGAAGAAGCGTTACTCGCTGATCTTGATCGTAACTGGGAAGTTCTGGCTGAGCCAATCCAAACAGTTATGCGTCGCTACGGCATCGAAAAACCATACGAAAAGCTAAAAGAGCTTACACGTGGTCGTCGTGTTGATGGTCCTGCTATGCAAGAATTCATTGATACGTTGGACCTAACTGATGCAGTTAAAGCGGAATTAAAATTAATGACGCCAGCTAACTATATCGGTCGTGCTGTTGAGTTCGTTAACGAACTATAGCTTAAACTGTAGATAGTTAAGTTATAGATAGTTAATCATTCTATAGATAGCTAAGCACACAGTAGATATTAAAATAGCCCAAGTAACGCGTTAACTAGAAATAGTAACAAATTGCTTGGGCTTTTTTGTGCGCCAGTTATCATTCCAGTTTTTAATATCAACAAATTGAATATCGCTAAAACACAAAACTGCAAAATATAACTTCAAAACAAAACCAAAAAACCACACTATAATTCCAATATGAAACTACAAATCAGCCTTTTATAAAACATCCTTTCAAAGATAGCCCTCCATCTTGTAACTTATCCACATACACGGATAATCAGCATTACATTTACATCTGGTTAACCAAGGATTTACAGCATGAACGGATCATTTCTTATTGAAGCATTTCAAGCACCCTCAACCTGTGCGCAAAACTTAGGTAATTTCTTTAATGATTTAGGAGCTGATCCTTACCTTGAAAGTAACTGCCGATTCCGTGCATTTTCACAATACCAAAAAACCGACACGCAATTTGAAAAGTTAAATTCAAGTACCTTCATGCAGTCATCAGATGTAAACCGTCTTATCGGTAATGTTGAGCGTAAGTTCGAAGACATTTCACCATCACTTGATCAACACCCTGATTTTCAACATCTACTCAGTGCATTTTTAGAACGTACTAACGTAGATACCAGTAAACAACCAATTGGCGTACACCAGATCCGTGTCGTGTGCTCACAAGATAAGTCTGGTTCACCAGCACCGGAAGGTATTCACCAAGACGGCTTTGATTTTGTCGGTATCTTCTGTGTGAAGCGAGATAATATCGCTGGTGCTTTTACCCAGATATTCTCATCGCCTGTGGACCAACATCCGCACATGAGTACCACGCTCGAAGAAAACCAGTTTATCATTTTCAATGACCGTCGCTATTATCACTACGTGACTGAAACACTACCAGGTCTGCAAGATGAAACCGGACTGCGCGACGTATTTGTTTTCACCGCTTAATTTACAGCGTCGCTATAAAATCAGCGAATAAAACAGCACAAAAAGCAGTGATACGAACTGTCATTAAAACAGCCAGCACAACGTATTTAACACACTAAGAATAGCATTACGTTTTACACAAAAAAGCTGTAAACGTAATCATGATTTTATTAAAGGAATAACCGATGAACTTATGTATTGAGTCAATCCGCCAAGCATTTCCAGCACTACAACAACAAGTAAATGGCGAGCCAGTGTATTTTTTTGATGGTCCTGGTGGCTCACAAGTTCCACAGTCAGTACTTGATGCGATGACAGCCTACCTAGGTAAATATAACTCAAACCTTGGCGGTCGCTTTTTCTCAAGTGAAAAAACTGTTGATGTGATGCGTAACGCCCGCCTAAGCGGCCAAGCATTATTAAATACCGAGTCGCCAGATAATATCGTCTTTGGCGCGAACATGACGTCTCTGACTTTCCAACTAAGTCGTGCGATTAGCCGTGACTGGCAAGCGGGTGATGAAGTAATTGTTACTTCATTAGATCATTATTCAAATGTTTCGACATGGCAACAAGCGGCGGATGATAAAGGCGCAATAGTACATCAAGCCCGTGTGAATGAAGCTGATTGCACACTTGATAGTGCACACTTGATCTCACTGATTTCTGCGAAGACTAAATTAGTGGCTCTGACATTTGCATCAAATACCACAGGTTCATTAGTCGATGTTAAACCTATCATTGAGGCTGCGCATGCTGTCGGTGCTAAGATTTATATTGATGCTGTTCACTACGCGCCACACAAGCTTGTGGACGTGCAGGCATTGGGTTGTGACTTCTTAGCCTGCTCTGCTTATAAGTTCTTTGGCCCTCATGTCGGTATCGCTTATGTGGCGCCACAATGGTTACATAGCTTATCGCCTTACAAAGTGGAACCAGCAACAAACCAAGGCCCTGGTCGTTTTGAAACCGGCACGCAAAGTTTTGAAGCATTAGCTGGCTTTACTGCTGCAGTTGAATACCTTGCCCATGCAGGTGATCAAGTACTACCGCTACGTGAAAGACTTGTACAAAGCTTTGAATTATATCAATCCCATGAACAGCAGCTTAGCCAACATTTCCTTGCCAAGTTAGCGCAATACAGCAACGTAACGCTATATGGCATTAATGACATGGACAGATTAACTGAGCGTACACCGACCTTCTCTATCCGTATTGACCATGCATCGCCTGAAGACGTTTCCGGTTTACTCGGACAACATAATATGTGCGTTTGGAACGGTCATTTCTATGCTATCGGTTTGTGCAAGCAGCTCGATATCTTGGATAAAGGCGGCGTAATACGTATTGGTTTTATGCACTACAACACCACCAGCGAAATCGATGCATTATTTGCTGTGCTAGAGACTTTATTAATTAAATAGTAATTAAATAGCGATTAAGTAGCTACTAATCCAACTTCAATAGACCCCTAAGCCCTCGTGTTTCCAACACTTGGGCTTACATTTATCAACTTATGATTTAATTTCACATTGCTCAAATCTGCTTAAATAGTAAAAACAACACTTCGATAACACTTTCATTTTTCCCACTATGCTAGCCTACTAACGACCATTAAATAAAATGTCATTCGTTAATTTATACTGCAAGGAAGCAAAATATGTCACGTCAATCGAGAACGGTACAGCAATGGTTTGATGAATATGGCGTTAGCCACCAAAACAAAACCAATAAACTCATCCATTGGATCATGGTGCCTGTTATTTTCTTTACCATCGTCGGTTTACTGTGGTCTATTCCCAAGCTGGACTGGATGGGATCATCACCTTGGCTAAACTGGGTTACAATCGCCATGCTGCCAGCGATGTATTTCTATTATACCTTATCAAAACGTATCTTATTGGGCATGTTACTGTTTACTGAGTTATGCCTAATAGCCTGCTATATGTTGACGCTTTATTTAGCCATGCCGTTATGGGTATTTAGTGCGGTGTTATTTGCGATTGCGTGGGTATTTCAGTTTATCGGCCATAAGATTGAAGGCGCGAAGCCCTCGTTTTTTGAGGACTTACAGTTTTTATTAGTTGGCCCAGCTTGGTTGTTAGGGTTTATCTATCAACGTGTAGGGATCCGTTATTAATAAGCGGGCATTAATCACTTAACATCAATAGATTGCTACCAAGCTATTGATGTTACTAAATCGATATAAATCGATATCAATCGATGAACTGCTATTTTACCGCCAAATTATACGAAAAATACGCGGTATCTTTTACAAACCCGAGTTTTTCATACAAGGCTTGCGCCGAGAAGTTATCCTGAGCGGTATTCAAATCGACACGGATAGCCCCCGTATTACGCGCCTCCCTCACGACTCGATGAATCAATTCATTCGCTAACCCCTGTCGGCGATATTCAGGCGCTATAAACAAATCATTTAGTACCATAATTCTGCCTAACGACACCGAGGAAAACGAGTGGTAGTTAAGTACAAACCCCATCGGATCACCACCTTTGTTATACGCAATAAACACCGTTGCATCGTTATTCATTAAACGCTCACCTAAATACGGACGGTATTTTTGTGGGGCTGATGGTTGCTTATAAAACACCATATATTGATCAAATAGACTAACCAGGTCGTTTAACTCTTCGAGTGATGCTTGCTTGATGTTCATAAAATTCCTTTTTAATATGAATCAATAGATGGGTAATAACACTGTGTATTACATACATCTATGTTAATAGCTTAGCTATCCAGAGTAGCAACTTCTGATTAAATTACAACTGCATAAAATTCCTTATTTATGCTGGCGATAAACGATACCTTAGTACCTGTAACGCTTCTTCTTTACTATAGAATTGATTCAAAAATTCACCACCACATTTCTCTATCACCTTACGTGACGCAAGATTAGAGGGGGCACAAGTGATAATAACAGCATCTGTCAGTACTGTATTTTGAATATACGACAACATCAACTGCGCGACCCCTTGGCCTCTCGCAGACGGTCTCGTTTCATACCCTACGTGGCCAATAACGTTATTAATATAATCACTATCCCCCTGCCTAACACGAAGTGAACCAAGGATAATGTCATTTTCGATACAAAAATAAGTCGAGATCGGCGTCCAACCTTTAGGCAACTGTTCGCCGCGAGCATACGCAATACGCTTATTTAGATAAGTCGCGTGGTTATTAAAAATAAATTCATAAAGCACAATACCATCAGTTACGCATTCATCGACGTAGGACTTAAAGGCGGTTAAATGGGATGCATCAGCCAATTCTATTTTAATACCTCGCTTAGACTCACTATTCATAACACCTCTCATAACAAGATTTACAACACGATTAATAACACTCTTACAGCACTCTTTATAGCACTCTTTATAACATTATTTAAGCTACTAGCCCTCTCCGTAAGACATCACGTTAATTAATCACCTCACGACGTAGTTAACCTCGGCTCAAAGAGTGATAGATTTAAACTATCACTTTCATATATTCAGTCAGCTTTACCTATCCATATGATTGCCCCATAATCCTTCTCATGGATTCGCAGCAAGACTACTGCAAGAGTCCCATCACACAATTAACTAATTAATAGGATAACAACATGATCAATACTCAAATCAAACCATTCAACGCAACGGCTTTTAAACAAGGCGAATTCGTAGAAATTTCTGAGCAAGACGTACATGGTAAATGGGCTGTATTCTTCTTCTACCCAGCTGACTTCACATTTGTTTGCCCTACTGAACTAGGTGATGTTGCAGACCATTACGAAGAACTACAAAAACGTGGTGTTGAAGTTTTCTCTGTATCAACTGACACACACTTCACACACAAAGCATGGCACGACAGCTCTGACACAATCGGCAAAATCAACTACTTCATGGTAGGCGACCAATCAGGCAACATCACAAACAACTTCAATGTGATGCGTGAAGGTCAAGGTCTTGCTGACCGTGCAACTTTCCTAGTTGACCCACAAGGTGTTATCCAAGCAATGGAAATCACAGCAGAAGGTATTGGCCGTGACGCTGAAGACTTAATGCGTAAAGTTAAAGCAGCACAATATGTAGCTGCTAACCCAGGCGAAGTTTGCCCAGCTAAATGGAAAGAAGGCGAAGAAACACTAGCTCCTTCACTAGACCTAGTAGGTAAAATCTAATTTAAAGGCAACTTTAAAGACTGATTAATTGAAGATAAGACGACCTCAGCATACAGCAATCGCTGAGGTCATTTAAAAATACATTTTTGCTTACCCTCGAAAAATAACAGCAGAAAATCGATTTTTAAATTAACCAAATTGCTAATCGCGTTTTCAAAAGCGCATCAATGTAGCCATAAACAGAATTAAAAAGGTGTCACCATGTTAGACCAAAATATGAAAACCCAGTTAAAGGCGTATTTACAAAACTTAAAGACCGAAGTACAGCTAGTACTAAGCCTTGATGACAGCCAGACCGCACAGAAATTACATACCCTAGCTAATGACATCGCATCATTAAGCGAAAAAGTAATTGTTATCGAAGATCAAAGCGCGAGCGCACGTAAACCTATCATGCAGGTAGTTAATCCGATGAAGCAAACTGCCATTGGCTTTGCTGGTTTACCAATGGGACATGAATTTACATCTTTGGTGTTAGCCCTACTACATAGTGGTGGCCATCCAATGAAACTCGATGCCGAAGTCATTGAACAAATTGCTAATCTTGAAGGTGAAATGAATTTTGAAATATTCATATCATTAAGCTGTCAAAACTGCCCAGATGTTGTGCAAGCCTTAAATATGATGGCTGCAACGAATCCTAATATTAAAACAACCATGATTGACGGCGCAGCATTCCAAGATGAAGTAGCTGAACGTAACATCATGGCCGTACCAAGTGTTTACTTAAATGGTGAAGTGTTCACCCAAGGTCGTATTTCATTAACAGAAATATTAGCTAAAGTTGATACTGGCGCAGCAAAAAAACAAGCGCTAGCATTAAACGAAAAAGCACCGTACGAAGTACTCGTTGTTGGTGGTGGTCCAGCTGGCGCATCTGCTGCTATCTACGCTGCACGTAAAGGTATCCGTACCGGTGTCGTTGCTGAACGCTTTGGTGGTCAAGTTATGGATACCATGGCAATTGAAAACTTTATTTCAGTCAAAGAAACTCAAGGTCCTAAACTCGCAGCTGCACTTGAAGAGCACGTTAAAGAATATCATGTGGATATCATGAATGAGCAACGAGCCGCAGGTGTAGTGAGTGCTGAAAAAACAGCTGATGGCTATATTCATGTTGAACTCGATAGTGGCGCGATATTAAAAAGCCGCAGTGTGATCTTATCAACAGGTGCACGTTGGAGAGAAATGAATGTACCTGGCGAACAAGAATACCGCAACAAAGGCGTGGCTTATTGCCCACATTGTGATGGTCCATTGTTTAAAGGCAAAAAAGTGGCTGTTATTGGTGGCGGTAATTCCGGTATCGAAGCGGCTATCGACTTAGCGGGCTTGGTTGAACATGTGACCGTGCTTGAATTTGCAGATACCTTACGTGCCGATCAAGTATTGGTTAATAAGGCCGACAGTATTGCTAACATTACCATTATTAAACAAGCGCAAACCACTGAAGTAATTGGTGATGGTACACGTGTAACAGCGCTTAATTATGTTGACCGCGCCACTGGCGATGCGAAACAACTTGAACTTGCCGGTATCTTTGTACAAATTGGGTTGATGCCAAACAGTGATTTCTTAAAAGGCAGTGATGTGGAGTTATCAGCCCGTGGCGAAATTGAAGTGAATGCTAAAGGCGAAACTTCGGTTGCAGGTATATTTGCCGCTGGTGATGTAACAACAGTACCTTATAAGCAAATCATCATTGCCATGGGTGAAGGTTCAAAAGCTAGCTTAAGTGCCTTTGACCATTTGATTCGTACTCCGGCACCAACTGATACCGTTAACGCTTAACTGTAAATAGTAAGTTGTAAGAACTAAATTGCAGCAAACAGCAATAAGATAAAATTTGCGCTAGTCCCCACGTGCAAGGCTTATCCCCCTGTAAACCAGCAGTCACTAACGACTGCTGGTTTTTTATAACCCTTTAAGAAACGCAATTGCCTGCGACTGCTCTTCCAAAGCAAAACATTTCATATCAATACTTTTAAATATTTTATCTTCGATATTAACAATATGCTCTATCCATTTTTTATCCGTTAATATCGCCACCTTGTCTATATTGCTAATACCGACATCAAACAGGTATTTAAACTCTTCGATTAGGGCTGAAAATTCAACACCGCTAAATGAATTAATCTTTTCAAACAGCATAATACTGCCATAACGCGAAATTTTCTCTTTGGCAACATTCAGCACCAACGCCATATCACCTTCCGTTATTTTACCCGACATTTGAAACGCAACCGCATTGTCCATTTCGATATCTATCATTTCCAACATATGATTTCCTGCATCTTATTTTCTACATATAAATAGACTCATAAAAAAGCCTTACCCTAACCCATTATAGTAATGGATTAAGCGTAAGGCTTATCAGCAGTACATCATACTTTTGTAAGTACTGTTCTTAGTGCTTTACTTAGTGCGATAAAATCTGCTCTAAGAATAATTTTAAACGATCTGATTGCGGATTATCAAAGAACTCATGCGGTTCGTTCTCTTCAATAATCTGCCCTGCATCCATAAAGATAACGCGATCAGCCACTTTCTTAGCAAAGCCCATTTCGTGGGTTACACAGATCATAGTGATACCTTCATCTGCAAGCTCAACCATCACATCTAATACTTCCGATACCATTTCTGGATCCAGTGCCGATGTCGGTTCATCAAACAACATGATTTCAGGATTGATACATAGACAACGCGCAATCGCTACACGTTGCTGCTGCCCACCAGACAACTGATTAGGAAATTTATGTGCTTGGTCAGCAATTTTTACGCGTTCCAAGTACATCATCGCCGTTTTAATCGCTTCATGACGGGGTTTTTTATGTACCCAAGTTGGCGCAAGCAATAAGTTTTCTAATACAGAAAGATGCGGAAACAAATTAAAGTGTTGGAATACCATCCCCACTTGCGAGCGAATATGACGTACCACTTTAACGTCTTCAATCAAGTCAGTACCATTAATGTTGATTTTACCTTCTTGAAATTTTTCAAGGTGATTCAAACAACGGATTGTCGTTGATTTACCCGATCCAGACGGACCACAGATAACCACTTTCTCGCCTTTCTTAATATTTAAGTTAACGTCTTTAAGTACGTGAAAATCACCATACCATTTGTTAACGTCTTGCATGCTGATCATATAATCTTGTTCTGACATGATATTTCCTTATACCAATTACCTTATGTAAATGGTCAGTGTTAAGCTGTAAATTTACGGTAATGGTTAGTGATCGGTATTGTATCTACGCTCTATCACGCGCGAATATTGCGACATGCTGAAGCAGAATACCCAATAAATAAGGGTAACAAATACATAGCCTTCAATTTCAAAACCAAGCCAACTAGTATCACTGTTTGTCAGTGTCACCATTGCTAAAATATCGAATAAACCAATAATTAATACCAAGGTCGTGTCTTTAAATAACGAGATGAATGAACCCACCAAGTTAGGAATCGAGATCTTTAACGCCTGCGGCAGAATAATTAAAATCATGCCCTGCCAATAGGTTAATCCTAATGATTCACTCGCTTCATATTGACCCTTTGGAATAGCTTGTAAACCACCGCGAATAACCTCGGCAATATACGCGGCTTGGAACAAGGTAATACCAATTAACGCCCGTAATAACTTATCAAACTCGATACCATCGCTAAAGAATAACGGCAGTACTACCGACGCCATAAATAAGATAGTAATAAGCGGCACACCACGAATAAACTCAATAAAACCAACACATAAGGTTTTAACAATCGGCATATTGTCAGACTGACGACCTAACGCCAATAAGATACCAATTGGGAATGATGCGATAATGCCCACGGCAGCCACCAAAATAGTCAGCATTAAACCGCCCCATTTTTCAGTGCCGACCACTTCAAGTCCTAGTCCACCACGGATCAAGATGAAGCATATAACCGGATACAACAGCATACTAACAAATTTGATTTTAATACTGCTCAGACGCGGTATAAAAAATACAAAAATGATGCTGATAATAGCGACTAAATTCGGACGCCAATGCAGTGCTTCAGGATAGAAACCATACATAAATTGATCGAATTTCTCGATAATAAATATCCAGCGTGCACCTTCTTTTACCACTTCTTCTTTAGTACCACTCCATGTCGCATCAAAGATCATCCAATCCAATAATGGTGGGACTGTGGCATAGATAAAGTAAATACCTAGCAGTGTTAACAGCGTATTAGGAATAGTAGAAAATAAATTCTCTCGTAACCAGAATACCAACCCCTTACTCGTCGAAGGTGCAGGTTTGGCCTCTTTCATCGTATAAACAGCCATATTATCTTCCTTTAATTTCCATTTTTGCATTAACCCAGTTCAGCAGCAGTGAAATAACAATACTGAAAACAAGATACACGGCCATCGTCATTAAGATAATCTCAATAGCCTGCCCGACTTGGTTAAGCGTCGTCCCTGAGAACAAGGTAACAATTTCTGGATAACCAATTGCCGTTGCCAGTGATGAGTTTTTCACTAGATTAAGATATTGGTTAATAACCGGAGGGATAATTACGCGTAATGCTTGCGGTAACACCACTTTACGCAAGATCACATGATCTTTTAGCCCTAATGATTTTGCCGCTTCTTTTTGACCTGGAGGTACAGCTTCAATCCCCGCTCGCACAGCTTCAGCAATATAGGTAGCGGTATAAATACTCAACGCAAAGATCAGCGCCAGTAATTCCGGAATAATAGTGATACCACCTTTAAAGTTAAAGCCTTTTAACGCTGGATATTCAGCACTTATAGGTTGGCCGGTAACAAAAAATACCAGTAAAGGTGCAACAACAACGATAGCCAGAGAGACTTTCACTAATGGAAACTCTTCGCCCGTTAGATCATGGCGTTTGATTGCCCACTTGCTCAGAAAGACCACACTAATACAAGCCAGTACAAACGCGATAAGAATAAAACTACTGCCCGATTCAAAGATCGGATCCGGTACAATTAAACCGCGGTTATTAATAAAGACAGAATCAAAATAAGAAATACTTTGGCGCGGGCTTGGTAGTGCTGCAAGTACCACGTTATACCAAAATAAAATTTGCAATAAAATCGGTATGTTACGAAAGGTTTCAATATAAACCAGTGATAATTTAGCGATTAAATAATTAGAAGATAGACGACCAATACCAACCATAAGGCCAATAATAGACGCGAGCACAATACCAATCACGCCCACTAGTATGGTATTTAATATACCAACAATAAATACATCTAAAAACGTTGAACTTGTATCATCATAAGGAATAAGTGATTGGCTGACACCAAAACCAGCTGTTTCACCTAAGAATGAGAAACCTGTAGTGATACCCCTTTTGCTACATTATCAAACATGTTGTTAACGAAGTAAAAAATGCATAAAACCACAACCACTAAAGAAAGCACTTGGAAAATAATTGCGCGATTTTTGGGGCTATTAAACAAACCGCTGGAGGTTGGGGGGAGTTTTGAATTATTCATAACAAAATAACCTTTTAAAAAAGGGGGCCAAGCCCCCGATATACCAAGGTCACTTCAACATATCTGATGATAAGCTGAAGTGACTGAGGTATTAATTTATCGAATTGGCATTGCGTACATTAAACCGCCTTTATTCCATAAATTATTGAGACCACGGTCAATGTTAAGCGGTGAGTTTTTACCTACATTATTTTCAAACATTTCTTCGTAGTTACCAACTTGTTTTACGATTTGGTAAGCCCAATCTGATTTAAGCCCTAAGTTTTCACCCGCTTTACCAGATACACCTAACAGACGTTTAACAGATGGATTAGCTGATTTTAATTGCTTATCAACATTGCTTGCTGTTACACCTAGCTCTTCCGCTTCAAGTGTTGCGAATAAGCTCCAACGAACTACGTTAAACCATTCATCATCACCTTGACGCACAACAGGACCAAGTGGTTCTTTAGAAATAATATCAGGTAGTACAACTGCTGATTTAGGATCGTCCAACTTAATTCTTAAACCATATAGCTGAGATGCATCAGAGGTAACGGCGTCACAACGACCTTTTTTGAATGCATCAATTGTTTGACCTGATGTATCAAACGTCACGGCTTTATATTCCATGTTATTCGATTTGAAATAATCAGTCAGGTTAAGTTCGGTTGTTGTACCCGCTTGAATACAAAAAGAAGCACCATCTAGTTCTTTCGCAGACGTTACACCAAGATCTTTGTTCACTAAGAAACCTTGACCATCGTAATAGTTAACACCAGCAAAATTTAAGCCAAGTGAAGTATCACGTGTTGCAGTCCACGTTGACGCGCGAGATAGCAGGTCGATTTCACCACTTTGTAATGCCGTAAAACGTTCTTTAGCTGTCAGTGGAATGAATTTAACTTTCGATGCATCACCTAATACAGCAGCGGCAACTGAGCGACAAAAGTCAACGTCGATACCTTTCCAAACACCCTTTGAATCCGTTGCTGAGAAACCAGGGATCCCTGTAGAAACACCACAGTTTAATACGCCTTTTTTCATTACCTGCTCTAATGTAGCAGCATTAACTAAATTGGGTAGTGTTGATGCTAGACCTAGTATTAAAGCTATTTTTGTAACCTTCATATTAATTTCCTTGTCTATTTTTATTATTGTAATGTTGGTTTTAGTTGGCTCACTCGCCAGTTAAAAAGAGTTATTTTCTCTGTTTCCTAAACACAAAATAAGCATAAGGTAATTTCTATACAACATCTATGAAGCAACAACTGATTAACAAAAGCATTGGTAAGTATTAGACATACGTCACGAATTTAACAACAAATTAACATGAGTAGGCGTATTTGAGGTGAATAATACTTTGTGGTTATTCACTTTAAGGCTTTTATCCACATTAACCTCTATAATATAAATTAATAAACTATAAGATATGGTATTGACCCATTCTCGTTCTTTACAACTAAAGCAAGTCTAATCTGCTAATTTACAAAGAAGCTATAAATTAAATCAGCTCGTATCATGATACTTGGCCAAGATGAGATTAAATGAGCATGAGCAAAGTTCTCCGTCATTTTCCACCTTATCTACCGGAGAATTATCGACGATATCCGTTAATACTCCTCCGATGAGAACCCGCTATATTTTGTTTCAGAGCTCACAAAACAAGATAAGTAATTGAAGGAAAGTTGGTAATAAATTATCACTATATAAGTAGCTTTGCTCAATTAAAGCGATGAGATACGGTCAGGTAAGATTAAATAACCAGCTTTAAATAATGCTTACGCCCAAATGTAGCAAAAAGTGTTGATCCAAAAAGAACTAATAGTGGGTTGTGTGAAAAAGCATTTTTAACGGTGACAGCACCATGGGAGAGGTCTTTAGTATAAATTGGCTGGCTAGAACACCAACTGAGTTTGGCTTGCAGAGTTTGCGTATGATCTGGTACATCAATAACAAAGCGTTGGCCACGTTTGACATAAGTGATGAATTCACCGTCAGCATATAATTTATAATCACGCACGGCGTCGAGTAATTGTGTCGGTCTGTATATCCATAATTTCATTTCACATCATCCTTAATGTAAAGTTTGTAGTGCTTGTAAAGTAATAACCCCATCTTAACTAAGCAACATAATAAGCAAGCATGAAAAAAGTACTAATTACCGGGTTATTTGTTATCCAACAGGTAATTAGTACTTTAACAATACGTATTAAGACCTAAGGTTCTTGACGTGTACTTGCTAATACGATTTCACGAATACATACATCTTGTGGTTGTGCATAAGCAAATTCGATTGCACGAGCAACGTCATCTGGTGCTAAAATACTACCCATTGTTTCTTTCCAAGATTCGTAGCCCGCTTTAATTTCTTCTGATGTTGTGTGTGACAACAATTCAGTTTCAACAGCGCCCGGTGCGATAGTGATAACACGTACATCTGACATTGCTACTTCTTCACGTACGTTTTCAGTGATTGCGTGAACAGCAAATTTAGTACCACAGTAAGCAGCGTGTGCGCCGAATGTTTTACGACCTGCAACAGAGCTGATGTTAATGATAGTACCCGTATTACGTGCTTTCATTGGCGCAAGAACTGCTTGCATGCCGTTTAATAATGCAATGACGTTAACGTCGAACATCGTTTTGAATTCTTCAGCAGGCTGAGTATCGATTTGGCCTAGTAACATCATGCCAGCGTTATTAATTAATAAATCCGCAGGACCGTATACCGCTTCCGCTTTAGCAAGTGCCGCGTTAAATTCAGCGTGTACTGTTAAGTCTACTTTTTCACATAAACAGTTTGGTAAGTCTAGCGCTTCTAATTTTTCAACTCGACGAGCAACTAATAATAATGGGTGACCAGCTGCGCTTAAACGTTTTGCTGTAGCTTCACCAATACCTGAACTTGCGCCTGTAATAACAACTAATTTTTTCATTGTATGCTCTCTATTTTTTTAGAATAATATTTGCTGATTATTTTTAATAACAATTAAGATTAAACGACAGCGATTAGCTGCGCACTCAATGACTACATAGTGAATGTATCGCGTCTATTAACGTTAGACCTAAGCACTCCTGAGCGGATGAAGAGAGTATATAGAAATGACTATTGTTGATATATACACAATAAAGAACATAACTATTACGCTTTAAGCTACAATGAGATTCATAGACCTTTTACTATTATCCTACTCAACTTAATCTCTATAGGCACAGCAATGCAAAGTAGCTCATCTCTTGCCGACATCCGTGCGTTTGTCACTATTGCAGAACAAGGTAGCTTTACTAAAGCCGCTGAAGTATTACAGTCATCTCGTGCCCACGTATCGCGTCAACTTGCTCAGCTCGAACAACAACTCGGTGTGCAACTGATTATCCGTACGACACGCGCCCAACGATTGACGCCTATTGGCGAACAATTTTTCCAGCAATGCCTTACATCATTACAAACCATCAACCAAGCAGTTATAGCAGCGAAAGACGATACCGAACAATTACAAGGTAGTATCTGCATCAACTGTGTTGGTGGTGTGATAGGTGAGGATATTCTGGCAAACATTATCAGTGAGTTTAATTTACAGTATCCTGATATAGAGGTTGAACTGGACTTTAGTAGCCCACGCGTTGACTTGATTGCCGAGGCATTTGATTTAGTTGTGCGTATGGGGGAATTAGAAGATTCAGGGTTAGTCGCGAGAAAACTCACTGATATTAAGGTGCAGGTATTGGCCAGTCCTGATTATTTAGCTAAACATCCTGTCATTAAGCACCCTAAAGATCTGGAACAACATAATTGTTTAACTGGCAGTATCAAACGCTGGCGTTTCCATCAAAAATCAGTGCAACACAATAATGCCCCGATACATGAATTAGACATCAATGTGAAAGGTAACTTTAGCTGTAAAAGTGGCCGAGCACTGATTAATGCCGCCAAGAGTGGTAATGGCATTGTCCGTTTACCTGAACTGTATTGTGAAGAAGAAATTAACGCGCATACCTTAGCACCGGCGTTAATCTCAGCATCTGACGACGAACAATGGCATTCGCCTGATGTGCCGCTGTTTCTACTTTATCATCGTAATCGTTATCAACCTGCCCGCTTAAAGGTGTTGATTGATTTTATATGCCAACGCTTTAAGCAATTATAATAGCCTTTTTCATTAAAATGAGATGCTCGAATGGGTGTGCAAAATGTTCTTTCGAGCATTTATGATTAAGATCAATTCATCAAAAACTATCTAGTTCATACTTATAAGTAGTTAATTGAGCTGCATATATGGATGAATTATGGGAAAGGTAACCCGTTTCAATACCGAAGTATTGATAATTGGCGGTGGCGCGACAGGCACCAGTATTATGCGCGATTGCGCATTACGTGGCATCACCTGCATATTACTTGATAAAAGTGATATAGCTTCAGGTACCACAGGTCGTAACCACGGCCTATTACATTCCGGCGCGCGTTATGCGGTCACCGATGCTGAATCAGCTCGTGAGTGTATCCAAGAGAATAAGATCCTCAAGCATATCGCCAGTCACTGTATTGAAGAAACCAACGGATTATTTATTACCTTGCCAGAAGATGATCTGGATTTTCAACAGACCTTCATGACGGCTTGCGCAACAGCTGGCATCGACACCCAAAGACTGACGCCACAACAAGCGATAGAACTTGAACCAAACGTCAATCGCAGTCTACTTGGCGCAGTCAAAGTGCCCGACGGCACGCTCGACCCTTTTCGTTTATGTGCATCCAATGTATTAGATGCCAAAAATCATGGCGCGCAATTACTGACTTATTCAATGGTGCAATCCTTGATCCGCATTGGCGATCGCATCATCGGCGCTAAATGCCTTAATACCCGCACCAACGAACAGTTTGAAGTGTATGCCCAAGAAGTGATTAATGCAGCCGGTATTTGGGGCAAGAACATTTGTCACTACGCCGACCTTAATGTGCAAATGCTACCAGCTAAAGGCTCACTATTAGTATTCGAACACCGCATTAATGATCTGGTTATCAATCGTTGCCGTAAACCTGCCGATGCCGACATTTTAGTACCCGGTGACTCAATCTCACTCATTGGCACTACTTCAGAAGAAATTGATTACAACGATATAGATTCACTAAAAATCAGTGAAAAGGAAGTCAATATCTTAATTGAAGAAGGCGCTAAACTCGCGCCAATATTGGCACAAACTCGTATTTTACGCGCTTATGCAGGCGTACGACCACTTGTTGATGTCGGCGGTGGCGATGGCCGTAATATCAGTCGCGGTATTGTATTACTCGATCACCAGCAGCGTGATGGACTTGCGGGCTTTAGCAGTATTCTCGGCGGAAAATTAATGACCAGCCGATTAATGGCTGAAATGACCACCGACCTTGTAGCAAGCAAGCTCGGAAATATCAACAGCTGTACAACCCATTTACAGCCGCTACCTGGTTCTGTGATTAAGGCTGGAAACAACAAAAACAAATCTAAACAAGCGGTATTCACCACCACAGCGGCAACCCACCGTCACGGTGAAAATGCAGTTGCGAGTTTTGACCAAAGCACTAAAGGCAAATCCATTGTTTGTGAATGTGAGATGGTTTCTGTGGGTGAAATTGAATACGCCATTAAGCAGTTAGATGTGACTAACTTGGTGGATTTACGCAGACGTACCCGCCTCGGCATGGGATCATGCCAAGGTGAATTGTGCACCTACCGCGCATCCAGCCTGTTTTGTGATTTTGGCAATTGCAGTGGTTATCAATCAAGTCAGTTATTAATGCAGTTCTTTGAAGAACGTTGGAAAGGTATTAAACCAGTGTTATTTGGTGACGCATTGCGAGAAGCAGAATTTACCTATTGGCTCTATGAAGGCCTGTTTGGCGCAACAGATATTAACAAGCTCGGTGAGAAACAAGAAGATAAGGATTATTATGAAATTTGATAGCATCATTATCGGCGGTGGTATCGCCGGTTATACCGCAGGTTTACGTTGCCTTGAAGCTGGATTAAAGACAGCGATTATTTCTAATGGTCAAAGCGCCCTGCACTTTTCTTCAGGCTCTATCGATCTGCTTTCACATACGCCAACAGGTAAGGCTATTCGTAATCCAGCGGCTATTTTCAATAAATTTACTCATGAGTTCCCAGCTCACCCATACAGTAAAGTCGGTAAAGAAAACGTTTTTGCATCAATGCAATGGTATAAACATTTACTCACTAACGCGGGTATTCCATTACAGCAGCAAGACAATGGTGATAATCACCTGCGCATAACACCACTTGGCACGTTAAAATCGACTTGGTTGTCACAACCTTATGTGCAACAGCTGCCAATGCGACTTAACGAGCATGACATCAAACGTATTGTCGTGGTCCAAATTGATGACTTCCGTGACTTTAACGCTAAGATGGTCACCGATAATTTAGTGCAAATACCCGAATTTGAAGGTGTTGAAATAACCCACGCCAATGTCGCGATTGCAGGGTTTTCAGGACTTAAACGCAACGCTTGCGAGCTGCGCTCTATTGATATCGCCCGTATCTTAACCAACGACAGTGAAATCAAAGCCCTTGCAGATAAGTTATTAACTATCGCAACCATTAATGATGTGGTTATATTACCGGCCATCACAGGTAATGGCTTAGGTCTTGAAACCCTCAATAAGTTGCATGCACTAACTAACTTAACCTTTCACGAAGTAACGACTATGCCACCGTCAATGTTAGGTATTCGCCTAGAAGAAACCATGATTGATTTGTTTATCAAAGGTGGTGGTATGTTACTAAAAGGCGATCAAGTCACCCATGGTGATATAGCTAAAGACAGTAGTAACAATGATGAATTAAGCCTTAAACGCATTTATACCCGTAATTTGGAAAACATGCCGTTATCCGCCGAACATTTCATTTTTGCATCCGGTAGTTTCTTTAATAAAGGCCTTATTGGTCATCATGACAAGTTACAAGAGCCCGTGTTTGATTTAGACATGAACAGCTTTAAACAACGTAGTACTTGGTTCAACCCAGAGTTTTTTTCGGCTGACTCACAACCGTTTTTATCATTAGGTATCAAGACGAACCACACCTTTAATCCGATGCTTAAAGGCAAAACGCTCAACAACCTATTTTGTGCAGGTTCTAACTTAGGTGGTTACGACCCCGTAGCAGAAGGCAGTGGCAGTGGTGTAGCAATTAGTACCGCTTATCATGCCGTCAATTTGCTATTACAACATAGTCATAATAGCCATTCTCAAAATATCACCAGCGATAGCTTGGCATAAAGGAGCAATACCATGGATTTAGTATCTACACGTTTTGAAAAATGTATTAAGTGTACCATCTGCACCGTGTACTGCCCTGTTGCCAAAGCCAATCCGAATTACCCTGGACCAAAAGAATCAGGCCCTGATGGCGAACGCCTTAGAATAAAAAGCCCTGAGTATTATGATGAAGCATTAAAGCTGTGTACCAACTGTAAACGCTGTGAAACAGCCTGCCCCTCTAACGTTAATGTCGGCGATATTATCGCGGTCGCGCGGGGTAAATTTGAAAAGAAAAAACTTAATCCTAAATTAATGCGCGATTATATTTTAAGTCATACGGATTTATTTGGTTCACTATCAACACCCGTAGCCCCCTTGGTAAATAAAATCACCGATTCGAAAATTATCAAAACCATCATGGATAAAACCGTGGCGATTGATAAGCACAAATCGTTACCTAAATACTCATTTGGTTCGTTTCGCCATTGGTATAAAAAACAAGCCAATACGCAACTGCAGTTCGAGCGCCAGATCAGTTATTTTCATGGCTGTTATGTTAACTATAACAACCCACAACTGGGCAAGGATTTAATAAAAGTACTCAATGCCATGAATATTGGCGTAAAGTTATTGAAGAAAGAAAAATGCTGTGGCGTACCATTAATCGCCAATGGCTTTCACGATAAAGCCCGTAAGAATGCCGAGTTTAATGTTAAACACATGACAGAGGCCGTGGAGGAGTTCAACACCCCGATTTTATCGACATCATCGACTTGCTCATTGACCTTAAAGCAAGAATACCCACATGTATTAAAAGTGGATAACAGTCAGATCTCAAATAAACTTGAATTCATTACCTCATTTATATTACGTGAGTTTATGAACGGTAATATGCCAACGCTAAAACCAGTAAATAAGACCATTGTCTATCATACGCCATGCCATCTTGAGCGAAGTGGCTTGGCTATATTTACCATTGAGTTGTTACGTACTATCCCAGGGTTGAATGTCATTGTACTTAATAGTGAATGTTGTGGTTCAGCCGGTACTTATGGCTTTAAGAAAGAAAACTATGACGTATCGATGAAGATAGGTAAAGGCTTGTTTGAACAGATAAAACAGAGTAATGCTGACTTTGCGATCACCGATTGTGAAACCTGTAAATGGCAAATTGAAGAGAACAGTGACTTAGAAACTATCCACCCGGTAAGTTTATTAGCCCAGTATCTAGCTGACTAATGGAGTGAATAATTAAACATAATAATACATTAGCTTTTCTAATCCTGATGACGAATTTATTTCGCTATAAAGATAAATAATAATAGCTATAATGCAGTTAAAACCGAGGGTTAGAGATGATTAAATTAGATTGCCTCTTTCTTATCGTACTTATATAAATAAAAAGTGCTTAATTAAACTAATTAGAAAGGTAAGTATTATGACAACTAAATTGATCACCAACTTCATCACCAACTTCATCACAACTATGCTAACAAAAGTTGTAGCATCTTACGGTCGCTCATTCGTAGAGCTGTATAACCGCGATAATAAGTTATGAAGATAATATCTGTCAGTAACGAGTCTCTTCGATCGCTACTGACAGATGCATTTAACGATTAATCGTTAAATGAACGTACAATCCAAGCGCGGAATGTACGGCCTTTCAATTTACCTTTACCAATCTTCTGCACAGCCGCTTTCGCTACTTTAGTCTCAACAGCAACATAAGCACAGTTGTCAAACAGTTGGATTTTGCCCACTAGCTTACCATCAATACCGTCTTTACCTGTTAATGCACCAAGAATATCACCAGCACGTACTTTTTGCTTTTTACCACCATCAATACGGATACATTCCATCGGCGGCATCATCGGTGATTCATTTAGCACACTTGCAGGTGGTAATGCTTCAGGCGTGATCATACCAAAACGATCTTCTAGCTGTGCAACCTGATAACCTTCTTTGTCATCAAATAAAGTACAAGCAAAACCTTTGCTGCCAGCACGGCCTGTACGGCCAATACGATGAACATGTACTTCACTGTCGTGTGCAACGTTGAAATTAATTACCGCATCTAACGAATCAATATCCAGACCACGAGACGCAACGTCAGTAGCTACAAGAATAGAAACACTCTTCGTTGCAAAACGCACTAACGCTTGGTCGCGATCACGTTGCTCTAAGTCACCATGCAATGCAATAATGCTAAAGCCAAAGTGGCCTAATTCATCAGCAACATCTTGTACGTCTTTCTTAGTATTACAAAAGATAACCGTTGATTCAGGTTTGCGCTGTAGTAATAAGCCACGCACTGTATCTAAACGCTCACCAAAGTTTTTCACTTTATAGAAATGCTGTTTGATAGAGCTATCATCATGTGTCGATGCCACTTCAACCATTTCCGGGTTTACCATTATTTTCGATGCAATGGCTTCAATTTTTTTCGGGAACGTTGCACTGAATAACAATGTTTGACGATCGCTTGGTGCTTTTTCAACAATCGCGTCTAGTGCGTCTTGGAAACCCATTTCTAACATACGGTCAGCTTCATCAAGTACAAAAGTAGTTAGATTATCTAATCGTAACGTACCTTTGTTTAAGTGATCTAATACGCGACCAGGTGTACCAACAATGATATGTGCGCCATGTTCTAATGAACCAATTTGTGGGCCAAATGGCATGCCACCACACAGTGTTAATACTTTAATGTTGTGAATACCACGTGCAAGTTTACGAATTTCTTTCGCCACTTGATCAGCAAGTTCACGTGTAGGGCAAAGCACTAATGTTTGAATACGGAAACGTTCTACGTTTAAACGCTGCAGTAAACCTAAACCAAAGGCAGCTGTTTTACCTGAACCTGTTTTACCTTGACCAATCACATCCTTACCTTCAAGAATACTCGGTAAGCTTTGCGCTTGGATAGGTGTCATTTCGGTATAACCGAGAGTATCCAGGTTAGAAACAAGTTCTGGACGTAAATTTAGAGAAGAGAAATTAGTTTGGCTCACAGCACATACCTTTAATGAATAGGAGATAAAACAAAAAGGGCAAGCTCCGAAGAACATGCCCTTTATACTTAAACGTTTCGATTTATCATCAATTCATTTAAGTTAAACAATCTTAGTAACTACTAATTCAAAGAATTAAAGTACTACGATGTTTTCCGCTTGAGGACCTTTTTGGCCATCAGTAACGTTGAATTCAACTTTTTGGTTTTCTAAAAGTGTACGGAAACCGTCACTTTCGATAGCGCTGAAGTGAGCAAACACGTCAGGACCGTTTTCTTGTTGAATGAAACCGAAACCTTTAGTTTCGTTAAACCATTTTACTGTACCCATGATTTTAGACATAATAGTATCCTATTTGTAATTATAAGTGGCAAATGCCGGGTGTTGCTGGAAGTGTTACTACTTACTTATGATCAAACAGGACGAGGTACTAAAAACTTCGAAATGGGAATTCATTCATAAAACTAACCTTAAAGCTGCGGCTAATTATATAGACTTCCAATTTAGTGTCAATAAGGTTATTTCTAATAAAACTAGATAAGTTAGCTATAACTATCTAGTTTGCACTTCATCAACCTATCATGTACCCTGCAGCACCGCTGTTATACTTAGCACTAGCGCATGCTCGACGCGCTGAATAGTTGCAGATAGTAATAGCACATAAATAGCAATCACATAAATAAAGAGACACTATATGAGTTTTACCGACCTCGGTTTATCCGCTCCAATCCTAAAAGCTGTAGCAGAAAAAGGCTACGACACACCATCGGCAATTCAAGCGCAAGCGATTCCAGCTGTACTGTCAGGTAGGGATGTAATGGCTGCGGCACAAACAGGGACAGGTAAAACAGCTGGTTTTACTCTACCTATTTTAGAAAAACTAAGCCAAGGCCCACGCCCACGTGCGAATCAAGCACGTACGTTGATCCTAACGCCAACACGTGAACTTGCAGCACAGATTGCAGAAAACGTTGAAGTATATAGCAAGCACTTGAACTTAACGTCAACAGTGGTATTTGGTGGCGTTAAAATTAACCCACAAATGGCGCGTCTACGTCGTGGTGTTGATATTCTAGTTGCGACACCGGGCCGTTTACTCGATCTATATAACCAAAACGCCATTCGCTTTCACCAATTAGAAATATTGGTATTAGATGAAGCTGACCGCATGTTAGACATGGGTTTCTTGCGTGATATTCGTAAAGTACTTGCGGTATTACCAAGAAAACGCCAAAACTTACTCTTCTCAGCAACCTTCTCTGATGATATTCGTCAGCTTGCTAAAGGTTTAATCAACGATCCAGTTGAAATTTCAGTGACCCCCCGTAACGCAGCAGCTAAATCTGTTGAACAATGGATGCACCCTGTCGATAAAAAGAAAAAACCACTACTATTAACACACTTAATTAAAGAGCACGACTGGAAGCAAGTATTGGTATTTACCAAAACTAAGCACGGTGCGAACAAATTAACTAAACACTTAGAAGAGCAAGGTATTAATGCTGCAGCAATTCACGGTAATAAGAGCCAAAGTGCACGTACTAAAGCATTAGCAAACTTCAAATCGGGTGAAGTAAGAGCACTTATTGCAACTGATATTGCCGCTCGCGGTATCGATATCGAACAACTACCACAAGTGGTTAACTTCGAATTACCAAACGTACCTGAAGATTATGTTCACCGTATTGGTCGTACAGGTCGTGCGGGCGCTGAAGGTACTGCAATCTCATTAGTATGTCAGGACGAAATGAAAGAACTTGTTGCAATTGAGCAGTTAACCCAAAAACACCTTGAACGTGTTGTGGTTGACGGTTTTGCACCAATGGATTCATTCCCGACTACACCGGGTATCCGTCCACCAAAAGCGAAAAAACCAAAGAAAGAGCATCAAGACGGTCAACGTTCAGCTGAAAATTCACGTGGTCACAAACCGGCAAGTAAAAATCGTCGTCACACAGGCCAACGAAGTGCAGCAGCTCCAGTAGCAAACCCATCAGCAAATAAAGGCAACCGTCGCCGCCCTGCCAGTTCAACACCAAAGAGCAACAGTAACGCGTAAGGACTTTCTATAACAAGCACTTAATGTCACTAAGCTGTTAATACAATTAAGTGTTTGTTTATAGTAAATCAGCATTTGCCTATAAATGTGCCAGAGCGCATTGTCTTCACACATGAAGGCAATGCACTTATTACGCTGTTATCATCATTACATCAACCAATCCAAATTACACATTCCCTTCGAGTTATCGCCAATGAATTTACATTTATTTAATCATTTTATCAGTGGTTAACATTATTATTCATGCGCTTATTTGTTAGTATATTCACTCATCATTAAAGAGCGAAGAGTAAATGAAATTACAACAGATAGACAAAGTGCGTTACCGTAAACACTTAAACATGGCGAGCGTCGTTGCAACTGCCGTTTTAATCTTTTTTGCCTTGGTTTATGGTCAAGTTTTAATTCACTTTTTTGCCGCTGCCGATGGCAATAACTTTAAGCTCAATTTAGCGGGTGTGGTTTTAGGTGTCATCAGCTTACTCGTGGTATTCAACCTTGTACGTCACCACCCTTATTTAATTGAAGTCATGTATGTTTGGGATCTAAAACAAGCGAATAACAAGATTTACCGTAAGCTCCATCATATTAAAACAGCGTTAGCAAACAGCGATAATACTAATATAGATGCGATCACTATCCTGCACTACTATTACACCGCATCGAAACAGCAATATAATCTAGATAACAACACATTGACAATGGAAAGCCTAACGGCAGATATAGCCAAGTTAGACAGTCTAATCACTGCACAGAATTTAACAATTTCCGTTGACGACTACAATTCAGACCTTTTAAAACAATTTTAATCGTACTTTAGCCGTACATAGGTGAATATTAAAAAGCAGGCGCGGCTATAATTACGCCTGTTTTTAGAATAAAACCTCGATAAATACACCTAAGATCCGATTTTAACCGCCTTAATCTAGATTAATTAAATAGAAATGAGAAAAAACAGCTTAAATGCTAGCTTATAGTCAGCTAGCTCTTTTTTGTTCTCAAAAAAACGTGATATACTCCGCGCGAATCTTTAAATAAATAAATTATAGAGAACATAATGGCTGATTTATCAAAATACAGAAATATCGGGATCTTCGCTCACGTTGATGCTGGTAAAACAACAACAACTGAACGTATCCTAAAACTTACTGGTCAAATTCACAAAACTGGTGAAGTACATGACGGCGAATCAACTACAGATTTCATGGAACAGGAAGCTGAGCGCGGTATTACTATCCAATCAGCAGCTGTAACTTGTTTCTGGGACAATCACCGTTTTAACGTTATTGATACTCCTGGACACGTTGATTTCACAGTTGAAGTTTACCGTTCACTTAAAGTACTTGACGGTGGTATCGGTGTATTTTGTGGTTCTGGTGGTGTTGAACCACAATCAGAAACTAACTGGCGTTATGCGAATGACTCAGAAGTTGCACGTATCATCTTCGTAAACAAACTAGACCGTATGGGTGCTGACTTCTACCGTGTTGTTAAGCAAACTCAAGACGTTCTAGATGCTAACCCACTAGTTATGGTTCTACCAATCGGTATCGAAGATGATTTCGTTGGTGTTGTTGACCTGCTAACTCGTAAAGCATACGTTTGGGATGAAACTGGTCTTCCAGAAAACTACAAAATCGAAGATGTTCCTGCGGACATGGCTGATAAAGTAGAAGAATACCGTGAAATGCTAATCGAAACTGCTGTAGAGCAAGACGATGACCTAATGGAAGCTTACATGGAAGGTACTGAACCTTCTATTGAAGAAATCAAACGTTGTATCCGTAAAGGTACACGTACAATGGACTTCTTCCCAACTTACTGTGGTTCAGCATTCAAGAACAAAGGTATGCAACTAATTCTTGACGCTGTAGTAGATTACCTACCTAGCCCAACTGACGTTGATCCTCAACCGCTTACGGATGAAGAAGGCGAACCAACTGGTAAATTTGCACTAGTTTCAACTGAAGAAACTTTCAAAGCGCTAGCATTCAAAATCTCTGATGACCGTTTCGGTGCACTTACTTTCATCCGTATCTACTCAGGTATCTTGAAAAAAGGCGACACTATTCTTAACGCTGCTACAGGTAAAACTGAGCGTGTTGGTCGTATGTGTGAAATGCAAGCTGATGATCGTAACGAATTAACTAGCGCTCAAGCTGGTGACATCATTGCAATCGTAGGTATGAAAGGTAACGTTCAAACTGGTCACACTTTATGTGATCCGAAAGATCCAATCATCCTAGAAGCGATGGTATTCCCAGAACCAGTAATCTCTATCTCTGTAACACCAAAAGATAAAGGTTCTACTGAGAAAATGGGTATTGCGATCGGTAAAATGGTTGCTGAAGATCCAACGTTCAAAGTTGAAACTGACCAAGATTCAGGCGAAACAATCCTTTCAGGTATGGGTGAACTTCACCTAGACATTAAGGTTGATATCCTTAAGCGTACATATGGCGTTGATCTAGTTGTTGGTGCTCCTCAGGTTGCTTACCGTGAAACTATTACTCAAGCAATTGAAGATAGCTACACGCATAAGAAACAATCTGGTGGTAGTGGTCAATTCGGTAAGATCGATTACCGTATCAAGCCAGGTGAACCAGGTTCAGGTTTCGTATTCACATCAACTGTTGTTGGTGGTAACGTACCTAAAGAATTCTTCCCTGCTGTTGAGAAAGGCTTCAAGAGCTTAATGGAAACAGGTGTTCTAGCTGGTTTCCCAGTACTAGACGTTGAAATCGAATTATTCGATGGTGGCTTCCACGCAGTGGATTCATCAGCTGTTGCATTCGAACTTGCTGGTCGTGGCGCATTCCGTCAATCAATCCCGAAAGCTGGCGCACAGTTAATCGAACCGATCATGAAAGTTGACGTATTCACGCCAGACGATCACGTTGGTGACGTTATTGGTGACCTTAACCGTCGTCGTGGTATGATCGCTGGTCAAGACGCTGGTAACACTGGTGTTCGTATTAAAGCTGACGTACCTCTTTCAGAAATGTTTGGTTACATCGGTTCACTACGTACAATGACATCTGGTCGTGGTCAGTTCTCTATGGAGTTCTCACACTACAACCCTTGTCCAGCTAACGTAGCTGAAGGCGTTATCGCTAAAGTTAAAGAAGAAAACGCTAAAAAATAAGTAATTATTTTTAGTTAATCTTCTAACCCCAGTTATGCAAATAGCTGGGGTTATTTTTTGCCTGAAAAACACCAAAATCCCGCTATTGCATTAAGATTTAACCCTAAAGCTTCAGTGTAGATCGACGAAATTACAGACAAAAAAAAGCACCAAGACCATCAAGCCTTAGTGCTATCTATTGTGCTATTAACTCACACTAACAGCGTATTAATCATTACTCGAAGTGCCAGTAACCTAAGTTAACCCATTCAATCAGTTGCAGACCAAATGCTTTATCTTTCATTAATTCTTCAAGTTGTTTTGCAGACTGCTCAGTCGTGTTACATAAGGTTTGCACGCTTGCAGCAATACTTGCATCAAAGTCATAACGCTCGCCATCAATAAAACAGCTCGTTGGCATTTCAGGGAAGTATAATGTCTTCAGACCATTCACTTTACGTAAATAAGATTCCATACCGATTTCATCAACTACGATAGCGTAATCCGCAATGTAACCACCTTCTGGTACAACTAAATCGAGTTCGTGTGCAGATTCGCTGTAATGACGGCCAAGGAAATCATGCATAACGCTTTTATCAGCCATTAATGATGTCATGATGTCCGTTAGACCTTGCACTTCACTTGCTTCGATAGAACCGTGTTCAGCACGTGGCTGTAACTTAGGATCGCTATAACGAACAAACTCTTTGTTTTGTTGTAGCAGGTAATCACCAAAGTCGTTTAACAATTCTTTTTGATCTTGGGCGCGGAAACCTACTGAGTAGTTAATCGCTTCGCCAACAGCATAACCTTCATGCGGTGCATAAGGTGGGATATATAAAATATCACCAGGTTCTAATACTGTATCAATCACCGCGTCAAACGCTTCACAATGCTTCAGAGCGCCGTTAGCAGCAAACTCTTGAGGATTCATATCCTGTGCACCAACACGCCAATGGCGCTTGCCTAAGCCTTGAATGATGAATACACAATAACGGTCAACATGCGGGCCTACGCCACCTGTATCAGTGCTATAAGAAACCATTAAATCATCAAAGCGCCAGCTTGGAATAAAGTTAAAGGTATTAGCTAATTCAGCCGAAGGTTCGTGCCAATGGTTGATCGCTTGTACTAAGATAGCTGAACCGTCTTGTTCCATACGTTCAAACTCAGTGAAAGGGCCACATGCAGCCTGCCATTTGTCTTCTTCACGCCATACCATGCGCGAAGTAATTTCTTCTTCCATTGCTAAACCAGCAATTTCATCCGGGCTAATTGGATCAACAAAATCCTTGAATCCCGCTTTAATCAACAGTGGTTTTTTCTGCCAATAATTTTGCATGAAGTCATCAAGATCAAGATTTAATTTATACATAGTCAACCCGCATTTAATAATCGAAGTAATAGAGCGCGTATCATAGGTATTTTCGCGATAATAGCAACAAAAAAAGCTCTGGGGATATTACATAAAGTAATTTCCCCAGAGCTTATTAACAAGCGCTTATTAATCAGAGCTAATATCGTGTTACAACATCAGTAACACGCTAATTAACTTAATGACTTAAATTAAGCGTCACAACACGTGAATCGCCTTCATTAAGTGTCACAATATTAGAATTGATATCATCTTCTTTCGTTGTCACATCTGAATCTTGAGAAAGCTTCGCGCTGACTTTAATCGATGGGAATTGCGACATCTTCATTTGCGCCATCATTGCATCACGATCAGATAGTGTGATCGTTAATGGGAATGTCGGGTCCATGATACGTTTAACTGCAAGCGGCGCTTTAGGACCGGCAGCGGCTTGCACGTAAACATACAAGTAACCTTTCATTTCAGCTTGCTCAGCAGTAATCGTGATCGTCACTTGCTCATTACCCGCAACTACGTCACTTGTCGCTGTATTCGTTTCTGTACTTGTTGCAACAGGACGACTATCAACTGATGATTCCGAACTCTCGACAACCAGTGCAGAACCGTTTTTCTCTGCAATCTGTTTTCGAGCATATTCAATACTGCCTTTAATCATTTCCAGACGATCTGGCTGACCAGCAAGTAACGGTAACATACGTTGCCATTGCTCAATTGCACCAAGGTAATCTTGATTTTCTAACGCCATAAATGCAGACGTAGAAAGTACTTCAATATCACCTGGTTTTTCTTGTTTTAGGTCCATCAATATCTTGCGTGCAAGATTATTTTTCTCAGGATCATCACTCAACATTAACGCTTGTGCATAACCCGTCACGATTGATGTATTCATCGGCGCCAGTTTATAAGCACGATCCATCGCAATGAACGCTGCATTTGAGTCGCCTAAAGCAACGTTTAAGCGGCCCAGTAATAGCCAACCAAATTCATTATCCGGTTCAGCTATCATTTTCGTCGTTAGTGCTAGTTGAAAGTCAGAGATCTCTTGATCTGTTACTTTATCACCCTCTTTCATTACACGATTAGTTAGCTCAGGTAAACGTGAATACACATCTTCCCAGTTTGCTACTTGATCACGAGCACCCAACGTCAGGTAAACAGACACAGAGAAAATAACTAAGAATACAACACCCGCAAGCCAGATGAATGTCGAGTTCGCAGTACTCACTTTTTCCACTTTCTCGTCAACAACGTCATCTAATAGACCACGTTGCATTTCATCAATAAACTCAGTACTTTTGTCTAACAAACCTTGATCTTCATCGTCAGCTAATTCACTGATACGACTTTTATACAGGTCTTTGTTTAACTGGTCTCGTGTCGCGCCTGTTAACTTGTTATCGCCCGAAACCGGAATAACAAATGCCAGCGCGGCAGCAATAACCAATACAATACTTACTATCCAAAATAACAACATGCTATTTCTCGCTATCCTTTAAAATTTTGGCCAAACGGGCTTTTTCCGCACTCGATAACGCTTCATCACGATCATCAGCGGTAACACTGACCTTACGACGACTGTTACGAACAATGATAAGACCACCAAATAATACAAACAAACCAGGGCCAACCCATAAAATGGCAGTGCCTAAGGTTACTGGCGGCTTATAAAGTACGAAGTTACCAAATCGATCAATCCAATATGTCACAATTTGGTCTTCTGTTTTACCTTCAACAACCATATGATATGTTTTTGTACGCATATCTTTTGCCAGAGACGCATTTGAATCCGCAAGATTATTATTTTGACATTTAGGGCAACGTAGTTCTGCCGTTAATGTCCTAAACAAAGCCTCTTGCTCAGCGTTCTCAAAGTCATAAACATCAATAACAGCTGCGACATTGAAACTCAGCATAAAAGTCATTAATACGAATAATTTTTTCATGTTAAGTCCTTATTTAAGCTGCTCATAAACAGCTTTTAATTCACTATTCCAATTACGCGGATTAATGTCACCCACGTGCTTGTATTGAATAATGCCTTTGCTGTCGATGAAGAAAGTTTCAGGGGCACCGTAAACGCCGAGATCAAGCCCTAGCATACCATCGGGATCATAAAGACTGATCTTATATGGATTATCTAATTCTTCTAGCCATCGCAATGCTTTTTTACGTTCGTCTTTATAGTTCATGCCAACAATATAAACACCGTCTTCAGCAAGTTCATTTAAGTATTTATGCTCGGCGTAACATGTTGGGCACCACGTAGCCCAGACATTTAACAACATAGGCTTACCTGATAACACACTTTTATCATGTTGTAGTTCAGGTTCAACTAAATCGTTTAATGCAAACTCAGGTACTGGTCGACCGATAAAGGTCGACTCCAACACGGTAGCGTCACGAAATAAGCCGATGTAAAGGAAAATAGACACACATAAAAATACAATTAAAGGTATTAGTCGTGTCATAAGCTGTTTCTTTTTTTTCACATCCATAGTCATTATGCTTATCCTAATTATTGCGCTTTCGCAGCACCTTTATTCACAAAACGATAACGGCGATCAGATACAGCTAATAAACCACCAATCGACATGACTAAGCCACCCCACCAGATAAAACGAATAAAGGGTTCGTAATAAATACGAATTGCCCACGAGTCATCAGCAAGTTGCTCGCCAAGTGCAATGTAAAGATCACGGGTTACACCCCAGTCAATCGCAGCTTCAGTCATAGGCATACTACGTTGTGCAAAGTAGCTACGTTTTTCAGCCTTCATGACAGTTTCAAACTTACCGTCTTTACTGATATTAAATACCGCTTTATAACCTTCGTAGTTCGAGCCATTAGCTTCACCAATGCGTTCGAATTCGAATAAGTAATCAGCGAAGACAACTTCATCGCCCGGTAGCATACGTAAATCTTTTTCGATTTTGTAATTCTGGGTTGCAGAAATACCAATCAGCATCATTGCTAAACCAATGTGACCAAGCACCATAGCCCAATGACTACGACCTAATTTGATGACACCTGTAGCAAAGCTATGACGATGTGTTGCACGAATATACACTTCTAACATGCTGGTGATAATCACCCAGAATGCTAATGCAAAACCAACGACTGCAACAATTTTAATCTTATCCGCAAAAATGGCAGGTAGTGCCACCGCTAATGCGATACTCGCTACAGCAATAACCGCTAACTGAATAAACAACGGACGTAAATCAGCTTCTTGTTTCTTCCAACGTAATAACGGTGCAACGCCCAAAGCAATAGCAAACGGAATGATGATGTAGAAGAAGATATTATTAAAGAATGGTACACCGATTGAAATCGAGCCCATACCTAATTCTTTATGTACTAGCGGTAACAAGGTACCAATCAATACAACAAGTAATGCTGCAATTAACAATACATTATTCATTAGCAAGAATGTTTCGCGAGAAAACAGGCCGTATTTACCACGACTCTTAATCTCTGAACCTTTTACAGCGTAAAGCAGTAATGAACCACCAACAACTGCGATTAAAAAGGCTAAAATAAACAAACCACGTGCAGGATCTGAAGCGAACGCATGCACAGATACCAGTACGCCAGAACGTACTAAGAAAGTACCTAATAAACTTAAGCTAAACGCTGAAATAGAAAGCAGCACAGTCCATGATTTGAATACACCACGTTTCTCACTCACTGCTAACGAGTGAATTAACGCTGTGCCGGCAAGCCAAGGCATAAATGATGAATTTTCTACAGGATCCCAGAACCACCAACCACCCCAGCCAAGTTCATAATAAGCCCACCAACTACCCAATGCGATACCTGCGGTGAGGAATACCCAAGCAATAAGTGTCCAAGGACGCGACCAACGTGCCCATGCAGAGTCAAGACGACCAGCCATTAATGCTGCAATTGCAAAAGCAAACGCGACAGAGAAACCAACATAACCCATATACAGCATTGGCGGATGGAAAATCAAACCAATATCTTGTAACAGCGGATTTAAGTCATTACCGTCAAGTGGTAAATAAGGTAAGGTACGATCAAACGGATTTGACGTTAACAAGATAAACAAGTTAAAACCAATCGCAATCATCCCCATCACCGCCAGCACGCGCGCAAGCGCAACCTTCGGTATACCACGGCTGAACAGTGCCACAGCAGCAGTCCAAATAGCGAGGGTTAAAGACCACAATAAGAGTGAGCCTTCATGACCACCCCATACAGCCGATATTTTATATCGCAGTGGCAGTAATGAATTCGAATTCGTCGCGACATAACCGACAGAAAAATCATCCGTCGCAAATGCATAAGACAATACAATAAATGACAAAGTCATTAATAAGAATTGCATGATGGCTAATGGTTTAGCGCTATTAATCATACCTGGATGATTAATCTTCGCGCCTATCAGTGGATAAATTGCCAACAAGAACGACAGAGCCGTTGCGACAATTAAACTAAAATGTCCAATCTCAGGGATCATTGTAAACTACCTTATTTGGTTTCGTTTCCGTATTCTGGTTTCATATGCTTAATCCCTTTAATTGCTTCAGCAACTTCGGGTGGCATATATTCTTCATCATGTTTCGCAAGTACTTCAGATGCAGTAATCACATTAGCTGACTTTAATACGCCCTGCGCCACAATACCTTGCCCTTCACGGAATAAATCTGGCAAGATACCTTCGTATTCTAACGTCACTAAACCGCCTTTATCATCGCTTAGCACGAAACTAACCTTAAGGTCATCCATATTACGCTTGACAGTACCCGGCATCACTAAGCCGCCAATACGTAAGCGTTGGCCAACCTCAGGTTTAACTTTATCTTCACCTAGGCCTTCAACAAGTTGGGTCGGCGTATAGAATAAATCAATATTCTGTTTTAAAGCATAAAGCACAAGGCCAGTCATGCTACCTAAGCCAATAATAATAACCAACGCTACCAATAAGCGTTTTTTACGTCTGGGATTCACAGCGTATTCTCCATTTTTTCAGCAGCACGCATACGTTGAATACGCTGATGCTTATTTTTAATTTCATGAATGATTTGGCGACGTTTGATAATTGTAGTAATCGTTAATGAGCCTAATGTTAGCAGGCTGAAAGCAACTGCTAGCCAGACATAAAAACCATAACCACCCATTGCTAAAAAAGCTGAAAAGCTATCAAATTGCATGTTACTTGTCCTCGATAAATAATTTTTTCACCCAAGGTCTGTGCGACTCACGGGTAATTAATTCATTTCTAAAACGCATCAAGGTCAAGGTACCAAACAGTAAACCAAAGCCTAATAAATTGATCAGTAAAGGCCACAGCATATCGGTATCCATTGACGGTTTATCGAATTTACTAATCGTGGCTTTTTGATGTAATGTATTCCACCACTCAACAGAGTAATGAATAATTGGTAAGTTAATCACACCAACTAGCGCAAGAATACCAGCAGCACGGCCAGCAAGCAGTTTGTCGCTAAACGCGCCATATATAGCAATCACACCAAGATATAAAAATAATAAGATAAGTTCAGAGGTTAAACGTGCATCCCATACCCACCAAGCGCCCCACATAGGTTTACCCCATACAGCACCCGTAAATAATGCAATAGCAGTAAAGACAGCACCAATAGGAGCAATTGCAGCAACCGCCATATCAGCCATTTTCAGCTGCCAAACCAAACCAATGAAGGCAGCAATAGCCATGCTTAAATAAGCACCCATAGAGAGTGAAGCCGCAGGTACATGCAAGTAGATGATTCGGAAACTATCGCCTTGTTGATAATCAGCGGGCGCGAATACAAAACCCCAAACCGTGCCGATTGTGAGTGAGATAGCACTAAAAATTGCAAACCAAGGCAGCATTTTACCGGCTAGGTTATAACTTTTTTCTGGTTTTGCATAAGGATGCAGCCATTTCCACATAGTAAACTCTCTACATTAATAACGGCTCAATTATATGAACCTAAACAGTGATTGAAACTAACTTTACTTTTCTTTAATTAAAAGCTTTAACTAACAATTTAACTCAAGCTAACTCGCAATGATGCTGCGATAGCGAACGGTGATAAAGTAACCGATGCAACTAACATAGCACCAAGTATAGCGACAGGGCCTACATACGGCACACCAAAGCTTGCTGCATCAATCGCACTCGTTGCAAAAATCAACACGGGAATAAATAGCGGTAAAATTAATAAACTCAATAATACGCCACCTTTACGTAAACCGACTGTTAGCGCCACACCAATAGCGCCGACAAAACTAAGTACTGGCGTACCCAGTAACAGAGTAATAAATGTCGCCATAAAAGTATTGGTATCTAATGATAAAAACACCGCTAATAAAGGTGATACAAGCAAAATGGGTAAGCCAGTCAGTAGCCAATGCGCCACGACTTTCGCGGTGACAATTACGCCCAACGGCGTCGTTGTCAACATCAGTTGCTCTAATGAACCATCAAGGAAATCATCGCGGAACAATCGTTCCATCGATAATAGCGCCGATAATAATGCCGCAACCCAAATAACCCCTGGCGCAATGCGTAATAACAGATTTGGCTCAGGCCCAATGCCTAATGGAAAAAGCGTGATGACGATAATAAAAAACCACAAAGGGTTTAAAATATCTGATTTACGGCGAAAAGCGGTTATGAGTTCTCGTTTAATCACCTGCATAAAAACAGCAAACATATTAATACTCAGTTAAGTGTTGACGGGTTAAGGTGATCTTACGTAGGCGCCCTTCCGAGAACTGTAGATCTTGATGCGTCGTTAATATAACGCTGCCACCATTATCAGCATGTGCTAGGAATAAATCCTCTAATACTTTCACACCATTTTTATCAATCGCGGTAAACGGTTCATCTAAAATCCATAGTTTCTGTTCAGATAACCACAAGCGCGCTAAAGCAATACGACGTTGCTGGCCAGCAGAAAGATGGCAAGCAAGTTGGTCTTCGTAACCAGCGAGGCCGACTTGTGCAAGCGCAGCCCAAATTTTATCTTTCGCGACAGGAGCGTGCATTGCATGATAGAAAAATAAGTTTTCGAAAGCCGTCAACTCTGCTTTTACCCCAGGTGAGTGACCCAGGTAGAGTAAATCTTGATGATAGCTTTCACGATCGTCTAAAGTATCGGTTTTATGCCAAAGAATATGACCATCTGCAGGTGAAGAGAGTCCCGCTAATAAACGTAACAAGCTCGTTTTACCGACGCCGTTGGGACCTTCAATTTGGATGATTTCACCACTAGATACAGTGAAACTAAGATCAGAAAATAACACGGTATCTTCGCGTATGCAGCTTAAATTAACGACTTCTAACATATTTTTTATACTTCCAGCACCAATCTGCAAGAATATTAACATATTCCGGCTTTAAGCATAATTAAGCAACATCAATTAAGCGGTCAATTATTAGGATTAAATGTTATTTCTTGTGGAAATTAAGTAGTAGTTCGGCTTCTGCACGTGGTAGTTCGCACTCACGCATGATTTCTTCTAACGTGGCACCGAGTTCAACGAGTTTCACAGCACGTGTATAAAAGCGGCTATCTGGATCTTGCTGATCTTGCGTCGTCATCTCTTCTTTCATTTCATCTTGTTGAAATTTAGTTTGCTGTAGTTCTGATGCGACACCTTTAATTGCCCCGCCAAGATTAATATTCGATGTACTCAATTCAATTAGTCGTTTTTGCAGAGAGTCTCTTGATTTAGATAAATCTTTGAGTAATAAACTATGCGTTGCCTGTAATTTAGTTAACTTACGCAATAATACCGCGCAACCAATCACCGCAGCAATAGCGATAGTGAGGGCAGCACCAGACAAAATCAAAGCAAGCATATTGGATCCTTCAATAAAATAGCAATTAAAAAAAGCACTGTAACAATCATTACAGTGCTTTTCTAGGTAGAAAGAGTGATTAAGCTTACAAACCGCTTAATTCCTCCCATTCATCGTCACTTAAAAACTTATTTAAATCAACAAGAATAAGTAATTCACCTTCACGGTTTGATACACCTTGGATAAACTTAGCGCTTTCATCAGTGCCGACATTAGGTGCCATATCGATTTCTGAAGAACGTAGGTATACCACTTCCGCAACACCATCAACTAAAATACCGATCACTTGCTTTTCAGCTTCGATGATAACGATACGTGAATTCTCACTCACTTCTGATGGCATTAAACCAAAACGTACACGTGTATCAATCACAGTCACGACATTACCGCGCAAGTTAATGATACCAATCACGTAGTGTGGCGCACCCGGTACAGGGGCAATTTCTGTATAACGTAATACTTCTTGAACTTGCATTACGTTAACACCGTAGATTTCATTCTCTAACTTGAATGTAACCCATTGCAGTACTTCATCTTCAGCTACATTTTCCACTAGGTTTCGAGACTGACTCATGTTTTATTTCCTTCTACTATTGCCCATGAATATTGATGCCATTATCCAGCAATTTAATCATTTCGGTTACGTGTAATAATACGCACATACGTGACTTAACCATGCCAGCTAACCAAGGTCGACTACCAGGTGTACTTCGCCATTTAATGTCCATAGTATTTAAAGTTTCAGTACCGTGCAGCTTTTCACAGCCGAGTACCCAATTTGATTCGCTAAGTTGGATTTGATATTTATAATCTATCTCACCCATATTTTGTTCAGGCATAACCCATTGAGCCGTATCAACAACACTCAATTTTTGCTTTCGGTGTTGCATGATGCCTAAATACCAATCCGGTTTACCAAATAAACTGTTCACCGTGTCGGCTTGATGAATGCCGCCAAGTTCTGTTAGTGGTACCGCAAAGGTAACCCCTGCGACCTCAAAAAACAGTGCTTGAAAACGTTCTTCTAATTCAATATTTTGCCATTCTAGCTTGGGCTCTTCGTTAGCCTCTAATACCGCCTCTGCTTGCACATCAAAATTCGACTTATCTTCAGTCAGGCAGATACTGGTATCAGTAACGGCGCTATCTTCAACGGTATCGCTTTCAACCAAACTATCAGTCAAATTATCAGCCGAGATATCAACCGCACTGTCAATATTAGTCACAATATCAACCGCAATATCTGCAGGCACAGTCGTATCAATAATCGAGTAAGAGTCTAGACTACTATTCTGATGATCTAGCACGGTTAAATCCATATCCGCTAAATCGATATCAACCACAGAGCCTAACAACTGATCTAAATCGCTTATACTACCAGAACCATCGGGTTCAGGTATCTTAAACTCAGTAATGGCTGCAACAGCCACGTCATTCAACACCGGCTGCAATTGGTGCTGTAAGGGCGTATCAACGTCAGTGGTGTTATCAACGAACACAGTCTCTACATGCTTTGTATCAAGACTTATCTTTGGTGTGTCTTCCACTACAGGCACAGATAACATAGATGCAAAATAATCATCTAACGCAGAATGTATTTGCTTCTTATCCATACAGTCGTTCCTGTTGTTTCGCGTTTGCCAGCAAATCTTGTAGTAATGCGCCATAAGCAGCAACACCGCGGCTGCTACGTGAATACATCGAAGGCGGCATATGTTTTAAACTGGCATTTCTAAATTGGGTATCGACAGGGATCACTGCACGCCAAACATGTTGACTGTAGTTTTCTTGCAATGTCTGTAACGATACCAAAGACGCCTTAGTACGACGGTCAAACATCGTTGGGATCACCGTATACTGAAATTTATTTGCGCAACTACGCTGCATGATTTCAAAGGTTTTAACCATACGGTCTAAGCCTTTTAAGGCTAAGAATTCGGTTTGTACAGGCACCAGGATACGATCACTGCTTGCCAATGCATTGACCATCATCACGCCTAATACGGGAGGACAATCAATCAGGACAAAGTCATAATCATCGACGACTAAACTGATGATGTTTTTAAGAATTAACCCCATACCATCACGGTGACCTAGGGTTCTATCTAACGTCGCCAACGCCATAGTCGCAGGTAATAAATTAATACCGTTGTAAGGCGTTTCTATCGTCGCGTTATGTACCAATTCAGCATCAAGCGCCGGCGCAACAAAAAGATCAAACAAGCCAACGGTTAAGTCATCACTGTCATAATTGAGATAGCTGGTTAATGATGCGTGAGGATCCGTATCGATTAATAATACGCGCTGTCCTTGCTCTGCCAGTAAACCCGCCAGTGTAATTGCAGTGGTTGTTTTCCCAACCCCACCTTTTTGATTAGCAACAGTCCAAACGTTCAACTTTACCCTACCTTCTCTGCGTGTCTTTATCGACAACCGACTTCAATATTAATGCGCTCTGCGATTTGTAACAGATTAATTTGCTCATCGGCTAATCCGGCATTCACAATTGCTTGCGGCATACCGTATACAACGCAAGATTGCGCATCTTGCGCCCATATTGTACTGCCATGCTGCTTCAGTAATTTAGCGCCTTCTCTACCATCTGCGCCCATACCAGTTAATACTATCGCTAACACTTTATCGCGATATGACTTAGCTGCAGAGCCAAAAGTAATGTCGACACTCGGTTTATAATTAATACCTTCTGGGCTTTCCATCACTTTTAACGTTAAACCACCGGCTTTATTTTCAACTAATACTTGCTTACCACCGGGTGCTAAATAAGCCACTCCAGGCTGTAAACGATCACCGTGCTGCGCTTCTTTTACCGTAATTTGGCATAAGGTATTTAATCGCGCTGCAAATGCCGAAGTAAATGTAGCTGGCATATGTTGTATAAGCAAAATAGGGAGCGGGAAGTCCTGACGTAAAGGCGTGAGTACGTTTTGTAGTGCAACAGGGCCACCAGTCGAAGAGCCGATTGCCAACAAGGCGTATTTTTTACCTGATGCACGTTTGACCAAACGGCTTGCTGTTGGTAATACTCGTGCTTCAGACAAGCTATTATCAGCATGATGCGAATGGCGAGAGTCTAACGGAGTCAACCGATTCGTATCCGAACTATGTCGTGTAATAGCAGGCTTATTAATACGATTATCTGTCGCGCTATAATTTGCGGCGCTTTGAGTGATAACCGACTTGTTAGCAGTACTATTGTCAATCGTGTTATTGCGCGTTGACGAAACCGTCGGAGCTGTATTTCTTATTAGCGCGGCATTCGTCGTTGTAGACGTCGTATTCATGCTGCGTGGTGTTCTTAATACACTACGTCGCTTACTAATTTCTTTAATATTTTGTTGTAATAATTTAACCGCTTCTGCTTTATCTTTAGCAATATCTTCAAATTTTTTCGGCAAAAAGTTAGCGGCTCCCGCCTCTAACGCTTCAAGTGTTGACTTTGCACCTTGATGCGTCAATGACGAAAACATTAAGATCGGTGTCGGATTCTCTTTCATGATCACTTTTACAGCAGAAATACCATCAAGTACTGGCATTTCAATATCCATGGTGATCACATCCGGACGTAGCGATTTTGCTTTAGTAATAGCCTCTTCGCCATTTATAGCAGTATCAATAACTTCCATTTCTGGATCTGCATTAATGATTTCACTTACTCTACGTCTGAAAAAACTAGAGTCATCAACGACTAAAACCTTTATTTTCATCTAATCTATCTACTTCAATATGTCTACATCAATGTAAAAGCACACAGGGGTTCCCCTGCATCAACAAATTAACGTTTCGCGTAATGATTTAAGAGACTTGGAATATCTAAAATCAGCGCGATACCACCATCACTGGTTATTGTTGCACCTGCCATTCCAGGTGTACCTTGTAATAAGTTATCTAATGCTTTAATAACAACTTCTTCTTGACCAATTAAGCTATCAACGACAAAGCCAACTTGTTTCAGACCTAATTGTACAATGACAACATGTCCTAATCCACGCTCATTACGCGCACCCGCTTGTGGATCCATTTTTGTTAACCAATCATGTAGATAGAATAGCGGTATCGCTTTTTCTCTCACAATTATCGTCAATTGGTTATCAACAACGTGGGTTTTATTTAAATCAAGATGGAATATTTCATTCACACTCGTTAATGGTAACGCAAAGATCTGCTTGCCGACTTCAACCATCAAGGTAGGTAAAATAGCCAGTGTTAGCGGCACCTTAATGAAGATTGTCGTACCTGTACCCAAGTTTGAATCAATCGAAATCGTACCATTAAGCTTGCTAATACCGGTCTTAACAACATCCATCCCAACACCACGACCAGAGATATCAGAGATCTGATCTTTGGTTGAGAAACCCGGTGCAAAAATAAGGTTGTACGCTTCATTATCCGAAATTCGAGCAGCTGAATCAGCGTCAAGCACGCCACGGTCAATCGCTATTTGTTTTAATCGTTCAGCATCCATACCGGCGCCATCATCAACGATTTTCAAACTAATATGGTCGCCTTCTTGTGAGGCTGACAAGGTAATATTACCTTGTCGAGACTTACCATTTTTCTCACGTACGTCCGGCATTTCAATACCGTGATCAACCGAATTTCTCACTAAGTGAACCAAGGGATCCGCAAGTGCTTCCACTAAATTCTTATCTAAATCGGTTTCTTCACCAATCAATTCAAGATTAATATCTTTCGCTAGAGTACGCGCTAAATCACGTACAACACGCGGGAAACGACCAAACACTTTTTTGATTGGTTGCATTCGAGTTTTCATTACTGCGCCTTGTAAATCGGCAGTAACGACATCCAGATTAGACACGGCTTTTGTCATGTCTTCATCATTCGATGAAATACCTAAGCTCACTAAACGGTTTCGTACAAGTACTAACTCACCCACCATGTTCATGATTTCATCAAGCGTTCGAGTATCAACACGTACGGTTGAGTCGGCTTGTGGCTTGGCTTTTTTATCGCCCTTCGTAGCAGGCTCAGCGACTTTAGCAACAACCGTTTTAGCTGGTGCTGCTGGCGTTGCAACTGCAGTTTCTACTACCGGTGTAACTTGAGGTGCAACAATAGCTGTATCTGTAGCGCTAACCACATTTTTAACCATACCAGCCGCACTTGGTGCATTACCTTTACCGTAGAGCTCATCAAGTAGGTTTTCGAAATCATCGTCATTGATGTCTGCAGTGCCAGTTTTTGCTACTGTTGGCGTTGGCGTTGGCGTTGGCGTTGGCGTTGGCGTTGGCGTTGGCGTTGCAATACTATGCTGACCGACACCATGTAAGTCATCAAGTAGTTTTTCAAATTCATCATCAGTAAAGTCTGAATTTGAACTAATAGGCGCCACAGCAGGAGTAGGTTTACTTGCTTGTACATTTACAGCGCTCGGCGCACCACCTTGACCATGTAATTCATCAAGTAATTGTTCAAATTCAAGTTCCGACATACCATCAATATCATTGCTACTCGCAACGGAAGTGACGGGTGTCGAAACTTGTGCAACAACAGGCGCCTGGACCATAGGTTCAATAACAGCTGTTGGTGCCGATTCGGGTTGAGTAAGCACATTGAGTTGATTAATTAATGCAGGGTCAGCTGCAATAAGAGGTTCTCTCTGTTGAATTAATACAAACATTTCGTTTACACAATCCAATGATTTAAGAATCACATCCATTAATTCAGGTGTTACCGCTCGAAGGCCATTACGTAGGCTATCGAATACGTTCTCTGCACCATGGCATATATCAACTAGTTCCGATAATGCTAAGAATCCAGCGCCACCTTTAACTGTATGGAAACCCCTAAAGATTGCATTCAGCAATTCTGAGTCTTCTGGGCTTTTTTCTAAATCAACGAGTTGCTCAGAGAGTAGCTCCAGAATTTCAGATGCTTCTATCAGGAAGTCCTGTAGAATATCTTCATCAACATCAAAGCTCATCAATATCTCCCTTAAAATCCTAAACTTGACAATAAATCATCAACATCATTTTGGCCGTCTACCACATCAACACGTTCACTCGCGTTCATGATAGGTCCTTCGGCCTCAATGCCACTTACTTCTTTAGATTGTTCTACTGATTTGTTTAGCGGTTTTGCAGCTTCACCAAACATCGTCAACATTTCAACTAATTTAACTTCAACTTCTTGCACTAGGTTAATCACACGACGGATCATTTGACCGGTTAAGTCTTGGAAATCTTGTGCCATTAGAATTTCAGTTAAGTACTGTCTTAAACTATCGGCATCAGAGACTGAAACTTGAAGGAAATCATCTAATAATTTACAAAGTTCTTTAAATTGACCAAGTTGCAAATCACGACTCATCAAGCTCTTCCAATTTGGCATCACTTGTTGGATACGGTCATTGAAACTATCCGCAATCGGTAAGCATGCTTCTACTGCATCCATCGTGCGGTTTGCTGCTTTATCCGTCATCTCGATAACGTAATTTAAACGCTCTCTCGCATCCGGGAATTCATCATTAGCTAAACTTTCAATACGTGTATCTAATTGGAAGTCTTCTAATGAATCGTGCAATTGGCGAGTTAATACACCTACTTTTTCAAATAGTGCATCTGAACTTTCATTTTGAATTTCAATAATGATGTCATTGGCCTTTTCTATTTGGTCACACTCTAACAGTGCAACCAGTTCTTTAGCCTTTTCTAATGAAATCAATGATTTTTGTGGTTCAGTCATGCGCATCCTTGCTTATTGAATTCGTTCGAAAATCTTCTCTAGTTTTTCTTTTAACGTCGCTGCTGTAAATGGTTTAATAATGTAACCGTTCACACCTGACTGTGCAGCTTCGATAATCTGCTCACGTTTCGCTTCTGCTGTAACCATTAACACTGGGATATGGCAAAGCGCTTGATCTTTACGGATCTCTTTAAGTAGATCAATACCTTGCATACCTGGCATATTCCAGTCGGTAACAACAAAGTCATAATCGCCATTTTTCAGCATAGGTAAGGCTGTATTACCATCATCAGCTTCATAGGTATTATTAAAACCAAGATCACGTAATAAGTTCTTAATGATACGTCTCATCGTAGAAAAATCGTCGACAATAAGAATTTTAATTTGCTTTTTCAAGTTGCTCTCCAAAATAAGTAATTACAATATATACAGGCCCTGACTCCCATAAATATCTTACTTCAATACTTAGATACTAAATAAACAGTACCAATTAAACTTAATCATCCAACCAAGCGTGCATCCGCGCTTTTACACGATGCATTGCTTGACTGTGAATTTGACTCACTCTAGATTCACTGACACTAAGCACTTCCCCGATCTCTCTTAGGTTTAACTCTTCATCGTAATAAAGCGATAAAACTAAGCTTTCTCTTTCTGGTAATGTTTTAATGCAATTCGCTAGTGCTTGTTGAAAACGCTGGTCAGAAAAGTCAGAACAAGGGCTACTTGATTTACCTTCATAAGCCGAATAAGCGTCTTCATTATTTGCAGTCAGGTCCTCGACCGCCAATATATGCCCACTGTTAACATCCATCAACATACTATGATAGTCAGTCAGGCTAATGCCTAATTCTACAGCAACATCGGTATCTTTCGCATCCGTTCCCGTTTGCTTCTCAATCCGGTCAATAGCCGACGCAATATCACGACCATTTTTATGCACAGATCGAGGTACCCAATCTCCACGTCTCATTTCATCTATCATTGAGCCACGAATACGGATACCCGCGTACGTTTCAAAACTAGCACCTTTAGAGCCATCAAAGTTGCGCGCAGCATCCAGTAATCCAATCATTCCTGACTGGATTAAATCATCTAACTGAACACTCGGCGGCAAACGAAGTAACAAGTGATGGGCAATCCGTTTTACTAAGAAAGCGAATTGCTCAACCGCCTGATTCTGTTGCGACTGGATGCTAGTGTAAGGGGATGCCTTATTCACTTCAATCTTCTACCCTGGCTTTGTTTTCAAACAGGTTCTCAATGAAAAACTCTAAATGACCACCGACTTTATTCGGAACTGGCCACGTAGCAGCTTTACTTGCCAATGCTCTAAACGCAAGTGCTGCGGGTGCTTTTGGAAACGCCTCAACAACCACTTTTTGTTTACGCACAGCTTGACGAACACTGTTATCAAACGGAATACAAGCAACAAGTTCTAATGTTGCGTCTAAAAATCGGTCGGTAACACGTGTCAACTTAGTAAATAATTCTTGGCCTTCACGTAAACTGCGCACCATATTGGCGACAATTTTAAAACGATGAACACCGTGTTCTTTAGATAACAATTTAATGAGCGCGTACGCATCCGTAATCGATGTAGGTTCATCACACACCACCATTAAGATATCTTGTGAAGCACGGCAAAAACTTAATACCATGTCCGAGATACCCGCAGCTGTATCGACTAATAACACATCAATCGGTGTCTTGAGCTCGCCAAAAGCACGGATTAAACCAGCATGCTCTTGCATCGATAGCTCAACCATCGACCGTGTACCAGATGTCGCAGGTGCGATCAAAATACCATTTGGCCCTTCAATCAAAATATCATCTAATGTACATTCTCCCGATATCACATGAGAGATATTTTTATGTACGCGTAAGCCGAGTAAAACATCGACATTTGCCAATCCAAGATCGGCATCTAAAACCATTACTCGCTTGCCTTGGGCTGCGAGTGCGACTGCCATGTTCAGTGTTACGTTAGTTTTACCTACGCCACCTTTACCACCTGAAACGGCAATAACTTTAACTTTTTTGTTATTACTCATTTGTCTTAGACCACTTACTTGATCGAAAAAAATATTTTTATTCATTACTATTTATCATCGCCTAACCAAAAATGCGTATCGTTTTGCTCTTCGAGTGTATCCCTATCGAGTACAGTACGAACTAATTGCTGAGCATTCGCTGAATCTATATCTTCAGGTACTCTTTGCCCATTAGTAATATAGGCAATCGGTAGTTGGTGTTGTATCAACACACTTAAAATTTCACCTAGGCTTAAACTTTCATCCACTTTACTTAGAATACAACCCGATAACGGAATATGGTGAAAATGCTCTAGTGTTTCTTGTACTACCCTACGCTGTGCGGTTGCAGGAACAACTAAATAGTTACGAATCACGACTTTTTCATTATTAACTAATGTCTTTAACTGTTCAGATAAACGTGTATCACGCTGACCCATACCAGCAGTGTCAATCAAAACTAACCGCTTACTACGTAATTGATACAAGTATTGTGCCAATTCCGCATCATCACGTGCAACCTTAACGGTACAGCCCATTATACGGCCATAAGTCGCTAATTGTTCGTGAGCCCCAATACGATATGTATCAGTTGTGATCAGTGCTACATTATCTGAACCGTGCAACATGGCAAATTTTGCCGCCAATTTGGCGATAGTTGTCGTTTTACCGACACCGGTAGGGCCAACTAAAGCAACAGCCCCACCTTTGCTTAAAATATCATCTTGTGCAATCAGGACATTATCTATCAATAGCGCTTGTATTTGATCCCACGCTGACTCGATTGAACAGTTTTCAGCGACACAATTTACCAATTGATCTGCAATTTCTTCTGTAAAACCAATTTTAACTAAATGCTTGATCAACATAGCACGAATAGGTTCGTTACGTTCAACTTCCTGCCACTGCAAGCCTGACACTTGGTGTTCAAGCAATTGGCGAATTGAAGCTAACTCTGCTTTCATTGCGCTAATGTCTTGCTGGTTATCAATTTTCGGCGAACTTGACTCAAACGGCTTATAACCATTTTGCAGTGGTTTCTTCACCATACCATCACGCATTTCATTTTGCTCTGCGAGTGTCGCTGGTGCCGATTTAGGCGGTTCAGCGAAACGTCGAGCTACCGGCTTCTTTAAAAAGCTGGTATCCCAATTGCTTTCTTCACTGCCGCTCTCTTCATTACCAATGGCTTGAGACATCTGCTGTTTATGTTCTTGCTGGCGTGCCAATAAGCTCGCTAATGAGTCCGTAGGTTCAGCCACTTTCTCGGGCTCCGCTTGTTGTGATATCTCACTCGTCATTAATTTTTTGAAACTAAATTTAGATGCCGATAAATTGACGGAGTCCTCAGAAAGTTGACGATTAGTCTTATTTTTTGCAGGTGTATTTTCCACAGCAGGTTCCGGAGCCGCGGGCTTACTTTCAGAGAAATCCACAGCAGCAACAATCTCGATGCCACCAGTGACCTTTTTGTTAGACATAATGACAGCGTCAGGGCCAAGAACCTCTTTGACTTCAGCCAATGCCGCTCGCATATCTTTGGCAAAAAAGCGCTTTATTTTCAACTTATCATCCTTAGTACTGCTCGCTACTTTAATTGATTAACGCATTATTGACCGACAACACTGACAATTCTGATTTGTTTATCATCGGGAACTTCTTGGTAAGACAATACTCGTAATGATGGTATTGAATGTTTCACAAACTTAGCTAATGTAGATCTTAATACCCCAGACGTTAATAAGATCGCAGGTTGCCCTGCCAATTCTTGATTCTGTGCAACTTCTGCTAGCGATGTTTGCATCCGTTCAGCTAACCCAGGTTCGATACCTGCACCTTCGCTGCCAGCTGCTTGTAAAGATTGATGTAATATCTGCTCTAATTCCGGCGCTAATGTCACCACGGGTAATTCACTATCGATACCATTAATGTCTTGAACAATCATTCGGCGTAAACTGACACGACAAGCAGAAATTAAAACTTCTGGATCTTGGGTTTTAGTGCCATATTCAGCCATTGTTTCAACAATGGTACGTATATCTCGAATAGGTACATTATCATTCAATAACCCTTGCAGTACTTTTACAACGACACCAAGGGGTAAAATCTCAGGTACTAAACTTTCGACCAACTTCGGATGCGTTTTAGCTAACACATCCAATAAATTTTGTACTTCTTCATAGCCAAGTAATTGCGCCGCATTATTTAATAATAATTGACTCAAGTGTGTCGCAACAACCGTAGCCGAGTCAACCGCTGTATAACCCAAGGTTTGCGCTTGATCACGCTGTTGAGGGTTGATCCAGAGTGCAGGTAAACCAAAAGCCGGATCTATGGTTGAAATACCATCTATCTTGCCGTAAACCTGACCAGGGTTAATCGCGAGCTCTTTGTCGTGAAAGATTTCAATTTCGCCATTTGATACCCCCATGATGTTAATGCTATAACAATTTGGAGGTAAATCTAGATTGTCTCTAATATGCACAGCGGGTACCAAAAAGCCTAATTCTTGCGATAGCTTTTTACGCACGCCCTTAATACGATTTAATAATTCACCACCTTGGCTCTTATCAACCATAGGGATAAGACGGTAGCCAACTTCTAAACCAATAGTATCAACTGGCTTCACATCATCCCAATCAAGGTCTTTCTGATCATTTAAATTCGCTTGGACATCTGCGTCATCTGGAACAATCTCTGGATTTGCTTCACGTTCAGCTTGTTTTTTCATTAACCACCAAGCCCAACCTCCTGTGATTAAACCAAAGCTAATAAACGCCAAATGTGGCATACCCGGAACGATCCCCATCACAGTCATAATCACACCCACAACCGCTAATGCTTTCGGGTTCGCAATCATTTGACTACTGACTTGTGTACCGAGTTTTTCATCTTTATTCTGACGAGTAACAATAATCGCAGCAGCAATAGACAGTAATAATGAGGGGATCTGTGCAACCAAGCCATCACCAATAGTCAGCAAGGTATAAATTCGGCTGGCTTCAGAGAAACTGAGTTCATGTTGCATAATACCTATGATTAAACCGCCGATAATATTGATAAATAGAATCAATAAACCAGCAACCGCATCACCTTTTACAAATTTACTGGCACCATCCATTGAACCGTAGAAATCAGCTTCTTGGGTAACTTCTTCACGACGTTGCTTTGCTTGTTCTTGGTCAATGATGCCCGCATTTAAATCCGCATCAATCGCCATCTGTTTACCCGGCATCGCATCCAAGGTAAAACGCGCACTCACTTCCGAAATACGACCGGCACCTTTGGTCACAACCGCAAAGTTAATAATCATCAAGATCATAAACACGATCAAACCGACCGCCAAATTTCCGCCGATCACCACAGAGCCAAAAGCGTCGATGACCTTACCAGCGGCATCACCACCATTATGGCCTTCTAACAAGACCACTCGAGTTGAAGCGACATTCAGGGCTAAACGTAATAGCGTCGCGATTAACAATACGGTCGGAAAGGCTGCAAATTCAAGGGGTTTATTGACGTATATAGAAACAAGTAAAACTAATAACGACAAGGCAATATTAAAAGAAAAGAAGACATCTAGCAGAAATGCAGGCATAGGTAATACAACCATGCCCAATGTAGCTAATACAACTATCGGGGTACCAATATTTTCTAGCGCGGCCGCTCTTTTACCCCAGACTTTGGATAGATTATTTACTACTTGCATTACTAGACCTCTAAAATTTATGCTGGCTAGTATAAAGCAATAATCATACCTAAGGCAAAAGCATTAACAGTCTTAGTACACAAATGGCCTTAATATTTCAAATCATCAGGAATATCCATCGATTTCGGCAAGGGTTTTGGTCGATTACCTTTGCGCTGCTTAAATTGTTCAAGTTGGTAAACATAAGCCAGGATCTGAGCTACGGCAATAAACAAGCCTTCAGGGATGGGGTCATCAATCTCAGTCGTATGATAAATGGCACGCGTTAACGCCGCCGATTCTAAAATAGGCACTTCATGCGCTTTAGCCATTTCTCGAATACGGAATGCCGTGTGATCAACACCTTTAGCGATAACTTTCGGCGCAGAACTCCCTGATTTTTCATATTTTAATGCCACAGAATAATGGGTCGGGTTGGTGATGATCACATCGGCATCGGGGACATTCCCCATCATACGACGCTGTGATACCTCCATCTGCATTTGTCTTATCTTGCCTTTTAACTGTGGATTACCATTCACATCTTTCATTTCATCTTTGACTTCTTGCTTGGTCATCCGCAGTTCTTTGGCATGTTTCCAATATTGATATGGTACGTCGATCGCAACAATGACAATTAAAGAGGCACACAGCCAAATGAAAACATCCGTTAAGAAACTTAATGATTCAATAATTGAGATATGTAATGGCTGAAGGCTAAACTCCATGATCTGTAAGAATTCATTTTTTAACACCATCAAGGCAATGGTGACCACGACCGCAACCTTGGCAATTGATTTAATCAATTCAACCATGGCCTGCGGCCCCATCATTCGCTTAAGACCCGCTTTCGGCGACATTTTAGAGGCTTTAGGGCGAATCGACTCTCCACTAAATACCATTCCCCCCATCATGATATTACCGATAATACCGGCAAAGAAACCGATAACCATAATGCCAAATAAAGGCCAAAATAACGGTTTCATACTCACTTGTACAATTTCAATCAATACTTCCGGATTAAACACTTCTTCACGGGTAAGTTGAAATAGACTGGTCATATTGGTCACAAGCGCACGCGCTAAGGCATCGCCAAAAGCTAAAAAAGCAGCACCTGTCGCCGTCAGTACTAAGGTGGTTGCGAGTTCTTTCGAACGAACAACCTGACCTTTCTCTCTGGCTTGGGTGAGCTTTTTCTCGGTGGCGTCTTCAGTTTGTTCTTGACCGTCTTTTTCAGCCATGAGGAAGTACCTTTATCCTGAGGTGATAAGTAACGCTAATACGCGCACGCATTATTGAGCAATGAACAAATCAATTCAGCGGCTCTTTGCCATTGCGCATCAAAATGAAACATAAAACTCTTTAACGATAAATAAATAATGAATAAACCCGCGACCATCCCCACCGCAAAACCTAAACTGAATACGTTTAGCTGTGGTGCCGCTTTGGTCATCACACCAAATGAAAAGTTAATCACTAACATCGCAACAACCGCCGATAACGACATACTCAACGCAGCTGCCATCATCACTGACATCCAACCTGCGATTTCATAATATTGTATTGCCACTAAACCAGATGCTGAAACCGGGAGGGTATCAAACGATTTAACCACGGTTTCAATCATAAACAAATGACCATTAACCGATAAGTAAACTAAGGTACCTAAGAGAATATAAATCTGGCCAATTACAGGGGAAGTCTGTCCCGAAGCGGGGTCTGCCATAGAAGCAAAACCTAAACTGGTTTGCATCGCAATGATTTGACCAGCGACAACAAAGGTTTGAATCAACATCACCGTCACAAACCCAACAGCGATACCAATCAAACTTTGCTGCAGGATAATCATAAAACTGCTTAGAGAAAATAAATCCACATTCGGCATCGGCGGTAATACAGGGGCAACCATCGCGGTGAGTGCCAGGCAATAGAACAACCTGATCATAGTCGGAGTGGTTTTAGCGCCACTGACGATCATCACCATCACCATGCCCGAGAGTCGGGCAAACGGCCAAATATAACTGGCCAAGAATGTCATAATGTCAGCCGATAAAATTTCCACTTGTTACCCTATAACTTGTGGTACTTGTAGCATCATATTAGTGAAAAATTCCATTAATCGGCCAAAACCCCAATGCGCACCATAAATAAGCGCTAATAACGTCGCAATTAAACGTGGTAAGAAACTCAGCGTTTGTTCATTAATCGATGTTGCAGCCTGAAATACAGAGACAACTAAACCAACCAATAGGCCAGGTACAACAACGGCACATACCAACAGTAATACCGTCCATAATGCTTGTCTAAATATATCTACAAAGACTTCAGGTGCCATGTTGTTCCCAACTATTTATAAACTCACAGGTGAGTAAATTACTCAGCGTATTGATGAACGGAGTACTGAATATGTTTGAGCCTAGGTTTAAAAATGAATAGCTGTAGAGCATCGTCATAAACCAAAGCTACCCGCAAGTGTGCCCATAATCAGGCTCCAACCATCGACAAGCACAAACAGCATCAACTTAAAGGGTAAAGACACAATCATAGGCGATAGCATCATCATACCCATAGCCATTAAAATACTGGCAACAACTAAATCAATAATCAAAAATGGTACAAAAACCATAAAGCCAATTTGAAATGCCGTTTTTAACTCACTGGTTACAAAGGCCGGGATTAAGACCCTAAAAGGTACCTCTTCAGGTGAATTAGCTTCAACCTTGGCAATACGCATAAAGGTATCAATGTCGGTCACTCGGGTCTGCGCTAACATAAATTGTTGCATCGGCAGCTTTGCTTGCTCAAAAGCTTGCATCGACGTCAATTCTTCATTTAAATAAGGCTGCACAGCATTATCATTAATACGTTCAAATACTGGCGACATGATGAAGAAAGACAGGAATAAGGTAATGCCCACTAATACTTGGTTAGACGGGCTTTGTTGCAGACCCAGCGCTTGACGTAAAATAGACAGTACAATGATGATACGGGTAAACGAGGTCATCATAATCAATGCTGCGGGGATAAAACTAAGCGCGGTCATCATGGCTAAAATTTGCAATGACACCGAGTATTCTTGCGAACCATCATCGTTGGTAATCAGTTTTACCGCCGACATCACCGAATTATCAGCCCAGGCTGCCGAGGTAAATAATACCAATAGTAAAGCGACTAAGATCGTAAACTTACTTTTCATTATGCTGTTTCATCATTTGGGCTAATTTAGTAGCAAACGGGTTGAGCTCTGGCTGATTATTTTCCAGCGGCTGCGGTAATGCTTTAAGCAAACTAATTTGCTGTCCAGTGACGCCGACAAGCACCTGTTCGTCACCTACTTTTATCACCATAATACGTTCTTTTGGCCCGAGAGGTAAGGTAGCAACAACTTGTAATTGTTGATGGTTACTCCCAAAGACACGCGATTTTTTGGCAATCCAAGCTAACATCAAGATAACCGCAAGAACTACCAGCAATGATAATAGCCATTGCAGCATATCCAGATCATTCATATTATTTAAGTTTCTTAATGCGTTCAGTTTGGCTGATAACGTCAGTTAAACGAATACCAAATTTATCATTAACAACAACCACTTCACCGTGAGCGATAAGCGTACCATTAACCATCACATCAAGCGGCTCACCGGCAATACGATCAAGCTCAACAACCGAGCCTTGGTTTAGCTGTAATAAATTACGAATACTAATTTTACTACGACCAACTTCCATCGAGATCACAACGGGAATATCAAGAATGCTATCTAGTTTTTGTTGATGTTCAGCTGAAAATGCATTGTCATCATTGTTAAAATCTTCTAATTCAGTCGCTTCAACATGGCTTTGCTCTGCCATTGCAGCCGCCCAGTCATTAGCCATTTGATCTTGGTCTGTACTCATTTAAATACCCTATTTATCGTCATTTTCATCGTCTAAGGTTAATAATCCACCACGTAATGTCACATGATCGATATCTGATTTCGCTAAGTTGCTTACTTTTAATTTTTTACTTATTTTAACCGCAACATTATCTTTATTACGACCAAGTTTGGCTTTATAACTTGGTAAGTCTTCAATAAATACAGTGAGTTCTTCAGGCATATCAACAGGAATAATATCGCCTGCTTTTAGTTCCATGATTTGCCCAAGTGTTAACTCAGTTTCAAGTAACCGCGTGCTAAGTCCTACTGGTACATCTAAGATCTCTTCTTGCAGTGCGGAACTCCAACGTTCATCGGTATCTTCTTTATCACTTTGTACACCCGCGTCGAGTAATTCACGAATTGGCTCTAACATCGAATACGGCATCGTAATATGAAAATCACCACCACCACCATCAAGCTCGATATGGAATGAACTCACCACAACCACTTCAGTTGGGCTCACAATATTAGCCATCGCAGGGTTTACTTCCGAATCCAGGTATTCAAATTCTGAATCCATGACTGGTGCCCATGCCTCGTGATAATCTTCAAATACTATTTTTAATAACATCTGAATAATACGGCGTTCGGTAGGAGTAAACTCTCGGCCTTCAATTTTGGCATGATAACGACCATCACCACCAAAGAAATTCTCAACCAAAATAAACACTAAGCGTGCTTCCATGGTGACTAACGCCGTGCCTTTTAAGGGTCTAAAACGTACCATGTTCAAACTTGTCGGTACAAATAATGTATGTACGTACTCGCCGAACTTGAGCATTTGCACACCATTAATAGAGACTTCCGCAGTACGACGCATCATATTAAAGAGGCTGATCCGCATGTGACGAGCGAAACGCTCATTAACCAACTCCAACGTTGGCATACGACCACGTACAATGCGATCTTGCGATGAGAAATCAAAATCAACAATACTGCCACTGTCTTCGACGGTGTCAAACTCATCTTCTTCAACATCATCGACACCATGTAATAGCGCATCAATCTCGTCTTGGCTTAATAAATCACTCACGCTTAACCTACTGCATTACAAAACCAGAAAACAGGATTTTTTCAATCGCTGCAACTCCGGTATATTTTGTCAAAATTTCATTCACATTCGTTAACGAATCTGTACGTAATAATTCTTTACCTTCATAGGTCGCTAATTGCTGCTCTGTGGTCGCACTGAATACTTGCAGCAATGTACTTTCAACCAAAGGGATATTGGCTTTTGCTAGATCTTGGTTATCAGAGCCTCGTACCATTAGCTGTACTTTTATTTGCACCAAACGTTCACGCTTCAAGCCAATAATATTAAATACAAAAGGACGCGGCATCGCTACATAATAAGCTGTCTGATTAGCTGATTTATCGACTGTTTTCGTCACCACTTCCGCACTATCAGCTACAGTGCTGTCGTCGCTTAACAAGAAAAATGCAGCCGCACCACCCGCAAGCGCTAGCACTAAAATAACCGCGATAATAATAATTTTCTTATTACCTTTACCTCTATCTTCTATTTTCAAATCTTTATCGTCGGCCATTGTCGTCCTTAAATCGAGTAGTCTATTACGCTATATGAATGCTGATATTATTATTGATTTAACAGTTTAGGCGTAAAAGTCTACGCCTTTCGCCGAGTCTTGCCAATACTGAGTCGCCACAGGGGCTTCACTCTGTGATTCTATCGCGTAATTCGTTTCGTTATTGCTATTTTTTTGTCCGTTTTCTTGTCTTGATTGCTGAAAACCAGATTGCTGCTGGCCACTGTCGGGTTGCACCTGTGTATCACCCAGTGTTATGCCTTGTTGTTGCAGCATTTCTCTTAACCGCGGCATTTGTTGTTCAAGTAGATCTCGACTTTGATGATTCTGCGCTTGAATTGTCACATTTATCTGATCATTTTGCACAACCAATTTGATATTCATACTCCCCAATTCAGCTGGGTCTAAACGAATTGTCGCCGTTTGCAATTCTTTACCGGCCATGATGGCAATTTTTTCATTTAATTCAGAACTCGCAAGGTTGTTATTTAGATGAACGCGCTTGTCGAGTACTTGTTGCTCTGCATCTGTCAATACGGGGTGTTTTACAGCGGTTCTAGCGGCTTGTTCTAACGGCTCTGGTTTACGAGCTGACTCCATAATTTGGGCAAAATCAAGTTGTTCAATAGCGTCTGTTGCTGCTGTATTCTGTTGTTCTAGTGTGGGGGTTGCGGCGTTGCTGCTCTCTGTGGTGACACTGCTAATTCCAGCGGCCATCGCATTAGCCTGACCAAACGGCGTATTCTTTGCGCCACCAACTTCGCCCTGCGCAGCAGTAAGGCTAGCTTTGCCTGAACTATCTAATAAACCATTAGGCGAACCGTCGTCTGTCACCAATGAATCAGCTTTTGAAGCGGTAGCATTATTGTTCGTTAAGCTAGCCCCCGTCGGCATGCCAGCTAACGTTGAGGCTGTCAACATCGTCATAGGATCTGTCGTAGCGATAGTCGTAGTCGCTGCACTATCTAATTCCGCAATCTCTAGCTCAGCTAGATCAGGCACAGATAAACCAGCTATGTTAGTTTCGATGGAGGCAATATTCGCCCCCTTATCAGCTGCAGGCAATTCATTACCGTTCTTCACTCCTTGCCCTGGAGAACTGGCCGCACTATCTTGCAACAACATAGATGACTGACCCAGACGCGCGAGGAAGTCATCATTACTTTCACTTTTTAAAGCACTATCCGTTGCATTCATGACACTTGGTTCATCGTCTGCTATCAAGCCAGCATCCACCATTAACCCAGCACTCATGCCTTCCTCTGTACTCTCGACTGAACCTAGAGCAACAATCTCGGATATCTGGTTTTTACTGCTATCAAGACTATTCTGGGCAAGGTCGCTGTTATCAATAGTACTTTTATCTACAGTACTTTTATCTACAGTACTTTGCTTGTCACTGCTAAACAGCGAGAATAATTTAGAAAAGCTACTTTCAGCTGTATTTGACTCTGTATCACCCGCTATATCGGCAGCAGCATCGCCTTTGACATTGAGCGTAGACGATTTGTTATTCGCCGCCTGCCCGTCTATCGTCGCTGATTTTTGTAGAGAGAAAGTCATAGTCGAAGCCTAAATGTCATCAATAAGAAGTTATAGCGAATATAACTGCAAAATTCACGCCAAATTATACTCCTGCAGACCTTTAACGATTATTTTTACGTTTGAAATATTGGAAGTTAGAAAACTCATCCAGATCTTTTTGCTCACGGCGATGTTCGACAAGTTGCGCGGCGGTTTTACGTTTATCCAATAATAACCCAAGCGCATCACGTTTTTTACGGATCTCCATCCAATCCCAATGTTTGTTATTGACTGTTTGTTGAATATTATCCAATGCCTGCTTTTGCTCAAACTCTGCGAGTTCTAGTTTTTTCATGAAGTTATGATAATGCGCGTAGCTATCGCCGGAAATACCCTCGGCACCTTTGTCAGTAAACTTCTGCAGGTATTGTTTACGATAATCACTTAGCTGCTGCATTTGAGTTTGGTAACGCACAGCATCTTGCTTAATCATTGCATAGACTCTTGAGGCATTCTTTTCTTGTTCTTCAAGCTGCTGATAAACACGCTCTAATGCGGTATTAGACATATTATTGACACTGTTTCATTATGGTAGCGCCACACCTAAATGTGGGGCGATTGCGGTCAGCATTTCTTCACACTGTGAAAATGGAATCACTTCCTTCATGCCCTGTTGTAAGAATTGATCCATGGCTGGTTTTAAACGAATAGCACGATCAATTTTAGCGTCAGCCCCTTGGCTATAAGCGCCAATCGCCACAAGATCTTTATTTTGTTGATATAACGAGTAGGCCTGCTTAAAACCACGTGCAGCAGCTTGGTGGAAGTCCGTCGTGACCATCGGCATCACACGGCTAATCGATTTCTCAATATCAATGGCAGGGTAATGTCCCGCATCGGTTAAGTCTCGAGATAATACGATATGGCCATCAAGAATGGCGCGTGATGCATCAGCAATCGGATCTTGTAAATCATCACCTTCCGTCAGTACGGTAAAGAAAGCGGTAATGGAACCTTGTTCATCACTGCCGTTACCAGCACGCTCCACCAGCTGCGGTAATTTTGCAAATACCGAGGGCGGATAACCTTTGGTTGCCGGTGGCTCGCCGACGGCTAAAGCAATTTCACGCTGCGCTTGAGCAAAACGCGTCAACGAATCCATTAACAATAAAACATTTAAACCTTGGTCACGGAAGTATTCTGCAATAGCTAATGCCGTTTCACAGCCTTTTAGACGCATTAAAGGTGAGGCATCCGCAGGGGCTGCAACAACCACTGAACGCGCGCGCCCTTCTTCACCCAAGATCTCTTCAATAAATTCTTTAACTTCTCGGCCACGTTCACCAATCAACCCAACCACAACCACATCAGCGGTAGAGCCGCGTGTCATCATACCTAACAGTACACTTTTACCGACACCTGAACCCGCAAAAAGCCCCATACGTTGGCCTTGACCAACGGTTAGCATAGCGTTAATAGCTTTAACACCGACATCAAGCGGTTGCGAGATTTGTTTACGTGCCAATGGATTAATACGTTTAGCAGTAAAAGAGGTGCTTTCTCCGGTAATGATCTCGCCTTTACCATCAATCGGTTTACCCACACCATCTAATACTCGCCCAAGTAATGCCATACCGACCGGAATACCTTGAGTTTCATTGAGGGGAGTCACTTTTGCACCAGGAATAATACCAGTGACTTGCTCGCTGGGCATTAGAAATAACTTATCACCATCAAAACCAACAACCTCGGCATCCATCAACCCATTATCTGTTTCAACTGAACACAAACTACCTATAGCAGCGCGGCAACCAACAGCTTCGAGCGTTAAGCCAACAACACGAGTTAACTTGCCTGCCACAGTGGGCTTGTTCGCCAATGACTTTGTTTTTAATTGTTGTAATCGACTAAGAAGTTCGGTCATTATACGCCCGGTTTATTGGCAACAAGGAATTGACGCATCATCTGCTTGATACGCTGTTCCATTAATAGTTCTACCGACGAGACTTCGTTATTAATAACCAAATCGCCCTGCTTCATCATCGGTTCAGAGATTAATACCCAGCCACGTTTTTCGCATTCTTCCGCGGCGTAATATTCATTAATTACGGCTAAATCATCTGGGTGTAATGTGATAGTAATTTTTTGTTCAAGTACAGGTAGCGCAGCCAATGCAAGTTTTAATGTTTGTAACAATACATCATGATTAAAGCTCACTTCGGTCTTAATCAGCTCTTCGGCTAACCCCGTCGCCACACGGATTAGTTCATTTTCAACTTCGTTATTAACAGCAGCTAAAGGCGTATGCATTTGCGTTTGTAGTTGCTCCCACGCTGCGGCTTTCTCTATTATTTGGTGCTGACCTTGTGCCAATCCTTGTGCCAAACCTTGTGCAAGCCCTGCTGTTTCGCCTTGACTAAGCCCTTCAGCTGTCCCACTCGCTAATCCATCTTGATAACCTTGTGCTTTCCCTTCCGCAAAACCATCTTCGTAAGCCGCTTGACGTATTTCATCAAGCTCCTCAGCTGTCATCGGTTGAGGTTCAATTTCCTCTACAGGTGCGTGGCTTTGTTTACCTTCATACCAATCATGCTTCATGCCCAGTGCATTGGTATTAAGCGCTGCCGCTTGGGTATTGCCAAATTCCGGTAAATACCAATCTTCGATTTGGTGTTCATCAGTACCATCAAAAGAGGGCATATTGTGTTTTAAGCTTTCAGTCATTGGTCTATTCCATCAACGGTCATGTACTTACAAGAAGTCATCACCACCGCCTCCACCCAGCATTATTTCACCACTGTCAGCTAAGCGACGCGCAATAGACAAGATCTCTTTCTGAGCCGATTCAACTTCACTGACGCGGATAGGCCCCATCGCTTCAAGATCGTCTTCAAGTATTTCAACTTGACGTTTCGACATATTTTTGAAGATCTTATCTTTCAGTTGATCATCTGCACCTTTCAGTGCTTTTTGTAATTGTTCTTGTGACACTTCTCGTAGTAAGGCTTGAATACCACGGTCATCAACATCGATAAGGTTTTCGAATACAAACATAAGGTCTTGGATCTGCTGGCTGATCTCTTCGTCTGACTCACGAATAGCATCCATCAACTGACCTTCAATATTAGTATCAAGGTAATTCATAATATTGGCAGCCGCTTTCAAGCCACCCATTTTCGCGGCTTGCGCACCAGATTGACCAGCAAACTGTTTCTCCATGATCTCATTTAATTCATGCAATGCCGCTGGTTGTACTTCTTCTAGGTTAGCAATACGCATCATTAAGTCGATACGCACCTTGTCTTGGAACTGCGATAAGATCTCAGCTGACTGTTCAGGCTCTAAATACGACAATACAATCGTTTGGATCTGTGGATGTTCATTATGAATGATATTAGCAACCTGACGTGCATCCATCCATTTCAATGAATCAAGCCCTTTCGCACCACTACCCATGATGATTTGGTCAACCAAGTTACCCGCTTTATCAGCGCCTAACGCAGCCGTTAAGGCATTACGTACAAAGTCTTCGCTGCCCACACCAATATTGGTGAATTTTTGGATATCATCAATGAACGCACGATGTACGCCCGCCACTTTAATTTGAGAAAAATCTTTCATCGATGCCATCGCCATACCCAAGCGTTGTACTTGTTTTGGCTCTAACTGACGAAAGATAGTCGCCGCATCATCTTCATTCAAGCTCAACATTAAGATCGCTGAACGCTCAATGCCCGTTAAGGTGGTCGCATCAAACTTCTCGACCGTTGCTACTTGTTTATTCGAATTAGGCATCTTCTATCATCCATTCTTTTATCACTAATGCAGTTAAGTCAGGCTCGTTGGCAACCAGTGCGCGAACGGCTTCTAGCAAATCTTCATCTTTATGTAAGTTCGGTAATTGTAAATGACCACTGCGCATCGCAAAATCAGTATCACCATCGGTATCCGCGGTAAGCAACTGCATATCTTCATCATTTTCAATCGCGCTAATACCTAAATCTAAATCTTCTTTGCTTTCTTCTGGCTCGTTATTAATTAAACGCTTAATCATAGGACGAATAATCGCCATGATTAATACCACAATCACAATCAAACTTGCAGCGATACGCACGGCGCGCCAAAACCACTCTTCTTCCCAGATAGGTAAATCAGCCATCGCCGCTAATTCAGGACGATTAAACGGTATTGCAACAACTTCTAAACTATCACCACGATTAACATTGAAACCTACACCACCTTGTAATACGCGGCGAATATTAGCAACTTCAGCTTGGCTGCGCGGTTCTCTGACTAAGGTTCCGTCAGCACCAGTACTGTTGATGTAATCGACCGCGACCGAGACGCTTAAGCGTTGGATAACACCACTTTGTGATTTGGTATGGCTGATCGTGGTATCGAGTTCGTAGTTTCGGGTCGATTCTTTTTGTGATTGCCCGATAGGACGAGCAGCCGCATTACCTGCACCAGCTTCTTCAGGGATATCAGCATCTAATGGTGGTTGATTGGTTAATGCGCCAGGAATACCTTGATTACCATTACCGAGCGATTGACGTTCAAGTAACATTTCACTACGTACTGCTGGTAAATCAGGATTAAACCGTTTTTGAGTTTGTTCTGTTACACTAAAGTCCATCGATACATCAACTTCAGCGGTATAGTTACTTACCCCTAATATAGGGATCAGAATTGAGTCAATTTTTTCACGGTACTCACGTTCATGATTCTTGACCATCTCAAATTCGCGGCGACCTTTCGCAGCGAGCATATCTTGGCTACCCGAATTGAGCAGGCGACCATTTTGGTCTGTTAGTGTCACACGCGTTGGCTCTAACCCCTGTACCGCAGAAGCAACTAACTGCACCATAGAATCAATATTTTCTTGAGAAATAGCACTGCTATGACGTACTGTTAAGACAACCGTTGCACTGGGTTTCTTTTCGCGTTTAGCAAATACATTTTCTTTCGGGATCGCAAGTAAGACTTGTGCTTTAGACACGTGCTTAAATTCTTCTAACGCACGGGAGATTTGACGTTCACGGCCAAGTTTTAAACGTTCACGTTCGACGCGTTGACTGACACCAAAGCCCATATCCTTCATTAAGATATCGTCACCTTGTAATTCTGCAGTAGCGAGCCCAGAACGGCGTAAGTTAAGCTTAATGTCTTGATATTGTTCTGCTGGCACAGACACTGTATCACCATTAATTTTATATTCTATTTTCTGTTGGTCTAAAAATTCGAGGGTTTCAATCAGTTCAGCTGTTTGATACGTGCCCAACGGACGCATTTCAGGTTCTTTACCCCAAAGTAAAATAAAGACCACTAAAGTTAGCGAGATAGCTAATGCTAAAATGAGAATAATTTGGCGTAAGACGTCAGCATTAGAAAAAAAGCCAAATGCAGAGCTTTTTTGTTCATTTTCATCCAATTGCGCTAAATCATTACCCATATCGCTATTGTTTGCGATACCTGTATTTGAAGCTGTATCAGCCACAGCAGTACTCCTTTACCCGAGATTAAACAGGCATGCTCATTATTTCTTTATAAGATTCGATCAGTTTATTGCGAACCTGTACCGTAGCATCGAATGCCACCCCAGATTTTTGCGAGGCTATCATAACATCACTTAGGGATACACTGCGATCTCCTTGATCGAATCGAGTGCGTAAATCACCTGTATTCTGCTGTAATCCATTCACATTATCCATTGCTTGCTGCAACATATCACCAAAATTAGCCGATGTCGTGCTCGGTACTTTTACTGCGCTAGGATCTGTTTCAAATTTCGTCGCTTGTAACGACATACTTTGCATTTCAGAGTAAAGATTGTTGGCTGCGATATTCATGGATTATCCTTGGTTGTCATATTTTTGACCGACTCGACTAATTTCGTCACTAACCAAATAAAGCAATTGTTATGCCAACAAAAAAGGCCACAATTTCAATGAATTGCGGCCTTAATATAAAGTAAATATGAATTAAGCTGGAATTTCAATTCCTTGTTCACGCATTTTCGCTAATTTATAGCGTAAGGTACGCGGGCTAATACCCAGTTTTTCTGAAACATCCTTACGCACACCACGACAACCAATCAAGGTTTCCAAAATAATTTGATATTCTTGCTGACGTAATTCATTACCTAACGGTTCTGTTGGCATATTCACGGGTGCTCTCACTACGGTTGTTTTCGCCGCTGTCGGTATATCAGTCTTAACCTGTAGTTCTGGCGCCACGCCATCACCCATTGATAGGGTAAAATCAGCTGCAGAAAAATCTTCTAAAATCAGATCTTCTGTTTTAACCTGCCCATCAACCGCTAAAATCATCGCACGTTGAATAACATTGTCTAATTCACGGACATTACCCGGCCAGTGGTAGATCTGTAATTTTGTTTTTGCGCATTCAAGTAATGCCAATGTCGGCATATTATTTTGCTTACAGTGCAGTTTTAATAAGTGCTCGGCAATCGGGAGAATATCGCCTTTACGCTCCGCCAATGGTAACCAAGCTAATGGGAATACATTTAAACGATAATATAAATCTTCTCTGAATTCACCATTTGCCACAGCTTGCTTCATATTACGGTTACTGGTCGCAATAACACGCACATTTAATTTAATGGTTTTACGGCTACCGAGCCGTTCCACTTCACGCTCTTGCAATACCCTTAACAATTTAACTTGCAAGGCTAAATTCATCTCTGATATTTCATCCAGTAAAATGGTGCCGTTCTGTGCTTGCTCAAACTTACCAGGACATGCTTGAATAGCGCCTGTAAACGCGCCTTTCTCGTAACCAAACAAGGTTGCTTCCAGCATATTATCCGGGATCGCAGCACAGTTAATCGCTACATACGGACCATCGAATCGCATCGAGTTATCATGAATATAACGTGATAAGACTTCCTTACCTGTACCACTTGGGCCTGTCACCATAACAGTGGCATCTGACTTGGCCACTTTACGCGCCAAGTTTAACAACTGCTCGGTTTTTATATCGCCATAGCAAGGCGTACGTTTCACTTCTTTTTGTGGCGGTACATAACGACCGACCTGATTAATCAATACTTCAGGTGAAAACGGCTTACCGATGTAATCCACTGCGCCATTACGCATTGCCGTGACAGCATCATCAACTTTGGCATATGCCGTCATCAACAACACAGGTAAATCAGGGTGCTTTTGTTTAATATTGTGTAGTAATGTTAATCCGCTCATACCGCCCATTTGGACATCACTCACGACCATATCATAGGTTTTTTTACCTAATGCAATCAAGGCGCCTTCACCACTATCAACTTCATCACATTCGTAACCAGCCATTAATAAGGTATCAACCAAGGCTTCACGAAGACCTAAATCATCTTCAACAACAAGAATTTGAGAATGGGACATATATTATCCACCTATTACCATTGGTTGCGGTTCTGCTACGCGATGTAGCGGTACGATTATACTAAAACTACTGCCTTCACCCTCAGTTGAGTCTAACTTCAGACTGCCTTGGTGGGCTTTAACGACACTTTGCACGACAGCAAGGCCAAGACCTGTACCTTGTGATTTAGTCGTAAAGAAAGGTTCTAAAATTTGTGCTTGCATATGTTTAGCAATACCAGGGCCATCGTCAGTCACAATAATCGCCACGTCGTCATCACCAGAACGGACTGCAGATATCGCTAAACTTGCGCCTTGGCCACAAGCGTGTAGCGCATTTTGTATTAAGTTACCAATCGCGCTAGAAAGTGCATTGCGATTAGCTAAAATCAAGAGATCCGGTTCTGGCAATGTTACTTGCATCTTACTATTCGTCTGCAACATCATCGCTTCACTCCCCGCTTGCACTTGGACTAACAGATTTTGTAGCGAAATCTCTTCAACGACTAAATCTTTACCTGTTCGTGCAAACAGCAACATGTCATTCACCTGGTTTTCCAGATCGTTAAGGCGCTGAATCAGTTTACTTTGAAAGCGCTGTCTTGAGGCCGGTGGCAGGTTAGGATTCGCTAGATTAGAACCGTATAGCAATGCCGCAGATAACGGAGTGCGAATTTGATGTGCTAATGATGCAACCATACGACCTAATGACGACAATTGCTTCATGTGGCTCACACGGTCCTGTAAATGGCGTGTATAGGTTAAGTCAGTCAGCATAATTAATTGCCCAGGCTGAGAGCCAAGCGTCGTAATAGAAAGCTGCACTTTACAGCCATTCTTCAATGATACTTCATGACCATCGTCTTCTTTAGGGGTAAACGCACGTTGAATAACATCCATCCAACGCGACCCCATTAGCGGCTCACCCAGTAACTGCACAGCAACTTTATTGACTTCAATGACAATACCGTTGCCATCAAGAATAACTAACCCAGACGGTAATGCTTCTACTAACTTTTCACTACGATCTTTATGTGCTCGTAATGCTGCTAATTCGCCGGGATAAGATTCTTGTACCATGGTCGTACTCCGCTAAAAAATTGACTCACACCTAGCAATGCATTTAGTGTGCCAATAAATTAAACTTCATAACGCGTTGAAAAAATAACTTAACAATTAATTAAAAACAAAAAAGCCCAACATAATGTTGAGCTTTCTATTTTTATTTTTTATTTAAACTTTTATTATCGATTGCAGTGACAGCTAAAATCACCAGTCATGACATCAAGTTTCTTTCTGCAAGCCATACTTACGCATTTTTTCAACTAGCGTGGTACGGCGCATACCCAGTTGATCTGCAGCTCGCGCCACCACATGCGCCTGTTGATCGAGTGCTTGCTTGATCATATCAATCTCAAATTCAGCTAACATCTCTTTCAGATTAACACCCGCTTCAGGCAAACTACTCGGCATCGAGAAAAAGCCATCTTCTTGAGGCTCTTCTTCGACATTAGCAAAAATCTCATCGCTGAACATAGCAGAAATAGCATCACGTTCGGCCAATTCACTTGGCACCTCAGGGCTATCTCCCTGACTTTCATCATTGTCATTATAACGGTATTTGGCCGGTAACTCGGCGATATCAACGATATTCCCCGATGTCATGATAAGTAAACGTTCAATCAGGTTCGATAATTCACGTACATTACCAGGCCATGAATGTTGCATTAACGATTCCATCGCTCGCTGGGTAAATAAGATAGTGGCATCATGCTCTACTTCGTGACGACGTAATAATTCTTGAATCAATAATGGGATATCATCAGGGCGCTCACGCAGTGCCGGACTTTCAATTGGAAATACATTCAAACGATAAAATAGATCTTCACGGAACTCTCCGTCGGTGATCATTTTTTCTAAATTTCGGTGTGTTGCTGCAATCACGCGCACATCAGCTTTAATGGCTTTACTGCCGCCCACTCGCTCAAAAACCCGCTCTTGTAATACCCGTAATAATTTTACTTGCATTGGTTGCGGCATATCACCAATTTCATCAAGAAATAGTGTGCCACCGTTTGCTAGCTCAAAACGGCCCTTACGTGCAGAAAATGCACCAGTAAATGCACCTTTTTCGTGGCCAAATAATTCACTTTCTAACAATTCAGCCGGAATAGCACCACAGTTAACAGGAACAAAAGGACCGTCGTTGCGTGATGACGCATCATGGATCGAACGTGCAATGACTTCTTTACCCGTTCCCGACTCACCCAATACTAATACATTGGCGCCCTTAGTCGCGACTTGCGTGATCAAGTGACGCACACTTTGAATTGCCTCCCCGCGACCCACTAATTGTTTAATAAGTGCTTTTGATGTCGATGGTGATTGACCCAACTTACTCGATACACATTGACGATAAGATTGGCAACGTCCAAGTAGCAATGTTAATTGTTGATAAGATAAAGGCAATTCGATATGGCCGATTAAGTTACCTTGCTCTGATGATTTACCTTCAGTGCCAAAAGTTAAAAACGGGTTCATTGGATTAGCATCAAGTAACGCAGATAAATCCTTTTCTGAGTAACAATCTGAAGACACAATAACGCTGTTTGCAGCAAGATCGATCTTCGCACTAATGTCGATATGAGAATCATAACTCTGCCAGCCTTCGCCAAGAAAAGACAAGATTGTTTCTAAATTTTGTCTGCGTTCAATATTCTCATCAATTACAAAAACTGACTTAGTAGTATCCATATTACAGCCTGTGCTAAACCTTACTTAAACTTAAAAGAGTTAATCACTTTAACTATCACAAACTAATCGCTCATCGTCAAAGTGTGTCAAAAACCAACATCCGCCAATTAATTGACATCGCTATAGTACACATTCCTAAAACAAGATGAAACAGTCACAAGAATTAATTAGAAGCTGGGATAAAAATAGTCAGTGCTATATCACAATATCGACAGACTGAGCCACAGGTTATAATAAGCTGATATTATAAGTAAGCACATAAAGGTTAACCGCCCTCATGTGCTTGACCATACATTTAGCCTTCGCCAAACTCCTCTTTCAGCTCAACCACTTGGTAGTGGCTGCCATTAAGCCCCCAAAATTCAGGTAATGTCGTCGCCACCGCGATCGATGACCAGGTGCCGACAATCAAACCAATAAACATTGCCGTAGAGAAACCATTTAAAGGACCGCCTCCCAATAACCATAAAGCTGAAACCGTCATGAGTGTCGTTCCGGATGTCACCATTGTACGTGATATCGTTGCCGCAATAGCTTGGTTATTCGCATCAGCTATCGCTAATGTCGGTTTTAAAATAAGTAATTCACGAATACGATCACCAATAATAATCGAATCATTGAGTGAATAACCGATGATCGCCAATATCGCCGCAAACACCGTCAAGTTAAACTCAAGTTGCAATGCCGCAAATACACCAAGCACAAACAGCACATCATGCACCAAGGCAAACAATGCCCCAGATGCTAAACGCCATTCAAAACGATAGCTTAAATACGCCATGATGCATAACATCGACACTAACAGTGCTAAACCACCTTGCTCAGCTAACTCAGCGCCCACTTGAGAACCCACGATACTGGTATTTAAAACCTCAATATTCGAAGCTAATGGCGCTAATACATCACTCATATCGGCAATGCTCACACCGACAGCAGGTTCTGCGTAGCGTAAGATCCAACGACCGACTTCACCACCTTCTATCACACTAACATTTTGATCTAATGCCGATTGTAATAGCGGTGATATTTCACTCATAGTGATACTAGGATCAAGTTGTATTTCAGTGATCACACCGCCAGTAAAATCCAGCCCCCAATTCAAGCCATTAATACTGATAAAGGCAATCGAAACTAGCATGAAAACAATGGAAATAGCACTACTTACATAACGTAACTCGCTGTATTTATTGCTATTGTTAAATTTTTTCATATTGATATTCATCATACTTATACCTTCAAATCATGACGAGTATCACGACCCCATATTTTATTGATTAAAGCGCGCGATACGATGATCCCAGTAAACATGCTGGTCAAAATACCTAACCCAAGTGTTAACGCAAAACCTTGTACTGGCCCTTGGCCAATTGAATACAACACAACAGCAATAATTAAGGTGGTGATGTTGGCATCAATAATGGTACTAAAGGCACTATCAAAACCAGTATTAATTGCTTGTGCAAAGCTACGCCCTTCGCGCAATTTGTCACGAATACGCTCAAACACCAGTACATTGGTATCAACAGCCATACCGACTGTCAGCACTAAGCCTGCAATGCCAGGTAACGTTAATACCGCACCAGGGATTAAGGCTAATAAACCAAACAACATGATGATGTTAGCAACTAAAGCCACATTCGCCACCCAGCCTAAACGGCGATACCACAACGCCATAAACACCAAGGTTAATCCTAAACCAAGTGCCAATGCTGAAAAGCCATTTTGAATATTCTCCGCTCCCAATGAAGGACCAATCGTTCTTTCTTCAACAATAGTGACTGGCGCAGTCAACGAGCCGGCACGCAGTAATAACGCCAGCTCTTGGGCATCAGCCATGCTACCAGCCCCCGTGATCCTAAATTGGCTACCAAGTTGTGCTTGAATAGTCGCAACACTAATCACATTATTGGTTTTTTTAGTTGAACCATCGTTATTACGGCTGTACTCACTGTAAAGCGTTGCCATTGGCTTACCAATGTTATGCTTGGTGAAGTCAGACATCTTTTTACCGCCAGCATTGTCTAACGTAATATTAACTTGGGCAGCCCCCATCTCCCCGACGTTGGCACGAGCATCAATAATATGCTCGCCGCCCAATATTGCGTCACGGGCAATACGTATTGGTGCCCCATCACTATTACTGACCACCATGCTGCCACTGCTGATTGATTTAAGCTCATGGAATGCAAGACTGGCTGTCGCACCAATCACATTTTTAGCGGTAGCAGGGTCTTGTACACCGGGTAATTCAATACGAATACGGTGCTCACCTTGGCGTTGTACCATCGCCTCGGTAATACCTAATTCTGCAATACGGCTGCGCATTGTTTGTAAGTTCTGTTGCACAGTGAGATTCACGATATCGGTTTTTTCAGCTTGCGGCATGCTCACTTCAACGAGTAACCCCGTGCTTTGCGTTACTTTCCATTGCGGATAGGTCGTTGCTATCTGTTTTAACAAAGCAACTTTAGCTTCATCTGTAGGCAGGTTTAGTTGCAGGCGATTATCACGATCAATACTGATCCTGACGCCACGTAAACCTTGATCACGAAAATCAACGCGTAAGTTATCCAGCAACTGCTGCGCTCTGATATTGAACACCGGTTCCATATCAACATCTAGCAAGAACTGCACACCACCACGAAGATCCAAGCCTAGCTTGATCGGCTTCAACCCCATGCCTTGCAGCCAAGATGGCGCTGCAGACACCAAGGCTAAGGTAATATCATCATCTGCAGGTAAAATTGTTTCCAGTATCGCTTTCGCACGTGTTTGACTGCTGTTTTCCGCTAAGACGATAGTGGTTTTATCGCCTTCTTGATCGATACGTTTCACCGCGATTTCATTACTTTCAAGGGTTTGCTTGAGTGTATGGATAGCAGGTTTTTGTGCTTGTTGGTGATTAATTTGCAACGCTGGATTTTCGCCATATAAAGTGGGAATAGCACTGAGTAACATCACTAGAAGTGTGCAGATTAAGACCACATATTTCCAACCCGCATAGTGATTAAGTAGTTTGCGTGGCACTTTGGTATTTGATTTTTTTGTCATTTGATAACTGTCCATCAATGCCTTCTCTCTATATCATAAAAATATAGGAAATTGATGTATAACGATTTATATAAAGCGTTTATTACAATGCAGGCATATTAGTGATTAACTTGCGTAAAGATCCTGACAACACGTAATACGCTCGTTTGACAAGGATAAATAGGCAGATAAAGCAACAAAAAGGCAGTATGGTTAATACGTACGTTTCTGTTTAAACAGGTGTCATCGTTGTGGGGAATTGGCGGTGAGAATATAATAAATTACAGTCTTTCCAACCTGATATGCGCGATTTAGAAGAGGAGGTATTGGTTAACCAGTATTGCTCAAGATTAAAGTTAACCGCATAGCCGATCACAAAAGACGGTGATGGCGGAATCGATAATTCAATCTCGACTTGGTAGTCCGGTTTAGGGTTGTTTAGTAGTAAACGTCCGGCACTGCTGTAACGGGTCGTTTCCGTTAAAGCAAAATCATAATTATGGCGTGTTTTCGATGATATTGGCGCTGGTTGTGATCTTGATTCTGACTCACCGCGATCTTGGCTGACGTTATTATCTGAATTCGCTGACACAAGCAGAGATGCTGGTGAAAATGATGACTGCGGTGTTACCGATAGTTTTGTCGATAGTGCTGCCGGTACTGTTTTTGATACTGCTATCTGCGTATTAGCCTGAGCATTTAAGCCCATAACTATAATAAACAGCAGAGTAACATATCGCACAAACCGAGCTAACATAGAATATAATCATTCATAAAGATAATGACATATCATATATCACTCATGTTTAAACAGACAAGGATTATTTTAACGCTGGAAAGCAAAAAAGGCTTACCGTTAGGTAAGCCTTTTTCTAAATTTGGTGCCCGAGGCCGGAATTGAACCGGCACGCCTATTAAGCGAGGGATTTTAAATCCCTTGTGTCTACCGATTTCACCACTCGGGCTGAGTGATAAACTGTTAAGCTGCTGCCTAACCGGATATGCGCTTACTTTACCTGATAATCATGTCGAGTCAATATAAAATATTAAACATAAATCAAATAGTTGAAAATAAATCCAATTTGTTTGCTTATTATCTAATGTGCGATATCACACTAAATAAAAATAGAACGGCGCTATACCCGCGAGATTAAATCGAATGTGTACCCTCACGGTATAGGTCATCAGTAAAATTGCCCTCAAGATCGCTCCCACATAAAATATGAAAGATATTTTACTATTGACTTTTACCGTCTCCTTAAAAACTATAAAGTAAACATAACTCATTGTAATTACTTACTAAAACTGAATTTAAATCACAGAAAAATAAAATTCAATACTCTATTTTAAATAACTAAGTAAACAAAAATAAATTTTACTCATTCATATTAGGAGAGGCCTATGTATCCAATAACACCACATAAATCATCGCCAGACTCGGGTGGCAATACAGACCTATCTCGACGTAAATTCCTTACTTCAGTTGCACTCGTGACCATCAGCAACACAGTAGCCATATCAATCCCTACTGCAAATGCATCAGCGAAACACCAGGTCGAAAATGAAACCTTTGAGCCGGCTACATATAGCAAAAACTTCCCTTGGCTTGGTCCTTAACACTACATCACGTCACCGCATATCACTCCATGCACAGCGAGATAATACCGTCCATGGTGATAATTAAGCGCCATATTCCCCATGGCATAATATAAAAATTCAATGAGAAATTAAAATGCAAGATTCAAATCCAGAAACCCTAGGTTGGATGCAAGGCTTTCCACCACAAAAAAATAAAACAATTCGCTTTAACGATGGTTCTTTCTATCAATGGCCGCAACTAAGATGGACTTTTTCTAACATCCAGCAGTTAGTGCCAACTAAATCAGTATGGCGTGGGGATAAAGCCGCTGTGGCTTTGCCTAAACACGATCTGGATTTTGAGCAGCTCATCATTACCACAAAAAATGGTGAGCAACTCAGTTGGCTGCAAGCGTTAGATAATGGACAAACAGATGGTCTCGCTATTTTATATCAAGGTGTCTTGGTGCATGAAAGTTATCACGCAGGCTGCAAACCACATCTCCCACATACCGTCATGTCATGTGGTAAATCAATTGCAGGGATCATCGCAGAAATATTAATAACCAAAGGCGTGCTTAACGAGAATGCAAAAATGTCTACTTATCTACCTGAATATAAAGGTACCGCTTGGGAGGATGCGACATTACGCCAAGCGTTAGATATGCTTGTAGGTTTAAAGTTTGATGAAGATTACTTCGATAGAAACTCTGATGTCTGGCTATTTCTACGTGCAGGTGGCATGGTCCCGACATCACCAAATGATAAAGGACCGAAAACGCTCGTTGACTACCTCGTTACTGTAGAAAAGCAAGGCCAACATGGTGAGGCTTTTGCCTATAGAGAGCCAAATATTAACGCCATAACTTGGCTAATACAGCGAGTGACAAATACAGACCTAGCAGAACTCGTATCTACCCACATATGGCAGCATATAGGCGCAGAACATGATGCTTATTACATGCTAGATAGTATTGGTTTTTGCACTACCCCTAGCTGCACTTTACGCGACTTTGCTCGTCTCGGTGAATTTGTTAGGACTGGTGGCAGTGAGCAGCAGCTCAAAAGTGATTATATCCATCGCCTTGCCCGAGGTGGCGACCAAAGTCTGTTTGAAAAAGCAAAACTAAAAGCCATGAAGGGTTGGTCATATAACGGGCTGTGGTGGATCCGCCATACCGAAAAAGGCAATAAAGTAATGGCGCGTGGTGCACACGGTCAGTTTTTATATATTGATCCAATGGCAGAGGTAGTCATTGCACGATTCGCATCAACAGAGCAAGCACCAAGCTACCTAAAGGATGATATCAACATGCCCCTGTTTGATACTGTTATAAAACACATCGAAGATAAGCTGAAGAATAACTAGCAAGGTAGTAAAAAGAAAACAAAACTCAAATTACAGGCATAAAAAAACCAGCTATAAGCTGGTTTTTTTATAAAGTATTGGTGCCCGAGGCCGGAATTGAACCGGCACGCCTATTAAGCGAGGGATTTTAAATCCCTTGTGTCTACCGATTTCACCACTCGGGCACTGAATTCTTTGTAAAGTTTATTCATTCCAGTGCAGAACCAACAAACTTGCTTTTTCAAGCTTTAATCATGGAGGCGGGTCCCGAAGTCGAATCGAGGTCCACGGATTTGCAATCCGCTGCATAGCCACTCTGCCAACCCGCCGTATCCTGTGATGACAAATGAATTGTTAACACAGAGTGCTAATTTTACATCTTAGCGAGATATACTATTGCTAGTATTTTTAATAACTGGTGCCCGAGGCCGGAATTGAACCGGCACGCCTATTAAGCGAGGGATTTTAAATCCCTTGTGTCTACCGATTTCACCACTCGGGCACTGAATTCTTTGTGAAATTTATCCGTTCCAGTGCAGAACCAACAAACTTGCTCTTTCAAGCTTTAATCATGGAGGCGGGTCCCGAAGTCGAATCGAGGTCCACGGATTTGCAATCCGCTGCATAGCCACTCTGCCAACCCGCCATATCCTGCCATCACAACTTTTGTTGCTAATACAGGGTGCTAATTTTACATCTTAGCGAGATATACTATTGCTAGTATTTTTAATAACTGGTGCCCGAGGCCGGAATTGAACCGGCACGCCTATTAAGCGAGGGATTTTAAATCCCTTGTGTCTACCGATTTCACCACTCGGGCACTGAATTCTTTGTAAAGTTTATCCGTTCCAGTGCAGAACCAACAAACTTGCTCTTTCAAGCTTTAATCATGGAGGCGGGTCCCGAAGTCGAATCGAGGTCCACGGATTTGCAATCCGCTGCATAGCCACTCTGCCAACCCGCCAAATATTTTTAACGTTATATCTAACAAAAAGAAATTGGTGCCCGAGGCCGGAATTGAACCGGCACGCCTATTAAGCGAGGGATTTTAAATCCCTTGTGTCTACCGATTTCACCACTCGGGCACAGCATTCTTTTTACATATCATCTAAGCTGTTTTAATTAAACTGCTTTAGCCCCTATGTGCTGACGCATTCTACAGACCTAAAAAATAGAGTCAACACCCTTTTAATCGCATCGTTCAAAACGTTTACGTTTCAACCTAAACAGTTTGTTTTTTAGCTAAAAGGGGTTAAATATCACCTTAATAACGAGACCTTATCAAAAGAGCATTTCGTCATTATCAATGAAATCTTAGTCTTCACTCGTTAATTCGCCCCATGCAGCAGCAAAGTACTGCACCATAGAAACAACGGTTAACACCATTGCGGCATAAAAAACGAGATAAGCAAGGTAAACCATCCAAGGGCCTTGTTGCCAAATGAAGCCACCTAGCGCCATCATTTGAAACGTGGTTTTCCACTTACCAGCGCTACCCACAGCAACGTTAGCACGCTTACCGAGATCTGCCATCCATTCACGTAAACCAGAAATAGCCAGCTCCCGGCCAATCATAATCAACGCTGGAATCATTACCCATAAGGCACTGTGCTCGCCAATAGTAGCAGCAATACGGTCGTGATCACCTGCAATCATCACTAACGCAGTGATAACCATGATTTTATCTGCTACAGGATCAAGGAATGCGCCAAGCTTGCTTGATACATCCCAACGTCTTGCTAAATAACCATCAAGGTAATCTGTTACGCCAGCAATAAAAAAGATCCAGGCTGCAATATAAAACGAATTTTCAATTGGTAAATAAAACGCGAGAACAAAAAAAGGAATTAAAATCACGCGAAACAAAGTTAAAATATTGGGTATGTTTTTCATTATTCTCATGCTTTTGAAATTGAAACCCCTATATAGTCCTATATCTTGCTTATTGATGCAATGAATCATAAATTTTTTCTGCTAAATCAATACTTATACCTGGTACCTTTGCTATTTCTTCGCGACTTGCACTGCGTAGCTGCTGTAAGCCTCCCATAAATTTGAGTAATCCTTGACGACGTTTCGGTCCAACGCCTGCAATCCCTTCCAAAGAACTTGTGCGTTTAACTTTATTTCGACGAGCCCGATGCCCGGTAATGGCAAAACGGTGAGATTCATCACGTATATGTTGCACCAGATGTAATGCTGGTGAATCACTGGGTAGATAAAATTCGGTATCTGCCGCGTTATCCAATGCTCCCGACAGAATTAATGTTTCCAAGCCTGCTTTACGCGTCACGCCTTTAGCAATACCAATTATTTTAGGCCGCTTAACAGCAAAGTTATCAGCATACCGAGTTAGTACTTGCTCCGCCTGCGTCATCTGCCCTTTACCGCCATCAATAAATAAAATATCCGGTATTTTATCAACTTCAATGGTCTTTTTAAAACGCCGCTCTAATACTTGTGCCATCGCTGCGTAATCATCGCCGCCTGTAATACCACTGATGTTATAGAGTCGATAATCGCTTTTATTCGCCCCTTCACGGTTAAACACAACACAAGATGCAACGGTTTGCTCACCACCAGTATGGCTAATATCGAAACATTCCATACGCTGGATCTTACCATCAAAGTTCAATACTTTTTCCAATGCTTTAAACCGATTAAGCACAGTGCTTTTAGTCGCTAACTTTGTCGTTAAAGCTGTTTCCGCGTTAGTAAGCGCCAACCTTAAAAACTTAGATCTGTCACCACGCTTCGGACTCGTCAACTTAATCTTACGGTCTGCAAGTTGACTTAAGCTCGATTCAATCAGGTCATGCTCTTCAGGTAACTCAGTGAGTAACACTTCTTTAGGTATCGCTTGCTGGGTTTCTTTATTCAGGTAGTACTGCAATAAAAAAGCTTGGATCACTTCACTGATATCTGTATCCGCAGGGACTTTAGGGAAATAACTGCGACTGCCAAAGACTTTCCCTGAACGCACAAAGAGTAAATGCGCACAAGCAATACCATTTTTAAAAGCAAAGCCTATAACATCCATCTCACCTAAATCAGAGGTGACATATTGCTGCTCTTGAATCGCTCTTAATGCTTGGATCTGGTCGCGATAACGGGCCGCTACTTCAAAATCTAACTGTTGGCTAGCCTGCTCCATCTTAATCACTAATTCATTAATAACATCGGTGTTTTTACCTTTCAAAAACAACGCAGCAAGTGCCACTTGCTGGTTATATTCTTCAGGGTTGTCCATTTTTACACAAGGTCCTAAACAACGCTTGAGCTGGAATTGTAAACACGGTCGAGATCGGTTTTGATAATAACTATCTTCACATTGACGTACAGGAAACAGTTTTTGCATTAGATGCAGACTTTCTCGCACCGCACTGCCACTTGGATAAGGACCAAAATACTGCCCTTTACGCTTATTGTTACTGCGAATAGAGGTTAATTGTGGATGTTCATGCGCAGTAATGAGAATGTAGGGGTAAGACTTGTCATCTCTCAGTGACACGTTATAACGCGGCTGATAGCGTTTAATATAAGTATGTTCAAGGACTAGCGCTTCCGTTTCCGAATGCGTTACCGTGACATCAATATTAGCAATATGGGTAACCAAGACTCGAGTTTTTTCACGATCGACCGTTTTTCGAAAATAGCTGGTTAAGCGTTTGTGTAAGTCTTTGGCTTTACCGACATAAATAACCACATCTTTATGGTCGTACATACGGTAAACCCCCGGCTGGTGCGAGACGGTTTTTAAGAAGTCTTGATGATTGAATTGGTCTTTTGCAGGCATAAAATAAAAGATGCCCGAAGACATCTTTCTCAATTGAAATTAAGTAAAAGCATACTTAATTATAGTGTGTCAGCATCTAAGATACCGTGTCTGATCGCCAAGTGAGTTAATTCAACGTCACCATTAATATTCAGCTTACTGAATAAGCGATAGCGATAAGCATTAACAGTCTTAGAGTTCAAGTGTAGTTGCTCTGCTATATCAACTACTTTTTGTCCTTTAGTTATCATCATCATGATTTGTAACTCACGTTCAGACAAACTTTGAAAAGGGTTTTCGTCCGCAGAAGAAAATTGGCTCAATGCCATTTGTTGTGCAATTTCAGGGGCGATATAACGCTGCCCACTGTGCACTTTACGAATTGCGCCTAATACCTCTTCAGGGGCTGCACTTTTAGTTAAATAACCAGCACCACCAGCTTGCATTACCTTGCTTGGGAAAGGTTCTTCCGTGTGTATCGTTAATACGATAATTTTAATATCAGGGTTATTTCGTAAAATCTTACGTGTCGCTTCTAATCCGCCAATACCTGGCATGTTCATGTCCATCAAGATCACATCTGGTTGATTGTCTCGACAAAACTGAACGGCATCCTCTCCGCATGAAACTTCACCCACGACTTTAATACCACGTACATCTTCAAGAATTCGGCGAATTCCGGTACGGACTAATTCGTGATCATCGACAAGGAATACATTAATCAAAAGAATATCTCCGCATACACATACAATTTCTAAAGAGCATAATACATTAGATGGTCAAAAATAGGTTATTATTTTTGCTATTTCGCTAACCATAAGCGCTCATATATTGATACTAAATAATAATATGCCATTATATATCAATAATTTAATAACTTAATGACTTTAAACTTAAAATGCGGTGTAGTTGGCAAAATTAGACATAGTTACTAAGAACTGCGATATTTTAGGCTCTAAAGAATAGTTTTATAAAACAATATATATAATTTAGTACAGATAATACAACAGCTTATTAATTAGACATCATTGCTTTATATTTGCCGTTAAAAATATGTTACATTTGCCTATAGTTAACGAAAAGGACAAATCCATGGACAAACCACAACCAAAAGTTATAGATAAACCTTATCCACCTGCAGATGATGATTGTTGTGGCGGCGGCGCTTGTTGCCCGTGTGTTTGGGATCACTATTACGCACAACGAAAATTATGGAATGCACAACGTGCAGCATTGCTTGAAGAAACGGAATAAAATAAGACTTGGCATCAGCTGAACGCGAGATTGCAAAAAGGCGCTACCTTTTCAGATAGCGCCTTTTCTATATAGATGGCGGAGGAGGAGAGATTTGAACTCTCGAGGAGCTATTAACCCCTGCTGGTTTTCAAGACCAGTGCATTCGGCCACTCTGCCACCCATCCGCAGCAATGGAGCGTATAATAGAGATATGATAACCTGTTGTAAAGTTAAAATCCGAAATCAAAAAACATAGCGCAAAATAAAGCCAACTTGATCAACTTCCTAGCGATACGACAACGTAGCAATTTAAAAACACCTCATTAGAGAGACTTATCAATAAAACCCTAGTCACTATCAACTACACTAAACAGTAATGCTAAAAATATAACTGAAATAGACCATTATCCTAGCATGCCAGTGGTGGTTTTGAGATCGCACATTGAAATAACACGTTGAGATAATACTTAAGCTAGTACTTAAAACAGTACTTTGAGATAAATGTTTAAAATAAGATCTTAGAATAAGACATTAAAAGACTGACAGTCTGGGAAATATGAAATGCGAGATGCAAAAAAGGCGCTATCTTTGCAGATAGCGCCTTTCTCTATATAGATGGCGGAGGAGGAGAGATTTGAACTCTCGAGGAGCTATTAACCCCTGCTGGTTTTCAAGACCAGTGCATTCGGCCACTCTGCCACCCCTCCGCAGCAATGAGCGTATAATAGAGATGTAATGCTCACTTGTAAATATCAACACGCTAAAAATTAACGAAAAACATGAACAGTGTGTACTTCTCACTCGTTTCGCACTGTAATACGACGATATAGCACTATAACAGAGGTACTATAACTAAGATCGACAATAATAGAATGTAACAAAAGCCGTTTGGGTACATAACACAGATATTTATCATTAAAGGTGAAGCATGGATAAACAAGCAGTCAACATTACTATCTATCGCTGGGCTGGCGATTGGGGGCCTTTTCATATCAATATTCCTTGTGGCGAATGTGCGCTCACTAAAGACATAGTCTTAGATACCCTGCAAAACGAATTAGACGGTATTGCCGTCGAACTAGAAATTAAAGATTGGCTAAATGAATGGTGGCAGCCGCTACTAAAAGGTGGTTGGCATGCGCCGATTATCATGGTTGCTGGTAAAGTTATCAGTCAAGGTCGCGCATTAAACCGAGGCATGTTAACCCAAGCCGTTATCGAAGCACACTCTCAGCAAGTACCTATCACAGACCAGCATATTTTTGGTAAGCAAAACTGCCCGCATTGCCAGCGCGCTAAACGTTACTTACAACAAGCCAACATTGACTATACTTATCACGACGTGATCACCAGTCCCCGCGCCCTCTATGAAATGCTCTCGCGAGTAAAGCCACTGATAGATCCAAAACAACCTGTAACGGTACCGCAAATATGGATAGACGGGCATTATGTGGGTGGCGCAGATGAGTTAAGTCGTATCGTTAAACATGAGGTTAAGGCGAATACCGAACGTGGGCAATGCTCATTATCTGAGAAGTAATACGCGTGATGGGTAGTATTAAAAAGGCTAAAATGCAAAAAAGGCGCTATCTTTTCAGATAGCGCCTTTTTCTATATAGATGGCGGAGGAGGAGAGATTTGAACTCTCGAGGAGCTATTAACCCCTGCTGGTTTTCAAGACCAGTGCATTCGGCCACTCTGCCACCCCTCCGCAGCAATGGAGCGTATAATACAGAGTTTAAAAAAAAGATAAAGCCTTTTACAAAATTAATCACATTTTTGATAATAAAGGCTTGTTTTTAACTTATTTGGCTATAAATTAACTACATCGTCATATTATGTCGGAACTTTAGGGTATACTGATACTCTAACTAGCAGTGTTAATTATTAAGGAAAAGACACAATGCAACAACATACGATTCAGACTAAGTCGCAAGAAAGCGTACTCGCGACTAATAAGGTTCTTCGCAATACCTATATGTTATTAGCGATGACACTCGCGTTTTCAGCGATAATTGCTGCTGCAGTAGTGACACTAAACTTACCTGCTCCAGGCATTATCATTACGCTTGTTGGTGTATACGGTTTAATGTACTTAACAGAAAAGAACCGTAATAACTCAATGGGTATCTTATTTGTATTCCTATTCACCGGTTTCTTAGGTTATACCGTTGGCCCATTAATTAACATGTACATAGGTGCAGGTATGGGTGACATTGTTGTATTAGCTTTTGCTGGTACTGCCTTAACTTTCTTTGGTTTGTCTGCATATGTGCTTACAACGAAGAAAGATATGTCTTTCCTAAATGGCATGATGATGGCTGGTTTTGTTGTGCTTATCGTCGCGATGATCGGTAACATTTTCTTACAAATCCCAGCACTTAGTTTAGCAATCAGTGCAATGTTCATCATGTTCTCATCAGGTGCTATCTTGATGCAAACAAGCTCGATCATTCACGGTGGCGAAACAAGCTATATCTCAGCTACGGTAACAATATTCGTATCACTGTATAATATCTTTGTTAGCTTACTGCAAATATTAGGTATTATGAGTAGCGACGACTAATTACAGTTAAACTGTAATTATAAATAGTGAAAAGCCTCGTTTGACGAGGCTTTTTTGTTTTCCCCTCTACGATTAGTTTATGCCCATGTTAATTATCAATGAACAAGAAATCGCAACTGACACCCAAGGTTACTTACTGGACCCAGCTGATTGGAGCGAAGCACTAGCCCCTATTATTGCTGAACAAGAAAGTATCGCGCTAAGTCCTGCGCATTGGGAAGTGGTATTGTTTGTACGTAACTTCTACCTTGAATACAACACCTCCCCTGCTATTCGTGCATTAGTAAAAGCAATGGCGAAAAAACTAGGCGCAGACAAAGGCAATAGTATCTATCTGTATAAACTGTTCCCTAAAGGCCCTGCGAAACAAGCAACTAAAATTGCAGGCTTACCCAAGCCAGCTAAATGCCTGTAGATCTTTGAGCTGTCAATCTTGCCCAGCTAATTAAACGGACTTATTAATCATCACCTGATTAAGCGTCACGACAAGGTTCATGACAGCAGAAACAAAAAAGCCTCACTTAGTCATAACTAAGTGAGGCTTTTTATTTAGCTCATCATTAATGGCGAATAATCAGACGACACGCCATTAAGTTAATTAGGCTATTTAATGTTAGCCAATGTGCGTTAGACCGCCCATGTAGCCTTGTAGTACAGCTGGTACTTCAACACGACCGTCTTCTAACTGGTAGTTCTCTAGGATTGCCACTAGTGTACGACCTACCGCTAAACCAGAACCATTTAGTGTATGCAATAGAACTGGTTTCTTGTTGTCTTTAAGACGCGTACGCGCTTGTAGACGACGCGCTTGGAAATCTTCGCAGTTAGATACTGAAGAGATTTCACGATATGTTTTCTGTGCTGGAACCCATACTTCTAGATCGTATGTTTTCGTTGCGCCAAAGCCCATATCACCAGTACATAGTGTCACAACACGGTACGGAAGGTTAAGTTTGATTAAGATGTTTTCAGCGTGCTGACGCATCTCTTCAAGTGCTTCGTATGATTTTTCAGGATGTGCTAATTGCACCATCTCTACTTTATCAAACTGATGTTGACGGATAAGACCACGTGTATCACGGCCATATGAGCCCGCTTCACTACGGAAACAAGGTGTATGCGCTGTTAAACGTACAGGTAAATCAGCTTCATCTGTGATGGTATCACGTGCTGTATTTGTAACTGGTACTTCAGCAGTCGGGATCAGGCTTAAACCTTGGCCTTCTTCTGTAGCTGGTTTAGTGTGGAATAGATCGTCACCAAATTTAGGTAATTGACCAGTACCGTATAACGAATCAGCGTTAACAAGATAAGGCACATACAGCTCAGTATAACCATGTTCTTCAGTGTGTGTATCCAGCATAAATTGCGCGATAGCACGGTGCATACGAGCAATTTGGCCACGCATAACAATGAAACGTGAACCCGTGATTTTAACTGCATTTTTAAAATCAAGACCGTTAAGCGCTTCGCCTACATCAACGTGATCTTTAATTTCAAAATCGAATTCTTTTGGTTGACCCCAACGCTTTAACTCTACGTTGTCATCTTCATCTTTACCGATAGGTGCTGATGGATGCGGTAGGTTTGGTAACGATAATGCAATTGCTTCGATTTGAGCTAATAACTCAGCAAGCTCTAATTTTGCAGCGTCAAGTTCTTCGCCTAATTTACCAACTTCAGCTAATAGTGGCTGAATATCTTCACCACTTGCTTTAGCTTTACCAATGGATTTAGAACGTACGTTACGATCATTCTGTAATTGCTCTGTACGGATCTGTAATGCTTTACGCTGCTCTTCTAACGATGTAATCGTCTCAACGTCTAGTTCAAAACCACGGCTTGCTAAACGCTGTTTAGCTTCTTCTATGTCTGCGCGAAGAAATTTAGGATCTAACATTCTTTACCTACTCTGCTTGTTTAATTTAAACCTAAAAGCACATTACAGGCTTCTAGATAGAAATGTCTGTTGGTATTGTTTATGCTTATTATTTTAACGTGGTTTTACAATTTCATCACGCACTTATAGTTAAAAATCGGCTCTTTATGCTCGAAATACTAAGCGCATACCTAAATATGCAACAAAAATACACACGAATACGTTTAAAGACACATTTAGCCCTGCTTTTAACCACTGACCATCTTGTAACAACAGTAATGAATCCATTGAAAATGTCGAAAATGTCGTCAGTGCGCCTAAGAAACCTAAGCCAATAAGTTGTCGCCACGGTGTCTCTGCAATCAAGTTGTCATCAAGTAAGGCAAATAATACCCCCATTAATAACGACCCTAAAATATTAACAATCAAGGTACCGTACGGAAAACCTTTGCCTAATACAGCCGTCGCTGTCTGGGCGATAAAAGTACGTAATACGGCACCACTTGCACCACCAAGTGCAACAAAACCGTATAAAGCTAAACTATTCATGACTGATACTCTGATTATGTATTGATGGTCTCAATTATGATAAGACCAAACCTGTTATTTGTAAGAGCGGGTATTATTTATAACGCTTTCTTGGGCTGTTAATATCGAGCTGATGTAAGTAATCGAGCTTTTGCTTAATTTGCTTTTCAACACCGCGATCAACCGGATGGTATAACTTGGTACCTTGTAATGCTTCGGGCATATAACATTCACCAGGTGCATAAGCCCCTACTTCATCATGCGCATAACGATAGTCATCACCATAGCCAAGGTCGGACATCAATTTAGTCGGCGCATTACGCAAGTGCATCGGCACATCAAAATCGGGTTGTTCTTGTACTATCATCTTAGCTTGAGTAAATGCAGTATAAACCGAGTTACTCTTGGCTGCCGATGCCAGGTATACAATCGCTTGTGCAATCGCGCGCTCACCTTCATATGCACCAATACGACTGAAGCAATCCCATGCCGAGACTGCAACTTGCATTGCTCTTGGATCGGCATTACCAATATCTTCAGAGGCAATCGCCAATAAACGGCGCGCCACATGCAATGGATCACAGCCACCAGCCAGCATACGTGCAAACCAATATAGTGCCGCATCAGGTGATGAACCACGGATAGACTTATGTAATGCAGACATTAAGTCATAGTAAAGTTCACCTTTGTTATCAAAGCTATTCACTTTACGCCCAACCACAGACATCAGTCTTTCCAATGTCACTAACTTGCCTTGCGGCCCCTCTTCAAGCATGTCGCTTAATAGCTCAAGATAATTTAAGCTTTTTCTGGCATCACCATCAACAAGATCGCACAGTTTCTCTTTTACACCCGGTGCAAAGTCGAATTTGACATTCACCAGTCCACGTTCATCCGTTAGCGCTTGATCAACAACCTGCTCAATTTCATCTACGGTTAATTTTTTTAGCACATACACACGTGCACGTGATAACAAGGCGTTATTTAATTCGAATGACGGGTTTTCAGTTGTTGCGCCGATAAAAATAATGGTGCCATCTTCAATGTGCGGTAAAAACGCATCTTGCTGACTTTTATTAAAACGGTGCACTTCATCTACAAACAAGATGGTGCGATAACCTTGAATAGCATTATCTTTGGCTTTTTCTATCGCCAAGCGAATATCTTTAATACCCGATGTGACGGCATGTACACGCTCTACTTTAGCATCGCAATAGTTGGCAATCATCTCGGCAATCGTGGTTTTACCTGTGCCAGGTGGTCCCCATAAAATCATCGAATGAGCATGGCCAGCTAATAATGCACGATGTAAGGGTTTCCCCTCACCAAGAATGTGCGTTTGACCGATATACTGCGACATTTTTTCTGGTCGCATTCTGGCGGCTAGCGGTTGAAAATCAGGACTAAAATCAAGAGACATCGTATTATTCATTAGCGTTGATCATCTATATCAGTATCTTCCGGGATAATAAAATTAAACAACGCAGGATCCATCTTGTTCATTGTCTTATGATTTGTTAAAGCAAACTGGCTATATTGACCTTGCTGCTCTTGTACTGTGAACTGAGCAATGTCACCTTGTTTAAACTGCAAGGTAAACACTGCTGCAGCAGGATCATTTGGCGTAATCACCGTATAGACTCCCGCTTTCTTGCTTACTCGATACGTTTCCCACGCAGTTTGTTGCGCCCCCGCAATTAACATGAAAGGTGTATTCGCAATCGCATCTTTAAGTGAGTAAATACTAACTTGCTCTACAAATGGATTATAAAACCACAAGTTTTCACCATTCGATACAATCAGTTGCTCATCCGGAGACGTCGTTTCCCAACGAAATTGATTGGGACGCTGTAGTTGCATCAGTCCTTGAGCGGTCGCTAAATTATCACCTTCCGCTGACGTAACGGTTTGGGTAAAGTCAGCACTGAATGGTTTTAATGCGCTAAGTTGGCTTTGTAATTCTTCTTTGACGCTTTGTGCATTCGACAACATAGACGCTGTCATTAACACAACTGTTGCGACGATTTTTTTAAGTGACATTTTATTTCTCATAAATTAATCCTTTGGGGGCGGTGGTGCCAATACTTCTCGGTTACCGTTATGTCCTGGTGAACTCACAATACCCTGCACTTCCATCTCTTCAACGATACGTGCAGCGCGGTTATAACCGATTTTAAACTTACGTTGTACGCCGGATACAGAACCTCGACGCGTTTCTGTTACATGATATACAGCTTGATCAAATAGCTCATCAACATCCGATGAACCTTCTGCAACTTCACCTGGCAATAAGCTATCTGCAGTCGCTTCACCATGTAAAATTTCATCAATATAATTTGGTTTACCACGTAGTTTCCAATCTGCGACCACACGATGTACTTCATGATCATCAACAAATGCACCGTGCACACGAATTGGGACGCTAGTACCAGCTGGTTGGTACAACATATCACCCATACCTAACAGTGTTTCTGCGCCGCCTTGATCAAGAATAGTACGCGAGTCAATTTTACTCGATACTTGGAAGGCGATACGTGTTGGTATGTTGGCTTTAATGAGACCCGTGATCACATCTACAGAAGGACGCTGAGTCGCTAAAATTAAGTGAATACCAGCTGCACGCGCTTTCTGCGCAATGCGGGCAATTAACTCTTCAACCTTTTTACCTACAATCATCATCATGTCAGCAAACTCATCGACAATCACCACAATGGCGGGCAGTTTAGTTAGCTCTGGAGCAGTCTCATCCATGCTATCACCCGGTTTCCACAATGGATCTAGGATAGGCTGACCAGCATCTATCGCTTGCTGTATTTTACTATTAAAACCAGCGAGATTACGCACACCGACTGCAGATAATAATTTATAACGACGTTCCATTTCACCCACACACCAACGCAACGAATTAGCTGCATCTTTCATGTCAGTAACAACTTCGGTTAATAAGTGTGGGATACCTTCATACACCGAAAGTTCCAACATTTTTGGATCGATCATGATCATACGTACTTCATCAGGCGATGCTTTATAAAGCAAACTCATGATCATCACGTTCACACCAACCGACTTACCCGAGCCTGTCGTACCTGCGACCAATAGATGCGGCATCTTAGCTAAATCAACAACCACAGATTCACCCGCAATATCATGGCCTAGCACCATTGACGTTTTGGACTTAGCATCCGTAAATGACGGGCTCGACATAACATCAGAAAGAAATACTGTTTCTCTGTACTTATTTGGTAATTCCAAACCAATCACCGATTTACCCGGGATCACTTCAACAACACGGACACTCATGGCGGATAATGAACGGGCTAAATCCTTCGATAATGCCGTTATCTTACTGACTTTAATACCCGGCGCTAAATCTAATTCAAAACGCGTGATCACCGGCCCTGGGTGGACATCGACCACTTTCGCTTTAATATTAAATTCAAGCAGTTTCTCTTCCACCAGATGAGCGACATGGTCGAGCTCTGCTTGCGAGATCGGATTGGCTTTTTTATTTGGTTTATCTAATAGCTCTAACCCTGGCAACAAAGTCACTGGTTTTTCTTTAAATTGCAGCGGATCTGTTGATACCACTTGGTCACCAACAATTTCAAAACCACTGTCCGTACCGTTATTATTAATCTTGAATTCAGGAGCTGGTTCTGGTGCAGCTACAGCGGCAAGTACAGGATCGATTTCTGCGTCGATTGTCGCTTCATTTCCGACAGGCTTGTCGACTTGGCTATGGGTTTGTTGAGCGTCATAGTCGGCAAGATAATCGTCGTGCAGATTACCACTCTCTGGCACATCGAATGTAGATATTGACGGTTCAGATCGTGATTGCACATGGTCTACAGCGGTAAATGACATATTCATGACGTCATCCTGCTCATAAACTTCGCGTCCTGCTACAGGACCATCTTCTTGTTTCTGGTTATCGAACTCACTGGTTAAATGATTATGCATTTGCTGCATATTAACAGGTACTGGAACAGTCGATTCACTCAGAGCATCATCATGAGGCGTATCATCTTCAGCTTCACTCGCTGATCTATTTTTTAATTCCGTGACTTTATCCACGCAGTATTGGCAGCTATTAATCACGCCAGCGCCCAGCATATCAACGATTGATAACCAAGAAATGCCCGTTAGCAGGGTAAAACCAATAGCAACAAAACTGAGTAAAATAAGTGTTGAACCGAGTATGCCAAATAATTCACTGATCGCCTGTTCCACAACGTCACCAATTAAACCACCCGATGAGAAATAGTAAAGGTCATCAAAGTTAACAGACGCTAAGCCACACACGCCAATGAGGAGTAATAATGCGCCGATCATGCGCAAACCTACGGTGAAAAAATCAATTTCATCGAGTTGTCTTGGACGCCAAAATATGAACCAAGCTAATGAGACAAATGCGAGTGGGATTGCGTAAGCATAAAGGCCAAACGTGAAGAATAAGACATCCCCCATCCATGCACCTAACGAACCTGCAGCATTTTTAACTGGACCTTGCCAACTGGTTTGTGACCATGATGGATCAGCAGGATCAAAGCTCACTAGTGCAATCATCGCATAACAGGCAATAAAAGTAGAAAGAATGAATCCGACTTCGAAAACCCGCTGAATACCAGACAATGGTGCGAAATATTTAGATGGAATGGATAAATTAAATTTGTTCATCTTGATTTATGACTCTTGAAGGCGACGATGGTACGTTATCTATGAGCCATCAACTTTAAATAAATGCAGGAAACAAAACAAGCGGCAATATGCCGCTTGTTTGATTATTTATCACTTTATTTGCGTTAATCGAGGATTACGCGAAAAGATTATGTGTGCAGAGTTAAATTAACGCGTTTTAATCACTAAACGGTTACTTTGTTTTACTTCTTCCATCACAACATAAGTACGTGTGTCATTAACACCTGGTAAACGTAATAACGTTTCGCCCAGTAAACGACGGTAAGCTGACATATCAGATACACGTGTTTTTAATAAATAATCGAAGTCGCCAGATACTAAATGACATTCTTGAATTTCTTCAAGCTCTTGAACAGCTTTGTTGAATTGCTCAAATACATCAGCAGCACCACGGTTAAGTGTGATTTCAACAAAAACAAGCAATGAAGCATCCAGAAACTGTGGATTTAGAATTGCGGTATAGCCTGTAATATATCCTTGGCGTTCTAAGCGTCGTACGCGCTCTAAACATGGCGTAGGGCTTAAACCTACACGTTTAGACAACTCTACATTGGAAATTCGGCCGTCTTTTTGTAATTCATTAAGAATATTACGGTCGATTCGATCTAGTTCCTTCATTGGTCGAGTTTTTACTTCCATCATTATTTTTTCCGCCCTTTTACGTCCCAGTAAAACTTAGTTTTTCAAATAATCCATTCATTTGAATACGCCATAATCAGAACCAACTTAAAGTGCTAGCTAAATCCTAATCAAAATTATAATAGCCTACAATAATTCAATTTACGAGGCTTATGTTATGTTTCCCAGTCTTTAGGGATACATAATATTTACAACAACGCAGCCTGCATAACAATAGGCTAACATCGATGTTTTATCTTACAACCATCGAAATAGACGTTTCGTTGGTTTAAGTAGACACTAACAGAACATTAATCCCATTGAAAGGGGCTATATGCAAAATATATAGCTGAATCGCGCTTTTCATTATTTTTGCATTATTATGCATTTTAAAAATATATTTTTACTCACCTATTTACCCCGCGCCACAAAGTTTTTACAATTGACCTCAATTATTGGTATTAAGGAATCGTAATGAGTAATACAAAACACTGCCGTCTACTTATATTAGGCTCAGGTCCAGCAGGATACACCGCAGCGGTTTATGCTGCTCGTGCAAATCTAAACCCAGTAGTCATCACCGGTATGCAACAAGGTGGTCAGCTGACGACGACGACTGAAGTTGAAAACTGGCCCGGTGATGCAGAAGGTCTAACAGGTCCTGCACTAATGGAGCGTATGAAAGCACACGCTGAACGTTTTGAAGCTGAGATCATTTTTGATCATATCAATGATGTTGATTTATCAGTGCGTCCATTTAAGTTAAAAGGCAATGATGTTGAGTATACGTGTGATGCATTAATCATTTGCACTGGCGCATCAGCAAAATACCTTGGTTTACCTTCAGAAGAAGCATTTAAAGGCCGTGGCGTATCAGCTTGCGCGACTTGCGATGGTTTCTTCTATCGTAACCAGAAAGTAGCGGTTGTTGGTGGTGGTAATACTGCGGTTGAAGAAGCACTTTACCTATCAAACATCGCGTCTGAAGTGCACTTAATTCACCGTCGTGAAGAATTCCGTAGTGAAAAGATCTTAACGAAGCGCTTACAAGAAAAAGTCGCTAACGGTAATATCACGCTGCACCTAAACAAAACTCTCGATGAAGTATTAGGTGATGACATGGGTGTTACTGGCGTTCGCATGCGTGATACACGCACTGACGAAACCAATGACCTTGATGTAATGGGTGCCTTTATTGCTATCGGCCACCAGCCAAATACGGATTTATTCACAGATCAATTAACCATGAAAGATGGCTACTTGAAAGTAAATTCAGGCACTGAAGGTTTCGCAACGCAAACGACTATCCCTGGAGTATTTGCTGCAGGTGACGTATCAGACCATATTTACCGTCAAGCGATCACATCAGCGGGTACTGGTTGTATGGCTGCACTAGATGCTGAACGTTTTCTTGATGGATTAGGCGATTAATCCGTCTATTCTACAGAGGTGATACCCTACTTTTTCAAGATGCTCTGGGTATCACCTTTTTCAAGCCCTAAGCGTTTTTCAAGCGCTCTCCTTTTTCAAGACCCTCGCTATTATGCCAATCTATTTACCGACACTTAATCACGATTTAACCGATTTTCCAGCTGTGCACAATGCATTAACTGACCCTGATGGTTTACTGGCAATGGGTGGTGATCTTTCTCCACAACGACTGATTAATGCCTATCAACGTGGCATCTTTCCTTGGTTTGAAGAGGACCAGCCAATACTGTGGTGGTCGCCAAGCCAACGCATGGTATTAAATCCTGGTGCAATGCATATATCGCGCAGTTTACGTAAGTCTTTTCGTCGTCAAAACTTTACCCTATCGGTTAATCGTGCTTTTGCCGAAGTCATTGAATCATGTGCAGAACCACGGGACTATTCCGATGAGACTTGGATAACAGATACCATGCAAGATGCCTATTTACAGCTACATGATATGGGCTTTGCACATTCTATTGAAGTATGGCAAGACGGGCTATTAGTGGGTGGATTATATGGCTTATATATTGGTGATATTTTCTGTGGTGAATCGATGTTCCATACCACCACGGATGCATCTAAAATCGCCTTTATCGGCCTGCAGCAACATCTCGTCAGTATTGGCTGTAAATTAATAGATTGTCAATTACACAATGAGCACCTTGCATCATTAGGGGCAACTGAAATTAGCCGTGAAGCCTTCATCACCAAACTTAACAACCGTAACGCAACAATCAAACCACAGCAATGGCAGCCTCAAGCGCTTGTATTGGACTACTTCTAATAAACGACTTGTATTAAACTTAATAAATAAGTCTAAGGCTAATACATAGGAAACACAACATGATTAAAGTCGCCTTAACACCACCTATGCCTTGCAGTTACTTAGCGGATCAACAAGAGCAGATCTTCGTTGTCCAAGATGATGATTTACATAATCAAGCTGGCTATGAAGTATTACTGTTAAACGGTTTTCGTCGCAGTGGCAATGATGTATATCGACCACACTGTCAACATTGCCAAGCTTGCCAATCAATCCGCATTGATAGCCAGACATTTAAACCCAGTAAAAGCCAGAAACGTCTGTTGAATAAAAACAAACACCTTGAAATGCGCATTAGCCACCAGCCACAAACGGGTTATTACCCCTTGTACGAACGCTATATTAATACCCTGCACAGTGATGGCGCAATGTACCCAGCTAGCCAAGCGCAGTATGATGGTTTTATTAGTAATACATGGTTAACACCGACGTTTATTGAGTTTTACTCCGAGGATATACTTGTTGCCGTCGCAGTAACCGATGTCATGACAGATAGCATGAGCGCCATGTATTGTTTCTATGATCCTAACTTTCTCGCCAATTCTTTAGGTACCTATGCAGTATTACAACAACTGGTAATCGCCAAGCAAACAGGCAAGAAATGGTTATATCTAGGCTATCAAATAGATCAATGTAGTAAGATGAATTACAAGGTTAAATTTAACCCACATCAGCGCTTGATAGCGGGAGAATGGCAGCCTTCATACCGCTGAAGAGTCAATTATAAAGCGTTTTAAAAATAAAACGTAAATATCTTACCTATAATATATACAGACCACTGTAAATCTGGCATCATCTTGCGGTCAAATATAGCTATAATTAAATTTTAAGAGGACTCATGGCAAAAGAAGACAGCATTGAACTACAAGGTACAGTTCTAGATACACTTCCTAACACAATGTTTCGTGTTGAATTAGAAAACGGCCACGTTGTTACTGCGCATATCTCAGGTAAAATGCGTAAAAACTACATCCGAATTCTTACTGGTGATAAAGTAACTGTAGCACTAACACCTTACGATTTATCTAAAGGTCGTATCGTCTTCCGTGCCCGTTAATCACGAGCCTCTAAAAAAACCAGCGTAAGGCTGGTTTTTTTAGGTCTACGATTTACTGCATTATCAATGAAAGCGTTAATCATTAACGTCCCATATCAGACAGCCTACTATTCGATAACCACTACTCGATAGCCACAAATCAATCGTAATGAATCGATAAGTGACTTCTTAATGGCCTGACAGCTTGAGATACAAGTGTACTGTCCGATATTTTTCTATTTCTATTTCTATTTCTATTTCTATTTCTATTTCTATTTTAGCAATCATTAAATATCAACGAATGACTATTCAACATCAACGCGTAAAATCTCTTCTTCCTGCGCTGCTTTTTTATCTCTGAACTGCTGTTTTAGTACCGCTTTTTTAAGCATTGCGATCTCACCATCGGTACCAATTGTAAAATGCTCTGGTTCAGTATTAAAACGTGACTGATACAACATCACAGCCTGCAGAGAGCTATCTTTTTGTGCTTGCGTCAACACCACACCACTTTCCCATTTACCTAGCTCTACCGCCGTTCTAAGCTTTTCATATACTTCTGGCGTCATGCTTTCAAGTAACTTATCAACTGACATCTTTACGTCCTTGGTTAATGCACAGGCCACTCCCTGTACAATAATAATATATACGGCAACATTACTATAAATACGGCGTAATTTAAACTACAACAACGCTAGTCCGCTTGCTACGAATCCGTTAAGACCCTTTCTACAAATAGCGTATCGGATGCAATATTACCGATGGATTCACTTTTTATCTATAAATCATTAGATACAAAAAAGGAAGCCAATTGGCTTCCTTGATAGACATTCTATTCGGGCTTGTTAATGATAACCCTCAATAAACAGCCTTAATAAACGCTTAGCTTATGCAAATTCATGCATGTCGATGCCAGCCATTTTTTGCATTACGCGTAATACCTGACAGCTATAACCAAACTCATTATCATACCAAACGTATAAGATTGCGCGATTACCTTCAGCAATCGTTGCTAATGAATCAACGATGCCAGAGAAACGGCTACCAACCATATCTGTTGATACTAATTCTTTCGATGTGCTGAAATCGATTTGATTGTGTAATGGTGAGCTTAACGACATTTCTTGTAAGTAGCTGTTTAGAGATTCTCTTTCAACTTCTTTTTCAAGATTTAAGTTAATGATTGCCATTGATACGTTTGGTGTTGGTACACGAATAGCGTTACCAGTCAGCTTACCCTTTAATGCAGGTAGTGCTTTTGCTACAGCAGATGCAGCGCCAGTTGACGTTAATACCATGTTCATAGCAGCGCCACGGCCACGACGATCACCTTTGTGGAAGTTATCAATCAAGTTTTGATCATTGGTATATGAATGCACAGTCTCTACGTGACCATTGCTAATACCGTATGCATCTTGAATTGTTTTTAGCACCGGCGTGATTGCATTCGTTGTACAGCTTGCTGCTGATACGATGCTATCTTCAGGTAAGATATCGGTGTGATTTACGCCATAAACGATGTTTTTAATATCGCCTTTACCCGGTGCCGTTAATAATACTTTTGCTGCGCCAGGTGCTTTCAAATGCAGACCTAGGCCGTCAGTATCACGCCAGATACCCGTGTTATCAACAACTAACGCATTGTGAATATCATGTGCAGCGTAATCAATTTGATCAGGTCCGTTTGAATAAAGGATCTTGATATAAGTACCATTAGCAATGATGGCATTGTTTTCTTCATCAATATCAATTGTGCCATTGAACTGACCATGTACTGAATCACGGCGTAATAGCGATGCGCGTTTTTCAATATCACCAGGACCGCCACGTACAACAATTGCACGTAAACGTAATAAGTTGCTCTCACCTGTTTTATCAACAAGTAGACGTGCAAGTAGACGCCCGATACGACCAAAACCGTACAGGACGACATCACGAGGTTCAGCTGGCTTATCGCTATTTAATGCAGGTGCTAATTCAGCACGTAAGAATGCGTCGATACCAGTAGAATCTTCGTTTTCGCCCCAATAGCGAACAGCCAAACGGCCTATATCAATTTGAGCGTTACTAATCGGTAGTTCACTGATGACTTGTAGTAATGGGAAAGTTTCAGTGAAACGTAAAATACGGCCTTCATGACGCTTAACTACGCGGTGTGCTTTTTGAAGATCAATTGCGGTTGCATTTTGTAATGGGCGGCCATAAATTAATACCTCAACGCCTTTATTACGATACAACTTTCCTAGCAACGGTAGCATAGACTCTGCGAGTTCTTGGCTCTCTTGCCAATTCAATAAATGACTTTCAGATGGCATCTCTTTTCCCTTTTAATCACAACTACATGTAAGAAACATTAAAATAACAGCTGTATAACCAATAGCTGACATTCAATCAATTTGATAGCTTAATCATACAAAAATAACCGCTAACTTACCAATTAATCATGTGAATTAGGTCTTTTTTTACTTTTCGACTTTCATTCAAAACACAAATATTTAACAATGAAATAGGAACACTTTCACTTTTTGCGCTTGCTCATTTTATAACCGAAGTATTTACTGGCTCAACCATAAACCAATATTTCAACGACAATGGATAAATCATAAAGAAAGCAGGTGATATCATTAAATCCAACGGCAAAATTGAGACTTTGAACTCCTCTCTATCTCACCCATTAGAAGTGTGAGCAAATCTATGATAGGGTTTCCGCATCTTCTATTTAAGTCTTAATGTTATGCATGGTATTCGCTTTATTCATCGGTTAATTTCGACTGTAGCCGTAACAAGTTTACTCATCGCCTGTGACGCCCCTGACAATGTGGCGACTATTTGTGGAAATGACAAGACGATGTGTGCCGATTTGAATACCGATGAATGGTGTCAGGCAGAAAGAAACGAGTTAATCACCCAACGCTTCACTGTTAAAGAAAATACCAATGACCAAGCACAGTATAGGTTATTAACCGCACTTAATGATTTTCAAGAATGTATTAAAATAGCCGCGCTAATCGAACCAAGAACACACCCTGAATTAAAAACACAACGGGTAGCAGCCATGCTGAGTACGTACGATGAATTACTCGCCTTGGAAAATAAAACACTGACAAGTAACAACCCTTATATACTCAATTACCACTGGGTTGCACACAACAACGAACAATCGAAACAACGTTTTATCGCCTTATCGAAGCAGCAACATTTCGATGATCCGGCGCTGTATTTCGCTATTGCTAATATTTACGATAACAAGAACGATAAAGCGATCGCTAATTTACTCAAAGGGATAAGCCTGATTAGCGAGCATAGCAGCGATATGACCACCAAACTGCTCTACGCCATTATTACAGCCTACATGCATAAAAGAGATTACGCACTGGCTTATCTATGGTCGCAAGTAGCGATGCATTCTGATGTGGAAAATATAAATCTAGGTCTGTTTAACAAGCATAAAATAACACCAAGCGAACGACGCCGTTTAGATGTTTTAGCCGTCACAGTGGCAGAGCAAATAGCAGAGCAAGAATTTACGACTGACCGCTATACACAAATGCGATCAGTCGCAGGGCTTTAATCTAACGATAAAACCCATTTACAGTTAAACACCACTACAGGGATAACGGTTGAATACCACGCGCGTCTAAATAAGCCGTTAGCTCTGCAGGCAATTCGTCATCCGCTTGGTAATAACAAGCACAAGCATGACGCTCACAGCTCAATAGAATAATACTGAGCAATTCATTGAATTCATGATTCTGCCAAATGCCGGCGTCACCAATAGTTAACCACTGCTGCATAATCGATAACGGCTGATTAAGTAAAAGTCCCGCAGATTGCATAGTGGTGAAATCAACTAAAGCACGGAATGCAGCATAGCCATCTTGACGTAACTTGTAGCTGTTAATGCCATGATTTACGGTACCTTGATCAACAACACCTGCCAATACGTTATCGAGCTGACAATGTGCTAATTGATAGTCAGCTAACAACCAGTGAGCAAATGAACCGGTATTTGCGGCGTCAATCGCAAAATCCATACTGCGTAATGATGCCTTACCAGTCAACGTATTATTGGCCGTCACTACAAGCCATAAGTAAAATGCATAGCCATCACTGTGTGCAGCTTGCCATTCAACGGTTTGTGTTTCTTGGTGTGTCGCTGTTAGCCCGTCAGTAGCATAAGCAGTTAAGTATTGTGCTAAATACGTTTGCAGCGGTGAAGCGCCAGCAATGACAGTCTTCAACGTTAAGGCAAATTCAGCCTGTTCTTTATCGTGATTAAACTGCTGCTGTAATTGTTGTACAAGTGGAGTAGAACCCGTTATAACGGTAGTCGCTAAACTAGGCTGCGTATAAGTCAATAACTGGTTCAGCACAGATTCTGTTGTTGGTAACGCTGTCGTTTTCGTCGGCAATGCAGTAACAATAGTTGGCGTTAAAGTCGCAGGTGGATTAACGATCCAACTTTCGCCTAACGGTTCTTCACTCCCCTGGTCAAGGATCACTAAGTGATAACTACCCACCGCGAGCGGCTGCTCAAGGCTGATTTGATAGCTTTGCATTTCCATATCGTGTAAATGATAAATACCATTTAACGACCATTCGATTGGCGTAAATTCACCTGTTTCAATAACAACTTGGTTTGCTCTTACTTCCCAGATTAAATCTTCAGTCACAAATTCAATCGGCAAGTGCAGATCAAATTGTATCATTGCCGACTCATCCGCAATCATAACGGGAGGTAATGCACGTAACCAAAATTGCTTAATTTCTTCTTCTAGTTTTAGCGCTAACTCATCTGTAAAACCAAAATCAGCCAATGCTTGTGTAACTAACGTAATAGGTAACGCTTGCTCATCGCCATTGGCATTTAATTCAGTGCAGCTAAGACCAAGCATTTGGCCTAATTGCAGAATATGTTGTGCTGTCATTTGACACCTTAAATAGTGAACCTAGCGCTATTATACCGAATCAATATCAAGATGCGAGATCACCGGACATCAGAATAGGCTCGTCATCTTGTGTATTCCCGAATGCTTGATCGTTTTTACATGTTGTCGATACGCCATCCTTGTCTATACTCCATGAAAGCGAATATTGGTATGATTTAAACAAATTATCCTGATTTAATTTTTAAATTTAAAAATACGATAAAAATAAAACACTTAGTCAGAACTAAAACTACATTCAGGTGAAACTAAATCACGTCACAGGGAAATATTCATGCCAACATAGCCGTTAATTATCTTAATTTGTGATCTCGGTTATTTAGTTTTTGCAAAAACTCGTAATAAATAGAACAAATAAATAGTCAAAAGTGACCCAAATCAGTTTATTTTCGTAAATTTGCAACATTTTGTGATTCAACGCATACATTTTGGTATTTATTCTTGTCTTTTTATCAAAATCTTGTAAATTTACAACCAAGCAAGATTATTAATTCAAACTTACATTTAATTTAATGGATACAAGTTATGACAATTAAAGTAGCAATCAATGGTTATGGTCGAATCGGCAGAAACGTACTTCGTGCATTCTACGAAGGTGGTAAAGAACAAGATCTAGAAATCGTTGCAATCAACGACCTAGGTGATTCAAAAATCAACGCTCACCTAACTAAATATGATACTGCACACGGTCGTTTCCCAGGTACTGTTGATTTTGATGCTGAAGCACTAATCATCAACGGCGACCGTATCAAGACTTTCTCTGAACGCAACCCGAAAGATTTACCTTGGGCTGAATTAGGCGTTGACGTAGTACTAGAATGTACTGGTATCTTCGCAAGCAAAACTGCATGTCAAGTACACCTTGATGCAGGCGCTAAGAAAGTACTTATCTCTGCACCAGGTAAAGATGTAGATGCAACTATCGTTTACGGTGTTAACCAAGACGAAATCACTGCTGACATGACTGTTGTTTCAAACGCTTCATGTACTACTAACTGCCTAGCTCCAATTGCTAAAATCTTAAACGACAACGTTGGTATCGTTAACGGCATGATGACGACTATCCATGCTTACACAAATGACCAACGTCTATCAGATGTTTATCACTCAGATCTATACCGCGCACGTGCAGCGGCAATGAACATGATCCCAACAAGCACTGGTGCAGCAGCAGCAGTTGGCCTAGTAGTTCCAGAACTACAAGGTAAATTCCAAGGTATGGCGGTACGTGTACCAACAATCAACGTATCTCTAGTTGACCTTACTTTTGAAGCTGGCCGTGATACTTCTCCTGAAGAAATCAACCAACTTATCACTGATGCAGTAGCTGCGGATCCAATCCTAGCGCGTGCACTAGCTGTTAATAACGAACCACTAGTTTCAATCGATTTCAACCACGATGCACACACATCTAACTTTGATGCGACTCAAACTAAAGTTCAAGGTAAACTTGTTAAAGTTATGTCTTGGTACGACAACGAGTGGGGCTTCTCTAACCGTATGTTAGATAACGCTATCCTACTTATGAGCGCTAAATAATCAAACTAGATTAAATAATCTAAGTTAATTGATTTATAATGCTAAAGGCGACCATCAGGTCGCCTTTTCTATGTTGGGGACTTTATGTCATATCGCGATACAATCACAGATCAAATCAAGTTAACTGAACACATTCAGTTAGTCACAAGTAACGGCCTTAAATACCTGCATATTACGCATCCTAAAGCGGTTGCACGTATCAGCTTATTTGGAGCTCACCTGCTTAGCTTTACCCCTGCAAATTCAGCACCAGTGATCTGGATGAGTGATAATGCTATTTTTAATGGTGTAAAAGCGATCCGTGGTGGCGTACCTATCTGCTGGCCTTGGTTTGGTCCAGCAAATGAAAGCCCAACGGTACAACCTCTTGCACAAACTAAAGACTACCCATCTCACGGCTTTGCACGTAATAACCATTGGCAATTACTCGATACTCACAGTGATAACGACACTTGTACACTGCGTTTACAGCTAACATCAAGCCCTGAAATGAAAAGATTATGGCCGCATGACTTTAATCTCATCGCCGAGTTCATTATCAGTGAGTCGTTAACAATTAACCTCACGACATCAAATACAGGCAATACCAGCTTTGACTATGGCTGTGCATTACACAGTTACTTGCAAATTTCGCAGCCCGATGCAGTACAAGTACATGGTTTAGATAATCAAAATCCAGTACCGCGTGTATTAACCGGTGATGTGGATATTATTTGTGAACATCCAGCTTCGACAATTACCTTAGAAGATAATCTATTTCAGCGTAAGCTTGATATCAATAACGAGGGGAATAATGCAATGGTCGTTTGGAACCCTTGGCAAGTAGGTGCTAAAGCATTTGTAGATATGCCCGATGACGGTTACCAAACTATGTTCTGTTTAGAACCTGCCATTATAGGTAAGAAGGCAGTGACGGTTGCACCAGGGAAAAGTCATACACTGACAACTAGACTCAGTGTGACAGCCCTGTAATTATTGATCGCGTTTTGTCATTATTGATGAAGAGCTGTCGTTATTGAAAGAGTACTGACATTATTAATAGAATGATGCAATTTCAAGATGAACGTCTGACTTATATCGCAGTGTTCATCTTGAAAATCAGTATCGTTGCGCCAGCGGTGCATCCATACTTTCATCAACCAATGAGCGCGCCGCAAAAATAAGATTATCGATCTGCTGAGCAATGCTGTATTTACTCATGTCTTGGCCCGTTAACAAACGACCTAGCTCTGCAAGTTGGCGACGTAAATTTTGGTCTTTACGCATTTTATCTTCATCTTTCTGTGAAATTTTCGATGCCACAGCATCTTTGATACCACTCACCTGTGACTGAAAATCCAATGCGGTTAACTCTTCCGTCCCTAAATAACTGTTCAATGAACTTAGGTGGTCACGATAATTGATCACAACGCGTTCTGCCGATGTTTCAATTCTTGATTTAACCCAGACAACTTCTTTAGCAATACTCGCCGCTTGTTTTATTTGAATGTAGGTATTGTTTAACTGCCGTTGGATTGCCGTATTATCACGAGGATCTTTTTCAACTAAGCGCTCTAAACTATATAATGCATTTAAAGCTTTATTATAGCTTTCAGGCACAAGTTCCTGATCTAATGAATTAAACTCAGATGTTGGTAAACGCAGGACTTTACGTTTTATCATATCGACTTCAAGACTCTTATAATCACGCTCTAACTTTACTTTTTGATGCTCTAGGCCTAATCCCGTGCCGCGACTCTCAATTAAAGCAGCAAACTTAGTCGTCGAATTACGCAATTTACCAACGCGATCTTCAAAACCATCAACATCAATGCTTTGAATAAATTCATCATGATCACGCATCACCACTAATAACGGTTCAGTAAGGAGTTTAGCTTGAAATGCTTTATTCATACGTTGCACAAACAGTTCTGACTCGGTTTCAATATCTTCACTGCCCGAACTTGAAAACCAGCTACCGCCACTCGGTGAATAATTCTCATACATGCTCAGCAATTTCTCACGTTTATTTAACGCAAGTCCAAAATTACTGGGTGCGTAATAAGCAAGATCTTGTTTATTACCGCGTTGATACAATATCTCTACCGCATTCATTGCAGCATTTACCGCGTTCATTTCTTCTGAGTCAGCGGCTGACAGTGTAAAGCTATCGCGATTATCGGTAAACTCGGACAAGGTGGCACAGCCCGAAAATAAACTCGTTGCCAGTATTATCCCTGACAGTTTAAGCGATAGTTTGAATTGTCGTGGCTTAGATAATTGGCATTGCATTAGTAACTGACGTTTGACTGGTAATGTAGTGAGCATGAACATCATCCTTTTGTTCGAGACAGACTGGAATTAACAAGAACAGCATACGCGGCTGATATTGCAAATGGAGGTCTGAGTCAGGATAAATGCGACAAGGCGTTAGAAAACAGCACTTAGCTCAATACTAAGCAGGAAGAAGGCATGAGTAGTATTATTTACATTCCTAATACTACCCATACTTAATGACGATTAATTCAATGCGTCCAGTAGCGCTTTAACAGGATGATTAAGTCGTACTTTATCCATCCGTTTTACCTGACTACGGCAAGAGTAGCCCGTCGCCAAACAACGTGAAGCATCACGTTGGGATATCGCGTGTTTCCAACTTTGGCTGTAAATAGACTTTGATGCATCAACATTTTTGGCATCATGACCAAAGCTACCCGCCATACCACAGCAACCCGTCGCCACCGTATCTAACGCTAAACCAAAACCGTTAAATACCTGTTGCCATTCTTGTTCTGCGGTTGGCTTGTTGGTTTTTTCGGTACAATGTGCAAACAGGTAATACGGTGCTGCTGACACCTTGCCATCAATCACCTCACGACCAATCGATTGCCCATTAATCGCTTCAGCCAGGTACGCTTGGGCATTATCTGTTAACAACCACTCTTGAATAAGCTGAACGTTAAAGTCACCGCGTTTATCCGCTAATATTTGTTTATATTCGTCGCGATAACACAGCACTAATGCAGGTTCAATACCGACCATCGGCATACCTAATTGCTGTAGCTCATTCAAAAACTCTGCAGCCGTTGCTGCCGTTTTAGCAAATTTAGCTAAGAAACCTTTTACATGCTGTGGTTTACCATTGGGTTTAAACGGTAAGATCACCGGTTTCAAACCAAGCTTTTCAATCAGCGCCACAAATGTCTGCACTAACTCAGCTTCATAAAAACTGGTAAATGGGTCTTGAACAACCAATACATGCTTGGCTTTATCTGCCTTACTTAATCGCTGTAAAAACGCTAAGTCAAAGCTTTGAGCATAATGGCCACGTAGTGACTCCGATAAAGTCGGTACACTTAATAACGGAATATCCACCATGCCTATCGTATACTTAGTCGCAGCTTGTAGCCAATCTTGACCTAACCAAAAATTAAAGAACTTCGGCATCTTCGCCATCATCGGCGTATAACTCTCAGAATAGCCTACTGCAAAGTCTTTCACCGGACGTAAATAACGACTGTGGTATTGATCAATAAAGCGTGACCTAAATTCAGGCACATCAACTTTAACCGGACATTGCACAGTACAAGCTTTACACGCTAAACAGCCTTGCATCGCGTCCATCACTTCATGCGAGAAATCATAACGACCCCGGGCTTTATTCCAACTATTTTTTAATCGTGTAGTGAACGTCGCGACCCCCACTTGCTGGTTCGTGAGTTGTTGGCCTAATTCATGTTCAGTCATTTCATGGCAAGATAATTGACGTAACCATTCACGCATTAAACCAGCACGGCCTTTTGGTGAATGACGGCGATCACCGGTATGCTTAAACGACGGACACATCGGGCTTTTGGTATCATAGTTAAAACACAAGCCATTACCATTACAGTCAATTGCTTGTGGGAAACTCTCGCGTACTGTCACTGGGATTTGGCGATCGTAAGCGCCACGTTTAGTCGCGTCAACTGATACCAGCGCAGCATCGCTGCTGATAGGCGTACATATTTTACCTGGATTGAGACGGTTATCCGGATCGAAGGCAGCCTTGATCTTACGTAACTCAGTAAATAGTTCATCACCAAAAAACTCAGGGCCATACTCAGAACGAAATCCGCGGCCGTGTTCGCCCCACATCAGGCCTTTGTATTTCGCCGTTAATGCCACAACCTTATCGGATATTTCCCGTAAGATAACTTCTTGTTGTGGATCTAACATATCCAGCGCAGGACGCACATGCAGTACACCCGCATCGACGTGACCAAACATGCCGTAATGTAACTTATAGCTGTCTAATAACGCTCTGAACTCCACGATATAATCCGCTAAGTGCTCAGGCGGTACAGCCGTGTCTTCAGCAAATGCTAACGGTTTTGCTTGGCCTTTCGTGGCGCCTAACAAACCTACGGCTTTTTTACGCATACCGTAGATTTTCATTACATCCGATAATTGCTCACAAATTTGATAACCAATCACCCCCGCTTCGCCCGCAGCCATTAGACGGTCAAGCTCCGCAGTTAACCCTGTAATTTTTTGCTGTTGAATGTCACCATCATCTTCGGCAAATTCGACAAAGTTAATGCCCTGCATGTCTTTGTTTGGTACATCGGTAATCAATGATTTAACCGAATGCCAAACGATATCTTGTTTGGCTAGGTTCAATACCACAGAGTCAACGGTTTCAACCGACAAAGCATTAGCTTTAATTAAAAACGGTGCATTACGCAGCGCAGAATCAAAACTGTCATACTTCACATTCACCAGACAACGGAATTTAGGGATTGGCGTCAAGCTCAATTTAGCTTCAGTAATAAATGCCAGCGAACCTTCAGAACCGCAAAGAATACGGCCTAAATCAAATTCATCGGTGTTTTTATCATAGAGGTGTACAAGATCATAACCAGTCAGAAAACGGTTTAATGTTGGAAAGGTATCTGTAATTTGTTGCTGTTTATGACTGATGGTATCAATCACTTGATGGCACACGTTACCCAGATAATTGTCACTCTGTGCTTGTGCTTTTTCTTGTAATACCTCACTAGACTGACTTGCTGTGATTAATTCACAGCCATCCATTAATACCGCCGATACACTTAATACGTGATCACTGGTTTTTCCATATTTCAATGAGCCTTGACCCGACGCATCCGTGTTAATCATGCCGCCAATAGTGGCACGATTACTGGTCGATAAATCAGGCGAGAAAAAGAAACCATACGGTTTAAGGAATTCATTGAGCTGATCTTTCACCACGCCCGTTTGCACTTGTACCCAGCCTTCTTCAACATTAATATCAATAATGTTGTTCATATGGCGTGACATATCGACAATAATGCCGTCCGTCAGTGATTGGCCATTGGTACCGGTACCACCACCACGCGGTGAAAAGGTAACCGTTTGAAATTCAATTTGTAATGACAAGGCTGTCATTATCATCAAATCTTGATGATTACGGGGCAATACTACAGCTTGCGGCAATAACTGGTAAATACTGTTATCTGTCGCGACGGCTAATCGACTAGCGTACGACTTTTCAATATCACCACTAAATTCACTCACCTCTAATGCGCTTAAAAAAGCGAGGTATTCTGATTTTACTGCATCCTGATAACTTAATTCGGGGATCATCATCCATTCCCTTGTGACAATTTTTAACTAAATGCATTATAACATGAGTGATTTAATTCATCGCCTATAGATAAAGGCTAAATTGATCTCACTTATAAGTGAAATGCCAATACCGTTAATATACATAATGAACATCTACATAAATTACTCAAACTTAGACCAAATATGTGACCTGTTTGCTTGCGATTTTGGCCCTGAACAAATAACATGGGCGAAAAATAATATACTCATCTGACATGTGGGTAATTACAAGATGTAACACAGAATCCGTGTTTTATAACATCAAATAAGCATCTATTAGGAAATAAACAAATGCGCATTGCTTTAATTGCCCTTGCCACCAGCTGTGTACTACTTGGAAACACAGCTCAAGCCACTGAAATAAAAAAACAAAAAAACACTGTAGACAGCTTAAAAACCGAGCTCAAAAGTATTCAATCAGAATACAGCGCATTTATCACATCACTTGCAGTGGTCAATGACAATATCGCACTCGAAAAAGCCAAATTAGCGCAAACAAGAACGCAAGGAAAAGCACTTGTAGGGCAAACAGCTAAAGCATTGGCAGAAATGAATGAACAGTATGCACTAATGATTGATAACCCAACGCAAGACATTAGTGCATCACAGAATGACTATCGTCAGGCAATTCAGCAACAACAGCAAAATAAACAGCTTATTAAAGATTCAGTTGCGAGCTTAGCCCAGCTAAATAAACAGCTGTCAGACAAAAATATTGAACGCGTTAGACTGTTAAATCAACGTGAAACAATCAGTGAAGAAATCAATATTTCACGTATTAATCGTCTGACTAATGAAATGCAGAAGACTCAATCTCACAACGTCAGCCAAAGTGTAAGCTGTGATTTGGAAACTTCATTTTCTAAATGTATTACTCGCAGTAATCTATTGAGTAAGCAAAAAGCGTCAAAGACTTATTTAAACAACCTATTTAGCTCAGTAACAGAAGCTAAGCTAGTCAATAAGCATAAGATTAATTCTAACGCGCATGTTAAATTGCTAGGCAATAAGGTACTAACGAGCGAATTTAGTGGCCAAGGTACATATAGCTCAACGATGCAGCTAACAATGCAAGGCGTATTACCAAAAAATGAAGCTTGTAATCTATTAAACATCTCGACTCGTTACTGCGCAGAACAAGCTCCATCAGCTAAAAAGAATTTAACAAACCTAGATAAAGGCACATTATACGAACTGACTATTCGTTCTAACCAATATGATGATGAAGTCTTTATTGATGGCGTTAGCTATGGTTCAACCAAATTATCAGTGATGTTGTCACCGGGTGCTCACCATATCGAGATCAAGAAACCAAACTACATTAACTTTGAGCAAAGCGTAAAACTAAGAAGTAATACGATGATCAGAGCTGAGTTAGTCAAAGCGAGCATGTCGTTAAAAAATGGTCAGACAGTACAAGATTTTTTAGCCTCAGGTGAACGTGGTCCAGAATTAATCTCAGTACCAGGTGGTCAATTAGCCGCTAGCGAAAATCAAGCTAACGAACAAGTAATTAAAGCTTTCTCTGTGGGTACAAACCCGATCACGGTTGCTGATTTCAAACGTTTTGTTGCTGCCAGTCACTACACTACAGCAGCAGAATCAGGTAATGGTTGTGTTGAATATGTAGACGGGAAAGAGACATACAATGCCGACTTAAACTGGCGTCAGCCTGGGTTTTCACAAACCGATGAACATCCAGTGGTATGCGTTAATTCTACCGATACCAATGCTTACTTAACGTGGTTATCAAAAGCAACAGGCCAAAAATACCGTTTGCCAAACAATGGCGAGTGGGAATACTCAGCGCGAGCTGGGAGTAGTTACAGCTACTGGTGGGGTAACGATGCTGGTAACTCAAAAGCCAATTGCGCTTATTGTGGTAGCCAGTGGTCGAACAAAAGTACCGCACCGGTAAAATCATTTAAAGCCAATAGATTTGGCCTATACGACACCGTAGGTAACGTTTGGGAACTGACTAGTGGACATAATCTAGTCGCAAGAGGCGGCGCTTGGAACTTCGCGCCAAAGCTTGCACAGGTTGATGTGCGTTTAGAATTAAAACCCGATTTTCGCGCTAACTATGTAGGCTTTAGAGCACTACGCGATAACTAACATTAGCTAAAGAACCTTGAAAGATATTGACTAAAATATCACTAAAACGCCCGATGCTACACATCGGGCTTTTTTGTACGACTCCAAAAATAAACCAGCAATTCACCATGTTAGGGATAATCAATAAGTTCCGCCCTATGTTGGTGCGGTTATTCTAGGGTTAGCATGTCATAAATAGACTATCCCCCTGTGTAAGTTCCTGTATAAGCCCCTGTAACCCCACTGTAATCAGGCGGTCATCAAGCCGAAATAAATCCAGACTAAGCTGGTACCATAATTGCTTAACTACTTATACCCGAAGGGATATTAAGGCATTTATGATGACATCACATTCAACCTTATTTTTTACTAGTACAGTCGTCTTACTCGCCTTATGCTGTTTGGCTTACTTATTTTTGATCTTGCAAAAGCAAAAGCAATGTCGTCAGCAATTACAAATTGACGGGTTAGTTAAATTGAATACGATTCGTAAATTACTGACTCGCGTTCAGCAACATCGGGGTCTATCAAATGGTGTATTGCACGGCGAGGAAGATCTAAAACCACGACTAAAAAAGCTCGCAGATTCTATTGATGCGATCCAACAAGACATTGGTGATAATTACCCCGGTTTATTGGCGCATGATCGCTGGCAAGCTATGTTAGATCATTGGCAGCGACTAGCCGTTGATTGCACTAATCTCCACGTACGCAATAATCTAGAGCAACACAATAAACTGGTACTCAATTTACTCTATCTCATCGATGATATTGCGTTTGCGACTAAGCTACATAAGCTCAACAACACGCATAGTGAGTCAATTCAGTTTTTATGGCAGGAGTTATTGTTTACCGCAGAAAGCATCGCCCAAATTCGTGCACTTGGTACAGGTATCGCAGCAGCAAAAATATGTACACGAGCAGAGCGTATACGCCTTAGTTATCTGTGTCAGTCATTAGAGCAAAGCATTAACATCCAACAAAACCAAGATTATCATCTTAAAATATCCCACTTACTTAAAGTTATCGATAACGAAATTATTATCACAAGGCCAACAATCAAAGCCGGTCATTTTTTTAATATAGCCACCGAATCCATTGATATGATATTAGCCAGTTTTGACGAACAACTTAATAATGTGGAATATAAACTACATATATCGACAACCGAAAATCATCCGTCTTAACAAAGTAAGCCTCCGGTAAAACAATATCCAAAAACCAACCAACTCAGATATGAAAGTAAAAAAAAGCCCCAGTCATAATAATGACTGGGGCTTTCTACAAGACGCTCTACCAAACCTTTTACAGACTTGCTATAACGAGTGGTTCAAGGTTTATTTAGCGTGTTTGTCTGCTAGGTATAACCAAGTGCTTAATACTGTATCAGGGTTAAGTGATACGCTATCAATACCTTGTTCAACTAACCATGCAGCGAAGTCTTCGTGATCTGAAGGACCTTGACCACAAATACCCACGTATTTACCCGCTTTCTTAGCCGCTTGAATCGCCATTGCCAGTAATACTTTCACGGCTTCGTTACGTTCATCAAACAGATGAGAAATGATACCTGAATCGCGATCTAGACCTAATGTTAATTGCGTTAAGTCATTTGAACCGATTGAGAAGCCATCGAAGTACTGTAGGAACTTGTCCGCCAGTAAAGCGTTTGATGGTACTTCACACATCATGATAACGCGTAAACCGTTCTCACCACGTTTCAGGCCATGCTCAGCGAGCAAATCGATGACTGAAGCCGCTTCGCTTAATGTACGCACGAATGGCACCATGATTTCAACGTTAGTCAGACCCATGTCATTACGAACACGTTTCATTGCTTCTGTTTCTAGGGCGAAACAATCGCGGAAATCTTCAGAGATATAACGAGATGCACCACGGAAACCTAACATTGGGTTTTCTTCTTCAGGTTCGAAGAACTCACCACCAACCAGGTTAGCGTATTCGTTAGACTTAAAGTCAGACATACGCACAATTACTTTTTTCGGGTAGAACGCCGCTGCTAGCGTTGAAATACCTTCTTGTAATTTAGCGATGTAGAATTCAACTGGCGATTCATAACCCGCAATCATTTCGTTGATTTCAGCTTGTAGCTCAGGCGATTGCTTATCAAAGTTAAGCAATGCTTTCGGGTGAATACCGATCATGCGGTTAATAATGAATTCAAGACGCGCTAGACCAACACCTTCGTTTGGTAATGCCGCGAAATCGAATGCACGATCAGGATTACCCACGTTCATCATTACTTTAACTGGAATTTCCGGTAGGTTATCCACTTTAGATGACGTTTCACGGAACGGTAAGATACCTTCATAGATAAAGCCAGTATCACCTTCAGCACAAGATACTGTTAGCTCTTGGCCATTAACGATAAGATCTGTCGCGTTACCACAACCAACAACAGCAGGGATACCCATTTCACGTGCAATAATTGCAGCATGACAAGTACGGCCACCACGGTTTGTTACGATTGCAGAAGCACGTTTCATGATAGGTTCCCAATCAGGGTCTGTCATGTCTGTTACTAATACGTCGCCTTCTTGCACTTCATCCATTTGGTCAATTGATGAAATTACTTTAGCAGGACCAGCGCCAATCTTACCGCCAATCGCACGGCCTTCAGAGATAACAGCTGATTTTGCATCTAAGTGGAAACGTACCATCACTTGTTTATCTTCACGGCTACGTACTGTTTCAGGACGTGCTTGAACGATATAAATCTTGCCATCGATTGCATCTTTCGCCCATTCGATATCCATCGCATGGCCGTAATGTTTTTCGATGATCACAGCTTGTTTCGCTAGTTCCATTACTTCTTCATCAGTAATAGAGAACTGGCGAGACTTGCTTGCTTCAACATCAACGATTTGAACTTGCTTGCCATGACCTTCGTCAGCAGAGTAGATCATTTGGATCTGTTTGCTACCAATGTTACGACGTACAACAGCAGGTTTGCCTTTAGCAAGCGTTGGTTTATGAACATAAAATTCATCAGGGTTAACCGCGCCCTGTACAACCATTTCACCAAGACCGTATGAAGAGGTAATGAATACCACATCTTCAAAACCAGACTCAGTATCAATAGAGAACATCACACCAGACGATGCTTCATCACTACGTACCATGCGTTGAATACCCGCAGATAATGCCACGCCACGGTGGTCATAACCAGAATGCACGCGGTAAGAGATTGCACGATCATTAAATAGTGATGCGAATACGTGTTTGATTGCAACAATGATGTTGTCATAACCACGTACGTTTAGAAATGTTTCTTGTTGACCAGCAAATGAAGCGTCTGGCATATCTTCAGCTGTTGCCGAAGAACGAACAGCAAATGATGCTTGCTCGCCAGCTTCGCCAGCTAGAATTTCATAGCTTGAAGCAATAGCGGCTTCTAATTCAGGTTGGAAAGGTGTGTCGATGATCCATTGGCGAATTTTCGCACCAGCTTCTGTTAACGCTGCAATGTTATCAACATCTAGATTATCTAAAAGTGTATAAATTTGGTCATTTACACCACTTTGCTCTAAAAACTCATTAAACGCATCCGCGGTAGTTGCATAACCACCAGGAACTTGCACGCCTGCGCCTGCTAAATTACTGATCATTTCACCTAATGATGCATTTTTGCCGCCAACGCGTTCAACGTCGTTCATTCCAAGTTTTTCGTAACCAATTACGTACTCTATCACGGCAGTTCTCCAGATTTAATCTATCTCAAAAATGATTTTAATTGTGAACGATATTCGATATTGCTCACATATTATCAATGCAAAATAATCATCTTGCTTTCCTTAGTGTTTTTAATCATACACAGCTATTAATTTCAATGTAAGATACTTAATTAGAAAATTTCATCTGTTTATGAAAAGGATAGAGTAAATGCAAACTGTTTTTTATGTTTCTGATGGCACCGCGATCACTGCTGAAGTCTTTGGTCACGCGCTTCTAAGCCAATTTCCGATCGAATTTGATCAGCATACTTTTCCCTTTATTGAGACCGAAGAAAAAGCAAAAAACGTCACTCAAAAAATCAACGAACATGTCGCGAAAACAGGACAAAAGCCACTAGTGTTTCATTCGATAGTTTCATCTGAAATAAGGACAATAATCGAATCAAATAAAGGCCATTCTCACGACTTTTTGAGTACATTTGTTGCGCCACTTTCTGAGCAACTAAATATCAAGGCAGAGCCAAAATCGCATCGTACCCACAGCTTAAAACTGGATACTTATGATGCCCGTATTGACGCAGTAAATTATGCGTTAGCAAACGACGATGGCATTACCTGTAAAGATTATGATGATGCCGATTTGATTTTAGTGGGTGTGTCGCGTAGTGGTAAAACACCAACCAGTTTATATCTGGCATTACAGTTTGGTATTAAGACTGCGAACTATCCATTTATTGCCGATGACATGGATGAGCTAACGCTACCGAAAGAATTAAAGCGTAATAAACATAAAATATTTGGCTTAACGATTGATGTACAGCGGTTGCAAAGCATTCGTAGCGAACGTCTTGCAAACAGTACTTATGCGTCTTTACGTCAATGTAAGTTAGAGATTGCAGAAGTGGAATACTTGTATCGCAGTGAAAAGATCCCGTTCATTAACAGTACTTCGTTTTCGGTTGAAGAGATCGCCACGAAGATATTAGACAAGAAAGGGTTGAAACGCCGTATTTTTTAACCACGACGCCACTTAACTAACAATCTATCTAACGACGCCATTTAACTACACGCTTTATCATTTGACTAAGCGTGTAGGGTTTTTCATAACACACATCGATACTCAAATCAGGCGTCATAATACGCTTAACCGGCACGACTTCCATGACTGAATTTGTGATAAATATTTCATCCGCAACAAGCATTTCATCAATAGTATAATGTCCTGTTTCAAGCTCAACACCCAGACTATCCAACAAGTTGGAAACATGCGTTTTCATCACCCCTTCAATACCACTGCGTTTTGTGCTTGGGGTATAGACTTTACCGGCTGTCACCCAAAATACGTTCGCGACAGAGGTTTCTATTAGATAACCTTCTGTCGAGCACACCAATCCATCAGCCATGCTATTGGCATCAAGTTCTTGCTTAATCATGACTTGATCAAGTCGATTCAAGGTTTTTAATCCGGCCAGTACTGGGTTGACCGTTTGTTGATATTCGCACACCATCAATTCAATGCCTGAGCGAGCCCACTCACAGTACTGAGCCGGGATCGCTCGATGCTGTAAATACCAATTTGCGCTGCTGCAATCAATCGCGCTATAACCACGCCCGCCTTCGCCACGCGTGATAGTGACCTTTAATACGCCCTCCTGTAATGCTTGCGCTTGCTCAGTGATTGCTGCGGTCAGTACGTCCCATTGATTAAACTCAATGGCTAGCACTTTGCACGCCTGCTCTAATCGCGCTATGTGCAGATCGAACAACTGCGCTTGCCCTGCTGTCAGTTTGATCGTGGTAAAATGTCCATCACCAAAATTAAAACCACGGTCGGCAATTGCAACATCTTGACTGGAGGTGCCATTAATTATCATTTTATGCATCCAAGTTATTGTCTTACATTAAAGTTTAAGCACTGATTGTATGTTCACTCTGGCTTGGTTTTCAAATTTTTCGGTAAAATAATCAGAATAATAGATCTTTGGCTGGCCTAAGAACTGCTTCAGCAAACGTTTACGGCCAAATTTGTACAACCATAATGGCACATGCTGGTACTCAGCGCGAACCGACTTCTCATATCCTGCATAAATCGCGTCTGCTTGCCCTAACATGGTTAAATCAATGTCTAGAAATAACGCCTGATCATGCTGGCTAACTAAATAAGTCAGCTCATGGCTTGGTTTGCAGGGGTGTCGCGTTAACAAAACCAGTTCATAAACTTGTTGAACTAACGTCGCCGATACCACAAAGTTAGTCAGTGCAGTCACTGCGTATTGGGCACTTTTCTCTTCATTATCGCTGCGCCTTACATCATAAATAATATCGTGAAACCAGATCGCTAACGCCACAGCTAACGGATTATCTAATGTCGCCTCCACCTGATCAAACCAAGTAAAGCAGGCATCAATATGCTGAAGGTCGTGATAATGACGATGCGCCTCGCGATAATGTGCTAACAACCGAGACCAAGACTGTTGTATATCAGCCAAGCTCAACTGGGTAAAATGCTGCGTCAGTAAAGTCTGCCAACGTAAAGCCAAACGTTGCTCCATTATCAATTCCTATAACAAAGTGGAAACTGTTGAGGAATATCGGAGCAGATGCCTGTCACCCCCCAGTTATATAATTGATTCGCTCGCGCTAGACTATTAACAGTCCACACATTGACGCTATAGCCGGCCTCAGTCATGGCCTGAACCTGTTGCTCGGTCAGCCCTTTGTCATTTGGATGTACACATTCAGCATCGACATACTGCATCGACGTTAACCAATCATCCGGTAACGGTGAAGCAAATAAACACGCTAAGCTGATTTCTGGTGCGCGACGTTTTACCTCCGCGAGTAACAAATGGTTAAAGCTGGAGATCAATAATTGCTGCCCTCCCTGCCAATGATGATTGATATCGCGAATAATGCCGTCAATTAAACGGTCGGTCGTGGCTTTATCCTTCCCTGGCTTAATTTCTAAGTTCAGGTTCATGCCTGTTTCGTTGGTGAATAAGATAAGCTCCACCAGCGTCGGGATACGTTCTCCAACAAAATCTAAACCGAACCAAGCCCCGGCATCAATATTATCTAGGTCCGTCACCGTCTTATCCCGTAATAAGCCATTATGATCGCTGCAGCGATCGAGCGTGGCATCATGACAAATAACCACTGTGCCATCACCGAGCATATCCGCGTCAACTTCAATCCAAGGCACGTTGTTGTCCTCGGCTAATTGAAATGCAGCTAAGGTATTCTCGGGGGCAATAGATGACGCACCACGATGCCCCATGACCATCTTGCCGGCTTTTTCACTGGCTGATGGATTAAACTGAAATGTATTGGCAATAATTTCAGATGTTATCTTTATCATAAATTAATCTCGATTATATCTTGGCTTATCTCGGCTATATCTTAGTTATAAACAGACTTTACTTGGCAAGGCGGGTGATCACACATGTCGCAGTACAATGTGCGTAAAGCTTACCATCTGCACCACGGATATCACCTTCAGAGATAATAACCGTTTTAGATATGTTTAATACCTTACCTTGGGCATTTAATTCGATATTTTTTGGGATTGGGCGCACCATTTTTACATTCAGATCGACCGTGCCATAGCTCTCACCAGCAACGAGTGTGGTATGTGTTGCGCAGCCCGTGACGGAATCAAGTACCGTCGCAGCAAAGCCACCATGAACCCCACCCATTGGGTTTAGATGACGATCATCCGCTTTTACTTTAAAGTGGATCTGGCCTTCACTTAAATCAACACATTGCATTGGCATTGTGTGGCAAATTGAAGGATGTGGGAATATTCCCTCTGCCATTGCTTGTAATATCTCTAATCCACTCATTTTTGCTGGGTTTAACTGCTGGCTCATGATCTTTCCTTATTCAATCAACATTTAATTTAACTGCTGTATTACAACAATATTCTCACAAAACTACCGTCATCCAGTAACTATTGCCGATAATGTTACACCCGAATCTTATCAATTAACAATAGCGCAACAATAAATCGTGTAGATCGCCAAATATCACTTCCAACAATGCCTTATATACGGTACTTTTATTACAGAAAGATTAACAATAAACATAATTAAAGCGGTGGAGACGGGATGTACTCAATAGAAAAATCTCATAAATTAGATAACGTGTGTTACGACATACGTGGGCCAGTATTAAAAGAAGCGAATCGCTTAGAAGAAGAAGGTCATCGAGTAATCAAATTAAACATCGGGAATCCCGCCCCATTTGGTTTTGAAGCCCCAGAAGAAATCGTTAAAGACGTGATCCATAATCTGCCATTGAGCCAAGGTTATTGTGATTCAAAAGGATTATATTCTGCGCGTAAAGCTGTAATGCAGCATTACCAACAGAAAGGTCTACTGGATGTCTCGATTGATGATATTTACTTGGGTAATGGTGTCTCTGAATTAATCATGATGTCGATGCAGGCATTACTCAATAATGGCGATGAGATCTTAGTTCCCTCTCCAGATTATCCACTATGGACAGCAGCAATTACCCTTTCTGGCGGTAAAGCAACGCACTACATTTGTGATGAAGAATCTGATTGGTATCCTGATCTGGATGACATTAAAGCTAAGATCACGCCGAATACCAAAGGTATTGTGTTAATCAATCCGAACAACCCAACGGGTGCGGTATACAGCAAAGAATTCTTGCTGGAAGTGATTGAAGTGGCCCGTGAAAACAAGCTGATTATTTTTGCAGATGAAATCTACGACAAGATCTTATATGACGGTGTTGAGCATGTGCCTATGTGTACACTAGCGCAAGATATTTTGATTGTTACCTTCAATGGTTTGTCGAAAGCGTACCGTATTGCGGGTTTCCGCTCTGGTTGGTTGGTATTAAGCGGTGCAACGCATCTTGCTAAAGATTATATTGCCGGACTGGAAATGCTCGCATCGATGCGTCTGTGCTCTAACGTACCGATGCAACATGCGATACAAACGGCGTTAGGTGGTTATCAAAGTATTAATGAATTGATCCTACCGGGTGGTCGTTTGTTGGAACAGCGTGATTTAGCGTGGAAGATGTTAAATGACATTCCCGGCATCACATGTGTGAAGCCAAAAGGCGCTATGTATCTGTTCCCGAAAATTGATATGGAAATGTACAACATCAAAGATGACCAGAAGTTTGCTTTAGATTTGCTACAGCAAGAAAAGTTATTGATTGTACAAGGCACTGGTTTCAACTGGGGTCGCCCCGATCACTTCCGCGTGGTATTCCTACCGCGCGTTGAAGAGTTAACAATTGCGATTAACAAGCTAGCTAACTTCCTGAAGACTTATCGTCAGGATTAGTTTACTGTTGTTATAGATAATATATAACGAATAAAGGCGCTATTTAGCGCCTTTATTGTTTTTGAAATCTAATCGACTTTAAGCACAGATACAGCTTGTTTTAATGCTTCACCTACCCTAAACGCATGCTACAGTAATGAAACCGGTGACTTACCTCTGTTTAGCCTGTATTGTCATGAGGTGCCTTTCTTAATTTGGAGTACATCATGAGCCATTTCTTTGCCCACCTCGCCCGCATGAAACTCATTTACCGCTGGCCGTTGATGCGTAACGTCACGCACGAGAATATCGCTGAGCACAGTTTACAAGTCGCAATGGTTGCCCACGCCCTTGCGCTGATCGGGAATACTTATTATGGTAAAAGCTATGATCCAGACAAAGCTGCATCAATGGCACTGTTTCATGACACCACAGAAGTGTTAACTGGCGATCTCCCGACCCCAGTAAAATATTACAACAAAGCCATTATTCGTGAATATAACAAGATTGAATTAGCTGCAGAGCAAACCTTATTAGATATGCTGCCAACAGAGTTAAGAAAAGCTTACGAGCCATTATTATCAACGCCAGATCTAGATCCAACATATAAACAATTAGTTAAAGATGCTGATATTTTATGTGCACACATGAAGTGTATCGAAGAAGAAAGCTGCGGTAATCATGAGTTTTCTAAAGCTAAAATTCGCTGCCAAACGGCATTAGACGAGCGTATGACAGATGAGATCCGTTATTTCCTTGATGTGTTCTTGCCGAGTATTGGTCAGCCGTTTGATGATATGGATTAATACCCGTAAATAGAATAGTGTTTATCTACTTTATATTTTGATGATCGGGCGTGTAATTTATTCAGCAGGTAAACTGTCTGTATTTTGTCTAAATTTACGCCTGTATCGTCACCAGTAACAGGCGTCATATAAGGCGCTAATAATGTCAGCCAGTTGTTCGCGATGGTGTCATATTCACTGATACAAAACTCACCACGTTCAGCAGAGAAACCGGTATCTTCTAACAGATATGCATAATTCACATCATCACTACCATAAACATGGCAAAGCGTGGCGTAATAACGTTGTAGATCTAGACTGTGTTCGTCCCAGAAATCAGCCTCTTCAAACTCAGTTATTTCATTATCTTCTAGATAAAACAGCTTTGCTGCGCTAATCGCTATTTCAGCGCCATTCTCAAAATACTCTATCGCTAATACTACCGCTAAATTATCTGCGGCATCTTCTTCTTTACCGACAATGGGTAATTCATGATTCGCGATTAACGCATGGGCCAGTTCATGGAATAACGTATGTATAACAACATCCATCACTGTTTGATCAAGAGCCACAGGAGCTATTTTAGCATTATCATCACGCGCGTCATGAGCCGCCTTGAAGCGTTGCTCAACTTCGTCTAAAAAAGTATAAGGGATGAGAATATCATTCGTCGCCGGATCGTATAACGGGCCGTCATCACCACCAAAGGTTATCGTTAATGGCTGCGGAAAAATAAACTCTGAGCTCATTAAATTCAGGGTGTCTTGAATACTTCTATCTGACTGCAATTTTTTCGCAATAGGTTGTAACAACTCATCATGAGCCTGCAGATAACGCACAATGACATTATCAGCAGCCAAACTCACGCTAGAAAAAAGGACTGTAATGGCGAATAACCACCCGCGTTGATAACCTTTCATCCCTTCCCCTCAGCGTTTATCGTCTATTGACAACCACGGTTTGACTTCAGCAGTGTGAATAAAAAACACTAACTGAACTAATTATGAATAAGCATTAACAACTAATCATAAAGATTAATTCTTAATTCTTAATAATAGGCGTCCAGTTAAATTCCGCATTGTAACTATTACAATCAAATAAGTTAGCTTCAGCATTGGCAACATAAACTTGTTTCTTGGCAGAACTTGGATACTCAAGATATGACGAACACGTGGTACTTTGCCCCGTACCGATAACCACTTTAGCACCCGCTTTTAAACTACACAGGGTCATTTTATCTAACGGCGACCATTGATAGCATATTTGATAATCACTGCGATATTGGGCGACTTGTCCGCGCGGGCTTTTGAGTGCCCACCAATCCCCGAATTCACTTGCTGAATTACTGCTATTCCAAGCGCGAAACAACATAATTTGCGTATTCTGCTTAGCCACATAAACCTGACCCTGACAGAGTTTGCCTTTGCCTGCTTCATCAATGGATTCCGCTAACAGCGCTGGATCTGATATAGCAGTAAACTTACGACTAAACTCGACTGGTAACTCCATGTCACCAGCACACTCAGCTGCAGATATCGGCGTTGCTTCTGGTGCAAACAATACTTCCGGGGTAATAGCATCTTCAGGGTCGATGACTGGTGCTATCGGATCTTTCTTTTCCAATAAAACACAGCCGGAACAACTTAAAATAAGTATGCCCGTTATGGTATTTTTCAACATAAACTCTCCTTAGTCCAATGTCGTATTATTCACTTATATCGCAGTAGGTTAAGTAATTAAAACAGGAAATGTGAACCTTGCCCACCTTTGATTAGATCCGCTAACAATACAATACCTTGCTGAAAACGTTGTTCGTCATCTATCGCCATTAACGATAAACGAATATGATTACTTTTATCACTCTGTTGCGAGAAATAACCACCACTACTCACCAACAGTTGCTGGTTTTTTGCTTCCATTACAAAATGCTCTTGTCGCCAGTGTTCAGGTAGTTGGATCCAAACATGATAACTTGTCGGTTGACTACTGCAGACTAAAAATCCAAATTGCTTAGTCGCGAACGTTTGACGCTGCGTTGCCAATTGTTTTTGTTTGTTAGCCATGGCAAACGCTTCACCAGAATTAATCAACTGAGTTGCCACTGCAAAGTTAAGCGGTGACGCTAGCCAAATAGATGTACGAATACATGCCCCTACTCTGCGGACTTCACTTTTTGGCGCTTTAATAAAGGCACAGCGTAACGCCGGACTGATCGCTTTCGACAAACTAGTAATGTGAAAACTCTTTTCCGGAATGTAGTTACTGATAGCTGGGATAATAGTTTCATTTAAGAAGCCATAAATATCATCTTCTAATAGCCAAATATCCCCTGCTCGAATAACCTTGGCAATCGCTTCTCTACGCGCTTTCGGCATAGTCACACCGGTCGGGTTTTGATGTGACGGCACGATGACAACCACTTTTGGCTTATCGCTAAGAATAGTCTGTTTCAGCGCAATCGGGCACATGCCTTTATCATCCATCGGAACTTCGACAATACGACGGCCCAATAAATTAGCGATAGAGAGCATACCAGGATAAGTAAATGCTTCAACGGCAATACAATCACCCGGCTTGGTATAGGTCTGGATCAAAATCTCCAAAGCATTTTGCGCGCCACTAGCAAGCAATATTTGCTCAGGATCAGATACTGACAAACCAAACTCTGCCGCCCATTTCATCCCCGCTTGTCGATGCGCTAGATGTCCTGAATGTTCAATATAACCTAATAGTTCACTCGGTAATGTTGCATAGGTTTTCTGAAAGGCGGCCTGCAGTGGTAACACATTGTGTTTTAAGCAAGGCTGTAAAATCGAAAAATTATAATCCGCATCATCTTCTGGTGCTTGAATAACCGTTTCCAATTCCGAATCACCACAGACAAACGTACCACGACCAATAAAGGATTCTACCTTGTTTTTTTCTGCCAATAATTTATAAGCTTTAGACACTGTTGTTGGCGTCGTTTCAAGCTCATCAGCGAGCACCCGATGTGGTGGTAATTTGGTATTAGCGGGATAGACACCGGTATTAATTCTAGCTTCAATGGTTTCGGCGATCTGTCGAAACTTTATATCACTCATTAACTTGCCTCTGATGAACACAATAAAAACATAATATTGATTACCCTTAGTTTACCTTGCTGGCATAAAACATACAGCGCTAGATCCATCACACCTCTCTATTTATCTATTCACAAAAGCACCGAGTCATAAAAGCGTGATTGTTAATTAATTGTACAAATGTAATTGACATACCTCACCGTAATGCAATACCGTAATAATTGACATATGTCATTGTGATTTTAACATTGCAGATCCAATCATGATCAGTGTGGATCAACCAGGATGACTAAATTATTTATACCGATAGGAGAATAACAATGGAAATTTTTGGTTCAGATATAACGCTATGGATACTGCTAGCATTAATGACATCTGCGCTTGCAGCAGGCTTTATTGACAGTGTTGCTGGCGGTGGAGGCCTAATACTCGTGCCCTCATTCATCTTAGCGGGGTTACCACCACAGCTTGCTTTGGGGCAAGAAAAAATAGTCAGCACACTGGGCACTATTGCGGCGATCCGAAACTTTGTCAAAAACAAGAAGGTCATTTGGAATGCAGTCGCGTCGGGGATCCCAGCAGGATTAGTGGGTGCTTACCTGGGCGCCGAAGCGATCCTCTACTTTGACCCTGATACTGTGGGTAAGATAATCCTTGGTATGCTACCCATTGGCATCATCATCTCTTTTATTCCTAAGCAAGATAATCGCCATAGCGAACAAGTCGTTAATACTAAGGTTATCTATTTTGGCGTACCATTAGCCGTATTTGTAATTGGTTTTTATGATGGTTTCTTTGGACCAGGTACGGGTAGTTTCTTGATCTTAGTCCTGCACTACCTGTTAAAGTTTGATTTAGTATCGGCCTCTGCAACTTCCAAGTTATTCAATTTTACATCGAATATCGGGGCACTGATTGCGTTTATGTTAGCGGGTAAGTTACTTTATATGTTGGCGCTACCTTTAGTGCTTATGAACCTAATCGGTAACCATCTAGGCAGTGTATCAGCAATGAAATTTGGTCCTGACTTTGTGCGAAAAACATTATCCGCTTCGCTGATGTTATTGATGGTCTCGTTAGGTTATAAGTTTCTATTAATGTAAATCCATTTTAGTATAACTATAATCAACTATACTAATAAGGTTGTGCGCTAAAATTACTATCATGCCATTAAGCTGTAAGGTGGTTACCATGTTAAGGCATTATTATATAATCGATTCTCTGGATGAACTGGATATAATCGAACATGAATTGCAGTCCTTTGGCATCGATAAATCTCAGACCCACACCTTAACCAATGATGATGAATCCCTCAGCAAGCATCATTTATATCAAGTTGATGATGCATTAAAGAAAGGCTTAATGAAGAATGGTGATATCGGCGCTGCGATTGGTATGCTGGTCGCGGTCAGTATTTTGCTAATGACCTATATTCAAGGTTGGTATCTTGGACCACTGGGCGGAATGCCAATGATCCTATTAGCTTTAGTGATAGTGGTATTTTGCACTTGGGAAGGTGAAAACCTTGATATTCACCTGCCCGATATTAATAGCAAAGTATTCAAACAATCCCTCGAAAATGGTAAGAGCATCTTATTTATCGATATCGAACAGCAACACGAGTTAACGGTGAATAAAATAATGCGATTACATCCAATGCTCAAGCCTGAAGGTATTACCTCAACAACACCAGAGTGGCTATTACAGCAACAAAAAAAATTCCGCAGTTTACTGAAGTAACAGACAGAGATTGTTATACTTTGCGCCCACAGCACTATAACGGTCTCAGCTTGCATGCCACACACTGCCTTATTCTTTCGTCAGCAATTAACCTTTAGTTCGCATAGCGACTTGCGAATCAATACTGATGCACCAATGGACGTGTACTTATTTAACAGTAACACCATTGCTAGCGAGCAGATCTCGGCACTGGCTACGCAATATTTACAACCACAAGAACAGTCCATATTAGCCAAGCGTAAACAATTGCAAGCAAAGCAAGAATACCTCGCGAGTCGTTTTATTATTAAAACTTATGCGAACCAATACTTCGGCTATGATTTTAACTCCCTGACCGTGCTCTTCGATGATAAAGATACTTGCTTAAAGGTCTATCAAAATAACCAAGCTATCACGCTACACGCTTGTATATCCCACTCGCACGGCCACGTGATCGTAGCCCTTGTACCAAGCCAGCGGCCTGTATTTAAATCAATACAACTGGGTGTCGATTTAGAATGGCTTTCGAACAAACGCTCACTCGAAAAAGTGGCAAAGCATTATTACCACAGTGAAGAATTACACGCCTGTATGAGTCAAACTGAAGGTGTTACTGAGCAGGTAAGCAAGGAAGTACATGCAAAAGCTTTATACCGTATATGGACGTTAAAAGAGGCGTTAGCCAAAGCCATCAAGCAACCGATAGCGACGTTATTACGTGATAATGTGTTTACGCATTGCCAATCGTTGAATGTATGTTCAGGTCGTTATGAATCTCGGGATGAAGTGCTAGGTGAAGTGATGAGCAAGCGGTTTGATATAAGCATTATCAGTGATATTAAACTCACTGATAATACCCATATTCAGATACTGAAAAATATTGTGGTCGATACAATGTAAGTGCAATCGTTGAATCACTAGAATCAAGATTTACGCAGTGTTAAATAAATAAAATACAAACTAGCGACAAACCACAGACCGCCCCACATAAAAGTCGCGCCGCCCATTTCATTTGCCAACATACGGGCGTCAGATAATGAGCCACTATGCACTATGGTATCTTGCCAAATATCGATAGGCACATAGATCATACTGGCACTGGCAAACACTAATAACACCGTTTGCTTGATCGCTGCATTGGCATATTTTAACAATGCCATGATCGCCAAGGCTATCACTGCTGCAAAACCAATTGTATATAAAGTACCACCAAAGAACACAGCAACCAATAACATGGTGATAGCCAATAACGCTAAACTAATATCAGTGGTTTTACGGCGGCTACTCGCAGCATAAAATAACAAACCAAACAGTAATGAACCTAAATAACCGGCACTCAAAATAATAAATCGAGAGCCGCCCATAGAGCGAACGTGGCCACTTTGATAAGCCGACACGACAAACTCCACGACTTTACCGCCAGTAAACCAAGTGGCTAACGCATGACTTAACTCATGCAAAAAAACCACGAGGATCTTCAGTGGTGCAATAAGCGCACTTTGCCACATAAAAGCGAGCACCGTAAATACCAGTATAAATAGAATGCGTCTATCTCTCGCGCTCATGTTTAATTACTCGGGTAACAAATACCACTGCCGCCTAAACCGCAATAGCCTTGTGGGTTTTTAGCTAAGTATTGCTGATGATCTGCTTCGGCATAATAAAATGGGGCAGCCATATCAATTTCAGTGGTGATCGTTTCAGCGCTATCACCCTCTAACAATGCTTGCTGATAGTGCGCAGCAGATGCTTTCGCTTCAGACAATTGTTGTTGTGAAGTACAGTACAAGGCTGAACGATATTGCGTGCCCTTATCATTACCTTGGCGCATACCTTGAGTTGGTTGATGATTCTCCCAAAACAAAATCAATAATTCTGCGTAGCTAATCACTTCAGGATTAAAGACCACTAACACAACTTCAGTATGCCCTGTTTGACCAGTACACACTTGCTGATAACGCGGGTGTACTGTGTAACCGCCTTGATAACCCACGGCGGTAGTTACAACACCGGGAATTGACCAGAACAAACGTTCTGCGCCCCAAAAACAGCCCATCGCGAAATAGCAGACTTGATACGGTTCAGCAAACGGCGGAACCATTTTTGTGCCCGCAACATAATGAAATGCATCAACTGAAATTGCCGTCGGATTATCCGGCAACGCATCCGATTTACTAATCATAGTTAACTTATTTTTTTCAAAAAACATAGTGAACTCCAACGGTAATGGGTCAAAAGACAGTGTTTACTTAAACATGCTATCGCCGACTTGGTCGATGAATAACTTGCACTTTTGTAACGTGATCTGTTCAGCTTGCTGTTTATTCATACACACATCAGAACGAATAAATTGATGCTTTAAATTGTCCGCTTGTTCATCTCCAATCACTGGTTTTTCAATTAACCCAGCAACACGATATTGGCCGCCTTCCTCTTGTGGCATGACAAAAATAAGATATTCATTGTAATGTACCGGTTCAACATTTGCTCTGTTGTCGACAGGTTTAGTATCCGAATCCATAGACGCAGAAAAAAATCGTTTTAATAATCCGAACATAAGTCGCGGCCAATTTATTGTTTAATAGTTAATCAGAGTATAATCAGCTAGCTAGAACAGAGCAATAGTCTTATACGGAATGAAACTAATTTACGCCTACCTCATTTTCACCACAATATGACTTGAGTCGCAATATCATTATTATAGAAGTGTTAACTGAAGCGTACCATGAGTGGGTTATTAACCATTAAAAACAGCAAAGGCTTGTTACTGCAGCAGTAACAAGCCTTTGTGAATAGTATTCAGCATTTAACGTCGCTACATTATAAGATACGTTTTAGCAACATATCCAAGCGCGTCGTTTTAATACGGCGCATAAATTTCTGCACTGGTGCTGGATAATCCGACATACTTTCTAAATCAGAAAGGTGTTTAATACGTCGGGTATTTTTCATCACATGTTCTTGCTCAGCTTGCAGAGTATCTTTCAATAACTGCTTGGTATCATGAATTAGCAGACCATTTTCGAGATCTAAACCCCAAGCGCGTGGGTTTAAGTTATTGCCTGTTAACAGATGATACTTATAATCACAACACAGCCCCTTAAGGTGGAAACTATTGCCTTCATCAGTCCATAAACGCACGTTAAGCAAACCTTGATCGATATAAGATTGGCACGTTTTTACAAATTTATGCAAATATGTTTCATAAATATAAGGCAGTGCAGATATCACCTTAAACGGTTCTTCCGGTGGAATGAAAAAGTCATTCGCGGTCTTATCACCGATAACCAAGGTTACTTTAACATTACGTTTTAACAGACGCTTAATGTCTTTCGATATTGATAGCGGCAAATTAAAGTAGGGCGTAAAAATAGTCACTTCGCTTTCAACTGCGCGTAACAAGTTCGTGATGGTTTGATTTAATTTATTACCATGACGACCAAACCCTGAAATAGGCGTGATGCCCACTTCATTACTTTCTGGGGTGCTATTAATATAATGATACTGCGCGCTACGTAACGTTTGTTTGAAGTGGCGAATATCTTGCTTCAAGGCTTTACTTGTAGGGATAGATTCATCATCAAGTCGGGTTACCGCGTTTTGGCTTACAAAGTAATCTTCTAAATACGCGACCATCGAATCCGCTAATGCAGGGTTATACAATACATGGTAACGGTCACAACGGTATTTGTCTGCTTGATGCAGATAGATATCATTAATACTGGCGCCACTGTACAGCACGCTATCATCGAAGATAAAGCCTTTAAGGTGCAATACACCCAGCACTTCCTTACCTTTAACTGGCACGCCTAGGATCGTGACTTTATCACCGAGTCTTTTGCGCATGTCTTTATACAGGTCAGCATTTCCGCCATGTTCTTTCTGGCCAATAAGACCGCGTTGTGCGCGATGAAAATCAACAAACACTTTAATCACTAAGCCAGGATTATTTACTCGTGCTTGGTACAGCGCATTAAGTACCTCTTTACCTGCATCATCATCTTGAAGATACAAAGCCGAAATATAAATACGTTTCGAAGATGAAGCAATTAAATCTAATATTTTTGTTTTAAAATCACGCGCTGAAAATAAAACATCAATATGCCCTGCCGACATCGGCAGTTGCTTTAAGTTGGTAATCGTAGATTGATAAAACTCTAATGATTTCATATGTCGTTTCAAGCTGATTTATAAAAGTTAATAGATAATTATCACCCATCCCCCTCATGATTGCTATTTATCTCTGCAATTATTAGAACTCAGTGCTGAAAAATTACATTTCTTAACAAAAGTTATACCGATAATGTTAAATTAATCATCAATAGTTAATTCCTATTGATGATTATTAAATAAACAATTTCATTTTATTTCAGAAAAACATATCATGTAGCCATATAGAGTGAATTCACTCACTAGCAACTGGTACTTGATAATAGAGTACATATCACGTGCTAAGCAATTTTTTTACCCGGAGTTTTTATATTATGTTTACAGTTATCTTTGGTCGTCCTGGTTGCCCTTTCTGTGTACGTGCAAAACAAATTGCAGAAACATTAAAAGCTGACAATGCAGATTTTGATTATAACTACATCGATATGCTTGCAGAAGGTATCAGCAAAGCTGATCTAGAAAAATCAGCAGGCGTACCGGTAAACACTGTGCCACAAATTTTTGTTGATGAAAAACACGTTGGCGGTTGCACTGAATTTGAACAGTTTGCTAAAGCAAACTTAGGCTTATATGCATAAGGCGTAGCAATGTCTTTATTTAATAAGATCCGTTGTGCATTTACCCTAGGGCAAGGCGTATTAGTCGACTTGCCCGACCTTGATCCAAGTGTTGATCCCTTTGAGCAGTTTCAAAACTGGTTCAAAGCGGCGCAGGATTGTGGCATCGTCTTACCTGAATCCATGACAGTATCAACTGTTGATGCGAATGGATATCCTTCATGCCGCGTGGTATTACTGAAAGAATTAACTAAAGAAGGCTTTGTGTTCTTTACTAATTACGAAAGTAAAAAAGGCCAAGAACTCGCTCAAAATCCACATATAGCCATTACATTCCACTGGAACATTTTACAGCGTCAGGTACGTATTCAGGGCGTGGTCGAAAAGATCTCAACTGAAGACTCTAACACTTACTTCCAGTCTCGTGGGCGTGGTAGCCGCATTGGCGCGTGGGCATCAAGACAAAGTTCAGTGATCTCTTCTCGCAAAATTCTCGAACAACAAGTTAAAGATGTGACGAGTACATTTGCGGATAAAGAAGTGCCTCTACCTGAATTTTGGGGGGGTTATCTGGTAAAACCAAGCAGTATTGAATTCTGGCAAGGTAAAGCTGATCGTCTTCATGATCGCTTTAGTTATGTCAAAGAAGGTAATGATTGGCGTGTTGATCGCCTAGCACCTTAATAAGGCCTACACTTAATATGACAAGTGCAGTATAGGTTGACTTAACAGCTAAAAATAAAGCAGGTTACCTGCTTTATTTTTAGCTCGCGTTTATGACGACTCTCGACTTATAACCACTTTAAATTTTCAAACATATCACCAACACGGTTTAATTCCGCATCCAAGCTTACCGTATGGTCGTCAGCTTCACCGACCCAGCCTAAATTACCTAAAAACTGATTAATAAAACCTTTGTTATCAAACAAACCATGTAGGTAACAGCCATAAATATTACCTTGCTGCCAGCCTAAATCCGCTTCGATAAAGCTTTTACAACGGGTCTTTTCACTCTCTTTACTTATTGTTGTTTTACCGTGATGAATTTCATAACCCGATAATTTAAAACCTTGCCAATCAATATCACGTTGTTTGGTGGTTTTCGTCTGTGCATGTGCCGTGACGATAGGCAATAGCCCTAAGCCTTGTTCGTCACCCCCTTCAATATGGTGCGGATCAAGGATCTGCTCGCCAAGTAATTGCATACCACCACAAATGCCGAAGATTGGCTGACCACGTTGTGCGGCCTTGCTGATCTCGTTGGCTAGTCCCGATTCGCGTAGATGCAATAAACTCGCCGCTGTGTTTTTACTGCCCGGTAATATAATGGCATCAAAGTCAGCCAATGATTGACCATCACGCAATGGCACAACACTGACGTTATCTTGATGGATCAAGTTATCGAACTCATCCATATTAGCAGCATAAGGATAAGCGATTAACGCAATATTAATCTGCCCACTTTTAAATTCAGCGCGGTGGTGCAAGGTATCTTCTTCCGGTAAACGGTGTGGAAAATAATGAATATTAGCCACTGTCGGTACCCCGGTTTTATCTTCTAACCACTCCATCGCATTGCCTAATAATAAGGGGTCGCCACGGAATTTATTTAACACAAAGCCCTTAATCAGCTTTTGCTCAGCCTCGGCAAGGCACATATAAGTACCAAGTAAATGGGCAAATGCGCCACCTTTATCAATATCAGCAACCAGATATACATCTGCATTACACGCCAAAGCCACGCTCATATTAACAATATCACTGGCACGTAAATTCACTTCGGCAGGACTGCCCGCCCCTTCTATCACAATTTGTTGAAAATCTTGCTGTAGATCGCCTAATGCTTTTTCAACATGTTCAAAAAGGTGATCTTTACGCTCCATCCACGGTATGTTGCTTAGCTCTGGCGCAGGTTTACCATTTAGAATAAGTTGGCTTTGAGTATCGGCACTGGGTTTGAGTAATACAGGGTTCATGCGCACATCAGGTTGCACTTTAGCGGCAATAGCTTGCAAGTATTGCGCACGGCCAATTTCAGCACCAAGTGCTGTGACAGCGGCATTATTACTCATATTTTGTGCTTTGAAAGGCGCCACACTGACACCACGATTAGCAAACATACGGCATAACCCGGCGACAACGAAACTTTTACCGGCGTCGCTAGTACACCCCATAATCATGATTGGCTTTGTCATTTTATCTTCTTTAATAAAGTATTAAGTGCAAGTGGTTACTGAAAAGTAAGATCGGTGAGTTTTAAATACGATTTGCGTACGCCATGTTTATATACTTCAACTTGCGCAAGCTGGTAATCTAATTTAGGTACAAACCAATAATAAGTCGCACGGTTTTTCTTCTTTTTAACTTCTTTGACCTTAACCGCGGTCATATCGCCAAATATCGTATTAATGGTTTCTTCTTGTACGACTTCAAAGGCAATGGTTTCTAGTTTTTCTTCAAATACCCATTCGTAACTGAATGCTGTTTTACCTAACTTAAGATCATTTTGCACTACAATCGTCATGGCCCCGACATCCATTACATCCGGTTTTGATTTTATCTCGACATGGCCATCTTCAAAATCCATTAGAATGTCGCCATTATCCTCAAAAGAAGCCGATGACACATCACCAAAGCCCATTACCGATGTTTCATGTTCGTAACGATCAGTGGTTAATACATTATCTTTAAAATCAAACCACGAATTATTGGTATAGTCGCCAGTGCCAAATAATACGCTGGCTTGCGTTGTCAGTTTATAGCTGTCACCGCTTAAACGGCGTAATGTACGCTCACCACTACCAAATCTAACATCTTTGTAATACACCGCATACTTCGCTTGGAAAGGATAGATTTTAGCTTGAGCTAAAGATACGGTCATCGCATAACTCCCTATAGTCAATATCATCATGTAAACAAATTTGGTCAATATCGTCATTCTCTGAACTCCTTCAAAGTCGCAACCATTAGTCAGATGAAAGCCCTGGCTTCTTTGGTTTATAAGCCTTAATAATTTTAGTCTATTTGCCTTATAGATCTTAATATTTGAGATCTATAAGTACATTTTTAACCATTACTATTTCTTAGTTATTTGATAATCGCGTAACTTATTGGCAATCGCGGTATGGGATACCCCTAAGCGCTTTGCCAACTGACGCGTGCTTGGATAAGACGGATAAAGACGCTCTAATAACAGTTTTTCAAAGCGCTTACAGGCCTCATCGAGTGAGCCATCAAACAAGGCTTCATCAAAACTGCTATTGTTCGTCGTCGGTAAGTTTAAATCACATGGATTTAGTACATCGCCTTCAAGTAACGTCAGTGCGTGATACAAGACATTACGTAATTCACGTACATTGCCAGGCCAAGAGTAAGATTGTAATAGATCCAATACATTACGGCTTAACTGTGGTTTAGTACGCTGAAGTTCATGACTAAACACACTGCAGAACGAATGGCAAAGCGGAATAATATCTTCTTTACGTTCACGTAGTGCAGGCACTGTCATCGATAATACATTCAAACGATAATACAGATCTTGGCGGAATTTACCGTCACTAATCAGCTGTGGTAAATCATTTTGCGTAGTACAAAAAATACGGACATCAACACGGACTTCTTGTTCATCACCAACGCGACGGAAGCAACCAGTTTCCAGTAACCGTAAGAACTTAGTTTGTAAGTACGGTGACATGTCACCAATTTCATCTAGCAATACCGAACCTTCATTGGCTAATTCAAAAATACCGCGCTTGTTTTCACCGTCATCAGTGACGACACCAAACAGTTCTGACTCTGCAACTGCGTCAGGGACAGCCGCACAGTTAAGCGCTAAGAATTGATGTTGTGAACGCCCACTCGCTTGATGACATGCTTTCGCAATCAGTTCTTTGCCCGCCCCGGTTTCACCCAAAATCATTAACGGCGCATCCAATCTGGCTAATTTTTTTGCGGTATTGATTAAGACATTCATTTTATCACTTTTAGCGTGGATCTCATCAAAGGCGGCAAATTGAAAGGTACGCAGGAAATTAAATTGCTTACCAATACGGTCAACAGATTTTAAGATAATCACCGCACCAACTAATTCATCAGGTTTGACGGCGACAGCAGCTTTCGATAGTGCAACTTGATTGATATCACTGCTAATACTCAAGGGGAGAATATCACCAAGAAAATCTTCATCTAATAGGGTCAGTTTTTGTGTTTGCGCGCAGACCTCCTCTGATTCTAGCCATTTAGCAATGGAGAACCCTTTAACGAAATTGCTAATACAATGACCTTTCACTTGTGACTCCAAAAGCCCAAGCGCAGTTAATGCAGGTGTATTGACCAAAGACACTAGGCCTTTTACATCCACCGAAAACACAATATCAGGTAAATTCGTCATCAAGGTTTGAATTTCTTGATGCTCTAGTTCAGAGGGTAGATAACTCACGGTTTTAACGTCGCACACACCGCTAATGCGACGAAGGTTCGCCATTAACGCCTGTAAGTCAGAAAACTCGAGATTCGGTGATTTAATAAATATTCGATCTGGTTGTTGGATCTCAATTGCTGATAAATTAATGTCTCGCGCTAAAAAGCAATCAAGGATCTCTCGGCTGATACCAACTCTATCTTCACAAACTAATTCCAAACGCATTACTGTAACCACCATAAAATACTATGCGTTTATAATAGCATGTAAACAGCGCCATCAATGCCAATAAAATGTAGCAAGTCATATTACGAGCAGATACATTGATGATAGAAATAAATCCTTAGCAAGGCTGTTAAATAACATCCAACCCCAATAAAACTGGCTGATATAAATCGACTTTTACTTCATATTTAAAAAAATTTAACTATTATGGTGTAAAAGCGCCAGATTAACTTGGTTGAACATTGCCTTAATGATAAATTAACAAGGTAAGTAATCGTGATAAAACAATATGCCTATTCTAAATTTGATTAAAAATATACTACCTTTAACCGTTCTCTTGCTGTTAACAGCATGCGGTGAGCAAACCCCAATAAAGCAGAACGGTCTATCTTATTGCACAGAAGGTAGCCCTAGTTCATTTAATCCACAAACTGCCACATCAAATGTGACCCTGGATGCAACAACGAGTCAACTCTATAATCGTTTACTCTTCATTGATCCTAATACGCAGCAATTCAAAGCGGGTTTAGCCATTGATTGGGAAATATCTGCAGATCGTCTCTCGTATCGCTTTTTCTTGCGTAAAAACGTACGTTTTCACCAAACGGATTACTTTACGCCGACGCGCCCGTTTAATGCCGACGATGTTATCTTCAGTTTTACGCGAATACTAGATAAGACTCATCCTTACCATGACGTTTCAAAAGATGGTTATCCATTTTTTCAGGGGATTGAACTCGACCAGCAGATCCAATCACTCGTTAAGATTGATGATTACACCATTGAATTTAATCTCACGTTACCAGACTCTTCGTTTATTGCTAATTTAGCCAGTGATTTTAGCGTTATATTATCTGCTGAATATGGCGATACCTTGCTCGCGTTAAACAAAAAAGCCGATATTGATAACCTGCCGATAGGAACGGGTCCTTTTAAGTTTAAAGAATATCGCACAGATAACTTTATTCGCTATCAACAACACGCGGACTACTGGGGCGAAAATTCGAAAATTGAACAATTAATTTTTGATATCACCCCTAATTCATCATCGCGATTAGCCAAATTGCTCACTCAAGAATGCGATATTATGGCCTATCCGGCGGCAAGTCAGGTAGAGATGATAAGTGAACATGACCGTGTAAAAATATCGGTAGAGACCGGGTTAAACGTGGCTTATTGGGCTTTTAATACTGAAAAAGCCCCTTTTAACAATCCAAAAATACGCCGTGCGCTTGCGCATACCATCAATCAAGAAACCTTATTACAAGCGGTTTATTACAATACAGGTGTAAACGCTAAATCCATTTTACCACCTGTCTCTTGGGCCTATAATCCCTACCTTAAGAGCTATAAATACAATCTTGCCTATGCCCGTCAATTAATTACTGAAGCGGGTTATCCAAATGGTTTCAAAATGAATATTATGGCGTTAAAATCATCACAAGTTTATAATCCAGATGCAGTGAAAATGGCAGAGCTCATTCAATCAGAGCTAGCACAAATTGGTATCGAGGTAAAAATAATAAAATATGAGTGGCAGCTCATGGAAAAGAAATTACAACAAGGTGAATATGATAGTTACCTATTAGGTTGGGTGGCTGATAATAATGATCCAGATAACTTCTTCCGTTTCCAATTAAGTTGCAACGCGATTAACACTGGCTCTAACTATACTCGCTGGTGCAACTCCGAATTTGATGACTTGATTAACCAGGCCGTCACAGAAACAGAATACATTGAACGCGTGACGCTCTATTATCGCGCCCAAGAAATTATTCAACAAGAGTTACCACTGATTCCATTGGCACATTCGTTACGTTTACATGCCTATACATCGGGACTGAAAGGCGTTGAAACAACCGCTTTCGGTGGCATCAATTTCATTAATACAGTACGGCAGTAACTTATGTTTTTTTATATTATAAGACGTATTAATCTACTCGTTATAACGGTCACAGCCTTAACAGTCATTGGTTTTTATCTCCGTAGCAGAGTGCCGGGTGACTTACCGTTAGACGGTAATATACTCAGTAATTACGTCGATTACTTACTTGCGATTATGCAAGGTGACTTAGGCGTAACAAGTGGGACAGGACAACCAGTTCTAGATGAAATATTGACAGTATTTCCCGCGACGTTAGAGCTCTGCTTTAGTGCCTTTATTCTATCGATTATGATTGGTGTACCGATTGGCACAATTGCAGGCATGCAACGTGGTAGCTCACTGGATAGCACTATCATGGGCATCTCGTTGTTTATCTTTTCAATCCCCGTATTCTGGTTAGCATCATTAGTGATGATGTATTTTGCCTTAAATTGGAATTGGCTACCAGTAACAGGCCGCCTTAACTTACTCTATGATATTGATTCAGTTACCGGCTTTATGCTTATTGATACGCTGGTTTCTGATAACCCGCATAGCCAAGATGCATTTTACGATGCGCTTAAGCATTTATTGTTACCAACCATTGTATTAGCGACCGTACCGACGACCGAAGTTATCCGTCAAATGCGTAATCACGTCAGTGACGTAATGAAGCAAAAATACATTAAAGCTGCCGCAAGCAAAGGCTTGAGTAAGACAGAAATTATTATGCGCCACGTACTGCGTAACGCAATCCCCAATATGATCCCGCATTTAGGCCTGCAATTTAGTACCGTGTTAACCACTGCCATGGTCACTGAAGCGGTATTCTCATGGCCAGGTATTGGCCGTTGGTTAATCAATAGCATTTACCAACAAGACCATGCAGCGATCCAAGGAGGGATGTTAACAGTGGCAATCTTCGTGGTGACCGCCAATGTATTAACCGAAATATTGACTGTTGTTATTCATCCAATTCGCAGGAAAGAACTTTATGCCCAACATTAATGTCTTTGGGGATGAACACATTTTGTCTCCAGCAGAGCAAACCTGGAAACATTATTCATCACAGCAAATTGCAATGGCCGCTTTATGGGCGCTAGGCTTATTATTTTTCCTCATGGTTTTTACGCCTTTTATTGCACCGCACGAGCCCGATGTACGCCAAGCGAGCTTACTATTACAGCCACCGTCATGGGATGAACAAGGCACTGTTGATTACTTCTTTGGTACCGATGATTTAGGTCGCGATGTACTATCACGGTTATTATATGGCTTACGCTTAACATTTGGTAATGCGCTACTTATTAGTGTCATCGCGTTGATTATAGGCACGACAATTGGCATTACAGCTGCGATAAGCCGTGGCCTGCTATCGAGCACCTTGCATCACATCATGGACACGGCGTTGTCTATCCCATCATTGTTATTGGCGATCATTTTTATTTCTGTGCTTGGACCTGGTTTAGACCACAGTTTGTTAGCGATTTTACTCGCTTCAATCCCACAATTTATTCGTGGCGTCTACTTGTCCGTTTATCAAGAACTGCAGAAAGAATACATTATTGCCCTCAAACTCGATGGTGCAAACAACTACCGTATTATTCGCTATGGTGTTTTTCCGAATATCATCGAAACACTGGTTAATTTGCTTACCCGCGCTATCTCGTCAGCTATAATTGATATTAGTGCATTAGGTTTTTTAGGGCTAGGTGCACAACGCCCACTGTCTGAATGGGGTACGATGCTATCCGGCGCCACCGATCTGGTATTCATTGCACCTTGGACAGTTGTCCTGCCTGGACTCGCTATTCTAGTCACTATTTTCATTGTCAATGTTGTTGGTGAAAGTTTAAGACAATCAGTCATTGCGGGAGTTGATTAATGGCACTGCTCGATATCCGAAATCTCACGATCGAGATCGTAACACCGCAAGGTACATTAAAAGCGGTAGATAAATTTAACATCACTCTGAGTGATGGTGAAGTGCGTGGATTGGTAGGTGAATCAGGCTCGGGGAAAAGTCTGGTTGCAAAAGCCATTATGGGCATCACCAAAGACAACTGGCGGGTACGTGCTGATCGCTTACGATTAGGGGATATTGATTTACTTAATTTAACCCCTGTGCAACGCCGTCGAGTCATGGGTAAAGAAATTGGCATGATTTTTCAAGATGCCGCCGCTCATTTGGACCCTTCAGAAAAAGCCGGCGAGCAACTTGCTGAAGCCATTCCTTGTGATCAATTTACTGGTCATTTTTGGCAACGCTTTAATTGGCGTAAAAAACAAGCCATTGCCCTCTTACATAAAGTCGGTGTAAAAGATCATAAAAAGGTGATGAACAGTTACCCTTTTGAGCTCTCTGAGGGCCTTTGCCAAAAAGTCATGATAGCGATGGCGATTGCCAAAAAACCGCGCCTACTTATTGCTGATGAGCCGACAACGGCAATGGAACCCAAAACTCAGAATCAAATATTACGCTTATTAGATAAATTAAATAAATTATCCCACACTACCATTTTGCTAATTAGCCATGATTTAGAAACCGTGAGCCTCTTAGCGGACAATATGACCGTGATGTATTGTGGGCAAATGGTTGAAAGTGGTACTCGAGATCAAGTATTTAATCATACGCACCACCCTTATACTGATGCTTTGTTACGGGCAAACCCCGACTTTAGCCGCGTACCACACAAAGCACGTTTAAATACCTTGGCGGGTCAAGTGCCACTATTACATCACCTCCCGATTGGTTGCCGACTGGGGCCTCGCTGTCCTAACGCACAAAAAAACTGTGTGATAACACCGCCAATGCAAAAAGTTAAAGGTCATATGTTTAGTTGTCACTTTCCGTTAAATACGGATGAGTTAAAGAGTAAAAAATGCCAGAAGAAATAATCAACAGCCCATCTACAACACGTATTCAGCCTTTATTACGGGTGGAAAAATTAGGCAAAACCTACATCAACCCGACCGGTTTTTTTAAGCGTCAGGAAGTCGTTGCTGTTAATGACATTTCATTTAGTTTAAATCGAGGCGAAACACTGGCGATTATTGGTGAAACTGGATCGGGAAAATCAACCCTTGCACGGTTACTAGCGGGAGTTATACCGCCGACAACAGGTCATATCTATATTGATGGTTGCAAGCTGGATGTGGGTAATTCAGATTTACGCTGTCGGTCAATTCGTATGGTATTTCAAGACCCTGAAACATCACTTAACCCGCGTACGAGTGTGGGACAAATCTTAGACGCACCACTGCAATTAAACACTGATATGTCTGTGGCTAAACGTACTGAGAAAATAACCGATACATTACGACTAGTAGGCTTGCTACCTGAGTATGCAACCTTCTATCCGCCTATGCTATCAAGTGGACAAAAACAACGCATAGCGTTAGCGAGGGCGCTTATTTTAAACCCTAAAATTATCATTGCTGATGATACCTTATCGACTCTGGATATTTCATTGCGCTCACAGATGATTAATCTGATGTTAGAACTGCAAAGAACAATTGGCATCTCTTATATCATCGTTACTCATAACATGGGCTTGGTGAAGCATATCAGTGATAAAATGATTGTTATGCATCAAGGCGAATGCATCGAACAGGGAAATAGTGAACAGCTTTTTTCTAATCCTACAGCGGCATTGTGCGGACAAATATTGTCGAATCAATATAATATGAAGAAGACTAATTGTAAGTAATTCCCGTCATCGCTGATGACCATTATGGGTTTACACGATAGAACTACATTGTCGAACTACATGATCGAACTTATATTATCAAACAATATCATTGGCATTAATTGTAGCGGTTAACCTGGCTTTGTTTTAATGTCCCTTTCATGTTTTTCATCGCCTTTGCACGCAAGAAAAAACGCCATGTTTGACGAGGAACCCGCTGCTTAATCATATTATCACTCACTAATAAATACTCGGTACTCGCTAGATTCGTAATTACAGTCACCTTCTGACGTGATATATCAAACTCGGCTGGTACATGACTACCATCTTTAAACATACCGAATTCAGTAAATACCAGCCGTTCTGGTTTACCATAAATATTATCTGTCGAGATCCACTCACCTAACAACGGGTTGTCTTTAGGTAAATAAAGCCACACTCCGACCGATAAGATCAGTGTAGTCATAATCAAGGTAATAATATATTTAATCATAAAGCTCGCTTTTAATAACAAAAAATCTCGGTGCAATATCAATCACACCGAGATCCCATTAACTCACTTAACACAGACAACTTTAGCGTCTGGCTAGCCCTGTTATTACGTTATGTTTTATTCTACAACAGCAGGATAAGATACATCAGCCGCTTTAATCAGCGTTTGTATCAACATTTCATAGTCAGCTTGAGCATTGATGTTTTTCAACGTATCCGCTAAACGAGTTGCTTCTTCAGCATTCGTTTCCGCATCACGTACAGACGTGAATTTAAGCAAGGTTACATCGCCATTAAGCGATGTTTCTGTTGCTACGCTTGCTTCTGCAGCAGCAGGTTTCGGCATTGAGAATAATTTACTCAATACTTTAAAGTCTGCTTTTGTATAATCAAAACGGCTTAGCCATTCCGGTGCAGTAAAGCTTGCATCAACACTTGCTAATTCTGTCGTAACATCATCACCAGCATTAATCTTAGCTGATACAGTGCTCATAAAGCTTAATGCTTTTTGCTCTGCTTTAGTCGCTGTTAAACGAGCCACGATTTCAGTATTAACATCTGCTAATGGTTTTGTCGTTTGTGGCTTGTATTCATTAATACGAACAACAATGCTTTGCGTATCAGATAGATTTATGATTTCAGAATTTAACGCTTCCGCAATAAAATCTTGGTCAAATAATGTGCTCACAATGCGTTGATCATTTAATGGTGCAGGAATAGCGTCTGCCGAGAACAGCTCTGTTGACACAATTTTTAAACCAGTCTCTTCAGATGCAACGTCTAGTGAATCAGGCACTTCGAATGCTTGTTCTGCTAATTTCTCAGCTAACTCATCAAAACGTGATACCGCTTGTTCATTCTTCAAACGCGTTTCTATCGCAGCCTTAACATCTGCAAATGCTTTTACTTTACCTGGTTCAACAGCAAGTAGTTTAATGATATGGAAACCAAAATCACTTCGTACTAGCTCGGTTGTCACATCACCATCATTAACTAATGAAAATGCAGCCGTTTCGAATGCAGGATCCATGATGTCTTTTTCTAACCAATCTAATTCACCGCCATTTTCACCGCTAAACGTATCATCTGATGATGATTTCGCTAACTCAGCAAAGTCTGCGCCTGATTGAATTTGTGTTAGTAAATCTTGCGCTTTCTGTTCTGCAGCTGCTTCATCATCATTAAATGCGACAAGGATATGCGCCACTTTACGCTTATCTTCTTGTGCGTAAGATGATTGATGTTCATTGTAGTAACTTTCAGCATCGTCAGCAGCTAATTGGATATCTGCACTGATGTCCTTCATATCCACTAAAATGTAATCAACAGATGCTTGCTGCTGTGTCTGGAAAGATCCACTGTTCGCATTGTAATAATCACTTACTTCAGCGTCAGTAACGACAATATCAGCAGCAAATTTATTTGCTGGCACGATAAGTTGGCTTAGTTGACGTTGTTGATTCTGTAATGCAGCTAATTGCTGCACTTCATTTGGCAAACTAAATTCAGAGTTTACAAGTGCGTCAGTTAATTGTTGCTGAGCAAAATCAGCACGTAGACGTTCGACAAATTGCGCTGGTGTCATGCCACTTTGACGTAACAAGCTAACATAACGTTCATCATTGAAAACACCGTCAGTTTGAAATTCTTGCATTGCAAAAATATAACCACGGATTTTTTCATCGCCAATACGTAATGCTAAGTCATCCGTCATTTGTTGTAATAGATTTTGCGCAACTAACGTATTAAGAGACTGCTGACGTACTTGATTTTGAAATGCAGGCTGTTCCCAACGCGCGGCAAATGATTCGCCTTGTTGAGATTCTAAACGAGAACGATCTGTTCTCACTTGATTTTCGAGTGCTTGTGTTGAGATATCAACACCATTCACTGTTGCCGCAGATTGAGCGCCACCAGTACCTAGATAGCTACTTACACCAGCAAGGGCAAATGTAACGATCACTGCACCTAAAATAATCTTAGCACCCGGTCCTTGTGAACCTTCGCGAAATTTCTCTAACATAATTGTATTCTCTAAACTGCAATACAGTAAATAACAATAAAAACGCACCTTGTGGTGCGCCTTTACTCAATAATTCTTAACGAATAGCTTATGCTTTTAATGCATCTTTTAACAATTTACCAGCTTTAAATACTGGCAGTTTCGATGCTGCTATTTGAATTTCTTCACCTGTTTGTGGGTTACGGCCAGTACGTGCCGCACGATCTCGCACGCTAAAAGTACCAAAGCCCACTAGCGTAACAGATTCTTCTTTTTCAAGTGTTTCTGTTACTGATTCGATCATTGCATCAATAGCACGACCAGCAGCAGCTTTAGAAATATCAGCTTTAACGGCAACACTGTCTATCAGTTGAGCTTTATTCACTTTCTTCCCCTAATCTTAGTTATTTATATAACGGAACATAAATAGAACTAACGTTGATAGCGTTTATAACAAGGTTAAAGTGACTATTCAAGTCTGAATAAACACTCCAACCTATAAAGTCATTACACTATTTTGATATCACTTCGAAAGCATCAGGATGATTTTCTAGCGCAAGCACCAGAACTTCTTCAATCCAACGTACTGGATGAATCTCAAGATCACCGATCACGTTTGCTGGAATTTCTTCTAGATCACGTTCATTTTCTTTCGGAATCAAGACACGCTTAATACCACCACGATGTGCAGCAAGCAACTTCTCTTTCAAGCCACCGATAGGTAATACTTCGCCTCGCAACGTTATTTCACCTGTCATTGCAACGTTTGCACGTACAGGGTTACCCGTTAAGCTAGATACAAGTGCAGTACACATAGCGACACCCGCACTCGGGCCATCTTTTGGTGTAGCGCCTTCAGGTACGTGTACGTGAATATCACGTTTTTCGTAGAAGTCGTTATTGATACGTAACTTTTCAGCACGAGCACGAACAACAGTCATCGCAGCCTGAATAGACTCTTGCATCACTTCACCTAATGAGCCAGTGTAGTTAAGCTTGCCTTTACCAGGAACAGATGTCGTTTCAATCGTCAGTAAATCACCGCCGACTTCAGTCCACGCTAGACCAGTTACTTGACCAATACGGCTTTCACTTTCAGTTTTACCGAAATCAAAACGCTGCACGCCTAAATATTCAGATAAGTTAGCTTCATTGATAACCACTGATTTAAGTGCTTTATTCAATAAAATCTGCTTAACTGCTTTACGACATAACTTTGAAATTTCACGTTCAAGTGAACGCACGCCCGCTTCACGCGTGTAATAACGGATAATTCCCATTATTGCGCTATCTTCGATCGTAACTTCTTTCGCTTTTAAACCGTTTCGCTCAATTTGCTTATCCAGTAAATGCTGTTTAGCAATATTCAGTTTTTCATCTTCGGTATAACCCGATAAACGAATCACTTCCATACGATCAAGTAATGGACCAGGAATATTCATTGAGTTTGATGTGGCAACAAACATCACGTCAGACAAATCATAATCAACTTCAAGATAATGATCGTTAAACGTAGTGTTTTGCTCTGGATCTAATACTTCCAGCAATGCCGATGCAGGATCACCACGCATATCCGACGCCATCTTATCAATTTCATCTAACAAGAATAATGGATTACGTACTTCAACTTTCGCCATTTTTTGGATAAGTTTACCCGGCATAGAACCGATGTAAGTACGGCGATGACCACGGATTTCAGCTTCATCACGTACACCACCAAGTGCCATACGAACATACTTACGACCTGTTGCTTTCGCAATCGATTGACCTAACGATGTTTTACCAACACCAGGAGGACCAACAAGACAAAGGATAGGACCTTTAAGCTTATTAACACGGCTTTGCACTGCGAGATATTCTAAAATACGTTCTTTTACTTTATCCAAACCAAAATGGTCTGCATCGAGTACTTCTAACGCTTTACCAATATCTTTTTTAACTTTTGAACGTTTCTTCCAAGGAACTGAAACCATCCAATCGATATAACTACGCACTACAGTGGCTTCTGCAGACATAGGAGACATCATTTTTAATTTATTTAATTCGGCAATGGTTTTAGCTTTTGGTTCAGCAGGCATTTGTGCTTGCTCAATCTTTTCAGCTAATTGTTCAAATTCATCAACACCATCTTCAGATTCACCAAGCTCTTTTTGAATCGCTTTCATTTGCTCATTCAAATAGTATTCGCGCTGGCTTTTTTCCATCTGCTTTTTAACACGTGTACGAATTTTCTTTTCAACGTGTAATAGATCGATTTCAGATTCCATTTGTGCCATTAGGAACTCAAGACGTTCTGCAACGTTACTTAGCTCTAACACCACTTGCTTGTCTTCTAATTTCAACGGCATGTGTGCTGCCATTGTATCTGCAAGACGCGCAGCTTCGTCGATCGCCGTTACTGATGTTAATACTTCAGCAGGGATCTTTTTGTTTAGTTTGATATAACCTTCAAACTGACCAATAGCAGAGCGAATAAGTACTTCTTCTTCATCGTCAGAGACAGATTCAGAGATCATATATTCAATTTCAGCTTGGAAGTAATCATCGCCATCACTCAAGCTATTTAATTTAGCTCGTTGTGTGCCTTCGACTAATACTTTTACAGTACCATCAGGCAATTTTAACATTTGTAAAATATTAGCGACGGTACCCACGTTATTTAGATCTTCAACTTGGGGATCATCTTGCGCTGCATCTTTTTGTGCAACTAAAAATATTTGTTTATCTGTATCCATTGCGGCTTCAAGACAACGAATTGACTTTTCTCGGCCAATAAACAAAGGAATTACCATGTGGGGATAAACCACAACATCACGCAATGGTAATACAGGGATATTCACGCTTTCCGTACGCTCAAAACTCATCTTGTCCTCACTTATAAAACTGGACTAAGGGCTAATATTGAATATATAGGGGTTATTACTCAACAATCAATGCTAGGAGCTTAAATTATGGAAAATAATATAAAAAAAGGGGCATTGCGCCCCTTTTTAACAGTAAGTGTTTAAAAATCTAACACTAGTCTGCTGATACTACTTTGTTTTCAGTATTTTCATAAATCAAAATTGGTGCTGATTCTTCTTTAATTACAGATTCATCAATCACAACTTTGCTAATATCTTCAACTGAAGGAAGATCATACATAGTATCGAGTAAAACAGCTTCTACAATTGAGCGTAAACCACGAGCACCCGTATTTCGAGACATCGCTTTTTTCGCAATTGCAATCAGCGCATCTTCACGGAACTCCAGCTCAACACCCTCTAAGTCGAAGAGTGCTGAATACTGTTTCGTCAATGCATTTTTCGGTTCTGTTAAGATCTGAATTAATGCAGCTTCATCAAGTTCTGTTAATGTCGCAGTCACAGGTAGACGACCGATAAATTCAGGGATAAGACCAAATTTAACTAAATCTTGTGGTTCAACTTTTGCAAAAACTTGAGATAAAGTTGCTTTTTCAGCTTCACCTTTTACTTCTGCTGTAAAGCCAATGCCACTGCCTACGTTGGTACGCATTTCAATCACTTTATCTAAGCCAGCAAATGCGCCGCCACAGATAAATAAGATCTTAGATGTATCTACTTGTAAAAACTCTTGTTGAGGATGCTTACGGCCACCTTGTGGCGGTACAGAAGCAACAGTCCCTTCAATCAGTTTTAGCAATGCTTGCTGAACACCTTCACCCGATACGTCACGAGTAATAGAAGGATTATCAGATTTACGTGAAATTTTATCAATTTCATCAATGTAGACAATACCACGTTGGGCTTTTTCTACATCGTAATCGCATTTTTGCAATAGTTTCTGAATAATGTTTTCAACATCTTCACCAACATAACCAGCTTCAGTTAATGTTGTTGCATCAGCCATAGTAAAAGGTACATCAAGAATACGCGCTAACGTTTCAGCTAATAATGTTTTACCACTACCAGTTGGACCGATTAATAAAATATTACTCTTACCTAGTTCTACACCGTTTGATGTATCGCCATTGCGTAAACGCTTATAATGATTGTATACCGCAACTGCTAATACTTTCTTAGCATGATCTTGGCCAATGACGTAATCATCTAATTTGCCACGAATTTGATGCGGTGTTGGTAACTCATCACCTTCACGTTTTGGTGCAATTTCTTTAATCTCTTCACGAATAATATCGTTACAAAGATCAACACATTCATCACAAATGTAGACAGATGGGCCAGCAATTAGCTTACGTACTTCGTGTTGGCTTTTGCCACAAAAAGAACAATAAAGTAATTTACCGTTATCCCCATTTTTTGTTTCTGTCATTCGATAACCTCACATTACAGGTAGAAAATCTTATGCCTAATCTTAATTATGGCTAAAAGAGGCTCGACCTGTCAAAAATTACTTAATCACGTTTTGTTATTACTGTATCGATAAGACCGTAATCCATCGCTTCAGCAGCCGTCATATAATTATCACGGTCTGTATCTGCAGCAAGACGATCATACTCTTGACCAGTATGTGCAGCTAATATTTCATTCAATTTACGCTTAGTTTTAAGAATCTCATTGGCGTGAATTTCAATATCAGATGCTTGACCTTGATAACCACCTAGCGGTTGGTGAATCATAATCTTAGCGTTAGGTAATGCGTGACGCTTACCTTTTTCGCCACCAGCAAGAAGGAATGCCCCCATGCTCGCAGCCATGCCCATACAAATTGTAGACACATTTGGTTTGATGAACTGCATGGTGTCATAAATTGACATACCCGCACTAACAGAACCGCCTGGTGAATTGATATAAAGGAAAATATCTTTATCTGGGTTTTCTGATTCTAAGAAAAGTAACTGTGCAACAACTAGATTAGCCATGTGGTCTTCAACCTGGCCAGTCAAAAAGATTACACGGTCTTTTAAAAGTCGAGAATAGATGTCATAAGAACGCTCACCTTTAGCTGTTTGCTCAACAACCATAGGGACTAACGCGTTTGACGGAGACTCTGTGATATCATTAAAAAATTTTGACATATTATCATCCCTAAATAAAAATGGCCCAAGTGAAATACCCTCACTCGAGCCATTATAGCGCTTAATTACGTATTTTGTTCAATCGAATCAACAATTATGCGTTTTGAGTCGCTTTATTCATTAGTTCTTCAAACGCAACTTCTTTTTCTGTAACGTTTGCTTTTTCTAATACTAAATCAATAGCTTGGTCTTCAACAGCTACGTTACGAACGTTTTCTAGTGCTTGCTCGTTGTCTTTGTAATGTGCGATAACTTCAGCTGGATCTTCGTATGCAGACGCCATAGATGCGATCATGTCTTGAACACGAGCGTCATCAGCTGTGATTTCGTTTACTTTGATGAATTCACCAAGTACTAGACCAATTTTAACACGACGGCTAGCTTGCTCTGTGAATAATTCATCAGGAAGTTCTGGTGCGTTTTGTGGTGCCATTTGGCCAAAACGTTGCATAGCTTGCTCACGTAATGTAACGATTTCTTGCTTAACTAGTGCAGCAGGAACGTCGATATCATTTGCTTCAACTAATGCGTCAAGCACTTTAGTTTTTGTGTCAGCTTTGATAGCTTGCTCAAGTTCACGGCTCATGTTTTTGCTGATTTCAGCTTTTAAAGACTCAAGAGTACCGTCTTCAACACCGAATTTACCTACGAATTCAGCATTGATTTCTGGTAGTTCTTGCGCTTCAACAGCGTTTAGCGTGATAGCGAAGCTTGCAGTTTTACCTTTCAGGTTTTCTGCATGGTATTCTTCAGGGAAAGTTACTTCAACAGTGAACTCTTCGCCTGCAGATTTACCTACGATGCCTTCTTCGAAACCAGGGATCATACGACCTTGGCCCATAGCTAGTGTGAAGTCTTCAGCTTTGCCGCCTTCAAATTCAACACCATCGATGCTACCGTTGAAGTCAACTTTAACTTGGTCGTTAGCTTCAGCAGCGCGATCAGCAGTAACCCACTCAGCGTGTTGCTTACGTAAAGTTTCGATCATGCCATCAACATCTGTATCTGTTACTGAAGATACTGATTTTTCGATTGTGATTGCTTCGATACCAGCAACTTCGAATTCTGGGTAAACTTCAAGTGTTGCAGTGAAAGAGAAGTCTTCGCCTTCTTTAACAGCTGCAGGTTCAAGCGTTGGTGCGCCAGCAAGGTTTAATTTTTCAGCTACGATTGCTTCGTAGAAGTTACGTTGCATGATTTCGCCAGCAACTTCTTCTGCTACAGCAGCGCCAAAGCGTTTTTTGATTACTTTAGCTGGTACTTTACCTGGACGGAAACCGTCGATACGTTGAGTTTTTGCTAAACCACGTAAACGATTGTCGATTTCTTTGCTAACTGTTGCAGCTGGAACTGTGATAGTTAAACGGCGCTCTAGGCCTTGAGTCGTTTCTACAGAAACTTGCATTTAGATACCTCTAATGAATTTATTAACATTTCCAACTGGAAATTTAAGACGCGATATTATAGCTAGCAGCAAGAAAAAAATCGAGCATTGCCACTCTAAATAGCACTTTAATATTTTATTTGCTTATAATGTATGGATGAAAAGTCAAAATTCAAGAACAAAAATGACTTTTATGACGAAATAAGAGGAAAAACTACAAATTTACAGTGTAACAACTTCACTTTGGTCAATTACTCACCATCACGATAAGATCTCGACTCTCTTGCTTTCACCTACAGTGAACGATATGTATGCGTCTGTAGAAAATTAAAACTTACACTATAATCAATTTTACATGAGCCTGAACAACTGGCTTTGGATTGCTATTAGGAGTTTTTATGACCCTTGTCGAAATTGAACGTACATTTTTAGATTTCACTAATCAACTCGAATCACTCAAAGAAAAATACCCCAATCCTGAGATGATGCAGCATATTGATAACTTGATGACCGATACCCAAATCATCAAATTAAAAGTGATGCGCTTAGACAGCGTAAAAGAACAGGACCAACAAGACTTGTCACAATCGGTGGCTTGCCACATCAAGAAATTACAAGAACAGATATCAGCACTAAAAAAATCTTTTGAAATCGTCACCTTCAATGCGTGAAACACGACAGATAAAGTAGTTTATCTTCATCATAAATAGCGCAATTAACATTTCTGTAACTATACTTCGGCAAATAACAGTGGATTGTTAAATGCTGGCCGTTATCGCAGGGAACTAACACAATTCACTCATTATCTAATCTATATTTTGCGAGTCATTATGGATAATTCTGAGGGAGGTTATGTGCGCTTATCTAAACTAACGATAATATTAATCGCATTTGTACTAGGGATGGGATCAACACCGCTATTTGCCCAGCAATCTACACTGAATATGACCGAAGGCGTGACGGGGATCAGTAATACCGTTTATAACTTACACATGACCATTCTCTTTATATGCATTGCGATTGCGATCATCGTGTTTGGCATTATGTTTTGGTCTTTATATCGTCATCGTAAATCTAAAGGTGCCGTGGCCGCCAAGTTTCATGAAAGTACCACGGTAGAAATTATTTGGACTGCGATACCGATTGTCATTTTAATTGCTATGGCAGTCCCTTCTACACAAGCCTTAATCTTGATGGAGGATACCACAGAAGCAGATATCACCATTCAAATCACCGGCTCACAGTGGAAATGGCATTATCGCTATTTCGATGATGATCTGGAATTTTATAGCCGCTTAACCACCAGCCAAGCAGAAATTAATAATGAAGTAGAAAAACAGCCGTATTACCTCAAAGAGGTCGATAACCCGCTTGTATTACCCATTAATAAAAAAATCCGTTTCTTGATCACTGCAGATGATGTGATCCATTCATGGTGGGTACCCGCCTTTGCGGTAAAAAAAGACGCCAACCCCGGTTTTATTAATGAAGCTTGGACCAGGATTGATACACCAGGAATTTATCGCGGCCAATGCGCTGAGTTATGCGGTAAAGATCATGGATTTATGCCCATAGTCGTCACCGCATTAGAGCCTGCGGCATATGATACTTGGTTGGCGCAAGCAAAAGTAACTGCAAAACAACAATTGCAAGCAGAACAGGACAGCTTGACAAAAACGTTAGACATGCCTGCCATGATGACTCTCGGCGAATCTGTCTATAATCGCGCTTGTGCAGCTTGCCATCAAGCTGGAGGGCTAGGTATTCCTGGTGCATTCCCAGCACTTAAAAACAGTCCTATTGCACTTGGCGACGTGAATAAACACATTGATATAGTCCTACACGGGGTATCCGGCACCGCAATGGCAGCATTTGCCAAACAGTTAACTAAAAAAGAGCTCGCCGCAGTTATCACCTATGAACGTAATGCTTGGGAAAATAACACCGGTGATATTGTGCAGCCAGCGCAAATCGACACTGCATTAAGCAATAGCAACTAATCGGTAATTCAAGGGACTGCACATGAGCGATATACAATTAAAAGATAATGCAGAGCAAGTAATTAACTCTACTCCTGACGCACAGCACGATAACAGCCACCACGGTGCACCAACAGGTTATAAGCGTTGGTTATTTTCGACTAACCACAAAGACATTGGTAGCCTGTATTTGTGGTTTAGCTTAACCATGTTTTTTATTGGTGGCGCTATGGCCATGATCATTCGAGCCGAGCTATTCCAACCAGGTCTACAGTTAGTCGAGCCGAATTTTTTCAACCAAATGACCACATCACACGGCTTGATCATGGTGTTTGGCGCTGTCATGCCCGCCTTTGTCGGTTTGGCCAACTGGATGCTGCCACTGATGATTGGTGCGCCAGATATGGCGCTGCCACGGATGAATAACTGGAGCTTTTGGATCTTACCGTTTGCCTTTTCATTACTGCTTCTATCGCTATTTACAGAAGGTGGCGGCCCTAACTTTGGTTGGACATTCTATCCACCGCTATCAACCAAATACAGTCCCGACAGTACTGCTATGTTTGTCTTTTCAGTACATTTAATGGGGATCAGCTCGATAATGGGCGCAATTAACGTCATCGTGACAATTTTAAATATGCGAGCACCGGGCATGACATTAATGAAAATGCCAATGTTTGTGTGGACTTGGTTAATTACCGCATTCCTATTAATCGCAGTGATGCCAGTATTGGCGGGTGCAGTGACCATGATTTTGACCGATAAATATTTCGGTACCAGCTTCTTTGATGCCGCAGGCGGTGGTGATCCCGTACTCTTCCAACATATATTTTGGTTCTTTGGTCATCCCGAAGTATATATTATGATCTTGCCATCATTTGGCATCATCTCTGCCATTATACCAACCTTTGCCCGTAAACAATTATTTGGTTATCACTCGATGGTGTACGCCACTGCATCCATTGCTATTTTAAGTTTCACCGTGTGGGCACATCACATGTTTACCGTCGGCTTACCGCTTGCTGCAGAACTCTTCTTTATGTACTGCACCATGCTGATATCAGTGCCAACGGGGGTGAAAATATTTAACTGGGTAGCAACACTCTGGCGTGGTTCTATCACCTTTGAAGTGCCGATGCTATTTTCACTGGCATTCATCGTCCTGTTTACTATTGGTGGATTCTCAGGGTTAATGCTGGCGATCACCCCTGCTGATTTTCAATACCATGATACCTATTTTGTTGTGGCTCATTTTCATTACGTACTGGTGACGGGGGCAGTGTTCTCGATTATGGCAGCAGCTTATTACTGGCTACCGAAATGGACTGGATACATGTTCAATGAAAAGCTGGGTAAATGGCATTTTTGGTGTTCACTTATTTCGGTCAATGTCCTGTTTTTCCCAATGCATTTTTTAGGACTTGCAGGTATGCCACGCCGAATTCCGGACTACGCATTGCAATTTGCTGATATCAATAAAATAGTCAGTATTGGCGGGTTCCTATTTGGATTATCTCAGTTGATTTTCGTTGCTGTGGTTATTATGGCGGTGCGTGGTGGTCAAAAAGCCCCTGCCAAACCGTGGGAAGGGGCTGAAGGATTAGAATGGACAGTGCCTTCACCAGCGCCCTACCATACCTTTGATACACCGCCAGAGGTGAAATAATGACAACGCCGAAAATAAAAAAGCACTTACGATGGCTGACTTTTAGCGCCGTCGGTATGTTTGGTTTTGGTTTTGCTTTAATCCCGCTCTATGATGTTTTTTGTGACATTACCGGTCTAAACGGCAAAGATTATAGCCGAGAATCATCCGTACCGATGACAAGCGTCGATGAATCTCGCACCGTTAAGGTTGAGTTTGTCACTTATCTAAGTAAACAGCTGCCTTGGCAATTTAAACCTGAGATGAACAGTATTGAGTTACATCCCGGTGAACGTTATCAAGTCAGCTTTGTTGCCACAAATCAAAGTGATCAAGACACTTTCGGCCGTGCCGTTCCCTCTATCAGCCCTGGTTATGGCGCGCAATATTTAGTTAAAACGGAGTGCTTTTGCTTCCAAGAGCAAATGTTAGCAGCGAATGCAGAGGCTATGATGCCACTTATTTTTTATGTCGACCCAAACATACCCGCTGATATATCGACATTAACTCTGGCTTATACCCTGTTTAAAAACGAGCCCACAACTGATTTAGCGATGAGTCAACCAAAGTAGCGATGCGCTAGGAGCCTTGTAATGCAAGATGATAACGAATATGCCAAAGCACCCAAAAATTACTACGTACCAGCCAGTAGTATTTGGCCTTTAGTCGGGGCAATTGCCCTGTTTATTATTGCCATTGGCGCAGCCACCACCGTACAACTCGTCGGTAAAGAAGGCAGTAATACCGGCATCCCTATTTTATTTATTGGTATCGCCATTTTATTGTTCATGCTAGTTAGTTGGTTTCGTAATGTCATCAGCGAATCAATGAAAGGCCTTTACAATGAACAGCTCGACCGTTCATTTAGAATGGGTATGTTGTGGTTTATCTTTTCGGAGGTGATGTTTTTTGTGGCGTTATTCGGGGTATTATTTTATCTGCGTAACTTGTCGATTCCCTGGCTTGGTGGTGAAGGTAATAACGCCATGACTCATGACGTTATTTGGTCTGAGTTTATCCCGACATGGCCACTAACAACGACCCCAGATGGCCGAGTAACCCAAGCCATGCCTTGGTATGGATTACCATTAATTAATACGATCATTTTAATTAGCTCATCTGTGACATTACATTTTGCGCATCATAATCTGCTCGCCAAACACCGTGCGAAACTAGTGACTTGGTTAGCGATGACAGTAACTCTTGGGGTTATCTTTTTATTTTTCCAAGCCGAGGAGTATATACATGCCTATCAAGCGCTATCATTACGCTTTGACTCCGGTGTCTATGGCAATACTTTTTATATGCTCACAGGGTTTCATGGTATGCACGTTACTTTAGGCGTGATAATGCTAACTGTGATGCTATTTCGTGTCATCAATGGTCATTTTACCCCAGGTAAACATTTTGCCTTTGAAGCATCTGCTTGGTATTGGCATTTTGTTGATGTGGTATGGATCATTTTGTTTATTTTTGTCTACATCGTTTAGCTATTGCTCAGCCATTTATCAATAAATTAGTTAACCATCTCGAAGGTAGTCGGTTAACCATTACGACCGACCTACGCTATAATTTCGATACCAAATAAGCTAAAATTAACGATAGACTTACTTGGTATCGTATTTTCACATCAATTGATACTAGCTCTTTGACTTCACCAGCATTAATCTTTAGAATCTGCGGAAATTAGCGATGGAGAAATCAAATGGAAACTTTAACGATCACCCGCCCAGACGACTGGCACTTACACCTTCGAGATGGTGATGTTTTAAAACATACTGTTGCTGACATTAGCCGTTACATGGGTCGCGCTATCATTATGCCAAACCTAGTACCGCCAGTAACAAATGCTGAGATCGCCAAAGAATATCATCAGCGTATTTTAGCTAACGTACCTGCGAATTCTTCATTTAGTCCATTAATGACTATCTACCTTACTGATCAAACAACAGCTGAAGATATCCGCGCAGCGAAAGCAACAGGGATTGTTTATGCGGCAAAGCTTTATCCTGCTGGCGCAACAACAAATTCATCATCAGGTGTTACCTCAATTAAAAACGTTTACCCTGCGCTGCAAGCATTACAAGATGCTGGCATGCCATTGTTATTACATGGTGAAGTAACAGATGCAGATATCGACATTTTTGATCGTGAAAAAGTATATTTAGATACTGTGTTAAAGCCTGTTGTTGCTGATTTCCCCAACTTAAAAATTGTACTTGAGCACATCACGACTGCCGATGCAGTTGAGTTCGTGAATAACGCCAGCGACAACATTGCTGCAACAATTACAGCCCATCACTTACTATTCAACCGTAACCACATGTTAGTCGGTGGTATTAAACCACACTACTATTGCTTACCAATTTTGAAACGTAATACCCATCAAGCAGCACTTGTTAAAGCTGCGACAAGTGGTAGTAACAAATTTTTCCTTGGTACGGATTCTGCACCACACGCCGATGATAAGAAAGAATCTGCTTGTGGTTGTGCTGGTGCTTACACATCGCATGCTGCAATTGAACTTTATGCTGAAGTATTCGAGCAAGAAAATGCGCTTGATAAACTAGAAGCATTCGCTAGCTTCAATGGCCCTGATTTTTACAATTTACCACGCAACGCTGACACGATCACGTTAGAAAAGTCTGAATGGCTAGTACCGACAACGCTGCCGTTTGGTGACGCGAAGATGGTGCCAATCAGAACTGGCGAGACTATCGCTTGGCAAGTAAAATAACACCACTTTAGTGATGTATTGCTATCCCAGTACCTTGTACTGGGATATTACTCTGTAAGTTGTTTATAAGTTTAATCTTTCTCCTGTTTTACTCCCCTTCTATTAAATCAACTCTATGCTTAATTGCACGCTGCTATTGATCGAGAGTAGAGATGAAAACTCATGTTAATGCCATACCTAAAGCGAAGTCTAAACGAAAATATAAGCACCCTAAGCGCTTAATTGGGTTTGTGGCTTTTAGTCTCGTTGCCATCGGTATCTGTATCAACCTCGGACTATGGCAACTTGCACGAGCGCAAGACAAACAAGCGCTATTGGATATTAAACAAATCATCATCACGACATTAAGCCAAGTGACAGCGGACACTTTACACAACCCAGTTTCATTGCAAGGTTATTTTGACAATAAACAGCCGATATTACTTGATAATCAGACCAACAATAAACGTATCGGTTATCACTTATATCTCCCTTTTCACAGTGATGCACAGACCATACTGGTTAATCTCGGCTGGCTAGCGGCATCGCCATCTCGACAAATATTGCCTGTGATACCCAAATTCACTGGTCTCTATCACCTAAACGGCACATTAAGCGCCCCACAAGGCTCGCCTTGGTTACTCGGTGATAATATCAGTACCGACAAAGACAATGTATTAGTGGTGCAACGTACGGCCATTTCACAGCTGCAATCGTATTTAGGCACCCCATTGAAACCGCTATTACTGCAATTAGAACCTAGTTCGCCCGTTGGCTTTAGCAAAACTTGGCAGATCACCGTCATGCCACCAGCTAAACACACCGCTTATGCCGTGCAATGGTTCGCCTTAGCATTTGCATTAAGCCTGTGCAGCGGTTACTGGATTAAGAAGTACTAACACGAATCAAAAATACTACGCAAGATAAGGATTAGTCATGCAAAAAAAACCGTTATTTATCATGCTCGGATTATTCATAGCTCCTATTTTAGTCGCAAAAATAGTGCTAGTTAATAATTGGTACCAAGGTGCTAAAACCAATGCTGGTGAATTAATAACACCGCCACTCTCACTCTCATTAGCCCCTCAGGCATGGCTACTACTCTACAACCCAACCGATAATTGTAGTGCCATTTGCCAAGAAAGTATTTGGCAGATCCAGCAAGTGCATACGCTGCTCGCTTCCGAAGGTGATCGTGTACAACGCTACCTCACCGCACTCCCCTCATTACAGTCTGAGCGTATCGATACGCAAGCTCTCACAAAATTACAATTAAGCGCAACCAATCAACAGCAATTAAGCTCGGATACACTATATTTAGTTGACCCACTGGGTAATATTTTCATGCGTTATCAATTCACTGCAGATAAAACGGCAGCAATGAAAGTATCAGCGGGCCTATTAAAGGATTTAAAGCGCTTACTTAAAATATCGAAAATAGGGTAAGCCGTAATACACAAGGATGGTCTATGCCAAAACTGCTCAACCTAACGATCGTGTTAGCTTTCATTGTTATTATTCTTGGCGCCTATACACGCCTTACTGACGCAGGGCTTGGCTGCCCAGATTGGCCGGGCTGTTACGGCTTTAATGCTGTACCAGGCAACGCACAAGACATCGCCTCTGCACAATTGGCTTATCCAAATAAACCATTGCACACAGAAAAAGCATGGAATGAAATGATCCATCGCTATGTTGCCGGATTACTCGGTATTTTTATCCTGATCATTTTCATCGTGAGTGGGAAACAAAGGCAGCAACTGCGATTAGCGACAGTGCTCACCCTCTTGGTTTTATTTCAGGCTGCGTTAGGTATGTGGACTGTCACGATGAATTTACAGCCCATTATCGTTATGGGGCATTTATTAGGTGGCTTTAGTATTCTATCCCTGCTGATATTATTCCGATTACGATTATCCCGACCAACAATAACACCAAACTTGCTAACCCAGCCTTTAGATAATCAAAATCAACAGACACTGATATTGCCTATTCACAGACAACGTTTAGCTCGCGTTCAATTATATTGCGCCATTGCACTGCCAATCGTCATCATTCAAATTGCACTTGGCGGTTGGACAAGTTCAAATTACGCAGCCGTTGTCTGTACTGAATTGCCAATTTGTAATGGTGACTGGTTAAGTCGTTTTGATCTCAATGATGTATTTAGTCTCAGTCCCGTCGCTGACACCTACCAGTATGGTGTACGGGATACTATCGCCAGAATGAATATCCACATATCCCACCGTATATGGGCCGGCGTGACGATCATTTATCTTCTCCTCACAACCTATCAACTACTCAAGCATCAAGTCGAAAAAAAGATACGCGTCATTGCGATCACCTTGCTTATTATTCTTTGTCTACAAGTCAGCTTAGGTATCGCGAATGTGTTATTTCAGTTACCGCTAGGCATTGCAGTGGCGCACAACTTCGTCGCGGCGATCTTACTGATAACCTTAATAACCCTACTTTGGTTCAACCAACAGCAACTGCAAGAGGTGCTATGAATACACAATCCCTTAAATTAACGCTGACACCAAACTGGCGCGCTTATTATCAACTCACCAAGCCTAAAGTGGTGGCGCTGTTACTGCTCACCGCATTGGTCGGTATGGTGCTAGCCCTTCCGACATTACCCACACTGAGTTTATTAGTACCCGCATTAGTAGGGATCGGATTATTGTCTGCAGCCGCTGCGGCTTACAACCATATTCTCGACCAGCGTATTGACGCCATTATGACCCGAACCCATCAGCGTCCATTAGTACAAAATACCCTAAGCACAACAAAAGCCTTGGTCTTTGCCACCGGTATGGCCACCATCGGCATGGCAACACTATTTATCTTTGTGAACGCCTTAACCGCGTGGTTAACCTTTGCCAGTCTGATTGGTTATGCGGTGATTTACACCATGTATTTAAAACGTGCAACACCACAAAATATCGCCATAGGAGGGCTTGCAGGAGCCACGCCTCCACTTCTTGGTTGGACTGCGATGACAGGTGAAGTGACCGGTCAAGCACTGCTACTTGTCATGATCATTTTTATTTGGACGCCGCCGCATTTTTGGGCCTTGGCAATCCATAAAGAAAAAGAATACGCGAAAGCAAAAATCCCCATGCTCCCCGTTACCCATGGCGCGGAATATACTAAAACCCTGATATTGCTTTATACGTTGTTGCTCTTACCGGTGACTTGGTTACCTTGGCTTACCCAGCTCAGCGGTTTACTTTACTTAGCAGGGTCGACCATTTTAGGGGGCTGCTTTATATATTACGCTTATCGCTTAAAATTCAAACCCACGCGTAAAACGGCATTTCAAACATTTAAATTCTCAATCATTCATCTCATGATACTATTTATATTATTGTTAGTTGATCACTGGGTTATTCACTACTAACCCTAAACAGATAACCACTCCCTAAGTAATTAATTATTAAAGGTAATAACAGCCCCTAAAATAAGGCTTTTTATTACCTTCGCCTTTAAAACCCGCCGACGAAATAAAACCAACAAAGCTTTACACTACAAATTAGAAATATAATGAATTGTTATATGGGATCAATCTCTAATTAACAGCGCTGCCTACTATATTGCTAGTTGTTTTTTAGAATTAAATCGCTATCATAGCGAAATAAAAATTTGAGAGATTAAAAAAAAGTTTAATCCTCGTTATTCTGCCTAACAAAGACTGTTAGCGCGCTAATTATTTAAGCTTATATAACTTAAGCATCTGCTGAGGAATTACTATGATCAGTGTATTCGATATCTACAAAATTGGTATTGGTCCATCAAGTTCTCATACTGTTGGTCCAATGAAAGCTGCCAAACAATTTATCGACGACCTACGAGCGACAGGGAAGATCCGCGAAGTCACTCAAATCACAGTGGATGTGCATGGTTCATTATCGTTGACTGGTAAAGGTCACCACACTGATATTGCTATCATCATGGGTTTAGCAGGTAACTTGCCTGAAACTGTTGATATTGATGCAATCCCAGAGTTTATTCACCGTGTTGAACAAACACGTCGTTTAACGATCGGTCTACAATGTCATACTGTTGATTTTCCCGCTTCAGCGATGAACTTTATCGATGAACCACTTGCACTTCACGAAAATGGTTTGAAAATTCATGCTTACATCGATGGCGAAGTTTCATTCACAAAAACTTACTACTCTACGGGTGGTGGTTTCATCGTTGACGAAGAAAACTTCGGCCTAACACAAGGTGAGACAGCTGACGTTAAATACCCATTTAACAGTGCCGCACAACTAGTTCAACACTGCCAAGATAACGCATTATCTATCAGTGCATTAATGGCTGAGAATGAAAAATCATTCCGCACAGAACAAGAAACGCATCACCTGTTTTCAGGTATTTGGACTGCAATGGCTGAAGCGATTGAGCGCGGTTGTAAAACTGAAGGTTTACTTGCTGGTCCATTACGTGTACCACGTCGTGCAGCAGCGCTTAAACGCCAATTAGAAGCAAGCGATGGTTTTAATACTGACCCAATGACTATCATTGATTGGGTTAACATGTTTGCCCTTGCTGTAAGTGAAGAAAATGCTGCCGGTGGCCGTGTTGTTACAGCACCAACAAATGGTGCTGCAGGTATCATTCCAGCGGTATTAGCATACTATAATAAGTTTATCCGTCCGTTAACACGTGATGAATACACTAAGTTCTACCTTGCATCTGGTGCTATTGGTATCCTATACAAAACTAACGCATCTATCTCAGGCGCGGAAGTCGGCTGTCAAGGTGAAGTAGGCGTGTCATGTTCAATGGCAGCAGCTGGTCTTGCAGAACTAATGGGTGCAAGCGCATCACAAGTTTGTCAAGCCGCTGAGATCGGTATGGAACATAACTTAGGCTTAACTTGCGACCCTGTTGGTGGCCAAGTACAAGTGCCTTGTATCGAACGTAACGCGATTGCAGCAGTTAAAGCTATCAACTCTTCACGTATGGCAATGCGTCGTACGAGTGAGCCTTGTGTGTCGTTAGATAAAGTTATCGAGACGATGTACGAGACAGGTAAAGACATGAATGCTAAATACCGTGAAACATCACAAGGTGGTTTAGCAATTAAAGTATTAAATGTTGGCGATATCAAAAAAGCCCACACTTGTACTTAACCTGTCCTAAGCCTAGATAAAATTATTTAGGTACAGAACAAATAAAAGCCAGAATGTGCCCGTCACAATGCTGGCTTTTTTATATCCGCAGCAATATTTTATATCCCCGTAATAATACACCGACTTAACTTTAAACTACCCTATAACAGGCATTACAACCCCCTCACTCCTTTGATTAAAGATTTATCTCCATGTGCAGTAACCTCTGATAAAAAACCTCATACTTTAAGGTGTAAATAGCAGTGAATAGCCATCACCCTGATGACTTTGCGAGTTAATTATTCTCTACTCACCATTAGGTCACTTATTCTATTTTATCGCACGACGTAACCAGCTGTCCGCTCTGCAAATATGAGGGAAATATTAATGAAAGCACTCACTCTACCCGACATGGGATTTCTGTATTGCGAAACGGTATCACGCCCAAATCATGTTGCTGCAATGCAAGTTTTTGATATACCAGATAACTATCAAGGCGATTATGGTGAAGATCTTTATCAACAACTAATGCAGTTTACCCAAATAGAAAAACCATTTAATTACAAACTACATACAGCCTATTCTGGATTAATGTATTGGCAAGAGGATGACCATATTGACCTAGATTACCATGTTCGCCAGGTCCGCCTACCCAACGCTGGCGACAGAGAGCAATTGCTTGAATACATAGAGCACGCTCACTCAAATCTGATGGATCGAAACCGGCCATTATGGGAAATGCATTTAATTTCAGGGCTTGCTAACGACCAATTTGCCGTCTACCTTAAAATGCACCATGCATTTACTGACGGCGTTAAAGCCAATAGCATTCTGCTAAGTTATTTAACACCACAGGCCGAGGGATCGTTAAAAGCATTTTGGACTCAAACAGGTTTTGAGAGTGACCAGCCCGATACTGAAGTCAAAGCGAGCATGGTGAATAAATTAAAACAAAGCAGTGCAGTATTAACGAAACAAGTACGCGCCATTCCATCAATACTTGGTCTTGGTTCTAAGTTAATATTACAAGGCGTGAATATCTATAAAGCGAATATCATCACGCCATTTACTTCACCTAAAACCCCTTTCTCAATCAGCCCAAAACGCGCGCGTCGAGCATCAACCAGCATACTGCCACTATTACGGGTAAGAAATATAGGAAAAATAGCAGGGACAACGATTAATGACGTCGTGGTCTGTATTTGTGATATCGCGTTACACCGCTATTTGTCTGATCTTAACTACCAACTTAAACAACCGCTCACAGCGCAAATTCCGGTGAGCCTACGTGATATAAACGACACGACCTCTAATAACCGCATCGCCATCACCATGATTGAGCTTGCCCACAGTAGTGCAACACCACTTACTCGGCTAATGGCAATTAAAGAGGCCTGTAACAAGTTAAAACAAGAAACCACTTTATTATCAGATGAAGCGTTAACCAGTTATACTCTTGTCAGCCAAGGTTTAGCGGTGATAAGCGAATTATTGAATCTAGATAATGTCTTGCCACCCGTCGGCAATGTGCTGATCTCGAATGTGCCAGGCCCACGTAAACCTATGTATATGATGGGTGCCAAAATGCAAGAATGTTTCCCGCTCTCAGCTTTACCGCCCGGTATGTCACTTAATATCACTTTATACAGTTATATGAATAATATTAATGTCGGCTTGATTGCCTGCCGGTCAAACCTCCCCAATTTGAATAAGTTATCGAATTACATCCATGATGCATTTACTGAGCTAGAGCAAGTTGTCATGAATAGTGCGATAGATATCGTTAGTGAACAAATAGCAAGACTAGACAAAGATGATATATTATCCAATAGCATGCATGAGTTGATTAATGTCATTAACGATAATGCCTGTTCGACCGTAGTGCTCGACACAGCAAAAAAACCAGTGCTAACAAAAAAAGAAGATCATCAGAAAAGCAGTAAAAGACGGATAGTCAAAGTAGTCAAGCAGACTGATGATATGATTAGTTAAGCGATGCTTACTTCGTTTTTAATAAAATGCTGATGAATTAGATGATGTTTAATAACACTTAAAATACACTCGGCTAAATACGACATTTAGCCGAGTATATTAACTCTGATGATATAAACAGTTTGGTGATAGCGGCCGACTCGTTACCTTGTTGGTAGTTGGATCTCTTTAAACATATCGTCAATCTCTTCCGCTGTTTTTAACATGATCGCTTTATCAACAATGTCACGTGTTAAATGCGGTGCAAAGCGTTCCATAAAATCATACATATAAGTACGCAAGAAAGTGCCTTTACGGAAACCTATTTTAGTCGTACTTGAAGTAAATAAATGGCTGGCATCAATACGTACTAAATCATCATCAACTTCATCATCAAATGCCATTGTCGCCAATACTCCCACGCCAATACCTAATTTCACATATGTTTTAATCACATCCGCATCGGTTGCGGTAAATACAATTTTAGGCTCTAATCCAGCTTCATCAAAGGCACAATCTAGTTCTGAACGGCCAGTAAAACCAAACACATAAGTAACGAGTGAATATTTAGCGATATCTTCAACCGTTATCTTACCCACTTTCGTCAATGGGTGACCCGGTTTAACGATAATAGAGCGATTCCAGTGATAACAAGGTAACATCACTAGATCACTGTATAGATGCAACGCTTCAGTCGCGATAGCAAAATCAGCAGTACCTTTAGAAACCGAATCACTGATCTGTGCAGGGGTCCCTTGATGCATGTTTAATGACACATCTGGGTAACGCTCTATAAAACCTTTAATCACTTTCGGCAATGCATAACGTGCTTGCGTATGCGTCGTCGAGATATTTAAGGTGCCTTTCGAAGGATGGGTATGCTGACTCGCTACCGCTTTAATACTTTCAACCTTGCCAAGAATATCAGCAGCAATACGAATAATATCTTTACCAGCAGGTGTCACTTTAGTGAGGTGTTTACCACTACGCTCAAAGATTTGTACACCGAGTTCATCTTCTAACATACGCACTTGCTTACTAATGCCAGGTTGCGAAGTATAAAGACTTTCTGCTGTCGCAGACACATTCAAATTGTGATTGAGAACTTCGACTATATATCTAAATTGCTGTAACTTCATTCGTGATGTGCTCTATATTCCAAATAATTAATTGTATTCTAACAAAACAATAGCAGAATGCTGTTATTTCTTGTTAATAAGATATCCTAGGGATCATTACTTTATACGCCAGTCAAAATATCATGACACCATTAGACGATAACATTAAACCAAGCAAAGACACAGTTGATTATGCCCTGATCCTGACATCTGCGGTGCATGATATGAAAAACTCATTATGCCTATTATTGCAATCCATTGAATCTATGTCTGCAGATAGTAGCAACGAGCAAGATAAACAAACCGATACAGCCAAACTAGCTGATTTACACTATGAAGTTTTACGGCTTAACAGCGGATTAATTCAAGTGTTGTCACTCTATCGCGATGAAAAAGATCAACTGCCCTTAAATATTGCGGAATGTTTTATCGCTGATTACTTCACTGAATTTTGCATTAAGAATCAGCTGTACAGTGACAGTCATGATATCGAGATTAACGTTAATATTGACCCCGATCTTGCTTGGTACTGCGATTATAATTTAATTAGTTACTTATTATCAGACGTCTTTATCAACGCCTTACGTTATAGTAAGGGCAAGATCTTAGTGACAGCTAACCAGGTTAATAATCAACTGGAAATAGAGATTGCCGACAACGGTGATGGCTACCCAGATAGCATGTTACAAGCCCAGCATAACTCAATGTCAGCGCTAAGCTGTAAGCAAGGACGTACTGGGTTAGGGTTATATTTCGCCCGTTTAATTGCTAATGCACATGTAATAAAAGGTAAAAAAGGGCATATATTGCTAAAGAATGGAGGCGAACTTGGTGGGGGCATTTTTACCTTAATACTACCTTAACTAAGGTATTTATAGTAATATCTTAATACCGCAGCAAATTTAGGTTTATATACACAATGAAGCTTACCCTTATAGTCATCGCCATTGCTGTGCTACTTTTTTTAGTGATCGGCTATAACATCATTTTACAATTCAAACGTAAAGCCGAGACTGAAAAACGTCAGATCATCATCAAACATAAACAAGTTATTCAAGAAACTGAAGAATTGCTACTCAACGCCACATCATTACCGTACAGTAAAGTTCTTACATTAGTGCTGCACAGCCGTATGCATGACTCACTTGCCGCGACATTACACATGGATCCAAGTTTACCACAAGTACGACAGCGCTTGACGAATGTGAAAGCACAAATGGCGCAATTAAAAGAAGCGCCTGGGCAAAGTGAAGAAAAAATGTTTCGCTCGCCAAATTCCGATCGAGAGGCGATTGTATTACTGCAACAAATTAAAAAAATTCGTGCGGTATTACGTGCAGAGCATGCCAAAAGTAAGCTAAACACTCAAACCTTTGTTATTGAAGATCGTAAACTTGAATTAATGCAGCTGAATGTCAATATTGATAACTTATTAAAGCGAGCCTACGAAGCGCGTGCTACGCGTCAATTTGGTTCTTGTAAGCAATTGCTACGTAAAGGCATAGATACCTTAAACAATATCAATGATAAAAATGAAGCGCTGACGACTAAACAACAAACCTTAATGTCTTTACTTAACGACGTTAATGAGCAGCTCACGCAAGCATCTTCAGATGATTTAAAAGATCGCCAAGAAAAAGAAGATGAAAAGAACGAATTAGACTTATTGTTCCAACCAAAACAAAAATGGTAACAAATAAGAATAAGGCTCCAGCTTAAAACGAAGAAGATAGCAGACGTTGTGATCACCCGATCACAACGTAATTACCTGACTAATCCCCTCTTATCTACTGGTATATTATTTCTCCTCGACACGTTCATCTCGGCGCTCTACAGAACCAAACTCTGCCGCTAAATCTAATCCTAATAACGCCCGTCGCAACATATCCAATGCGATATATAACGCCACCGTACGGATACCTTGACGGCTCCAACGAGGGATAAATAACAACTGACTATAAGTCCCTGTTTTACTGGACAATGCAAAAGCAACCGTACCAACCGGTTTCTCATCACTGCCGCCACCAGGGCCAGCAATACCTGAAACCGCGATCCCAAAATCAACACCAGCATTGAGCATTGCGCCCTCAGCCATCTCGGCTGCAACTTCGATTGATACTGCACCATGGTTAGCCAGTGTCGTTTGTTTCACATTCACTAAACGGCTTTTAGATTCATTGCTATAAGTCACATGGCTTGAATCGAGATAACCGGAGCTACCAGCTACGGCAATTAATTCACTCGCTATCATGCCACCAGTACATGACTCTGCAAGCGACAAGGTCTTACCTTTATCTAACATCATTTTTTGCAAATATTCAGCAAACGAAAAGTCACCTTCAAAGAGAATGAAATCAGCTATTTCTGCAACAACTCGTGCCCTTGCCTGCTGCAAATCAGCACTGTTAGTCGACAGTAGTTTGATTTCTACCATGGGAAAATCAACTCTAAAACCCAAGGTAATTGAATCCGGTAGGTTTAACGCCTGCAATTGCTCATTCAGTACCGATTCAGAAATACCAAAGGTTTTAATTTTGATTAAAGTCGGCACGCTCACCGTCGCAAAACGTTGTTGAATATCCGGTAATATTTGCTCTGCTACCATATGCTTAAATTCACTTGGCACACCAGGCGTAAAATAAAAGCGTGCGCGGTTAAACTTGAAGCTAAAACCACATGCCGTACCCACTGGATTATCAACCACTTCACTCCCTTGCGGTAACCAAGCTTGTTTTTCATTACTCACAGATAGGCTACGATTCGATTTTGCATATTTAGCGACTAAATGGTCGTACCATGCTTGCGATAACGTTAATGGTACACCCATTGCTTTTGCGGCGGCCTCAGCACTTAAATCGTCAGATGTCGGCCCTAAACCACCATTCATGATCACCACGTCAGCACGGTGGCTGGTTTCAGTGATAATATCGATCAGCGAGGCTAAATCATCAGCAACCGTATGACGACGAGTGAACGTTCGACCTTGGTCAAAAAACTGTTGTGATATCCACGCCGCATTGGTGTCGACAATTTGACCTGATAATACTTCATCACCAGTACTAATAAATTCAATACGCATTAACTGTCCTTATTTGCTCTTTCCGTCAATATAAAATAGCTGAGAAACGATAGGATCCCACAACCGCTGATCACCATAATCATAGGCAGTGGCGTGCCATCATGTAATATACTAATCACGAGTCCAGATATCGCGCCAAAACCAAAGCGAATAGTGGCAGATAATGCCGATGCTGTACCGGATATATGTGGGAATTCTGCCAATACCCCTGTCATCACGTTTGAACCAATAAGGCTAATTAACGAGATATAAGCAACGGTAGAAACAACTAATCCAGCTAAACCAAATGTCAGGTTCATGTTTAACAACCAAAACAATACCGACACCACAGCGCTAATAATAATACCCGCACGTAAAATCTGCTGATAACCAAAACGCATGACGATTTTAGCATTCATCCAAGTCACCACCATCATGCCTAAAATATTACACGCAAACAAATAACCGTAATCTTGTGCATCAATACCAAAGTACTCTATATAAACAAACGGCGATGCGGTTAAAAAAGCAAACATGCCGGAAACATTAAACCCGCCACATAGCATCAAGCCAAGTACTTTACGGTTACGTAAAATAAGTCCATAATTACGAAATACTTGCGGTAAATTAAAGGCCACACGACGTTCTTTAGGCAACGTTTCTTTAATACCAATATAGCTCACCAACAAGCATATCGATGTCAATATCGCCAAGGCAACAAAAATACTCGGCCAGCTAAACCACACCAATAACTGCGCACCTATTAACGGCGCGACCAAAGGAGCAAGTGTCATTGATAGCACGACATAAGACATCATTTTAGAAAACATCGAGCCGGAAAAGAGATCGCGCAATAATGAGCTAACAACTACAGAGGCAGCGCCGCCACCGATAGCTTGCAGTAATCGTAACCATTTAAATTGTTCAATCGAATCACCATAGACAATGCCAATACTGGCAATCAAATACGTGACAAGTCCGCAAATAAGCACAGGCTTACGACCATAGCTATCCGCTAATGGGCCATAGAAGAGTTGGCCAATGGCAAAGCCTAATAAGTAGGTACTGAGTGTGGTTTGAATGATCTCAATAGAGACATTGAAATCACCGGCAATACTTGGCATTGCCGGTAAATACATATCAACAGCAAGCGGCGTTAATGCTGATAGTAATGCAAGAAAAGGAATTAAAAAATAAGTTTTCATCATAAGCCAAGTGATTAGAATGGCTTATGAGTATATACCGAAACTATGACAAGATGCAGTTTTATCATTTTTAAGCTTCTTTACACGACAGCTTAATTCCAGTCTTTAGCTAATTGGGTATTATCCTTTTTAAATAGTTCGCGCAAGTATTTTTCTTTCGCCTCTTCCAAGTAGGCAGTGAAGATATCAATAGCCTGTTGATAAGCGACTAACCCCACTTCAGCATCAGCAGGTAACAATAATACTTTAATTATCATCCCATGACAGTGCTGCATAGTGCCGCGTAACATCTCAACTAAAAATGAGTGTTGCGTATCATATTTACTGTGTAACAAAATGAATTGTTGATGTAATTGTTGCAGAGCATCATAACGCGTTTCAACCGTCGGCTTTATTAAGGCGAGCATTTCATCAACAAAGTCTGCAAATACGTTTTGCGCTAACACCGCGCTGTATTGCACCGCCAAATCTCGGGTATCTGAAGCATAGTGCACTAACATACGGTCAACTAACTCGACTTTATTCAATGCCACATCAGGCAATGAAATGTCTGCAGTATAGGCTGGGATCGTATTGTCAATTTTGATGCCGTTACCTAGGTTATAGCAATTTACATCTGGGTGGAAAGTTAATAACTCACCAAGCCCTTTTGCCGACATTTGAAAAATCATCGTTGTTTCAACTTCGTCTACATGATTACCGGGGGCAACAAAACCAGACAAGGCTTTTTTATCAAACAATAATTTATCATCACCAGCATCATCATAATAAATACTTTTCTTACTGTGATGCGCTTCACCGCTAAAGCCAAGATCCACACCAAATAAGTAAATGTTTTTAAAACCCATTTGGGTAAAGTAAGAAAGCGCAAGATTGGAAACAGTCGGGTTTGAATATGTTAATAACGCCAAACGATCCTTATCAAAGCCAAGTTCTTCGTTCTGAAGAATGTAAGTTGATGGTTCCACCGCTTTCAAGCCCATTAACTGACGATCAAATAAATCAGTTACATCAGGTGTGATCGTATTTAATGTTAACAAGGGTATCGATCTTACGTATTCATCATCACCAATCGTTTTTAATACTGAATAGGTTTGTTTCGTTCGCTCCATTTCCAGATGAAAATCAGGTTTGATACCATATTGATATAAGGCGCGTAGTGTCGTGCCACAACTCGCGAGAATGACCTTTTCACGGTTCGCTATAATGTAATCAATATGTTCATCCAGCGATGGGCCATTACCTAATATAAATACCGGTAGTGTCTCACTCTCTGGTAAAGGGGTTGTTTTTGCCAGTAAAGGGATATGATTATTGAGGGTATGGTATTGATGTGCTAACGCTAATAATGAATCATCAAAAAAACCCAGACCAAATGCGATATGATAATTCTGGGCATTGAATTTTTCTAATGCCTTATTGACTTGTTCACTTTGATAATGCTGGTAGCAAAAGTTAAACGTCGCATCATAACGTCCTTTGGCCATCATCTCATTAGAGATATCAGTAAAAAATTCATCTTCATTCGCACCCAGGCAGAAATGAATGCTGCCGCCATCCTCATCAAGCTGTTTTAAAATGCCAGCCCAATCGAGCGTAAATAAACTCGCGTAGAAAAAATCATTTTCAGGTTCATAAATATACAAGCGTTTAACGCTATGTTTACTGAGCATTTCAGGTAAGAAATAACCTAAGCCTAAACCAAAGCAAACCATCATATTGATTGCTTCAGGTAAGATAAATTCTTCTTTATGTTTCTCGTGAGAAGCACTCCAAAGTCTAATTAACTGGTTCAAATATTTAACATGAATAAAATCAGCGACTGAATCAGCTTCTTTAATAAAATCAAGACGAGCCATCTTAGGGTTAATACGATATTGTTCAAAATCAATCAAACTATCACGGAAATATTCTTCCCCCAGTACAAAGTTATTATCGATATCAACCAAGTGTAACAACTCATCCACTTGTGCTAATTCGAATTTAGCTGGTTGATAGGTCATAAATACGTTATAAATATCAGGGATATAATCCTGAAAAGCCTGCATATTGGCTTCATATAAAGCAATAGGATCTACTTTCGGCTGAGTTGCAGCATGAATCGCATCGATTTCATATGCTAAACTGACCTGCTTTTTACGCTGTGCTTGCTGTGACTCTAAGGCAGCAATCTGAGCTGCAATATCGACGTTTAATTGATTCATAATAACAACCTAAAACTGTTTAATAGCAAGATACCGATTAATCGATTTAGACCTACGTTTAGTGGTAACTTGTTGAGATTCAATGCCTGACTTTAATGTATTTAGTCGCGTAATTTGCGTTTGATCTTCAGCCATAATATGCAATAAAAAAGCGTGTGAACGAGGACATTGAGCAGGGTTAGCTAACGCGACTAATTGCTCAATTAAATACTGACGTTGAAGTAAAAGTTCATCACACAGAGTCAATTCTTCAGCACTAATAGCGGCGTTTGCATCTGCCGATAGCGCTTTAATATTAGCCATCAATTCAACGTCAGTACAAGCCATGATTAGGCACCGCGACCTTGATTACGGATCGACTCTGCTTTTAATTTTTCTGCTTGAGGGATATTTAGCCACGCATCTTTAATCGGTGTCACGAGCGTCGTAATTTCATCTAATGGCTCTACCGACTGCTCTAATGACGCATCATTTAAACGCAGTTGGATATAACGGTATAGGGCATCAAAATTTTCACCGATCTCAGGGTGGATTTTATGGTTAATACCATCAATTAAACCCGATGTAATATTAATTGATTTATTAATCGCTTTTGCTCTACCTTCAATATCTTTGCGTAAAATGCAGCCCTTTGCGACAGCAACAGAGTCTAGCAATCCCTGTAACAACATAAAAATAACCTGATGATTATCAGCCGTAGAAATACCACTTTCACGACTCACTTGCTGATAACGTCTTATATTAGCTCTCATGCTTTTTACCTAACTATTAATGTATATAAATATTAAGAAATTATATCACTAGCCTAATACATTACGAATATAATCACCGGTGGCGTTGTATCGTGTAACCGTATTATCTAAAGCTGTGTATTTTTTTCGTAATGTATTTTCAAATGATGAAATATGTTCGTCTAACTTAATGCGATCATCTTCAATATCACGCAAGTTACCATTTAGCATATCTTGCTGCATGGAGATCATGCCTCGACTCCCTAAGCTCTCAGACAATACCTTATTAACTTGTGCGGCAATACCATTATCCCCTGCAAAAAGTTTGCCAAGATCGTCTAATGAATTACTCACGGCATCATTTAAACGCTGAGTGCCCGATTGACCACCATTTTTACCAAATGGACTGATAGACAACATCCCCCCCTCTTCCAGGGAGATACCGGCAGAATATAGTGTGTTTAGCTGCTTATTAGCGCCTTCAACTACGCCACCGGTAATCGTCTGCAGTTGTTGTTTCACACTACGAGCTGTAGGGTCTAACTTCAACACCCCCGTTTCAGGGTTCGTTAACACGTTGATCGTATCCATCAAGCTATTATAACCGTCAACAAATCCATACACTAAATCCTCGACAGCTGCATGATCTGTCGCAGTTGAAAAGTTGGCAGGCTCGTTAAGGTTCGTCAAACTATTGGCGGTGATTGTCACGCCAGATACAGCATGATTAAAGATATTGCTATCTTTGGTTATCATATTACCATCAATGGTAATAATTCCATCTGTGGCCTGCTGCCCTACCATGCTTGATGAAATACGATTAAGACTTGAGTCAGAAGTGAACACGGTTAAGCCATTTTCTTTACCCGTTTTATCCGAGGTATAGATAATTTTAGCACCGACATCAGAACTAATAACATTAGCACTTATACCGTAATTATCAGGCGCTTCATTAATTTTAACTTGAATGTCTTGCAGGGTATCAGTGATATTGACATCCACTTGAAAGGTATTTTTACCCGCATCAAAATACAGCATACCTTGACCAGGTTTAGAATCTCGATCAGGTAAAAAATCAGATTCTAAACGTGCACCTTGAGCAAGCTGTTTCACTTCAACATCAAATGCACCTTTAGGCACAACGCCTTTTGTTTGAATGGTAATAGGTAAAGCAGCACTATCACTACCAGCATCGGCTGACGCCTGCTCGACATTACGCCCCTGATAACGAATATTTGTTTTGCTCTGAAAAAAAGAATCTGTATTACCGAGTTGCGCAGATGTCGCCTTAAAATCAGCAAGTGCAGCCTTTAAGGTGCCAACACCAGATAGCTCAGTGGTAACTGCGACTTCTTTCTTATCCAATCGAGATTCTTTTGGCATTTTTTCAGCGCTTACAAATGAGGTAATGATAGATTCAAGATCTAAACCAGAACCTGAGCCTGCCATCGTTATACCAGCCATACATATCCTTAATTTTCATCTTTAGATAATATAAGAGGCAATTATTTGCCTCTTATATTAAACATTCGATTATTCTATCTCGCTATAAAAATCAGACCATCTCATCAAATAAAAGCCCTGGTCTAGCTGATACATTATCCTGAAACTTTTCAATGTTAGCAGCCATTTTCAATACTTCCTCTGATGGTAGCTCTTTGAGTATTTCACCACTATCAGGATCCACAATTTTAACAAGCATACGACCTGTATCGTCATGAACACTAAAATTTAACTTCTTATTATTAGCATCGAAATGAGCTTGCAGTGTATCCTTTGCTTCAAGCAATTTTTGTTCCAGATCGATATCATTAGCAAGTTTAGGGATAGATAGAGGTGTTTTTTCAGGAAGTGGGTTTTCACTAGGTGAAATTAAAACGGCAGGATTGGTAATGACAGGTTCTTTTGTCATTACAGGGTCGGGATAAAAACGAGTGCTCTTATTATCCATACTATTATCAATGGACATGGTAACCCCCAAAGACTAAAATGCCCCGCAAAGTGCAGGGCAAAAATAAACTTAACCGTTTACAGCAGAGATAATGCTACTTGTGACGATTGATTCGCTTGGCTTAACATTGAGCTAGCGGCTTGTTGCTGAACTTGCGTTTGTGCCAATTGAGCAGATTCTGCTGCAAAATCTGTATCAACAATACGTGATTTAGATGCTGAAACATTTTCAGAAATATTAGTAATATTACGAATTGTTGATGAGAAACGATTTTGTTTCGCACCCAGTTCTGCACGAGTGTCAGTGACAACTGCAAGTACTGAATCTAATTTCGCAATTGCAGCCTGTGCGCCACCAGCAGAAGAAAGCGTCACTGTTGCTGTTAAACCAAGTGCTGCAGCGCCCATGTCTTGTGAAATAGTAAGGTTAATTGTTTGACCAGAATCCGCACCTACTTGGATATCAGCAGCGTATGAACCATTAAGTAGCTCTTCACCTGCAAAGGTAGTATCCGTTGATACACGGGTAATTTCTTCTTTTAATTCACCAAACTCTTTATCCAACGCGACACGATCAGCATCACTGTTTGAACCATTGGCAGATTGAATTGAAAGTACACGCATACGTTGTAGCATATTTGTAGTTTCGTCTAACGCACCTTCAGCAGTTTGTGCAAGTGAAATACCATCGTTAGCATTTCGTGCGCCCTGGTTTAAACCGTTTACTTGTGACTCTAAACGTGAACCGATTTGTAAACCAGCAGCATCATCAGCAGCGCTATTAATACGTTTACCAGATGATAAACGTTCGAAAGAAGTTTGTAATTCGTTAGTCGCATTCGATAAGTTACGTTGTGAATTTAAAGATGCTACATTGGTATTTACATAAACAGCCATATTCGTCTCCTAAAAGAAATCCTGTAAAGGACTGCTGTGTATATAGAATACAGCCCTTATTCATAATCGGTTATTTGTATTGTCATAAAAGTTATCGACACCAAAAATACATCCTTTAGAGATATTTTGTTTTTTTTATGATTTTTTTCTTAAAGAGATAATAAAATAAATAAAACCATTATTATTCAGTACGTTAATGTTCTTCAATTTATTTAATAGAATTGTTATATTATTGATAATCATAAAAATATGAAATGACAGAGACTGTAAATCAAAAATAGGCTAAGCATGAGGTTAAATAAAGGGTGGGTCATTTAGTGCGTGCGATATTATTTTGGCTCTTGCGAGCCAAAATAATATGATCATGAGTTTGTTGTTATTAGCCTTGCAGTAATGACATCGCCACTTGCGATTGCTGATTAGCTTGGCTAAGCATCGTACTTGCCGCTTGTTGTGATACCTGATTCTGCGCCAGTTTTGCTGATTCGGCAGCAAAGTCTGCATCCATAATACGTGATTTAGACGCTGACACATTTTCTGAAATATTAGACAAATTACGAATCGTCGAAGAAAAACGATTTTGTTTCGCACCTAAGTCTGCACGAATGTCCGTTACCTTTGCTATCGCCGAATCAATATTGATGATAGCGGCCTGTGCTGTACCAGCAGAAAGCAGGTTTGCCATTGTTGAACCTACCCCTAAACCTGCTGCGTTTGTGTTAGTGGTAATTTTTACATTAATAATTTGATTGGCATCTGGGCCAATTTGAAAATCTTGATCAAAGGTCGCGTTAAGTAAATCCATACCACCGAATGTTGTATCATCAGCAACACGGTTAAGTTCTTCTTGTAACTGACCAAATTCTTTATCAAGTGCCACGCGATCAGCATCGCTGTTTGAACCATTGGCAGATTGAATTGACAGCACACGCATACGTTGGAGCATATTTGTTGTTTCGTCTAATGCCCCTTCCGCTGTTTGCGCAAGCGAAATACCATCATTGGCATTTCGTGACGCTTGATTCAAGCCATTTACCTGAGATTCTAGGCGGGATCCGATTTGCAGACCTGCTGCATCATCTGCCGCAGAGTTTACACGCTTACCAGAAGATAGGCGCTCAAATGATGTTTGTAACGCATTTGTAGAGTTCGTCAAATTACGTTGTGAATTTAAAGATGCTACATTTGTATTTACATATAAGGCCACGGTATCTTCCTTCTTCGCTATTTCAAATTAAATAAATTTTATATATCTAAAGATATAGCAATCACTGTGCCAAAGACCTAAATATAAAAAACAAAAAACATAACAGATTGATTTAAAGGCTTTTTATTTTGTTTTGATACATTGGAACATATCAACATCACTGACCCCCCCCCTCTTACTTTCCGCTAAAGCCAAAAAATTGCCGCCCGAGTGCCGCGAATATACTAAAGAAAAATAGTTCATAAACAGAATTACGCGAATACGTTAATTAATTTAAGTACGGGACCGGTGCTGTGTGAAACAGTCGAGTGACATAGTGTCGATAATAACAAGCATAAAAAACGAAACTGGATAGTGCTAGTGGTAAGAACCGAGGAAGAGATAGTGATAAAAAATACTTTTACCTATACGCTTAATAAGGGCTATCGCGATAAGGATATAGGTAAAAGCAATATATTAGGCGGCCCCAAAAGGGGCCAGAGGGAGCCCGCCCTCTTAGCCTAATAGCGACATAGCAACTTGTGATTGCTGATTCGCTTGACTTAGCATCGTACTCGCTGCTTGTTGCGATACTTGATTTTGCGCAAGCTGTGCAGATTCAGCAGCAAAGTCAGCATCCATAATACGAGATTTTGACGCTGATACGTTTTCAGCAATATTCGTTACGTTACGAATCGTTGATGAGAAACGGTTTTGTTTCGCACCTAGGTCAGCTCGAATATCAGTTACCTGTGCAATCGCACTGTCTAAATCAGCAATCGCGCCTTGCGCAGTACCCGAAGAAGCAATACTTGCAGAGTTAATCGATAAACCTGTCGTATTCATTGCTGTCGTAATTTTAACATTAATCACTTGGTTAGCATCAGCACCAACCTGAAAGTTATTATTAAACGATGCATCAAGTAGCGTCTCACCACCAAATGTCGTATCTTGAGCAACACGATTAATCTCATCTTTTAATTGACCAAATTCTTTATCTAACGCAGTTCGATCAGCGGCACTATTCGAACCATTCGCTGATTGAATTGAAAGAACACGCATACGTTGTAGCATGTTTGTTGTTTCGTCTAACGCACCTTCAGCTGTTTGCGCCATTGAGATACCATCATTGGCATTTCGTGCGCCTTGATTTAAGCCATTAACTTGTGCTTCTAAACGAGAACCAATTTGTAAACCTGCCGCATCATCTGCTGCAGAGTTAACACGTTTACCCGATGATAAACGTTCAAATGATGTTTGCAGATCATTTGTTGAATTCGTTAAATTACGCTGCGAGTTTAAAGATGCAACGTTAGTGTTTACATATATAGCCATTCGTTTTCCCTCTGTGTGTAACGTGATTAAGCAATGACATGATTTTATTAACGCCATGCTTAACGGTTAATCTATAAATTATTTATATATTCATTGATTAAATAAAAAGCAAATTGTGTGCCAAATTAAGCAATCGAGTTAAATAAGCTTAAGTTGTTGATTTTATTAAATGACTTATAACTCATCTCTAACACATTCTGCTCTTTAGTCAGGTCAGTCATTGCCGCGGCAAGATCTGCCTCGGTAAGAATTGCCATTGCTTCTTGGTTAATAACTTTAAATGATTCATTTGATTGAGTAACACGCTCAATCGTATTATTACGGCCACCAATCGTTGACATCGTTGACATCACTGAGTATTTCGCATTCTCAATACCCACTTGAGCATCAGCCATTCGCTCCCTAAATCCCTCCTTCGAGAGCGACGTATCAAGTAATGATTCTTTTAAGGTTTCAAGTGTGTTCAAGATATTTTCATTGTCAGGTGCTGACAATGAAATATCGACACTACCAACAGCGCCACCTGTTGCCATAATCTTGACACCATTAAATTGAATACCCTGACCTGAGGTGAAACTACCGCTTTGTAATACAGCGTTACTACTGTCAAGTACTTCAAACGTATCGCTATTACCCGGTATCACGGGGCCGATAACATTCAACTTAAAGGTATTATTCGCAGGATTATTATGATCATAATTACTGGCATGAAAATTATCGAACTGCCCCTGATTGACAACCTCAGTCTCTATTGCGGTAACGTTACCGGTCAAATTAGCCGTATTCATCACTAATCGCGCGGGAGCTGATTCAAATACACGTTTACCATTATCGCCACCATTAACATAAACATTGGTGGCAATTTGAATGTCATTATCTTGTTCATTACCGCGGTAAGTGTACTGCCCTGTTTGTTCATCTTTTGCATACGCTTGTAAATGTGCCGAGGTACCTGAAAAAATAAAATCCCCATTGGCATTTTTAGTATTAACTAAGCTGAACACTTCTTTTTGTACTTGGCCAATTTCTAATGAAATTGCAAACCTATCTTGCTTATCAACCGTACCATTAAGCGCTCGAACAGAAAGTACACGACCACGTTCCATTGCTGTGTGTAAGTTATTAAGGGTTGTTTCTTCTAAACCCAGTGTCCCCTTGAGCATTAACCCATTCGTTTGATACTGGGTATTTTTTTTGATTTCATCATTCAAGTAGTTCGATTTAGCCACTTCAGCTGGCGCATCACCCGAAGTACGAAACTTCTCTTGTGAGGTTACTTGCGAGTGCGCTGTATTCAAACGTTTTTGCGTTTGTGACATATCTTGCATCGAGCGTGAAAAGATTTGATTGTTGGTTATTCTCATATCGATTACCTCGCCGCGTTCAGAATAGTGTCAAATATTTCTTTTGAAATACTCACGACTTGTGCTGAAGCATTGTAAGCTTGCTCATAGCGCACCATATTTGCCGCCTCTTCGTCTAAGTTGACGCCTGAAACACTTTCAATCCAATTCTGGCTCTGTATTAATTTGGCTTCATTAGCAGATGAGTCAACCCGAGCCGCACGAGTTTGGTTACCGACGGTAGAGATTAAGGTTGAAATACCTTCGGCAAAAGTCATCTGGTTTTCACCGTTACTATTATGATTTTTTCGTAACTTATCGTCATTTTCCAAACCCGCAAGCTTTAAACCGTTACTGTTATCTGCTATTGAATCGCGGTTATAAGCCAAGGTAAAACTTTCACCTAAATTGGGTTTCCCATCCATTTTAATTTCATAACCGACACCCGGGTTTAATGGCGGAATGGCATTGCTGAATAAATCCTGACCATTTAACGCACCTGAACTCGTAGCCATGTAGGTGCCGTTACCATCGAAAATATCAAAGTCACCACTATTGTTTACAGTGACTTGTTGCGGTGCCGTGATGCTTAAATTATTATTCGAAAAAGATAAACTAGTATCCGATATTTCCGTCACTGCGAGTCGACTCATCGTCGTATTCGCTGCACCAGTCTTAGTTTGTAAAATGGATGCTAAGGCAATATCTTCTGGCTGTGTATTGGTAATGTCATAGTCATTAAGATTAAATAATGTCGGGCTCATTAAAAATTTATCGCCACTTTGAAAACCACCTGCAGCGGCAGAAAAGTCAATTTCAAAGCCATGTTCTGCGATTTCAACGGGACCAGGATAAGCGCCATTAACAGCGAGTGGATTAGCACTACGTTCCCCATTTTTAATTTCAAACACATCGAAGGTCATCGGGCTTGTCATCGAAATTTGATATTGGCTAGTAGTCAACGAACTGCCCTTACCAGCGATCATCTGAGAAGTAATCACATGCGCAGGGTTCGAGTTATCTGAAAAATGCTTCGCTTGCGTTGGTGGGATCGTATATATGTCTTTCCCCATATTACCATTCAAGTCCAAACCCATTTTATTTTGGCTATTCACAGCATCTGCAATACCCAGACTCAACTGGCCAATTTCTCGTAATGACGAATAAACAGTCTCATCGCGAAACTCAAGTAAAGCACCGATCCGCCCACCAAGATTCGTGGTTTGCAAAGGCATGGTATTTTTATCAATGTTTAATACCAGCTCTATGTTATTAGATTCAGGATCACCCGTCACAGCAGAAAATTGGCTAACACTGTTTTGCATAACTAACGGTTGGCCATTCAATAAGTTAATTGAAATACTTTTGTTATCATTAACAATCGTTGATATATCAAGCTCTTTCGCTAATGATTCTATCGCGACATCTCGCTGATCAAGTAATGCACCAGAGGCACCACGTGATGTACCGTCTGCGATCATCACCTGCTTATTCAAACCATGTACGTCTTGAATCAATGAGTTTAGTAATGCCGGTTTTTCGGCAATTTCACTGTTCGCCGTTTGCGCTTGGTTATTTAATTGTTCGCCAACATTACGAAAACTTGCCGCTAATGTTTTTGCATCAGTGACAGCTAGTTGACGATTAGAGATAGATGTAGGGTCATCATTGGCGGTATGAAAAGATTCAAATAACTGTGATACACCTGCAGCCATATTATTTGATTTATCAGATAACACTTGATCGGTACGCGTAATTTCTGCCAAGAATTTTTCTTTGTTACCAAAAGCGCTGGTATCAATTAATAATTCAGCTTGCGCAAATTTATCCACTTCTCGGCCGGTAACGGATCGCGCAAGTCCCATATTATCGGTTTGCGAGTTATGTTGGGTGCGCTGACGGCTATAACCATCAGTATTAACATTCGAAATGTTATTACCTGTGGTCTGCAGCATTTGCTGATGACCAAGTACACCAGAGGTACCTATTTGTAATAAATTCGCCATCAGATTACAGCCCTAACTATCAGTTCATCACTCAAAAATAAGATTATTGTTACGCTACCACGACATTAACCAGCGTTATTTAAATGCATCATGCTTCATCACATTCTTTATTTTCGCGGCGTAATTCGGGTCTGTGGCATAACCAGCTTGCTGTAAACCATTCAAGAACTGTGCCGAATCTGCAGAATTACTTAATGCATCACTATAACGATCACCGGACTGCAAGAAGTTAGCAAAATCATTAAAGCTCGATTGAAAATCTTGATAGCTTCTAAATTGATGGTTTTCACGCTTGGCCACACCGTCTTTAAACTCGAGTGTGTCCACGCTTGCCGTTGGCCCTTCCCAACGTTTATCAGCTTTAATATTGAAGAGATTATGCGAGCTATCACCTTTATTATCAGTTGATACTTTCTTACCCCAACCTGTTTCTAGTGCCGCTTGCGCAAGTAACACATCAGGAGATACGTTCAAACGTTTTGCAACAACATCAGCAAAAGGGGCGAGTGAAGTAACAAATTCTTCCGGGCTGTTGAATTGCATTTTTGGCGCTGAAGCTGCGAAAGGGGCTGCGGCTGCTAAAGGGTTTCCAGGTTGAGTGGTATCATCGACAGGCTTACCGTCAGCATCAATCGCTTTGATTGCTGGGCTTTCGGCACCTTCCAGGAGTGTCTTCCCTGCCGTTGTATTACCGTTGTTTGTTTTCAGGTTCTGCAATGGATTGGTATCACCGTTTAATGACGAGGCTGGCATATAATTGCCGCCATTATTTGATAGTTGCTTAACAATGACATCAGCCAATCCTAGGCTACCTGTTTGGCTCATATCTGCAGCCATCTGCTTATCTTGCATGTCACGATAAAACTGGGTGTAGTTATTATTCATCGGGCTGTCGGTTTCAAATGCGGCATTTGCTTCACGCATACTTTTCATCAGCATGTTGGTAAACAAAGATTCAAACTGTTGTGCGACCTCTTTCAATGCGCCTTCATCATTGCCTTGCGCACGCTTACGTAAAGAATCCAGATTATGCGTATCTAAGACGTTACTGTTCACATTTGTTTTAAATGAATTATCCATACCCAGCCCGTTACTGTTTTCGATTATATTATTTAGATCGTTATTGCAGATGATTAGTTTAGAACGTTATTTTCAGTCCGTTATTCATTTACAAAATAGCCAACTTGCTATCACTGTCATTTATCCGTCGCTTATCAACCCCATAAAATCAACAACTTAAGATATGAACAACGCATTTTCGCTCATGGTTATCTATAACAAAGCAATTCTTAGACCAACTAACGGTCTAATAATAAATAGATACAAAAAAAGCGCTAAACCACATCATGGGTTATAGCGCTTTTATATCAAAACCCTGTCGCAGGTTTAACCTGAGATTTAATTAGCTTAGCGACATTAAATAATGATCAACTGACCGTCGAGTGCCCCCGCATCCTTCAGCGCTTCTAGAATGGACATTAAGTCACCCGGCGCAATACCGACCTGATTGACTGCACGAATCAAATCATCAAGTGTCGCCCCCGCATCCAACTTAAACATACGCGCATCTTCCTGTGTGACGTTAATAGTCGATTTATTGGTGACCACAGTCTCACCGTTAGCAAACGCATTCGGCTGTGAGACTTCTTGCGTTTCATTGATCGTTACAGTTAAACCGCCATGGGTGATCGCGGCAGGCTTAAGCTGTACATTTTGACCAATCACGATCGTACCAGTACGTGAATTAACAATAATCTTGGCTGATTCATCCGCCATTTTTAATTCGAGGTTTTCTAATGTCGCCAAATAAGCCACACGCTGCGAAATATCACGCGGTGCCAGAACACGTACCGATGTCGCATCCATCGGATAAGCGGTATTAGGACCAACCAAGTTGTTAATCGAATCAGCTAAACGCTTGGCGTTAGAAAAGTCACCACGGTGTAAGTTGAATGTCAGGAAATCACCATCACCAAATGGCGTAGGGACTTCTTTCTCTACAATCGCACCACTACTAATGCGGCCAACGGTGGGCGTATTTACTGTTATCTGAGAGCCATCTCGACCCTCAACGCCAAGACCACCAACAACCAAACTACCTTGTGCTAATGCATACACTTGACCATCAGCACCTTTCAAAAAGGTTTGCAGTAATAAACCACCACGTAAGCTTTTTGCCTCACCAATGGCTGCAACCGTCACGTCGATGGTTTGACCCGGCTTAGTAAATGCCGGTAGTACCGCACTTACAGCGACAGGAGCTACATTTTTAATTTTAACTTTCGCGCCTTCTGGCATGGTGATACCAAAATTATTCAACATGGTTTTAAAGCTTTGTTCAGAAAAGGCGTTACTTTTTTCGCCCGTTCCTGGTAAACCAACAACCAGACCATAGCCGATTAATTGGTTATCTCGAACGCCTTGCACAGAACTAATATCTTTAATCCGAGCCGCATGAGCGGAATTAATGGTAAGCACAAAAAAGCTTAACAAGGCAATACTCATCCCCAGCAATACATGTTGCTGTAGCTTCATTTGAGTTGCTAACTTGATACGTATTAATCGTTTCATCTAGATAACCTGTGCTATAAAAATTGTCATTATTTACTGCGCGGTCATTATTTTGGTTTGTACTTTGACTGCCAAAATTATGACTACGGCTAAATAATCTCAGTTATATAGCTAAAGCAATTGTCATACCAACCTGTAATTTATACACCGAAATATCATTTACATACCAGCGCTGAATACATCAGGATAGTAATCAGTGCTAGCATCATGGCGATATACGCTTAATATTTGCTTCGAATACTGACTTCAAATATTGGTTAGAAAGGCCATGTGTTGCCATTAAGGAATTTAGTTGCCCAGCCTTGTATTTGAGCCTCGCCTAAATCATCAACCGCACCATATTGAATTCGCGCGTTGGCGATCAATGCTGAATTAACTTTATTGTCAGCGTCGACATCTTGCGGACGTAGTAAACCAGTGAGGCGGATAAACTCATTACCATTATTCAGCATTAGCCATTTTTCACCACGTATGACTAGGTTGTTATTAGGTAGTACACGGACAACAGTGACCGAAATATTACCGTCTAAACTGTTGCTTTGGTCTGCAGAACCGTTACCCGAGAAAGTACTGGTCTGATTTAAGCTACCTTCGATCTTATAACCACCGATGACCACATCTTCGCCGCCAAGACTAACTGGGTCTAACTCAAATGAATTGTCTTTGCCTAGGTTTGAGCTAGCCTGCTTTTTAGCACTCGTCGATTCTGTTAATGTCACCGTGATAATATCGCCGACACGACGTGCTTTAATGTCTGAGAAAATATTATTATTGTATTGCGGATTAAATAACGACCCCGTCACTTTTGCTTGTACTGGGTTATCATCAGGTACAATCGGGGCATAATCAGGCGAATCTTGCTGTGGTGTTTCATTGACATCAGCTGGCTCTTCCGCATCTTCAGTTTTAGTGGCGTCTTCATTTTTAGCGACCACATTTTCTTTGACTTTAACTAAAGACGAACAACCAGCAAGTTGCATAAACACAAATATAGCAAAGATAAAATTACGCATAACAATTCTCGATCATAAGAGTTAACAGTTAACTATAAGTGGCTAAATTAAAGCTGTTGATTAGTGTAACTTAGCATTTCATCAACGGCTGAGATTACTTTGGAATTCATTTCGTATACACGCTGACTTTCAATCAGGTTAACCAACTCTTCCGTTACGTTTACATTCGATGTCTCAATCGCACCTTGCACTAATTTACCGAGACCTTCATTACTTGGTAAACCCTGTACCGGATCACCACTGGCACCCGTTTGAATATACATATTTTGTCCAATTGGCTGTAAACCACCAGGATTAACAAAATCGGAAATATTAATCTGCCCAACCGTTTGATTGTTGGTTTGCCCTGGCAGACTAACCGAAATCTCACCGTCTTCCGATACGGTCACCGTTTGCGCGTCAGCTGGTATTTGAATCTGTGGCTGTAACGGATAACCCGTACCCGGCGTCACAATAATACCTTCATCATTTAAGGTAAATTGACCGTTACGAGTATATGACGTTGTACCATCAGGCATTTCAATTTCGAAAAAACCACGCCCACTCACCATCATGTCTAACGAATTATCTGTCGTTAGCATGTTACCTTGTGAGTGATCTTTTTGCGTAGCCACAACACGCGCACCAGAACCAACCATTAAACCTGAAGGTAATTTGGTGTTTTGAGTCGATTGACCACCCGGTTGATTCACTGCTTGATAGAGCAGATCTTCAAAAATTGCACGCTCTTTCTTAAAACCAACCGTACTGGCATTGGCCAAGTTATTTGAAATGGTTGAGATATTTGTTTGCTGTGCTTCTAAGCCTGTCTTACTTATCCATAATGCCGGATTCATAACGTTTTCCTCGTCTAATTTATACTGCTCGTGAACTCATCAATGAGAATTAGCTGATCCGTAATAGCGAATCAGATGCTTTGTCATTCTCTTCTGCTGTTTTCATCATTTTGATCTGCATTTCAAACTGACGTTGCAGATTAATCATGCCAGTAAGTTCACCAACAGCACTTACATTACTGGTTTCTAGTGCGCCACCTGCGACTTGGACGTTTAAATCAACCGCGGCAGGCGTGCCGTCAGCTTGTCGAAACATGCCATCATAGCCTTTCACTAAATTACGCACATCGGGGTTAACCAATTTTAATTGATCAACTTCTTCCAATGCGTTTGCTGGGGCGCCTTGCGGACGAACCTCGATGCGACCATCAGCATGAATTTTAATTTGTTCAACGGGTGTCGGTATAACGATAGGACCATTTTCACCGATAACAGGTCGGCCTGATGATGTTAATAACTCACCTGTCGGGCCCATATGTAGACTGCCGCTACGGGTATAGCTTTCTTTATTCTGATCGTCCATGACACTTAACCAACCATCACCTTGGATCGCAACATCCAAAGCATTACCAGTCTGCTGTAATGCACCACCGGTAAAATCTTGCCCTGGGCTTTCAGTAATCGCAAATACACGAGTAGGAAGACCTTCACCAAAAGCTTGCATTGAACGTGCTTGTTCAAAATCAGCTTTAAAGCCGTGTGTATTCACATTGGCAATATTATTGGCACGAACAGCCAATGCATTCATATTTTCTTTGGCACCCGACATCGAGATATAAAGCATATTGTCCATTCGTCAATCCTCTGTCACTTTTCGTTGAAATCGTTAATTATCCGTCTAATACCAGTGATAAAGCAATTAAAGTGCCAAAATGAAAAAGCCACCCTAAATAGGGTGGCTTTTTATCAAAATGGCTTATCGAGCCGCTACGTTAACGGATCTGCAATACCGTATCTTGCAGTTTAGAATTCACTTCTAAGGTTCTTGAATTCGCTTGGTAGTTACGTTGTGCCGTAATTAAGTCAACTAGTTCACTGGTCAAGTTTACATTTGACTGCTCAAGTGCCGATGAGTTAATTTTACCAAAGGTACCAGAGTTCGCTTCACCTGCGATCGCATTACCTGAAAGTTGTGATGCACGCCAACCAGTATCACCGGTTTGGCTTAGGCCTTGTTCGTTAGCAAACTTAGCCATGGCAATCATACCTAACTTATCATTACGCCCATTACTGTAACTCGCGGCAACCATGCCATCAGGACCGATATCAATACCAGTCAAACGGCCAACTGTCGCGCCGTCTTGTTCTAATTTTGAAACTTCAAACGCAGAAGCAAACTGAGTCGGATTATTAATATTTATTTTAACTGTCTGAGTGGTATCTGCACCATTAGTTAAAATCGCACCGAGCGGTACAGTCTCAGCAATGGCAGGTAATTGTTGTTGTAATAAACCAGAAGAATCAAAAGTTAGTCTTAACGCAGCAGGCTTAACAGGCGTACCAGGCGCCGCTGCAACAGCTTGACCACCCACAATATCAATTGGTTGGTCATCTACATAATTAAACTCTAACCACGAGTTTGCAGGTGCACCCGCTGTACCATCTTTAATGTAATAAGTAGACAAAGTATGTGACTCACCGAGTGAATCATAAATTGATACTGACGTCGCTGATGTGAACGTCGAACTATCCGCCGGATCAAACTTCGTCGGATCTAACACAGGAGAAGTGGCTGGTAAATTCATCGTCATATCAACATTACCCGTTGATTCTGGAACACCCGCGGTATCAGGTATTTGCAGCGGTTTTGTTGACGCCATGCTCACCGCTTTTGGAGAACCATCATCATTCACATCATAAACTTGCAGGTAATTACCCGCCGAGTTAGTCACAAAACTATTTGAATCTAATTTAAAAGCACCAGCACGGGTATAATTACGGTCCATCGATTCCAGACCGTCCGACATCACGAAGAAACCATTACCGTTAATCGCTAAATCCAGCGAATTTTCGGTGAAATTCAAGCTGCCTTGTTGAAACTGCTGGGCAACATGGGCCGTTGCTACACCGTTGCCAACCGATGTTTTAGCATTAGAGAAAATCGATGTTGCATAGACATCACCAAACTCAGCGCGCGACTCTTTAAAACCCGTGGTATTAACGTTAGCAATGTTATTTGCTGTTGTATTAAGGTCTTTCTGAGCAGCGTTGATCCCACTCAAGGCGATGTTAAACGACATAAAATTTCCTTTTATTCAATAAATTTAGTAAGTTTTCGAGGCAACTTCTGTTGCTTGGCTCAGTGGTAAGCTACCCATACCTTTTAAGTTCAGCATAATACCGTTACCCGTATTACCTATGTTAACGCTTTCAACATGCTGGAAACTTAATATTTTAAGGTCTTGAGCATTGCCGTCTATCGACGCAGATGCCTTCAAGCGGTAACTTCCTTCCGCCACTTTATTGCCGTTCATGTCAGTGCCGTCCCACTCAAAAGGAATTGCACCGGCCTTCTGTTCACCCATATCAATCACTTTAACCACTTCACCAACTTGGTTGGCTATTTGTAAGCGCATATTAGGTGCACCCTGCGGTAAATCAATACGTCCAGATACATTCTCATCCGCAGATAAAAATGCCGACGATGCAGGCGCAAGCACCTTGCTACCAACTAAACTTGACGCTTGTAGTGCTTGGTTTGAGCTCATGATCGTATTTAACTGTTCAAACTTGGTATCCATCTTGGAAATACCATCGGCGGTGGTAAACGACGCCATTTGCGCCACCATTTCCGAGTTTTCTACCGGTTTGAACGGGTCTTGATAAGCCAGTTCCTGTGTCAGTAACGAGAAAAAATCTTCTTGGCCAAGCTCTTTGCGGGTAGTTTCTGCCGCCTGCTCTGCCGCATCCTTCTTCTCAGTTTTAAACTGACTGCTGAAATCAGCTATGTTATTGCTATTGTTAATTGTCGTCACAACCAAATACCTCTATTAACCTTTACCTAACGCTAATGTTTTAGTTAACATTTGTTTAGCGGAATCAGCTATTTGCACGTTAGTTTGGTATGAACGAGATGCGCTAATCATATTCGCCATCTCTTCCATAACGTTTACATTGGGACGATATACATAACCATCTTCGTCTGCCAATGGGTGATTAGGATTAAACTCATTTACTAATGGTGCATCACTCTCTACAATCCTTGCAACATTCACGCCAACTGCTTCATTTTGAGCAGCATTAGCTTGATCTAATTGTGCTTGAAAGATTGGATAGCGGGCTTTATACGTTTCGTCAGCACTACTACTCACGCTATTTGCGTTAGCAAGATTACTCGCGGTAGTATTTAAACGCACCGATTGTGCACTCATTGCCGAACCGGCAACATCAAAGACTCGAAATAAACTCATAATTATTGTCCTTTAATTGCCTTGCTCAGTGTTTGAAACTTGCTGCTTAAGAATGACAATGATGCTTGATATTCCATACTGTTTTGCATGAAGTTAGAACGCTCTTCTTGCACATCCACAGTATTGCCGTCACCGGTATCTGGTTGGTTAGGGACTCTAAATTGCAAATCAGACGCAATACCTCTGCCACCTGATATATGACGCTCACTGGTATTTGATAAGTTAAAGCTAGAGCCCTGAGTTGCACTTGCTAATGCATCCTTAAAGGTTAAATCTTTAGCTTTAAAACCTGGGGTATCTGCATTGGCAATATTACTCGCGAGTACTTCTGCGCGTCGCTCTCTTACGCCGACAGAATACTGGTGTATACCTAATGCATTATCAAAATTAATAGCCATGAACGCCTCCTAAACATTTATATCGTAATCAATCGCATGATAATTACGATGATATAAAGGATAAAGCAACATGTGTGCCATAAAAGACATTAGAGAATAAGCATTATTGACAAATAAAATTTAAGTTAATTAAAAACAACAACTTAAATTTTTTGCCGATTATTAAAGAGAGCGCCACAAGGGAGTATCACAAGGGAGGTAGAGTCAACCAAGATGAAGGGAGGGAGAAAAATCGTTGTGACACAATTTTTTGACGCAGTATTTCGGTTAGTTAGCGCCAATAAATGAACATCCATGTTCATACGGTAACTCATCGCAAGGTAAATTATTTAAGCTTGTAAACAATACCTGGATTACAACGAACCATTTCAAATTTATCAGTTAGACCTGTTAACGATTCTGATGCGCCTAAAAATAAATAACCACCCGGTTTTAAGGATGCTGCAAATTGATTCAATATCTGACTTTTAATCTTTGGTGAAAAGTAAATGAGTACATTTCGGCAAAAAATGATGTCAAATTTGCCCAACAAGGCATAACTTTCTAACAAATTGATTTCACGAAATGAAGTTAATTGCTGAACCTCACGATTCACCTTCATTTTGTCATCAGGCAATATACTGAAGAACTGACGTTTACGTTCAGGCGATAAACCACGACCAAGCGCGAGGCGATCATAGATCCCTTCTTTACAGTGCTTAATCATGGTCGGCGAAATATCCGTACCTACAATTTGTACATTAGGTTTGCCTATGCGCTTAATTCTATCCTGTGTTTCAATCGCAGACATCGCAATCGAAAACGGTTCTTGACCAGACGATGATGCCGCTGACCATATTTTTACCGGCTGACCTTTATTAATAAATTCAGGTAAGATCTTAGCTTGTAAATACTCAAACGGATAAACGTCACGAAACCATAGCGTTTCATTCGTCGTCATCGCATCAATAACATCATTGCGTAAATCACGCGCTAACATGGTCATCGATTTCTGTACTAGCTCAGTTAAATTACTCATCTTATGTTTTGCCAATAGTGGCAACAAACGACTCTTAACTAAATATTGTTTATTTTGCCCTAATACAATACCGCACTGAATCTCAAGGAATTCACTAAAGCGGGTATATACTTCATTTGACAATGTTTGCACTATTTTTTACTCAACTTTAAATCTAAAAACATTTGTATTCGACTATTTATTCGACATAGTAGTTCACCTAGCTAGGATCCGCTGCTTTTAACGCTTTCAATACTGCACCAGCAAGTTCATCAGGGTTAAATTTAGCAATAAAGTCATTTGCGCCAACTTTAGCAACCATCGCCTGATTGAACACACCACTTAATGATGTGTGTAAAATAATATATAAATCATTTAATGACGAGTCATTTCTCACTTCTGCCGTGAGTGTATAACCATCCATTTCTGGCATTTCGATATCTGAAATCATTAACGCAACCTGCTCTGAAATCGGTCCATTAACAGCCATTTCACGTAACTTATTCAAGCCATCACGGCCATCTTTAGCCAGTACAATCTTGAAACCAAGATCTGACACAGCTTTCTTGATCTGATTTCGAGCAACACTTGAATCGTCCACAACTAAAATCACTTTCTCGATAGCAGTTTTATCAATATCAGAAACCGTCTCTAGTACTTCGTCACTAATTTCCATGCTAACTGGCGCAACTTCATGGAGAATTTTTTCCACATCGAGTACTTCAACCAGTTCATTATCAACTTCAGTCACAGCCGTTAAGTAGCTAAAACGACCAGTCCCTTTTGGCGGTGGTAAAATTGATTCCCAGTTAATGTTAATAATACGCTCAACGCTTGAGACTAAAAACCCTTGCACAGAACGGTTATATTCCGAGATAATGATAAATGCTTTACTCAGATCCTGGATAGGACGACCGCCTGTCGCTAAACTCAAGTCGATAACCGAAATCGTTTGCCCACGGATATGTGCAACCCCTCGCACAACACTATTTAGCTTAGGTAAGATCGTTAATGGTGGGCATTGCAGTACTTCTTTCACTTTAAATACATTGATGCCGAAACGCTGACGTCCGTTTAAGCGAAACATAAGTAGTTCTAGACGGTTTTGCCCCACGAGTTGTGTGCGTTGATTGACCGTATCAAGTAATCCTGCCATTATTCATCCTCAGCTAAAGTAGCTATTATCATCAAAGTGGCTTAAATATTGCTCTTACCACTGTATTATCCAGTTATATTGTCGTTTACGGTATAAAGAAGTCAAAAAATTGGCCCTCAAATCACTTTATACGTAACCTTTAATCTTATATCGGCTTAGAAACCTAAATGTTTAAATATTTTTTCTCATTGCTATTCTTATACAGCTTAAGTTTAGCAAGCCATTTACCATATGCGTACGCAAAAACAGATAAACATCAAGTTCTTGAAGAGTTTGCGGAATCTTTTATCAAAGCGCAACTATTTAGTAACGAGAATGAAAGAGTCAGCATAGAAGTCACTAAAATTGATCGCAGGATAACAGTAACTCAGTGCGAAGGTAACATGGCCGCGGAATTAGTCGGTAATAAAAGCTTACAACGCTCTGCAACCGTTAGAATACGTTGTGATAATACTGATAATTGGCAACTTCATGTACCGGTAAAGATTATTCGACTAGTGCCAGTCGTGGTCAGTAACCGACCATTATCAAAAGGTAGCCTATTAACTAAAAACAATACTAAAATAGATTATATGAACCGGGTATTATTACGCTCGGGTTATATATCTGACTTGGCCTTTGTAAATAGAGCACGCCTAAAACGCCAACTTTCGAGTGGGCAAATGATCTCAACACGGGATATTTGTCTTGTGTGTAAAGGGGAAAGCGTTACAATTACCAGCTCAGTGGGAAATTTAACTGTAAAAACAGCTGGTGTAGCTTTGTCTAATGGCGTGCTTGGCGACAAAATCAATGTGCGCAACACAAAATCGAAACGAATCGTTTCAGGTATTGTCCAAGCAGCAGGCATTATCCAAATAAACTATTAAATTATGCTAAAGTTTTATTATCAAGGGTCGATAATATTTTAGTACACCTGTTTACTATGCAATAGGTAGAGAAATGGCCATAAACTTAACCAATTTAAATAATCGTAGTCTCCAGCTTGATCAAGCGAGAAGTACGCAGCAAAAAGCCAACGTAAGTGGTGATAATGCGACGCAAACTTCACCGCAACGGATCGCGCAAGGTGACTCGGTTAACATCACATCACAAGCCAAAAGTTTGACCGCTATGGAACATGATTTAGCTCAAGGTACACCCGTTAACGAGTCTAAAGTAGAAAGTTTGAAAAAAGCCATTGCTGATGGCAGCTATCAAGTTGATGCCAATAAATTAGCAAAGAATATGTCTAACTTCGAAACTTTACTCGCATAACCAGTGCACTATAGATAGAGATGACAATAAAAACGTTACCTGAATTACTTGGTTTACAAGTATCTTATGTAGAACAATTAATGGCTCTACTAACGGCTGAAAAATCGGCGTTAGAGTCACGTGATGTCACAGCTTTAGAAAAGATCAGTCAAGATAAACAACAGCAAATAACACACATTGCCGAACTTGATGTCAAAATCAGCCAGCATGCTGATGCTGCAGAATTACTATCGACCTATCTCCCGCAAAAACAACAAATTGAAACCGAACTCACTCAATGCCAAGAATTAAACGATATTAACGGCAAGCTGATAGAGCTCAATTTACGTAATACCAAACGACTAGGTGATACTATTATCCGCAGTCGCTCACGTAACAATATCACTTATGACAAGTTAGGCCGTACTCGAGGTTCGTTCTCTACACTTGGTATGACGTTTAAGTCGTAGCAATACTGCGTACAAAAACTTTATATCGTCCTTTAGCTCAACAAACCGTTACATTAATCGCTAGACCCCCTTTCGACGTTTCCTTATATTTATTTTTCATATCATCACCCGTCGCTTTCATCGTTTTAATCACCTGATCAAGTGATACTTTGTGATCGCCAGTGCCCATACGCGCCATACGCGAGGCATTAATCGCTTTCACCGCGCCAATCGCATTACGTTCGATACATGGGATCTGCACTAAACCTGCAACAGGATCACACGTTAAGCCCAAGTTATGCTCCATGCCAATCTCAGCTGCATGCTCAACTTGCTCTAACGTGCCACCTCTAATGGCAGTCAATCCAGCAGCGGCCATAGAGCAAGCGACACCAACTTCCCCCTGACAGCCAACTTCAGCACCAGAAATAGAGGCGTTTTTCTTATATAAGGTACCGATTGCTGCACAAGTAAGTAGATAGGTTTTAATTTTGTCTTCCGTTAACGGACTCACGAATTGATCATAAAAATACATGACGGCAGGAATAATGCCTGCAGCGCCATTGGTCGGCGCTGTCACCACGCGTCCGCCTGCGGCATTTTCTTCATTCACCGCCATCGCATACATGTTGACGAAATCCATGCCGTGGAAGGTATCATCTTTAGCTTCCGGCGCTTGTAACTTCTCAAACAGTCCGGGGGCTCGACGGCGCACATTTAAGCCGCCCGGTAAGATACCGTCATTTCGACAACCTCGTTGAATACAATCGACCATAATATCGTGTAGTGCTAATAGTTTCTCATCGATAACAGCATCAGTATTTAATTGGCGCTCATTCTCATACATCAGCTTAGCAATCGACAAACCGTTTGCACGGCACGTAGCAAGTAGCTCTTCAGCACTATCAAATTTATATTTAGCTGGCGTCTGTGCATTTTCTTCTAAAGGTTTATCTATATGGTCATGATCAAGAATAAAACCGCCACCAATAGAATAATAAGTCTTGCTGAGTAAGGTATCATCGCTACTCAATGCCGTGATAGTCATGCCGTTACTGTGGTAAGACAAGGTTTTACGTTGATGTAATATGATGTTCTCAGTACGCGAAAAAGGCACAAAACCAATATCGGCTAAGTTAATCCCCTGATCTGCTTCGATGGTCGATAAGATCGAGGGGACTAGTTCTGAATCGATACGATCCGGTTCATGACCCGCTAAACCTAAAATAACGGCGATATCGCTGCCATGACCAACCCCTGTTTGCCCTAACGATCCAAACAAAGCTACATTAATGCTGACTATCGATTGTCGATTATCGAGCGCTTTAAGGTGCTGTAAAAAATCAAATGCAGCGCGCATAGGGCCAACAGTATGCGAGCTAGATGGCCCGATCCCAATACTAAACATGTCAAAGGTACTGATCATAAAATGCTCCCTAATTAATGAATAAGACTTACTGTAGGTATAGCACATGATTGTTGATGCAATTTTATTACTTTATTGAAAATATATTACGACCATAATTAGTTATAAACCTACATATTCTCTGCCGACAAAGGCAGCATTCGCGCTATATTTGTGCTGTCCAGGCCATTTTCATTGTAATAAAATCACAAAAGGCCGTTTAACTATGCTAAAAATAATTAAAAAATGTAATAATAGTTCGACTTAGTTCATATTTTTTACATAATTGACGTAATAAATATTCAGTAAGGTTTATAATGCCGCTATAGATTCGCATTTATCTTAATCACTTTCATCATGCGCCCATTGCGGAGCTTGCCAGGAAAATATCATGAGTATGCTCGAAAAAATAATCCAAAATTTAGAAATATTCAGTAAGTCTGAAAAAAAGGTTGCTGATGTTATTCTAGAATCTCCGCAATCTGCTATTCATTCAAGTATTGCGACACTTGCTAAAGTTGCAGATGTCAGTGAACCGACTGTAAATCGTTTTTGCCGCCGTTTAGATACCAAAGGCTACCCTGATTTTAAACTGCATTTAGCGCAGAGCTTGGCGAACGGTACGCCGTACGTAAACAGAAACGTAGAGGCCAACGATGGTCCAGAAGTTTACACACAAAAAATATTTGAAACGACAATTGCGCACTTAGACTCAGCAAAAAACAGCCTAGATCCAGAAGTGATTAATAAAGCGGTTGATCTATTAATCCAATCAAAGCAGATCTCGTTCTTTGGTTTAGGTGCTTCAGCATCGGTTGCACGTGATGCGGAAAACAAGTTTTTCCGTTTCAACGTACCCGTGATTTGTTTTGATGACATCATGATGCAACGCATGAGCGTCATTAACAGTACTGAAGATTCAGTCGTAGTATTGTTCTCACACACAGGCCGTACTAAGAGTATGGTTGATGTGGCAAAACTAGCACGTGAAAATGATGCCATCGTTATTGGTATTACAGCACAAGATTCACCGTTAGCGGAATATTCTAATTTAGTTATTTCACTTGATGTGATGGAAGATACCGACGTATATATGCCAATGGCATCACGTGTTGCGCAATTAGTACTGGTCGATGTACTCGCAACCGGCTTCACATTACGCCGTGGTGATAAATTCCGCGAAAATTTGAAGAAAGTGAAATCAGCAATCAAAGATTCACGCTTCAATAAAATAGATTAATACCAAAATGGCCACTCATACGTGGCCATTTTTATATCCCTATCGCTCTTTTAATTTATTGTCACCAAAGCGTCATCAATCCTTTGCATACTAAAACTATTGAAGACTACCTTTTGTCTGACAACGCTTAAACAACACAAATAAATAATCTCATTACTCATATGGAGTCATTATGTTACGTCGTACTAAAATTGTAACCACTTTAGGTCCAGCAACTGATCGTGATAATAATCTAGAAAAAATTATTCTTGCTGGTGCCAATATGGTACGTATGAACTTTTCTCATGGTAACGCCGAAGACCATATTAAACGCGCAGAAGATGTACGTGCGATTGCCAAAAAACATAACAAACACGTGGCTATTTTAGGTGATCTTCAAGGCCCTAAAATCCGTGTATCTAAATTCGCTGAAGGTAAAATTAATTTAAACCTAGGTGACAAATTCTGCCTAGATGCAACATTTGATAAAACAGCGGGTACTAACCAGTGCGTGAGTATCGATTATCCTGAACTAGCAAGTGATGTATTCGCCGGTGACGTGCTGTTATTAGATGATGGTCGCGTACAATTAAAAGTAATCGAAATTAACGGTCAACAGATCCACACTGAAGTCACAGTGGCAGGTCCATTATCAAATAATAAAGGCATCAATAAGCAAGGCGGTGGTTTATCTGCTGAAGCGCTTACAGATAAAGACAAAGCAGACATTATTACAGCGGCAAAAATTGACGTTGATTTCGTTGCAGTCTCTTTTCCACGTAACGGTGCTGATATTAATTACGCGCGTGAACTCGTACGTGCTGCAGGCTCAAATGCAAAAATTTGTGCCAAAGTTGAGCGTGCAGAAACGGTTGCAACAAAAGAAACAATGAAAGAAATCATCCTAGCATCGGATGCAATCATGGTTGCGCGCGGTGACTTAGGTGTTGAAATTGGTGATGCAGCCTTGGTTGGTGTACAAAAATCATTAATCAACTTATCACGTAAATATAACCGCGTTGTGATCACGGCTACGCAAATGATGGAATCAATGATCACTAGCCCAATGCCAACACGTGCTGAAGTAATGGACGTGGCAAATGCGGTACTTGATGGTACCGATGCGGTAATGCTGTCTGCAGAGACTGCTGCGGGTGATTTCCCCGTCGAAACAGTTAAGGCTATGGCTGAAGTGTGCTTAGGCGCAGAGACGCATCCAAGCGTTAATGTATCGAATCACCGTATTGATTACACATTCGACTCAATCGAAGAAACAATTGCCATGTCGACTATGTATGCAGCTAACCACCTAGCAGGTGTTAAAGCAATTGTAGCATTAAGTGAATCAGGTACCACACCGTTATTGATGTCTCGCATCAGTTCAGGTTTACCTATTTTCTCATTGTCTCCACATCAGAAGACGTTAAACGCAACGGCATTATACCGTGGTGTAACACCTTTACAGTTTAACACTGAAGGATTATCACAAGAGCAAATCGTTGAAGGGACTTACGCGGTACTAAAAGAAACAGGCCAAGTTAAAGCAGGTGATATTATTTTGCTAACGCTAGGTGATAAAATGGACACGGTTGGTTCAACCAATACCAGCAAGATCCTAACCGTTAAATAAGTCAGTTTATCGGCAAGGTTAACGGTATGAATTAATGCCGTTAATTTGTATAAAATGAACAGGCATAAAAAAACCGAGTCTATTTTATATAGCCTCGGTTTCTTATTCTTTATTCTTTATTCTTTATTCTTTATTCTTTATTCTTTATTCTTTATTCAAAATCTAACCCGTAAGCTAGATTTTAACGTTGTTGTTAATCGTGAGATTAAGCCACCTTATCGTTTTTTGTTACTGTCGAAATACCAGCAAACTCTTCAGGCGTGAACGAGTCAACGTTAATCGCAGCAAAACGTAATGCATCAGCAGCTAATAGTTCATCCGCTTCAACTTGAGTGATGATACCTTTTTCAACAGCAAGCGGCGCAGCAACTTTTGCAGCTAATTTACGTGGCAATGTACCTTTCGATGCCGCAATCGCGATTTTCTTCTCAATTGGCTGTACTTTGTACATAGCTTGGAATGCAGATTCCATATCGTAAATTGCAGTGTTTGCATCTTTCTCATCACCAACATAACAAAGGTGCGTTAGACGGTCACGTGCTTCACTTGGTTTAATAAGTACTTCACAAATTGCTTTCGCTGTATCATCAGCAGGCATTTTGTAGTTGATACCGAATGGGAATACCACCGTTTTCAATGTACCTGCAATGCCTTTGTTGCCGAAGTTTTGGAAGAAACCAGTAAATGCTTTACCGATTTCAAACAAGTTACGTTCAACAGCCCAAGACAACATAGGTAGATCTTCAGCTTGACGACCTTGCTCTTCAAAATGTTTCAAGGTTGCAGATGCTAGGTATAAGTTACTTAGTACATCACCCAAACGTGCAGAAATCATTTCACGACGTTTCAAGTCACCGCCAAGTACTAACATAGATACGTCAGCACACAATGCTAATGCTTTACTCATACGAGTTAATTGCTTGTAGTATTGCTTCGTTGGACCCGATACTGGCGCAGAGTTAAGCGCGCCACCAGTAAGACCTTGACCTAATGCACCAAAGAAGTTCTTCGCACCAAAACCAATATGTTTCAGTAGCAGCTCATCAAATTGATCTAGACCTTCTTTCTCATTTGGATTTGCAGCTGCTTGTAATTCGCCCAGTACATATGGGTGACAACGTGTAGCGCCTTGACCAAATATCATTAGGTTACGTGTCAGGATATTTGCACCCTCAACCGTAATTGCTACAGGGATACCCCAGTAAGCGTGTGCTAGGTAGTTTTTAGGACCACATTGAATACCGCTGCCCGCTTGAATATCAAGCGCATCATCAATCACTGTACGCGCCATTTCAGTCATGTGGTACTTAGAGATTGCCGTTACAATTGCAGGGCTTTGACCTAGATCTAGGGCACCTGTTGTAAATTTACGCGCTGCTTCAAGTTGGTAAGTTAAACCACCAATACGTGCTAGTGACTCTTGCACGCCTTCAAATTTACCAATTGATAAACCGAACTGTTTACGAACAAATGAGTAAGCACCCGTCATACGCGCCGTTAAGTGGCCACATGCTGTACCCAGTGCAGGTAAAGAAATACCACGACCAGCAGATAAACACTCAACCAGCATACGCCAGCCTTTACCCACTTGATCAGCACCACCGATAACCCAATCCATCGGAATGAATACATCATCACCATAAGTGGTGCCGTTCATGAATGCTAGACCCATAGGGAAGTGGCGATCACCAATTTCAACACCTTCGTGTGATGTTGGGATTAATGCACAAGTAATACCGATATCCAGGTTATCACCCAGCAGGCCATCTGGATCTTGTAGTTTAAATGCTAGACCAAGTACAGTCGCAACCGGTGCTAAGGTAATATAACGCTTGCTCCACGATACGCGGATACCCAGTGTTTCTTTACCTTCAAATTCTTCTTTAACAACGCGACCCATATCTGGAATACCACCAGCATCAGAACCCGCTTCGGGACCAGTCAGTGCGAAACATGGTACTTCAGTTCCATTTGCTAGACCTGGTAACCAGCGATCTTTTTCTGCTTGTGTACCATAATGCGCAAGTAATTCGCCAGGACCTAATGAGTTAGGTACCATTACCGTTACCGCCGTAGATAAACTACGTGTCGCAATTGTTGTTACAATTGTTGAGTTCGCGTAAGCAGAGAATGCTTTACCGCCGTATTCTTTTGGAATGATAAGCGCAAAGAAACCGTTTGATTTAATGAAATCCCAAACTGGTTTTGGTAAGTCACGGTCTTCATGAACGATTTTATAATCATCCAGCATCGCCATTAATGTTTTAAGTTCGTTATCAATGAAGCTTTGCTCATCTTTACTTAACTTAGGTGTTGGGTAGCTAAGCATTTTATTCCAATCAGGGTTACCTGCGAATAAATCACCATCCCACCAAACACTACCAGATTCCATTGCTTCCTGCTCTGTTTGCGAAAGCGGTGGCAAGATCTTCTTAAACACTTTAAATAATGGTGCTGTGATATTATTTTTTCTAAATTCACTCATTGCGCTCATAACGATTTCCTTTTGTTTCATCATTTTGGTGCTGTACTCACAACATCAAAATAACTGAATTGCATCTACATGCTTGTAGTTTCTGTTGAGGTATTCATTCCTGATGCCAAATAAGGGATCACTTTTCGGATTAGTCCCTCGACATCAATATCTTGATTAAAATCTGCTTTAGCAATATCCATCAATGCGCCACTCGAGCCCATGGTAAATACGGCCGTACCCAAGGTAAAATGTAATCGCCAAAATAATTCTTGCGATGACAACGCTGGGTTCGCTTTCAATAAAGCCTTAGTTATGTTGGCTAAGACTTCACCATAATGCGTTGTTGTGTACCAACGTAAATGCCCTTGCTCATCGGTATAACTTCGTCCGAGCAGTTGCATAAAGATCACGGTACCATTTTTACTTTGTTGTTCTAACGCTAATAGCGGATCAACAAAACTGTTAAACACATCTAATAATGATGGTTTTTCAACTTGTGTGCATAAGGCTGTTAACTTCTCATTCAGTAGGGGCATGAAGAGTTCGAGATGTCGGGCGATAACCGCCTGAATCAATTCTTTCTTAGAACCAAAATGATAATTAACGGATGCCAAATTCACACTTGCTCGTGTAGTTATCAAGCGTAAAGAAGTATCTGAAAACCCGTGTTCTGCGAACAAGCTTTCGGCTGCATCTAGAATGCGAGTTTTTGTATCCAACTTACTAACCATAATTAACCCTTTTTAAACGAACGTTTTAAAATTACGTTCTGACGGACAAAATGTCAACACAATGTAAACAAATGTTTGAAACAAATGTTTTGAACTTGTCCTACTTCGCATTTTTCTACGATGATAAATTTAAAAGCACCCATTAGTGAGTAGCCAAATTAAGGGTTAAGGATAGACACGAGCGCCGATATTTATCCTCTTCATCCTTAAATATAGCACCATTAGAAATGAATAAAGCGCCAACCTAAGTTGCCGCTTTATTTATACTCAAACAGTTTTTAAAACACTAACGAATAACGCTGTTCTTTTATTTAGCTTTCTTCATTCAGTTTTATTTTCCAGATAGCTGGACCTTCGACATGGGCAGATACACCGTTAGTATCTACCGCAACAGTCATTGGCATATCAACCACATCAAATTCGTAGATGGCTTCCATACCTAAGTCTTCAAACGCAACAACACGGGACTTTTTAATCGCTTTTGATACAAGATAAGCAGCACCACCAACAGCCATTAAATACACGGCTTTATGCTTCTTGATGCTCTCAACTGTCGCAGGACCACGTTCCGATTTACCGATCATGCCTAATAAACCCGTCTGTTCTAACATAGTATCGGTAAACTTATCCATACGTGTTGCAGTTGTTGGACCAGCAGGGCCTACAACTTCATCGCCCACAGCATCAACTGGACCCACGTAATAGATAAAGCGATTAGTGAAATCAACCCCTTCAGGTAGACCTTCGCCTTTATCTAGCATGTCTTTAATGCGCTTATGTGCCGCATCACGACCGGTTAAGATCTTACCTGACAACAAGACTGTTTCGCCTGTTTTCCATTCCAGCACTGATTCAGGTTTAATGTCATTCACATTAACACGGCGAACACTATCGCTTACTTCCCATGTTACTTCTGGCCAATCCTCTAATTTCGGCACATGCAGTTCTGCAGGACCTGAACCATCAAGCGTAAAGTGGGTATGACGTGTCGCTGCACAGTTAGGGATCATCACTACTGGTTTTGATGCTGCGTGTGTTGGACAAGATTTGATCTTGATATCCAATACCGTCGCCATACCACCTAAACCTTGCGCGCCAATACCGAGTTTATTCACACGATCAAAAATGTCTAAACGCATTTTTTCGTCAGTCGTTTCCGCGCCACGTTCCATTAACTCGTGAATATCAACTGGTTCCATTAATGACTCTTTAGCCATTACTGCTGCTTTTTCAGCTGTGCCGCCAATGCCTATACCTAGCATACCCGGTGGACACCAACCAGCACCCATCGTTGGTACGGTTTTTTCAATCCACGCAGCGACGTCGTCTGATGGGTTCAACATAACCATCTTACTTTTATTTTCAGAACCGCCGCCCTTCGCTGCGATCATCACTTCCACTTTCGCGCCAGGTACCATTTCGACATGCACTACACCAGGCGTATTGTCTTTGGTATTTTTACGCGCACCAGCGGGATCTGCAACGATCGATGCACGTAATGGATTACCGGCAAAAGCGTAACCACGACGAATGCCTTCATCTACCATTTCTTGCACAGTTTGATCTGTTTCCCATTGCACGTTCATACCAATTTTAACGAAACAGGTAACAATACCAGTGTCTTGGCAAATTGGACGTTTACCTTCCGCAGACATGCGAGAGTTAATTAGAATTTGCGCAATCGCATCTTTAGCGGCTTGGCTTTTTTCTGCATTGTAGGCTTTTTCCATTGCTTGGATAAAATCAAGCGGATGGTAATATGAAATGTATTGTAGTGAATCTGCAATACTGTCGATAAAGTCCGCTTTACGGATAACTGTACTCATGGTCAACTCCCTTTTGCTTACTCACTGTGTTAACTGATTATTATATTTATCATGATTAAGACGCGATTACGCCTCAACCTAGTTAACAATAAGATATGTGGTTCTAAATCTGCCTCTATCATACCTTTGCTGATCACTTCTCTCCACTAAAAATGCATCTAATCCATACTAAATAACAACAGCAGCACAACTTTATAGCAACACGGTTTTCATTCTAGGGCACATATCGTTCAAGATTAATCGCCTTAATTGTGATAATCTGCGCGCATCAAAATTTAGGGATATGCTGTACTAATGAAATCACTTGTAATAAAACCCATTGCCTTTCCTAGCAACGGCATTCACGCATTTTTTGCCCCGCTAAGTCATGCACCGTGGTCAATTTTACTCGAGTCAGGATCTGCCGATCACATTGATAGTCGATTCCATATTATTGTTGCCGAGCCCATCGCAACGCTAGTGACAGAAGATAAGCAAACCACCATAAATCAAGCCAGTGGTGAAATGGTCACCAATGACGATTCCTTTGCTGTATTGCAGACCCTGAATCAACAGCTCATTGGTGAATTACCTTCGCATTCCCTGGATATCGAGTTACCTTTTATTGCCGGAGCACTGGGTTACTTTGGTTACGATCTTGGCCGTAACATTGAAAACATAGGTAACCTTGCTAGCAATGATTTGCACTTCCCTGACATGGCAGTGGGCTTATACGATTGGGCAATTGTGGTGAATATTCAATCTCAGCAAGCATGGCAAATCCAATTTAGCGATAACGCAGAGCAAGCTTGGCAACAACGCTATGATTGGTTAATTGAACGTGGCGTTGGCCAAGCAGTAATAGACCAAGAACTTGCGGAGAAAACAGCAGTAAACCAAACACCCACATCAGCCTTTGAGCTACAAAGCAGCTGGCAATCGAATATGTCAGAGCAAGCATATCACCACAAATTTGCTCAGATACAAGCCTATTTACGCTCTGGTGATTGCTACCAAATTAATTTAGCCCAGCGCTTTAATAATCAATACCAAGGTGATGAGTGGCAAGCTTACTGCACCTTAAGTCAGCATAACAAAGCGCCCTTCTCCGCATTTATGCGTTTAGAAAATAAAGCCGTATTATCTATTTCACCGGAACGTTTTATCCAAGTGAACGATGGCAATATTGAAACCAAACCAATTAAAGGCACGCGCCCACGTAGCCAAGATCCAAAAATTGACTTGGCCAACGCACAAGCATTAAAAATTGCCGAAAAAGACCGTGCTGAAAACTTAATGATTGTCGATTTACTGCGAAATGATATTGGCAAAATTGCCATACCGGGTTCGGTTAGCGTGCCGAAACTATTTGATATCGAGAGTTTTCCGGCAGTGCATCATCTTGTTAGTACCATTACAGGTAAACTGCCTGTAGATAAACAACCAAGTGAATTATTACGCGCTTGTTTCCCTGGCGGCTCTATCACTGGCGCTCCTAAGGTTCGAGCAATGCAAATCATTGAAGAATTAGAGCCACATCGTCGCTCACTTTATTGCGGTAGTATCGGTTATATTTCAGCACATGGTCATATGGATAGCAGCATAACCATTCGTACATTGTTGTGTGAACGCGGTGAGATATACTGTTGGGCAGGCGGCGGTATTGTTGCCGATTCGGTCGTCGAAGAAGAATATCAAGAAACATTTGATAAATTAGGTAAAATATTACCTATACTTTAAATTAACCATTCCGTATTTTAGTTAATCAAGCACCATTAATCAGTGGATGCGCTAAATTACGTAGATTTACAGCATAAGTTACAGGGACGCATATGGATATTAATTCGTTAACTTCACGTTTTATACTATCACCAAGTGATCAGTCAATCAGTAAACTCACTAAAGTCTTTACCCCTGCTGCCGTGCTGTTTCCTATTGTTGAACGCGAGCAACAACTCAACCTCATTCTGACTCGTCGTGCATCACATTTACGTCATCACAGTGGCCAAATAGCGCTGCCGGGTGGTAAAACTGAAAAAACAGATAGTTCATCCATTGCCACTGCATTACGTGAAACCCATGAAGAAATCGGTATTCCAGCCGATAAAATTACCGTATTAGGTACGCTGCCTAGCCGCCCTACCATTAGTCGTTATTATGTTACGCCAGTTGTAGCCGTGGTTGACAGTGATTATCAATCTAAAATTGATCCCAATGAAGTAGATGAAATTTTTGAAGTGCCGTTAGCTTTTTTACTTGATAATGATAATCATATTATTGAAAAGAGCTTATTTAAGGGCAAGTATCGTGAGGTGACATTTATGCCCTGGGGAAAATATCCGATATGGGGTACGACGGCGGCAATCATTAAAGATTTTTCCAAACATATAAGATCGAACTAAACTTATACCTAATAAAGACCGCCTAATAACAGCTACTTCAGTACCAACCAAAGCGCATGGATCATGCCTGGAATAACAAACAGAAAACACAGTAAAATATTAATTAGTAAATCTTTACCTACGCCATTATTTAAAAATACAGCGACTGGCGGTAAGAATATAGCCAAAATTATTAAGAGTATTTTATTCATTTACACTTCTCCAATTGTTATCAATAATAGTTCACCATCATATGAAGTCTCGTTACCCTTACTATTAACAGTCCAGCCATCGCAACAGTAACGAAACTTAACGCTATAGCGCATAATTATTCTGCGGCTTTATCGACCATATGCAAATGCACATCTTGCTGTGGGAATGGAATTGATAAACCTTCTTTATCAAAACGTACTTTCACTTCGCGGGTGATATCCCAGTACACATCCCAATAATCTTCGGTTTTCACCCAGGGGCGGACTATAAAGTCAACCGAGGAAGTATTAAGTGTATGCAGCTTGATAATCGTTTCAGGGTTCTTCAATACAAGTTCATGTGCTAGCACAATATCTGCTAACACCGTTTCAGCCAAAGCGATATCATCGCTATAACCAATACCAAAAACCATATCAACACGGCGAACACGTTCATGGGTAATATTTTTAATAATATCGCCCCATATTTTGCTATTTGGCACGATGATCACTTGGTTATCAAAGGTTTTGATCGTGGTATTCACTAGGCTCATATGAGCAACTTTACCTGATACACCACCCGCTTCAACAAAATCACCTTCATCAAATGGACGATAAATCAGTAGCATCATACCCGAGGCAAAGTTAGATAAAGTATCTTGCAATGCAAAACCAATAACTAAACCTGCAACACCAAAACCAGTCAGGATGGGAGTTAAATCAACCCCGACTTGCGAAAGTGCGATAAGCAAACCAATCGCAAATACAATATTACCCGACATCGACGTAAAGAAGTCTTGTATCAAACGCGATAATTGTAAGTTTGGTGACGATACTGCTCTTTTCACCATTTTACGGGTGAGTTTTTTAAACCAACGGAAAACTAAAATTATCGCAATGAAGAGTAATAATTTAAATATTAATTCCGGCGCATTACTCGTTAACCACTCGGAAGCTCCCTCGCCCCAAGTAGAAATAATCGATAAGATGAGATCAACATTAAGTAACTCGTCCGTCAATGTCCCCGTTGCTTCAAACAACTGCTGTTTGTATTGCGTCGTATTTAAAGACATTTTATCAGCAAGCGTTACCAAAAATTGTAACGTGATAATATCATTACTCACTTTACGCTGGGCAAGGATATGTTCAAGCTGAACAGCGGTTTTTTCACCTTCCGTTGCCGACTTAAGTTGCTTACTTAACAACGTTTCTTGCTGATTATCAAAGATCAAAGAGGCTGACATAAAACCAAGGCGACGTTCTATATCACTGATTAACGCTTGCTCTTTTTCCGGCGATGGTTGATCAAGCAACTTTAACCACTGGTAGTTAGTCCATTGATCCGCTAATAATCGTGTTGAAAAACGACGTGATTCATCCAACGTCTTTTGCGCTAATAATTTACCTTCATTAGTTTCTTTTTCTAAGGCTTTTTCAGTTGTTGCGATTTTATTTAACAGATAAATAGACGCATCTGAAATAAATTTAACCTGCTGATTAACCTGCTTCAATAAGATATCGTGCGTTTCATCAGTACGCTTATTAATAAGCTCTTGAATGACTTCTCGCAACGCATCATTTTTATTTAATAATTGTAACCGTACGACATCTTTCGCCGAGCCAGTCATCGTTTGCGATTCACCGTATAACACCGAAATGTCATTATCGAGCTTATTCAACTTTTCTATTTGTGGCGAAATTACTTCTTGGGTAGCGAGTTTTGGTGACACAGTTGATGACGAGGATGCTTGTGCAAAAGAAAGACTCGGCACCAATAACATCAACAATAAAACTATAATTCTCATTATGACTTCACTTTATCATTAGGGTTTAACAAGAATAGCAAATCAAACATCATCTGCTATTCGGTCGACGTTAGTCTATAAAAAAACCACGGTATGAAGCGTGGTTTAAATAAAAATTATATCCAAGTTTGTGGGTTGGCGACCACATCAACTAACGCTTGCTGCGCGTCGTTCTGTGGTGCTAAATCATCGTAGTGCCAACTGGCCAGTGGTGGCATCGACATCAAAATTGATTTGGTACGGCCTTTACTTTGCAAACCAAAAATAGTGCCTCGGTCAACAATCAAGTTAAACTCGACATAGCGGGTACGACGGAACAATTGGAATTCACGCTCTTGCTCTGTATATGGCTGATTTTTACGCTTAGCGATAATCGGCGCATACGCTTGGGTGTAACCTTTCGCTACAGATTCGATAAAGCTTAAACTTTTTTCGATATCCCATTCATTCAGATCATCATAAATAATACCGCCAATACCACGGTACTCTTCACGATGTGGCATATAGAAGTATTCATCTGCATCTTGTTTGAATTTAGTATACAAATCATCACCAAATGGCGCGACAGCATCACGAGCCGCAGTATGGAAGTGACGTGCATCATCAGCATATAAATGAATTGGCGTTAAATCAAACCCACCGCCTAACCACCAATGCTGCTGGCCATCATCATCTGTTACCATGAACATACGTACATTCGCATGGCTTGTTGGTGCATGTGGATTACGTGGATGAACAACCACAGATACGCCCATCGCTTGATATGCCATACCTGTAAATTGTGGACGCTTAGCCGATGCAGCAGCCGGTAATTTATCACCGCTCACCATCGAAAAGTTCACACCCGCACTTTCATATACTTCACCATCACGTAATACACAGCTTGTACCCTGACCTAAATGGCTAGTCCAATTATCGGCAATAAACTCACCATTGGTTTCTTCCGCTTGAAAAGCCGTGATAATCGTTTTTTGTATATTACGAAAAAATGATTCTAAATCATTGATTCTGACAGTCATAAACACCTTACTTACAACTTAAGTGGCAATGTAAAAAAACCTGACACCTAAAAAGATAATGAATAAAAAAACCCATATTGAGTATGACAATATGGGATTCAAAAATAACTTATTTAATATTATGCAGAGATCTCGGCATAGAGATCACAAAATTGCAGCGTCACTTTATGCTTAGGTGCACAATTGATCAAGGGTTGGGAGATATTATGTGACTCTTTTACTTTCACAGAGCTGTGGATCAAGGTATTTAAAATCGGTAAGTCTTCCGCTCTGAGCTCAGCAACCAATTTTTTAGGTAAGCTGGCCTGCCCTTGAAATTGATTAACCACAATCCCTTCAACCCGCAATTTATCATTATGATCTTGTCGTGTTTCTTCAATATTCGCTAACAGGCTGTATAAACCTCGGCGGGAGAAGTCATCACAATCAAAAGGGATCAAGCAGCTATCTGCCGCAATCAGTGCAGAGAGACTATAAAAATTAAAGGCTGGCGGCGTATCAATATAGATTTCATCATAATCACGCTTTAATTTAACCAGTGCGTCACGTAATTTATAAATCTTATGACGCTGTTCTAATTTTACAATCAACTCACCTAATAATTCAGACGCAGGCATTATCGATAAATTAGGGAATGCGGTCGGAGTAATAAAATCCTGATAAGGTCGCCCTTTCATGATGATATTTAAGGTCTGCTCAAAAAACTCCGCGACACTAAAATTAACCCGATAATCATTCCCTAATAAATAAGCACTGGTATTACATTGACTATCTAAATCAATAATTAAAGTGCGCTTGCCTTCTGAGGCTGCTATCGCCGCCAAATTACTGCAGATGGTTGATTTTCCTACGCCACCTTTTTGATTAAACACGACACGGATCACGAGATTCTCCCTTCTCTGTACTGAATTAAATAACATACTTTAATAAAATAGTTATTTAACTCGTTAATATTAATTCTAATCTTATATATCGCTAAGCTCTAAGCTCGCTTCACAAACGATAGACTCGACTTGATGTAATTGTAATAATTTAGCCAGTTCTTCTGGTGGCTCAATGTCAGTAAATAGCTTATTCACCTGATTGATATTACCAATATTGACCATGGCATTTCGGCCGAATTTAGTATGATCAACGGGTAAGAATACTTCTTGTGAGCACTCGATGATCGCTTGTGTGACTCGCACTTCTTGATAATCAAAATCCAACAATGAACCATCCATATCTAAACCACTGATGGTAACAATGCCAAAATCCATTCTAAACTGCTTGATAAAATCGACGGTCGCTTCGCCAACTACACCGGCATCTTTATTGCGTACTTCACCACCCGCAACAATGACTCTGAAATCAGGTTTTTGCATCAAAATAGTGGCTACATTAAGATTATTGGTCACAATACGTAAATTGCTATGATTTAATAGTGCACGCGCTAGCGCCTCTGACGTGGTGCCAATATCAATAAATAATGATGAACCATCTGGAATTAATTCAGCCATCGCCTGGGCGATTTTCATTTTTTCTTTAGCCGTTTTTTGCTTGCGATTAACATATGAATCGTTAACAACACTGCTTTCTAATAATGATGCACCACCGTGGTGGCGACGCACTAAATTCTTCTCAGCTAATTCATTTAAATCGCGACGGATGGTTTGCGGGCTTACTGAAAAATGCTCAACGAGCACTTCAGTACTGACGAACCCTTCTTCCTTAACCAACGAAATTATTTTTTGGTGACGTGTATTTTGTCTCACATCGTTCTCCCTGTTTTCCCTAATATCATTATCGAAAGGGAGTTAATATTACCCCTTAGTTTATATCATATTTACACCTGTAAACCTGAAAAATAGCGTCAATAAACAAAGTTTAACGTTATTTTGAGATATACTCATCCCTGTGCATCGATATTATCAAGTCACGATCACCACCATTCATAATGGTTCATAACGACGATATGTATATAACAGCAATACGACGAGACAATGAAAATGGCTTCAGATCCCGATAAATTACTCAAAAAACACGCTGGATTAACTCATTCAGAACTGCAAAAGGTAACCTCTCACGTACAGCGCGAAAAAGATGACTGGTTTGTCAATACGGTAATGATCCAAGGTCACACGGTGCCGTTTAAATTTAAACGTAAAAAAGTCTATCAATCGTTAACGGGAGCGCGTGTCAATCTCACTTACTATCCCGAAATAGAAACAATTGCAGGGTTTAACGTCGACATTATGCAGGTGGTAAGGATCAAAAAATCATAATGTATTTTTATACTCTATAAGTATGCAGGTTTTATATTGTGATTGCGCTTGTTGCAAACATTTCAGCGAGTTACACTAGAGTAAACATTACTAAACTTAACGTATGATTCGAGGGAACGACCACATGAGTAAATCTAAAATCATTGCAGGTATTGCTGCTGTCAGCATTATCTTTTATGCCACTTCAGTTTATTGGAGTGTTGAACCAGATAATTTTAGTCCAACACGTGTTACGGAAGAACTGACTAAAAACAGTGCCGAAATTGCAGTTGGTTCTTATACTACAGCAACACTGATTAAGTCGTTGCTAATACTAAATGAAAAAAATGGCGGCTACCTAAGTAACTCAGTATTACCACCAGCAATCATGATGGATAACATGCCATCATGGGAATATGGGTTATTAGAACAGTCTCGTGACCTTATGTTGGTGTTACGTCGTGACTTAAGCCGTTCACAAACGCAATCAACTGAAAATAAAGATCTACAAAAAGCACACGGCTCGTTAAATGTTGAACACACACGTTTATTCCCAACCAATGCCAACTCTGAATACAAAAAAACAATTGCTGAACTGCAAACATACCTCGATAAATTAAACGATTCGCAATCTAAAAACGCACAATTCTACGCCCGTGCCGATAACCTTGCTGAATGGTTTAAGCAAGTTGAAAAACGCCTTGGTTCATTGTCTCAACGTTTAAGTGCGTCTGTTGGCCAATACCGTATCAACACTGATTTATCAGGTGATCTTGGTGCTGAACAATCAACATTCACTGAATTAGGTTCTAATGTTAAAACACCTTGGTTAGATATTGATAATGTATTCTGGGAAGCTCGCGGTTCTTCTTGGGCGCTGTATCACTATCTAAAAGCAGCACGTATTGACTTTAAAGGCGTATTAGAGAAGAAAAATGCGCTAGCAAGTGTTGACCAAATCATCCTTGAACTAGAAGCGTCACTACAGCCTGTAGGCAGCCCAATGATCTTAAATGGCGCTGGTTTTGGTATCTTTGCTAACCACTCGCTAGTAATGGCAAACTACCTATCTCGCGCAAACGCGGCGGTTATTGACCTACGTAGATTACTAGAACAAGGTTAATCTTCGTTAGCATAAATAGCGCTTCAGCCCGTGACTCAATTTTAACTGAATCACGGGCTTTTTTGTGCCTGAATTTCATGCCACACTACATTGCTACCACACACAGCATTGATATAAATCGTAATATCGAACTAAAACATCAACCACTAATTCAGCTTAAAACGCAAGGATACACTTAAATGCAAACCGTACTCATCACTGGAGCTTCGACTGGGATCGGCTATCACGGCGCTGTCACCCTTAAAGCCGCGGGTTATCGTGTCTTTGCTACAGCCAGAAAGCCAGCAGACGTAACCGCTTTAATTGCCCAAGGTTTTGAAAGTGTGCAACTCGATTTAAGCTCGACAAAATCCATTACTGCAGCAGTAGCGCATATCGTTAAGCTCACCGATGGCAAAATTGACGTGTTATTTAATAACGGAGCCTATGGCCAACCAGGCGCTGTTGAAGATTTACCAACAGATGCACTGCGTAAACAATTTGAAGCCAATGTATTTGGTTGGCACGAACTGACGACACAAATAATTCCGTTAATGCGCGCTAATGGGCGTGGTCGTATCATCCAAAACAGCTCCGTTTTAGGCTTAGTGGCAATGAAATATCGCGGCGCCTATAACGCCAGCAAGTTCGCAATCGAAGGTTTAACAGATACCCTACGCTTAGAACTACGAGATTCACCTATCAAGGTATCCTTAATTGAACCGGGACCGATTGTGAGCCAATTCAGAGCCAACGCATTAAGTGCTTTTCAAGAACACATTGATATTGAAAACAGTGTGCACGCTAAAGACTACCAACAACAAATCAGCCGTTTGGCCAAAAAAGATGTCAGCAATCAATTTACCCTCGGGCCTGAAGCTGTCACCAAAGCATTAATTCATGCGATTGAAAGTAACCGACCGAAAGTACGCTATTACGTGACGTTTCCAACCTATTTATTTGCTTTATTAAAGCGTATTTTACCGTTTCGCGTATTAGATGGGATCTTGGCTAAATCAGGTTAAATCAGGTTAAATCAGCGCGTATTAACGCTATCAACAAAACCTAAGCCTAAACACGAACATCACGATAACCAGCAACACAAAGGTATCTGAATATGAATAATATAAACCTGTTATTTGATTACAACGGCCATTTACCAGAATGCCCAACCTGGTGTGAACAAAGCCAAAGCTTATATTGGACAGATATCTTAGAGAAACAAATACACCGATATGACCTATTAACCAAAAAACATCACGTATTAAATTTTGCTGAAGAAGTCGGCAGCTTTGCGCTTAGAGAATCAGCTGGTTTTATCTGTGCAATGCGCACAGGGATCTATTTAACCGATGCCGATGGACAGCTAGATAAAAAAGTCTGTGATAACCCGAACAATCCAGCGCTGGCTCGTTTTAATGATGGTGGCGTAGATCAATTAGGCCGCTTTTACGCTGGCACATATTGGTCACCAAAAGATTTTAATGGTGCCTTGTTATGTCGCGTTGATGCAGATTTAAATACCAAAGTCATACACGCTGATATTCTCGGTGCCAATGGCCTGGCGTTTAGCCCTGATAAACAATGGATGTATACAACGGATACACCAAACCGAGTCATGTATCGTACACCTCTAGATGAATTTGGTCATGCAGGCATCAGAGAAACATTCAAACGGTTCGAACCTGATTATGGCCGACCAGATGGCGCAGCGATGGATGTTGAAGGTTGCTACTGGGTTGCGATGTTTAGCGGTGCTAAAGTGATTCGTATCTCACCCAATGGCGAGATCTTAGCTGAATATCCAATCCCCGTTAAAAATCCGACCATGGTCTGTTTCGGAGGCCGTGATATGAACACGCTTTTCATTACTTCAGGCCGCGAAAAGATGTCTGCGAGTGAACGCGCAGCATCACCATTATCAGGTTGTATTTTTACCCTACAGACAGACGTCAAGGGCATGATCAAACCTCGTTTTAAAGAGGCTTAACCTCAAACATGGGTAAATATGATCATATAAAGTGTGATTTCAGGACGACTTATTTGCCTTGTTAAAACAAATTTTACCCTTTAAAGTGTTAACTAATATAGTAAATAATACTTTAGCCAAATCTGGTTAGCATTCTCCCTTTCCTCTTATCCCACTTTGGAATGAACATGACAACAAAATCAGCCTATGAACAGCTATCTAAACATTTTAAAAAGATCCATAACCTAAGCCATTTATCCTCTATTTGTGGTTGGGATCAAGCGGCAATGATGCCTTCTGGCGGTAATCAAGCACGCTCTGAAGCGATGGCTGAACTTGCTGTCATGATCCACCAGCAAAGCACAGCACCACAACTTGCCGATTTAATTAAACAAGCGCAGTCAGAGCAATTATCGACAGAACAACAAGCGAGCTTAGCGGAAATAGCTCGCAGCTGGCAGCAAGCTAACATAGTGCCTGAAGAATTAGTTTCAGCGCAATCGTTAGCAGGTTCTAAATGTGAGCACGCTTGGCGTACCCAACGTAAAGAAAACGACTGGGCTGGTTTTGCGAAAAACTTAAAAACAGTGGTTGAGTTGTCGCGTGAAGAAGCCAGTATTCGCGCACAAGCCAACAACTGCAGCAACTATGACGCGTTAATGGACTTGTACGAACCGGGCATGACCAGCGCCCAGCTTGATCCGATTTTTGATGACGTTAAGTCATGGTTACCTGAACTAACGCTAGCAGCACAAGAAAAACAAAAATCAGACAACACCATCATGCCAACGGGTCACTTCCCGATTGCTGCACAACAGCAATTAGGCTTAAAAACCATGGGTATTTTAGGCTTTGATTTTAACCACGGCCGTCTTGATGTATCAGCGCACCCATTCTGCGGCGGCGTATCTTCAGACGTACGTATTACTACGCGTTACGAAGAAGATGATTTTACTCAAAGCTTAATGGGCGTTGTTCATGAAACAGGTCACGCGCGTTATGAACAAGGCTTACCAACAGCACTTAACCACTTACCTGTTGGCCAAGCACGTTCAATGGGTATTCATGAAAGCCAAAGTCTGTTATTTGAAATGCAATTAGGTCGTAGCGAAGAGTTTTTAACTTTGCTAACACCAGAAATTAAACAAGCATTCAATGGTACAGACTCGGCTATTTATAACCCGCTAAACCTAAGCCAGTGTTATACCCGCGTAAAGCCTGATTTCATCCGTGTTGATGCCGATGAAGTGACTTACCCTGCGCATGTAATGTTACGTTATGAAATTGAACAAGCATTGATGAATGGCGATATCGAAGTAGATGATATTCCAGAATTATGGGCACTTAAAATGCAGCAATACCTAGGTGTCGACACCAAAGGTAATTACCGCAACGGTTGTATGCAAGATGTGCATTGGACCGACGGTAGCTTTGGTTACTTCCCGTCTTATACACTAGGCGCTATGTATGCGGCGCAGTTCATGACAACGGTTAAGCAAGAGATGGATGTTTCGGCAATCATTACTAGCGGCGACTTATCGCCTATCTTCACTTGGCTTAAAACTAACATTTGGCAAAATGCGTCATTGTTAAGCACTAACGATTTAGTCAAGCAAGCAACGGGCGAAACACTAAACCCTGCGCACTTTAGACGTCATTTAGAAAGCCGCTACTTGAAGTAAGATTAAGTTAAAATTATCGACCTGAAGATGAAGGAATTCCAGATTGAAACAATCAATAATACACGTTGCAATTGTTGTTAAAGATTATGATGAAGCAATTGATTTTTATGTTAATAAGCTAAAATTTGAACTCATTGAAGATACTTATCAAGCAGAGCAAGATAAACGCTGGGTAGTCGTTTCACCACCTGGATCTAATGGTGTCACTTTATTATTAGCTCGTGCATCTAAGCCTGAACAAGATGATTTCGTCGGCAATCAATCCGGCGGTCGTGTGTTTCTGTTTTTAAGTACAGATGATTTTTGGCGAGACTACAATCGCATGGTATCTGATGGCATCAAATTCATTAGAGAACCACAAGAACAAGATTATGGTACGGTTGCGGTATTTGAAGACCTGTATGGTAATTTATGGGACTTACTCCAACTGAGTTCGAGTCATCCAATGGCATCGAGAACAGTATAACAAGTCAATTTAGCGAGATAAAAACAACAGGTTTATAACTTAAACCTGTTGTTTTTTTAGAATGAATAATTCAATGATACATTAGTTCATCAGTTCATCAGTTCATCAGTTCATCACCTTAGGCAACAAGCGTAATAACTTAAACGCTTCAGGCATATTCGCTTGCGTCACCACAAAACCAATAAGTTGCTCTGCACTATCATAAGCCTTTGCTGTCATACCCGATGTCGTCAACTCTACTTGCCAATTCGCATCACTTGCGGCGGTATTACCGCTTAATTGAATTGGAAATAGTGGTGTTTTCACTTTAACTAACATCGCCGGAAACATCACTTCACTCACAGCACCTGTTAGGGTTTTCGCTAACGTATTAGCACTGAGTATTATTGGTTGTAAAAACGCTAAATGTTTACCGTCAATCTCAGCGCAATCACCAATGGCAAAGATATGTGGATCATTGGTGCTTAACTGTTTATCAACCACAATGCCGCGATTAACCACTAAACCAGCTTGACTGGCTAATGCCGTATTAGGTTTCAACCCCGCTGCGCACACCACACTATCCACTTTGGCGGTATGCCCGTTCTTAAAGCTAACCGCAATGCCAGAGTCTATTTTAGTCATGCAACTGAGCTCATTACCCAGTTGTAATTCCACCCCTTGTCTTCTCATGGTTTGATAAAGCTGAGATGACACAAATTCAGGTAATAGACTTGGTAATAATGCATCAGCGCGATCACTTAATATCACCTTATAATCAGCAATGGCTAAATCCATCGCGATTTCAGTACCCACTAACCCCGCGCCAACCACCAACACTGATTTAGCCGCAACCAGCTTATCTTGTGACTGCTGATACTCATCTAGACTATTCAAGGTAATAATGTCGTTAGCCGCATCACCATCAACAAATGGCACAAATGATTGCGCGCCCGTTGCCAGTACCAAGTTATCATAAGCAATGTCGATACCCTGACAACTCACCGTCTTTTCAGTGCGATTAATGCCATCAACACGAGTATGGTTCATCAGGGTAATATTATATTCTGCGGCAAACTCTGCGCCGCTTTGTTTAACCATATCTTGCGCTGTCAGTTTTTTACTAAATACATGGCTCAATTCTGGTTTAACATAATCATCGCCATTACCCCCAGTGATGACAATGATGGCTTGTTGCTGATTTGCACGACGGATTGATTTAACTAATTGATAGGCAGCAAAACCACTGCCTATGATAACGACTGATTTTTCATTACCACCTATCATGCTACCGCCTTCTTGGTTTTTATTTCTTCGAATACATCCTTACCTAAACCACATTCAGGACAAAGGAAGTACTCAGGTACATCTGACCATGCTGTACCAGAGGCAACATCTTGATTCGCCTCACCTTGCGCGGGATCATAAATCCACTGGCAGACTGTACATAACATCGAGCTATTTACATCGACATCAATACCAGCATCAATACCAGCATCAATACCAGCATCAATATCAAATTGAACAACCGAATTTTCTGCTATCGACTTTGCAACTGCTTGCGGTTGTGATCCTGATACAGGTTCTTGTGCTACTTGTTCAGGAACAGTTTGATTTGCAGCAGATGCAGATACATCAGTAGCAGGCGCGCTGGTTAGTGCCCACTCTATGGCAATCATGCGACCATATTCACGGCATGCTAATATTGCTTTACCGTCTGGTCGCCACTTCGTTTTAAGACTTTCAAAGCGCTCAAATCCTTCGTCTTCTAAGCGGCTTTCGATACGGTCAATAGCACCGCCATTCCAACCATAGCTACCAAATGCAGCGGCTTTTTTATTTTTAAAACGTAAACCAGTGATCTCTTCAAGCATGCCTGCGACTTTCGGCATCATCACGTTATTCATCGTTGATGAGCCAACTAACACCCCTTTAGAAATAAAGGCATTGGATAAGATCTCGTTTTTATCATGACGCGCAACATTAAATACTTTCACCGCTACCTGACTATCAACCTCATGGATACCTTGGGCAATCGCATCTGCCATCATCCGGGTATTATTCGACATTGAATCATAAAAAATAGTAATACGGTCTTCTTGGTATTTATCAGCCCACGTTAGATATTGTTCAATAATCTGAATTGGGTTGTCACGCCATACCACACCGTGCGCCGTTGCAATCATATCAACAGGTAAATTTAAGCTTAATACTTCTTTGATCTTGGCAGTAACTAATGCACTGAATGGCGTAAGAATATTGGCATAATAACGTAGGCACTGATCCATCAACTCTTTAGTATCAACTTCATCATTGAATAAACGTTCATCGCAATAATGCTGACCGAATGCATCGTTACTAAACAGCACTGCATCACCTGTCATATACGTCATCATGCTATCAGGCCAGTGCAACATCGGCGTTTCAATAAACACTAACTGCTTGCCATTACCCAAATCTAAACTGTCACCCGTCTTCACGACATTGAAATTCCAATCTGGCTGGTGATGATGACCGACAATGGAATCAATGGCATTTTCAGTACAATAAATCGGTGTATTGGGAATTCTATTTAATAATGCAGCGAGTGCACCAGCGTGGTCTTCTTCGGCGTGGTTAATAACAATGTAATCAATTTTGTTCAGGTCAATTTCTAATTCTAATTGCTGGATAAATTCGTAACAAAATTTGTGGTCAACCGTATCAATTAATACCGTTTTTTCCTCTTGGATCAGATAACTATTATAACTTGTGCCTTTCTCAGTTTTAAATTCAGTGCCGTGAAAGTCACGTACTTCCCAATCACGCTGCCCAACCCAAGAGATATTATTTTTTACATGTATAGTCATTTTAAATTCCAATTAAACAATAATAATAAATTTTATATACCTCTTTAATTGCACGTAGCGTGCCAGAATATAACTCATTGATTTTATAGGATATAAAAAATATCACTGTCATAATGACTACCTTTACACATTGTCATTATGACTATACACTGTCGATAAGACAGTATTTCACATGATGATAGCTATGCAACATGATACTAAAGACCTTATTCATATCGCCTTAGACTTAACGACTAATATTTCCAGTCAAGATCGTTTCGAGCGCTTACTCACCACTATGCGTAAGCTATTCAACTGCGATGCATCAGCACTATTAGAGTTTAAAGGGCAACACTTCAAACCCTTAGCAATTAACGGCCTAAGCGCAGATGTACTAGGCAGGCAATTTAATATCAATGAGCACCCCAGATTAGAGGCGATTGCCAGAGCGGGTGATGTCGTCAGGTTCCCAGCAGACAGCGATCTGCCCGACCCTTATGATGCTCTTATTACCTCGCACCAAGGTGATTTGCATGTGCATGCGTGTGTCGGTTTACCTTTAATGGCAAATCAACGTTTGATAGGAGCGCTTACTATCGATGGTTTTAACCCTCATCAATTTGATAATTTCAGCAATGATGAGTTACGTACCGTTAGCGCACTCGCAGCAGCGACACTGAATATCGCGTTATTGATGGATAAACTGGAAAAAGTCGCAGGCACCATGACCGAGTCAGATCCAGCCACGCATCACCCACAAAGTAACACTGAAATTATTGGCCAGTCAGCGCAAATTAAAGCCTTAAAAAAAGAAATCAGCGTTGTTGCAAGCACCGATATGACCGCGCTCATATTAGGTGAAACAGGTGTTGGTAAGGAATTAGTCGCAACGGCAATCCACCAGCAATCATCTCGAGCAGATAAGCCTCTGATCTACCTTAACTGCGCTGCATTACCAGAATCTATTGCAGAGAGTGAACTGTTTGGCCATGTCAAAGGGGCTTTCACGGGGGCTATCAGTAACCGTAGCGGTAAATTTGAATTAGCCGATAAAGGCACTTTATTTCTTGATGAAATTGGTGAGTTAACCCTGACACTACAAGCAAAATTACTGCGGGTCTTACAATATGGTGACTTACAACGTATTGGTGATGACCGTAACTTAAAAGTCGATACCCGCATCATAGCTGCTACCAATAAAGACTTAAAAGAAGAGGTACTTGCAGGCCGATTTAGGGCGGATCTTTATCATCGTCTCAGTGTCTTTCCAATAATGGTATCGCCTTTACGTGAACGCGGTGAGGATATTTTATTATTAGCAGGTTTCTTTATGGAACGCTGTCGCAGCAAGTTGCAATTAAGTCATTTGAGTTTAAGCACAGCTTGCCAAAGTACACTGATGCGTTATCCCTGGCCTGGAAATATTCGCGAATTAGAACACAGTATTAATCGCGCGGCTATTCTCGCCAAAGCAGAAGCTAAAGATGAATTAGTGATACTACAACCTGCACATTTTAGGATTGATAATGTGAACGTTGGGCACTCACCATTTGAAATAACAGATGTGATTAACCAGCCGACACTCGCTGTGACCAATATACCCGTGGATAATTTACGCGAAGCAACGGAACAATTTCAACGGCAGTTAATCACTAATGCACTGCAAGAAAATAATAATAACTGGGCTGCAACCGCACGGCAGCTTTCTATCGATGTGGGTAATTTACACCGTTTAGCTAAGCGAATAGCATTGAAACAATAAAGTTAGCAAAGTAAAAAGATAAGACATAAAAAATAAAGGCCGCACATTTCTATTAATAAAATGTACGGCCTTACTTTTGTCACTGTAAATTCAACTAAATGAAGCGTTATTTCATCGGTTGAGAAAGCTGTTGTAATGACATATCACCCGGTTCAATTGCCAGTACCATTCCAGCCGCCTCATCCCAAGAAAGAAAATCAATATTCATTTCAACATCGAGTCTTATTTGATTTAAATTACTCAACTCAATATTCATACGACCATCATCTAAAAACGTTAACGGCCCCTGTAACTGAACATCCTCAAGTAAATAACTGTGTAAGTTATGTGAAACAGCGCCACCTAATACACTCATGAATGGATTATCCATATAGATATCTAAATCAATTTTGAAATTGAGTCTACCTTCTTCTTCATTCCAGATAATGTAACCTGTTGGCACTTCTGTTTTACCATTAATGACAGGATAAAGCGGGCGCATAACCATGGTAGCTGTCGGTACTTCAGATTCAACAAGGCCAGCACCGAAGATACCAAGCATTGCCGCAACGTTGACACTCGAAGATATTAATTGCTCAGCATGAATCTTCACTGGAATACGATTATTATCAGCATCATATGCTCCAACTTCCGTTGGCATGAAGCCACTAATGTACGTTTTAGAATAATTACCACTACAGGTTTGATCTAACTCACAACCAACTGTCGCTCGGGTCAGTAACCCACTCGTTCCTAATAAAGATAATTTGGCAAAGTTACCACTGATAACGTCTTCTTTTACCTCATCCCAGCGGTAATCACGGTTGGTATCCGTTGTCGGCATCATCAGTGGATTAAACACTAAGTTATCAGCTGGTGCAGCACGAAATGGCATTAACATATCTGGACCACCTTGGTCTTCATGGGCATCCGCTATGAGTAAGCTTGTTTGCAAAGGATAACCTTGCGCACTACACAGCACTTGACCACTAGTACAGTCAACGCTACCTTTAGTTGCGCCTTCTGCTGAAATTAAAGAATAACGGTATACATTTGAACCTTGATCTTGCCAGTTATCGTTTGGTGAAAATGTTAAGATCTTATTCTCATACTTAAGCACACCAGGAACCGCTTCAATACAGCGATCAGAATCATTCGGATCAACAATTTCGACACGGAATGAACCAGTATTACACTCTTCACCTAGACTGATACTCGCTGCATCCATTTGCTGACTGAATGCCACAAAAATATCGCGATCTTCCTGTAAATTAAATATATTTAATTTTTGGTCTGTCACTAAACCACCAGCACAACGACCTGCAATATCAAGACTTAAATTAGTCTCTTCCATTGCGCACGAATAACCCGGCACCATACCTTCAACCATAGGTGCTGTATAACGCGCAGCAATCTCATCATGCTCGTTAAACTCTGTGCCTTGATCTTTATTCGGCGTAGAAAAATTTTGAGATACATAAGCACTATTACCGGCTAGATCTTTAATTGTACCGGTCACCGAATAAGCCGTTAATGGTAATAAGTTATCAGTAGGATCAATGACAATCGACGCACCATCTTGTGAAACAAAAGAATCAACAGCCACCCCATTTTCATCTTTTAATATAATGCTTTGTAATGAAGATAACGCTAACGGCTCATCATATGTAACGATAATATTATCACCCAAGCTAAAATGCTGAGTATTGGCATTAGGATAAGCAGAATGGAGTTTTGGCGATAATATATCCACAGCCATCTCTGGGGTTTCAGCTTCCGTATACGATTCCATGTGGAATGATACTTGCGCATGGGCACTATCAACGCCTAAGATCTTCACACCAATTTCGCTAACTGCATCAATAATCATCTTGGCACCTTCCGTTCTCACGGTACCCATCAATTCAAGATGCATAATGTTCTGACTTAAACCGCCGTTGGCTTTACCATTAAGTTTACCGTCTTCTTCATAGCCATCGGTCGTCATGGCTACATCCATAAACAGGTGTAACTGCTTAGGAGCATACTTATGCTCAGAACTGGTGTTATTAATTAAATAACCGGTCGCATCAGAAATGTTCGTCATACGGATATTGCCGGTATCAAAACCAGTTGGAAACTCGCCGCCTACTTTCACTGTTAAGCTAGAGCTATTTAAAATAGAACCTTTACGAATAACCAGTGGCGCAGCGTCATCAAAGTTACCCAAATTCGCTAATTCAGTCACTAAGTCAGAATCAACATAAGTGGTATCGTTACCACCAATCAGTACTGATTTAATCGTTACCGCATTAATCAGTTCACCCGAATAAGGTGATGCCTGGTTATTATCATTCATGGTGACGTTCATTGGTTTAAGTGCATGCTCACCCGAATCCAATACCGTGAAGATTTTTTCTAAACCGGCAAAACGGTTACCCGCCATATCTTTAACGCCATCACTGATGATAAGTTCATAGCTGGCGTCAATATCAAGATCAACTGCCGGATCAAAAGTGACATAGCGACCTTTGGCAATCAAATCACCAGTAATTTGCTCACTTGTACCTATTTTTTGAAATTTAAACGTATCACCAGTCACTAAGGTATTAGTATCAATGTCATTGGTCATGCGTAGACGTAATGTTGTGAACGTCGTAAACGGTAAATCATCGCTCGGGAAAAAACCATTTGTATCCAAGGCAAAGTTAGCCGAGTCTTTCGCTAAGCGAGTGGTAAAGGTAAGCGGATCTTGCGCTGTGCGCTCCGCTGTCAATTCAGCATTACCATCCGCTTCATTCAATAAATCAATTGCGTAAGTAACTGTGTACTGCTCACCCGATTTTAGCGCTTGTGTTGGTTTAAAAGCGAAACCATTCGTCGGTGGGTTATTAGGGTCTATCGCAAAACTTCCTTCAGTTACCTCTACCGATGTCACTTCAACGCTATTCCCCTTGCTGTCTGTAAGGCTAAATACTTGCGATGCAAAGGTATCTAGTGGATGCGAAAATGACAATAATACCGAAGTATTAACCGCCACATCAGCCTGACCATTCGATGGGAATGAATAGAACTCATGGGCGTCAAATAAACTTTGTGCTCGACGCTCTGCCAGTGCAGCTCGATTTTCTTCAGCGGTAAGTGCGACTTCTTCAGCTTGTTCATTTTCTTGTAATTCAACACCACAACCGCTAAGTGTGATCGCCGAGGCAACTAAACTCCCCTTAACAAAAGAACTAAAAAAAGGATTTAAACGCGTATTAATTATCTGCATAAGACCGCCTTAAAACTTAGTCGCGAATGAAAGTGAAATCGTTGACACTGTGCCTTCCAATTCAACTGAAGAATTATTTGCGCTGTCTTGATGAGTAATTGTGTGATCTGTTGGATCAAGTACCTGTAATTGATACGCTAGATCAATCTGCCAAGGGTAAGCCGTTAACCCCGTACCTTTATGAAAATACGATATGCCCGCACCAACAACCAATTTATCGGCACTTAAGTAATTCACATCCAGAGTGGCTTTTTCTGGATCTAGTGGTGACACTTCATAACTTGCACCTGCCATCAATTTAACGGTATCGTTAAAGTTAAGCTCCATGCCAGCGCGTGGAATAATGATATCTTCAAAGCCAACGCTTGCTTGGTCTTTCACCGTGTCGTTTAACATTAATGCATTTAAATCAGACCAGTTTTGTTGCTCTGCACTGAAGGCAAAGCTCACCATGCCCGCTTTAATACGCACTCCCGCAGAAATGATATCAGGCTGATATGCATCATACGTTAATAAATTAATGGGTAAATCCGTAACCGTTTGCGTAATCGTTGCTGCCGCTTTAATGTTTGCTTGGCCATAACTTTCACCACGGAAAGCAGCTGCAAAGGTAATGCCATTACCTGAGCAAGACGTATCACTGCCGCACATCATTCGACCAAAATCCAAGGTAATACCGGCAATAGGGGTGATCACCGGTTCCGCAGCAATAGCAACACTCTCGTTACCCGCCGCAGTACCATCGAGTTCACTTTCTAAATTCATCGCCGCATCCGCATGCAGAGATACTTGCGCACCACCACCAATCGTTAAACCTGGGACGATTTGTATTGAGCCTGACGCTGCAACAAACAGTGGTTTCTCACCATAATTGGCTAACTGACCCGTTTCTGATGTTGACGAGCTAAATGCCATCATCTCGGTACCGTAATTCTCAATACCAGCAATCAAACCAAAGTAAATTGGGTAAGAAAAATTAAACAGATTGGTGACATTAACATTCATGCCTGCAAGTATTGGTTGCGTTGCTTCATCAAATGCTTGCTCACCCGCAGTCATATCAGGCGTTGCTGATAATAAACCGACATACACCTCGCCTTGACCAGCAGTGGCTAGCGCAGATGGATTGTAATACGCTGCTGATGATTGTGAATTGAATAAAGAAAAAGATTGAGCAGAGGCAATATCAACAGGTGATAAACCAAATGTGGTGCCTAAATTACCCATACTCGCCTGAGCGGTACCCGCTGTCAGCGCGAAAGCTACCGATACAGCAAGTAGAGAGATGTTGTTAGACATTTTTTTGGTAGGCAGTGTCTTCTTAGTCATTGGTGCTAACTCCATTTAGCGAAACTAAAATAAGTATTCTCTAGTGGCTCCAGCCACAACAACGGAATACCTTCAAATTGTTGAACTTAATTAAACATACCCAAGTGGACACGTTGTCATTTCTAGGAGGTAAGATACATCAATCAGCCTAGAATATGTCAGTACCTAACTCGTATTATCTAATTATTCAGCATGTAACCATGTGAAAGTACGAGCTAAAATTACATACTAATCTCCAACGAGTCGAAATTGACCTAGCGATCAAATAACAATTTTATATAAGACTTCTAACATCGCGTATTTTTGAAAATCATCAGTCTTATTTTCATAACGTAGTGAGGGCCTTGATGAATTAAATTATAAAAAACAGCACTGTCTACAACAGGTGATCACTATACAGTCCATATCCGTAACCACTGACGTTGATGAGCCTGTATTTATTTTTTTCATCATACTTTTTTAAGAATGTTCTTAAATTAAACATTGCGACAGCCAGAGAATTTTCTGTCACTACTTGCTCTCCCCATACCAAGTCTAACAAACTGAATTTACTCACTATATCGTTTTCATTATCAAATAATAATTCAAGTAACTTAGCTTCTTTCCGACCTACTCTATCTAGTTTAAATTGTGGTGTATTAGTTTTTATCACACCACTTAAAAGGTTAATTTCAATGTGACCAATTTTTATATTTCTAACCATCTTATTTGATTCTAAAGTAAGTACATCTTTCATATCCAATCCTTGTGTTAATGCTGTTTAATCTAATGGAAAGTACATTTTAACTGTCAGTGTTATCAGCTATTAATTGGATAGTAATGTAATACCATGATTTTAAAAACGTGAATCAAGTATCTAGTTTCACATTCAAATGTTATTAGACAAATTACCAGTAAGTAGTCTGTTGAACAGAATGTGGATGAACAGATTTCTGAGGGGAGTTATACAAGAGAAAAGGAAGTAGACGGGCCCCCTTAATATTTAATTAATTTTTTTATAATGAAACCCTAATTACATTATTTTCAAATTAGTCTCTAATTAGATATTATTCTAGTTTTAGCGGGTATCAGTCATGTTAAAAAAAGAATGCAGTAAATGCCATGCTAAAGGTTTACACATGCGAGTAAAAAGAACATTCATTGAAAAGACACTTATACATAGGAAAGAGTATAAATTAAAATGCAATAACTGTAATTTATACTTCTTCATTCCGTTGGGATGTGCATATTAGCGTTCAGTAAAATGTAGCTAATTTATTTTACAATTCCAGCTACTTTTCTAAGCTGATTATCTAATGTCGGATGATAACAAACAACTTGATTCCGTCCCGTATTCTTAGCTGCATAAAGAGCTACATCCGCTTTATTAATAGCTTCATTGATCGAGCCATCAATAGACAAATATGATAACCAATAGACACAGTAAAACGAGGCACACCATCTGTTACTAAATGTTCGATCGTATACCTTAACCTTTTCATAATCACATCGATGTCGATCCTTTTATGCGGCTCAGCTCTCAGGATTATTAGAAACTCCTCCCCCTTCCCAACGAAATAATACATCCTGCTCTCTCATCGTTGATTTTATACATAGAGAAATAGATTTTATTTCATCGTCGCCAATGTCGTGACCATAAGTATCATTAATATATTTTAAGTTATCAATATCCAACAAACAAAAACACTTCACTTTATTATCAGTATTATTTTTCTTAAATGAATCTCGTCTTAGAAGTCCTGTTAACCCATCATATTTATAACGACCAAGTCGAACTTTAATAACTCGAAAATACAATAGACAAGAGAGCATTAGCACGGTAAATGTTGAACTGATAAACACAAAAAAATGTACCAGCATATTTACATTCATCGTAAAATATACTTTGTATGTCGAATCGACAAAATCAACATGGGTCATAGTCAAACCACTAACAACATTGTCCGTTATTTTTTCAATCGGTATATCAAAAGCACCAACACCAAAAAAAATACCGTCACGATAAACAGGGTATGAATAAATAATCATATCATCGTGAGGAGGGAATAAATTAGTATATATATCACTTACGCAAGGTTCCCCTGTTTTTTTCGCACATTGGTACCACATCCGAGTCCTCATATCTAAAGAAATTAATTTTGGATCTTCACTCGGATCATCGAAAAGGACATTTCCATTTTTGTAAACAAAATAAAGGTTATTATAGATCTCACTGTTCCAAAATATGTCAAGGAAATCGAGTCCATTACTACCACGAAAGATTCTTTCCATCTCTTTCGCTTTATACATTTCATGTTCAATATTGGTATAAGCATTTTGATAACTACTACTAAAAATAAAAAAAAGCGAACACGACGTGATCATAAAGCTTAAAATAATCATTTTTAAAGTGAATATAAAAGACATGTCACGCCACCAAAATACAATGAGAGACGCACTCTGGCTTATGGAAGTAAAAACCCTGAAAATAATCAATGCCTAATGACAACAACATCTCATAATCGTCGTGCAACTCAATACCTTCAACCAGTATTTTTGAACTTCGACCTTTAAATGTATCAATTAAAATTTTTAATTCCGCATAGTCACGATTATCTTTTTGCACTAAAAAGAACTCTCGGCTTATTTTTACTACTTCAGGTTTACACATTTCATAACGTTCAAAATCAGAAGCTTCGTTACCATAATCATCTAAGGCTATTTTATAACCTTGTCTTGATAACAATTGAGCTCCGATTGCTAATGACTGCTTACAAACTGCATGCCCTTCTGTTATTTCAGCAACCACGTTATTCCGAGATATATCATATTCTTTGAACATGTTATTAACATCATCAACAATATGAGGGTAGTATCTAATACGTTCAAAAAAACCAGGGGGTAAATTTAGAAATAGCTTTTTATCATTAGAGTAAAATCTTGATTTACGATAACTCACCAGATGCAGTTTATTAATTAAAAACAACAACTTATAATAACACTCGTCTTTTATCAAAAAATCGAAAAATATATCAGGACGGATCTGTTTATCACTTGAACCTATGTGTATACGAGATAATGCTTCGTAACCGATTGTATTTTCATCTGTATCGACAATAGCCTGAAATGCACTACGGATAATGTATTCCTTAAAGGAAAGTACATAGCTATCTTTTCTTTTACAATAATCAATATCCACTATTAAAACCTATCCATATAACTTATTAATTATTAATTATTAATTATTAATTATTAATTATTAATTATTAATTATGACTCGACCTCACATCAACAAATCTCATAATACTTAAACAAATGATCTTATAAATTAATATATTATTAAAATAAAATTAAGTTTAAATTGATTTCACAAGGTATTTTATTGAATTAAGTGTTTTTAATAAAAATATAATTATTTAATAATGATTATTATTGCTATTACTATAGAATAAACTCAAAACAACCATTACGCGACACGTAGTCACATAGTAATCAGGGAGAATATTATCAGTTATTGTGAGACAACAACCGAAGAGTATATAGAGATCGGCAGTGTTAAATTAAGCTTAAATTCAGGTTTGTACTTTGAAATCAATCATAAATCAGATATATCAGAATATAATAAACTTGGTAAAAGAGAATTGTTATTACTCACCTTTTTACTACAAAGCCCTAGGGAAGTAATAGGAAAGGAATTGATAGTGAAAACAGTTTGGCCTAATCGGATAGTAACGGATAGTTCATTAAATGTAACGGTGCATAATTTGAGGAAGTTCATTAAATCAGTATCAAGTAACATTATAATTAAAAATTTTTCAGGAGTAGGTTATGCCTTATATAAAAACGCTGCATCATAATTCAGTTATAATAAAAAATATTGAAAATGATTCATCAGCAGAATTTAACCTACTTGCTCAATCTATTGTAAGCCCTAAAAATAGAAAACTATTTGCATTAGAAATAACCTCTAATTTCAATCATCACTCTAAAAACAATGTCAATATTGAAAGGTTTTTCGATTCTATACCAGATGATTTTTTAAAAGAGTTAATGTTAATTAAGATAGAGGCGTTAAACAAGAATGAATCTATAATAAATGCTGATAATATCATCGCATCGATACATTGCCCATTCAACTTACTATCTGATAATGAATTTATTAAAAAAATAATCTCTTTAAGTAAAGTTAGATTAGCATTTGAAATTAATAGTTTTATTGAAAATACTTTAAATGATAATGCAAAATATTCGATCACACTACTAAAAGATCAAGGCCATGAGTTATGGTTAGATAATTTCACATCAGAAGATATACCTATTAATGTATTAAAAATAATCATGTGGGATAGAGTCAAAATTGATAAAACATTCATGTATAAACACATGAATAACAACTCTATTTTTTCAGCTCTATATGATTTCGTATCAAATAACTCGCTGAAAAAATTGATATTTAAAGGAATAGAATCAGATTATCAACATGATAGAGTTACAAAGTTAAACTGTCTTTGCCAGGGGTTTCTCTACTGTAAACCTTTCAACTTAGAAAGTATTGGGGGATAACAAATAAAGTCGCACCCAATATCCAAAAGTAATTACATGATGAGGCTCTTCATGTCTAAAAAGGATTATTGGAATAGATTCCATATCCATAACCGCTGACATTCACTAATTTATAATGCTTTCTTTCATCGTATTTTTTTAGTAATTTTCTTAAATTAAAAATGGTAACAGCAAGAGAGCTCTCAGTTACGATCTGTTCACCCCAGACCAAGTCTAATAATATCAACTTACTCACTATATCATTTTTATTATGAAGTAATAATTCAAGTGTTTTAACTTCTCTCCGACCAACTCTGTCAAATTTACATTCCTCCGTATTATGCTTAATTAAACCACTTGAAATATTAATTTCAACGTCACCAATTTTAATATTTTTCATTACACCATCTGACTTCATCAGCATAGCTACAACCTTAATTCAATAAAATTAAAACAAAAATACAACACCGAAGTCACTTTACTGAATAAATTTAAAAGTTAAACTTATTTTTAATATAATGGGTGGTTGTTTCAGCTAAATTACGTAAATGAAGGAAAGTTCATTCCTAATACGTAAAGATGCTAACCTCTCCTGTCTACGCTATTTAACTGTACACTGAATTTCCTTAACCATTATAGATACTAGCTTTAATATCTGGGATGTAACTCTAGCAGGTAGTTGATTTAATTGATAAAGCATTTCTTTTAGTTCTACCTCACCTATATTCAACCACTGAGTTATATCGCAAATACCTGTTATCAACCAAGGTAGATTAACTCTAAGTACCTTGCAAAGGGTTGGTAATAACTCAATGCTGGGTTGATACCTTCCAATACTCCAGTTATAAACTGTTTTAACCGACACATTACAAGCTATCGCTATAGTTTGATTTGAAATTTTTAGCTGACTTTTTTGTAATTTAAACCTTTGGCAGAAAGAGAGATGTTCTTGCATTTGATGCTGATAAACAGGTAAATAATTGACATGTCTAGATATATCCCGGGCGTTAATGATGTAGCCATGATTAATCTGAGTATGTAAGGACATCACCATATTAAAGACACTACGTAGCACATCGCCTCTTCTTTGAGGTTGCACTTCTTTAATTACATTAAGAAAATCAAAAAAATCATCAGGAAAAACATCATTCCATTGATGTTTTTCTACTTTTCCTGTGATAAGCCAAGGTATATTGGACTGAAGTCTAAAACACAATAATGAGATCACTTTTAATTCTGGAACTGATTTATTTTCACACCAATTATATACGGTACGCAATGTTACATTACAATAACGAGCAAGATCATACCGACTACTATTTACATCTTGGATTCTTAATTTGATGCGGTCCCCTATTTGTAAATGCTCTGCTGAAGTGTGAAATGTGTGATTATTATTCATTTTTATAATTGCCCGGAATGGATTAAAACATTCGAATTAAGTTAGAAAATCGTTAACATTATGCAAACATACATGAAATATCGCAAGTGAATGTAAGCTAATGTAAGCTAATGTTGATTACGTATTTTAGTTCATGTTTTTATTGATTTTTTCATTGAAAATAAAAGACACAGGTAACATCCATTTCTATTCACAAAGTAAATCATTAGGATTTATTATACCCCCCACGACTTGATTATAAATAAAATAAGATCTACTTGATAACCAGTTAACCTAAATTTAAATTTTTTAGACACCCATTTCAGGCTTATAAAATTCTATTATTAGACTTATTTCATAATCAGCTCTACGGTGACTAACTGCGATATTATCAATCTCTGTCATTTTTCGTCATTATTGATACTTAACTTGTCATTTTGTTGGCAGTAAAAAGCCTTTATTGGTTGCTTTAATAGAGTCATAGCTTGTTAAGCAGTCTTACACCAATAAGGGAACTGACCATGAAAAAATCAATCTTCGCAAAAACATTACTTATTACATCAATGGCGTGTACCAGCATCTCAGCAAACGCAGCAGAGCAAGACCCCCTAACAAATTGGGAAAAAGCCGGCGTATTTTCATCAACCATTATCGTCGGCACTATTGCTGGCGGCCCAATTGGCTTAGTACTTGGCGTGGCGGCAGGTGATTGGATTAATAACACTTGGGATAAATCGATTGAATCAGAGCAATTGATGGTTGAAAATCAGCAAATGACAGAAAACTTACTTGCCAGTGAATTACAAAATAATCAACTGCAACACGACGTATTGATTTTGGATAAGCAAATTCAAAACATTGCTGAAACTGAAGAAGTAAATCAACAATTAGTCATGGATGCTTTACAACTCGACCTATTGTTTGCAGTAAATCAAAGTGCGATTGATAACACCAATCAAGCACGATTAATGCAAATTGCCGATTACCTGATTGAAAACCCAAACATCAGTATCGTATTGTCAGGCCATGCAGACCCAAGTGGTAAAGAAGAATTAAACGAAAATTTAGCGCAACAAAGAGCTGTCTCAGTACAAGATAAACTCATTGCGTTTGGTGTAAATGAATTGAATATCCAAGTGCAATCATTTGGTGCCGAACTCGCGAGTGCCGAACTCGGTGAGTTAATTCAATACCCACGCGATCGTAAAGTCAGCGTCGAATTTATCGATAACTTAGCAACTAAAGACGCTGCTGAAATGGCAATGCAATTTTAACCACACTTATTATCCCCGTGAAATTTAGGCTGGCGATAGGACCGGAGCTCAATAAGGAGCCTCCTGCAATACTTCGCTAGCCCTTTCCTTTTCTTCATAGATCTTCAATTTTATTACCCGTCCAAACACCTAAATTAAACCTAAACATTTATTCACTCTTATTCACCTCACGTCATACAATTATATTTATATTTAATATCAACAACCTATAGTCAGACCACCTTTATTGAGTTTTCCTGATTTAAGTTGATTTTAATATTCACTCTGTTTTAAATAAGCTGTCGTTAATCTCAAAGCAGGCCACTGTACTTAGTATTAGCAAACTGTTTTGAAAGCATACGTAATAAATATTTCAATGACGGGACGTAAAATGAATAATCGTTTTAAATTAACATTACTCGCTGCCAGCAGCATACTTCTAACAGCATGCGGTGGTGGTTCAAGTAGTAACGACAGCAGCAACAATAAAACAACGCCACCGAATACGAATAGCGCCGTAATTTTTGAAAATGGAATACAAGCTATTCGCCCAGGCTACACACCTTTAAGATTAAACGTCGTCAATTTACGTCGTGAACCAGCCAGTTTTACGATAAGCCAGCCCAGCGCTGGCGGAAAAAGCGGCGAATATACAAAATACATAAAAAGCGATTTGCCTCAAGTAAGTGACAATATGCTGCAGACTGAATGGAGAAACGGTAATGACCACAGCATACAAATTAAAAATACTAATCTAGACACTGCATTGGATGTCAAAGTTACCGATTTAAATGCGAATACTCCTTGGGAAATTAAAGAGCAAATAACAGCTGGAAATGAAGAGGCTGGCCACATATTAATTTTACCGCGTGTTACCGATATTGACGGTCAAGTTCCTGTGGCATTTATCGAAGGTAACCTCGATTTTGATGAGCATAACAGCGAAGGTCAAATCAGTTTTGTTAATCGCTTTCAACATTCAAACCTGTCTGAAAGTGAATCTAACATTTGCTTAGCAATGATTGATGATAATGGTCAGGTAGCATCGGTTGAAGACAACCTTGCTCAATCCGAAGCCACCGAGTTGCTCGATAGTACCAAGCTAGGTCTGGAATCGATGAGAAGACTTGTTGTAGTGACGAACACGACACTTAATCCTCAAGATCGATTCACAGAAGTGACACCAGCACAATTGCAAGCCATCGATACAGTCTGCCCAAATCATACCGTCGGTAACGGGGAAAACATATGGACAATAGAAGTGGCAACACGTATGGACACCATGATAACAGATATCATTTATAGCCCTGAAGATGGGGAGGTAGCACGCTTTGAGCGCTCGGCGACACTACCTTCACTAAAATGGGCATCTGAGATCGACTACCAAATAACGCCAAATAACCTTAAATAACTCTGGTTCAATCTAATTGAGATAATAAACGCGTTGTTCATTCAACGCGCTTATTAGTTTTCAGCCTTTTTTAATAAATACTCACTCACTCGATTTAACTTCTTGAGTCGCGGTTTCATTGGATTTGTCTTTAAATAATTTTTAGCCAAAAAATAGGTTAAGGCTTTTTTTACACGAAAAAAAGAAACCTGTTTGATTGACAACAATAATTGGTTAGCCCTGTTTAAATCACCGGATAATGCATAAGCGACCGCTAGTTTCAAACGCGTATCTGCAAGTTTATCAGGTAATCCTTGTTGTAAATATTCAATTGATTTTTGTAATGTTTGCGTATCTTTATTTTTGGTATATTGATTTAATAATACCCGCCCATAAGCACCAAATACTAATGGGCAATCTCGATCACAAAGTTCTGTTGATTGTGCTAATTTAGCGACAAATTCAGTATTGTCTTCAATATCCTGACTGTACGCTAACGCCGTTAACTGTAATCGATCCATCGACCTTGTCGGATCATGAGCTTGCTTTAAGTTAGCGAACGCTATCGCCAATACCCTCTTTTTATTTTCGCTGCTGGCTAACCTATCCAACAACAGCAGTAATAGGTCATCTAATTCGCCATCAAGCTGATCAAACGAGAGTGATTTTGTTGTCAATTCAATATCTGCATTAACGCCATCAATAACCAAGTTTAGCTTCAACATATTTCCGGAATACCGCAAAATAGGTTTGATTTCGATGACTTCATTACGCTCAAAGTGATAACTCTCAGGGCAAATTTGCTTTGCTGCGGGAGTTGAACATTCAAAGTGCACATCTACATTTTCCCCTGCAAACGAATTCTTTAAGCCATAAAATAAAAATCCAGATAATGCATGACTAATAGGATCCGCAGGGATTTCACCTGATCGCGTAATAATTAAAGCGGGAGAGACCACGATAGTTTTATTATTTTTCGGCCATAACGAGGTAATTAAAGCCGCGACGATGAGGATAAAAGTAAAACCATAACCAATAGCTTTAATGCTTACCAGTGGGGGTTTGTTTAAATTTTTCGGCTGGGAATCTAACGCTTTATTCTTTTTGATACTCGTATATTTTGAAGATAAAGAGCCTGTCTCATCAACAAATACCGTTGGAATATTATCTTCAGGAAAACTAACCAATCCGATAAATGAATAACCTTTACGTGGATTCGTTATAATCATTTCAGGTGATTTACTGTTATCACCTAATAGTTTTCGCAATTTACTGATAGATTGATTTAATGAGTTTTGAGTCACGACCATATTTGGCCAAACAGCTTCAAATATTCGCTCTCGAGAAACAATATTACCCTGTGCACTAACCAGTAAAAGTAATAACTGAATCAATTGCGGCTCAATTTTTTGTATTTGTTGATCTTTGCTGATAGTTTGCTTCTTCGGATCAATCATTAAGCTATCACCAATATAAAACAATCGAGGATTTTCATACAGCGTAATCATATACGGTCTCTGTAGAGCAGGAAAAAAGAAGGGGAATGCATTATATACTCAAATTTGCTAAAAGTGCGAGTTTAGCTTGGACAAGTAAGAGACGTCGTTAATATTTATATAACAGCTAAACTCAATGACTCCTTTGTGTCGCTACCATTTTTATACCTCGCCATAAGCACATAGACAATAATTACTGAATTTATCACTCTTTTCAAAACTAACATCTCCTTGTTCTATACTGAAATAGCCTTCGTAATATACTTAAAGAGTATTTTATGATCTAAGTAACAGTTTACTAGCCCCAAATAAGTATATTTAAAGGTGTAGATACATTACTCACGACTACTTGTTAGTCCCATCTTAACCAGGAGCTTCATCATGACCATTAACAACATCCTCTGCCCGACCGATTTTTCAGACACGGCAAACAAAGCGATAAATTACGCTGCAGAAATGGCAATCACACATGATGCGACCTTGCATTTAGTCAGTGTAATTAATGAGATCCATGGTTTCGATAGTTTCCAAGTGCTCGCTATCACACCAAGTGACATTCACGAACACATGCTCAAAATAACCCAAGAAAAACTCGATGAACTCACGACAGAACTCAAACCAAGTCTGCCACGACATACGGCGGTACTCGAAGGGCACCCATCAACAGAGATCGTCCAAGCGGCTGTCGATTTTGATTGCGACATGATTGTTATTGCTAGTCATGGTCGTACCGGTTTAGAGCACATACTAATAGGCAGTGTTGCTGAATCAGTTACCCGCCATGCCCATTGCCCAGTATTGATTGTAAAATAAATTAGCAAAAACAAGAAAGCCCCTGTTAATAGCACTCGTTAATGGGGGTGTTCTGATTTTAAAATTGAACGATAGAAATATGGATAAATCAATGTCATTGACGTGGTGTTAATGTCAACGCTAAATTAGTTGGCCGCATGGTGAATGCAAATTCTTCACCGACTTCAGGTGCCTGTTCTGGCTGGTTAATCACATAGTACCAACATAGACGCGCAATAACCGCCTTACCTTCCATCATCGCTAAACGCTCACCAGGGCAATGTCGCGCCCCTGCACCAAATGGTAAATGACTGCTTTGTAAATGCGGGCATACAGGCTTGTCCGATGTTGCTAACCAACGTTCAGGATTAAATTGTTCAGGACATTCCACGACTTTGTCATCTAAACCACCGGGACGCGTTAATACAAAAATAGCCGTACCTTTGGGTAATTTAATGCCATTACTTAATACTGTATCCTCTGTTGGCTCAGCAGAAATAAGCGGCGCAGTGCCTTTTAGCCGTAACCCTTCACGCAATATAGCTTCAATCACGTCAAACTGTTCTAAGGCCGCTAAATCCAACATTTCGATATCACCACAAACACGTGAGACTTCATCAATAACTTGCTTTTGTAAATCAGCATTTTGCGCTAAATAATATAAAGTCCAAGCGAGCATGTTAGATGTAGTATCTTCGCCTGCGAGTAATAAGGTTAGAATGTTGGCAAACAATTCATCATCCGTTAACTTCCCCTCTTCACTGTCACTCGCCACGATCATCGCTTGTAAAATAGTTTCAGGCTCATCAGCAAGAACACTATTTTCAGCAAGCTCCGCCTTGGCTTTACTTATCATACTGACAGCTAACTGATACACATCTTCACGGGCTTTATCGACCCGGCGGCTTTCTGCTGTGCGAATATAGCGCCACCACGGAAACGGGTATTTACCGCGTTTATTGAGCGCTCGAAACAAGAGATCAATATTATCTCGCAGCGTCGTATCGGCATTACCCGATAGCATATTGGTTTGATAACCAAAAACCAGACCGGTAGTAATATCTATGGTGAAATGTTGCAGTAATTCATGCACATTAAATTGACGACCAAGCGCAATTTTTTTATCAATCGCGGTTTGTAAATTAATGGATAATGATTTTAGATGGGGAACAAAACTAGCCAGAGTGCGGTAAGAAAAAGCGGGCATGATAAGTCGTCGTTGCCGTTTCCACTTGTCACCATTACTAGAAAAAACGCCGTGAATACCTAAATCATCAAACAACCACTCTAAACGCTCTGTTCGGTTAAATAACTTAGGCCGTTGTTTGATAATTTCAAGACCGACTTTAGGATCGGAAATAACCACATATTGCTTATTCAACAGTTTCATTTGATAAGCAGGGCCATATTCTTTCGCCCATTGTTCTAAGTTGGAATGAAATGATTCAGGTGAGATCTGAGCAAAATTACCGATCAGAGGGGCTTTTTTAGGCCCCGGTAATTCATCGATAGACAGCATCGATAAACTCGATACGTTTACATCCTTAACCGTTTTAGCATTCATCTTACTTTCCCTGTATTGTTAACTAGCGCAGAATTTAAACCGCTACCATTAACAATAGAGTATCCATGTTAAGATCGCATTACAGTTTATTCTCTTTAGTAAATTCATTGAACCAAGTTGGAATACGCTCTTCTAACCAATACTTTGGTTTTAATATGGAACCATAAACAAAACCAACATGACCACCATAACGGCTTAACTCAAATAAAATATTATCTGACATATCTTCAAGCTTTGGGATCACCTTTTTCGTTAAAAACGGATCGTCTTCGGCATGAATAAATAAGGTTGGGGTTTGAATTTTATGCAAAAACTGCAAACTGCTGCACTGGCTATAATAATCTAACGCATCTTTAAAACCATGTAACGGCGCCGTAACACGATCGTCAAACTCAACAAAGGTATTCAATTTTTTAACTTGCTTGGTAGTCATATCTAACGCTGAGCGCATATCTAAATGTTCAAACTTACGCACCACACTATCTTGTAAACGTTTGATTAATCGGCGTTGATAGGCTTTAGAAAAACCTTTTTTAATCCGTTCTGCACTTTCTGCCAGCAGTAATGGCGCAGAAACAATGGAAGCAGCTAATAACTGCGATTTTGTACCCGTTTGGGCTAAATAGTGCGTTAATACACTGCCACCAAGCGAATAACCGACCGCGAATAACGGCGCATTAGGATAACGTTTAGCCATCAAGCCAATGACATAGCCTGCATCACTGGTATCACCAGAATGATAAGCGCGTAATAAACGATTCGATTCTTCACTGCAACCACGGAAATGCATAACTAAACCGACCCAACCCGCCGCAGTCACAGCACGCATGATCCCTTTTACATAAGGGGATTCGACAGAACCTTCCAGCCCATGGAATATGACCACAATCGGTTTATTATTTTCAGCTGCAGGCAAGTCCGTCCAAGCCAGATCAAGAAAATCACCATCTTCCAGCTCTAGCCTTTCATTAATCGTCGTTAATTTCAGATTGCGGCGACTAATCGTTGGCAACATGGTTTGTAAATGCGCGTTACGGATCCACCATTGGGGCTGAAATTGACTCGGTTGAAACATTTATAGCTACCTTTATTTAACCAATTGGCTATTTAAACAACGTCTTGCATTTTATTTTATGTTTTATGATAACACCACTCGCGCATTTTTGAATAACGTCACGACTAATTTAAATAATACAGCGACTCGTTTAATTACGACCCGTTGAGTAATTGATACCGTCAGGGTTAATAATGTTGTAAACTGAAAATAATTTTACTTATAACCAGTGCCATTAATGAATTACATAGAACTTGAATCTTATTCTCGAAAGTGGATATTTAATCATAAATCGCTGCCTGTTAGCAGCGATGATCTCATTAACATCAAGCCCTTCAGCAAAGCTAGAGCAGGTCAACTGTGGAGCCAACTGATTAGCTCACAATGTAACTTTACCGATCAATTTGGTAAGGGTGATTGGCCGCATGACCAAAATACTTGGTCACAAGAGGCTGACTGGCAGCAAGCTTGGGATAATGACGATAATAATGATTTACCTGAAGAAGTGCTAGCGCATCTAACATGGGACGATAACAGTAAAGTTTATTTTTGCTATGAACGTTTTAACATGATTGAAACGAACTGGGGCACATTTAAACGTAACTGGAAAAACTTTTTGTTTTACGATGACGGCGCTATTTTAATTTCTGCAAAACGTAAAGAAGCACTTTCATTTCAACAGGACGGTACCGTACTAATTGGTACTCGCGCACCTGTTTCACCAGTAAAATAAAGAGCCATTATGCATACATCTTGTAGCTGTGGCTTGGCAATGCCTTTCAAAGATTGCTGCGGTAAATACATTTATGGTACAGCCGCAGCGGCAACTGCCGAGCAATTGATGCGTTCACGATATAGTGCTTATGTACATAACGTGCCCGTGTATTTAATGGCAACCCATCACCCCGATTTTATTGCCGATTTAAATGAAGATTTAATTGCTGAAACCGCAGAGAATACCCAGTGGTTACGATTAGAAATAATCATGAGCCAAGGTGATGAAGAAAGCGAAACCGGCATTGTTGAATTCAAAGCATGGTTTCAAGATGGCGAAGGTGAAGCATGTCTACATGAACGCTCTCACTTCATCGCTCAAGACCAGCTGTGGTTTTACACCCACGGAGAGCTAAATCCAGCACCACTCAAGCAAGGCCGCAATGATGCCTGTTTATGTGGTAGTGGTAAAAAACACAAGAAATGCTGTGGCTAACAGCAGTAAAAAATACTGCACTGTCACCTCAAAATAGACAATAAACACAGCTACTATGGCTAAACGAATACAAGAAAAAAGTACTCTGTTTAGCCATAAACAATTAAACATCAAATTAAAGTAGTAAACATCATGGAAAAGAAAATATTACTGGCGGATTGTCCCGATCAAAAAGGGCTTATCTCAAAGATCACCAACATCTGTTACAAACACCAGCTCAACATCAGTAACAACACTGAATTTGTCGATCGCACCCACAATCGCTTTTTCATGCGTACCGAACTCGATGGCATATTCAACGATGAAACTTTACTTGCTGACCTCGATAGTGCATTACCAACCGGTTCACACCGCAAACTAGTATCTGCAAGCCGTAAACGTATCGTCATTTTAGTCACTAAAGAAGCGCATTGCCTTGGTGATATTTTAATGAAGAATTATTACGGCGGCTTGGATGTCGAAATCGCTGCAGTCGTCGGTAATTACGATAACCTCGCTGAATTAGCCGAAAAATTTGATGTCCCTTATCACACTGTATCTCACGTAGGCATTACCCGTGAAGAACATGAAGAAAAGATCATTGAAACCGTTTCAGCGTATCAGCCCGATTATGTTATTTTGGCAAAATATATGCGTATTTTAACGCCCAATTTTGTTGCTGCGTTTGAAAATAAAATCATCAATATCCATCATTCGTTCTTACCTGCTTTTATTGGTGCACAACCTTATAAACAAGCATTCGAACGTGGCGTAAAAATCATTGGTGCAACTGCCCACTACGTCACCAATAATTTGGATGAAGGGCCTATTATCTTACAAGACGTGATCCACGTAGATCATAAATACAGTGCCGAAGATATGGCGCGTTCAGGTAAAGACGTAGAAAAATCAGTGCTCAGTAAAGCACTACGTCTCGTACTTGAAGAACGTGTATTTATTTATGAAAACCGCACAGTCGTATTCTAATCGGCTTATGTTAACGTCAATAGGGATAAACCCATGTACATTGTGGGTCTACCCCTACTTCCCGACATATTTACCTTTACACACCTAACTAAATTGTTAATATTAATAACTTATTTTCAATTAAACGGTTCATTATGCTCACAATTATCTTTACCGCCTTACTCAGTAGCATCTTCACAGCATTGACCTTTCTCTATGTCTTCAATCAGATCATTAAGCCTTATATCACCACGCAAATGGCCTTAGTAAAAGAAGAGGCAGAAGCGACAATTAATCAAGCTTCACCACAAATAAGTAAAGATATTGCCGATGCAATCGAAGCTAAAATTGCCGAAATACAGCCCGAATTAGAAGCGCATGTAAAACAAGAACTCGATCAAATTATCGATGAATTCCTACCTCAGCTGAGTAAAGAAGTCGAAGATGGTGTCGATAACTCGTTTAAAAAGTTTATTCCGACCATGATGGGCTCTGCTGCAACTATGCCTGCTGAAACGCTAATAAAAACCAGCTCGACCTTATTTAACACTGGGATTGGTATTTTAAGAAGTGTCACTCCGGATGTGAAAAAATAGTCTAACTGCGTGATCCAGTCTGCACTTTAAAAAATCGTACTTGCAACTGGATCGACCTGCCTATAAACAAAATTAATGTAAACTGGTGTTTTCATTATCGTAGCTTAATTAAATATGTTTCTAAACGAATTCTATTCTCAAAAAGACAGCTCTTTTCGCTTTACTCAACAACAAGCTAGTCGCTTTGCTAAAACGGTAGCAAACGATTATAACAAGATCCATGATGTGGATAATAAACGTTTTTGTGTACCTGGCGACTTACTTTTTGCTGTGTCTTTGGCTAAATTCGGTTTATCTGAAACAATGAAAATTGATTTTACCGGCATGGTTAAAAACGACACTGATCTGCAATTCTCCCCACTGCTAGACAATAAAACTGAAATACTCAATTCCGAGCAAAAATCTTTTATGGAATTAGAGTTAAGCGGTCAATCGTCCCATGATGAAAGTATCATCAGTAAAATCATTAAAGAATACGTGCAATTTTCAGGTAAGAATTTTCCGCATGTGATGGTGCCCCTGATGCGCACTGAAAACCTGATGTTCAATCCTGCTCGTGCGCTAATCATGTATAAATCGATGCAAATAAACATGCTCCGTGTTGATGTTAACAGCATTGAGTTAATATTTGATGAGGCACTAATCGAAGTCCAAGGGAAACGTGCAACGGTGACGTTTAAGTTCGACTTTTACGAAGGTGATAACAAAGTCGGCACAGGCCAAAAAGAAATGATCTTAAGTGGCCTTATCCCGTATGAAGAATCGGTCATGGCGGGTGTCATTGCCGATTATCAAGCTGCAAAAACGAAATATCTTGCTGCTGCAAGCTAATTAGTTATTACGTTTTTTTATTAACGCTATTTAATATGGTCGAGCGGTAATACCGTTCGACTTAAAACATTCCGTAACATAAAGCTCGATCTCACCCCAGTTACCCCTTTAATACGCGTCAGCTGCCCTAATAATAATTCTTGGTAATGATCCATATCCGGCACTATAACCTTTAACTGAAAATCGGCATCACTACCGGTGATAATACAGCATTCCATGACACCAGGGATCGTGGCAATCTCAGCTTCAAAATTATCAAAACGCTCTGGCGTATGGCGATCCATACTGATGTGAATATAAGCCGTCAGCTTTAAACCCAGTTTAGCTTGATCAAGTAAGGTCACGTGCTTATCAATTAACCCTAATTCTTCTAAATGCTTAACACGACGTGAGCAAGGTGACGCCGACAGCCCAATTTTATCAGCTAACTCTAAATTACTGATCCGGCCATTTTCTTGGATTAAGTTTAAAATTAATTTATCCGTACGATCAAGTTTCATCTTTGCATCTCCGTATTATCACATTACACACGTTATAAAGGCATAAAAAGCCAATCCCTCAGGTCATTGTCGCCTCAATTTAATAAAAGTAAGAATACAAATAGCGCACCAAAACAACATAAGGGTTAATTATTGCCAATAAATAGCTAAAATACAAATGTAATTGCTAGCAAGGTGATAATTAATGCAAACATCGCAAGCACATTCCAAATCGTTATGGCTATACTAAACCCAGTTAAAGATAACGCCAAAAGCTGATTAGCAAACACCTTAATCCAGGTCAATGCGGTGATAGAAGTACCCTTCTTGTAACCAATCAGGCAAGCCTCCTTATCCAGGAATATTCGTCATCACCACTGACAGGCAACATTAACACAAAGATAGGCACCCTAAACGGTGCCTTTTTTGTATCCAACTTTCCCTGTAGTCATCCCAGTTACAACAAATTAGCTACCACTTTCAAAGGCTAACCTCTATAATTAGGTTAATGAGATTAATTATACCAACTGGCACTCTGCCAAGCAGCGTATAATTAAATACTAAATCACTTCGTATTGCGTATATTTCACGACCCGCTCTGTATTATCCAGTCACAAACATAGGTAAATTTTAATGCACTATGCAAATATCACCGGTTGGGGTAAATGCTTACCGCCCGCGACGCTAACAAATAATGACTTAAGCACTTTTCTAGATACGAATGATGAATGGATTCAATCTCGTACCGGTATGCAGGAACGCAGAATTTCCCATGTAAGTACATCAGAACTTGCTTACGTTGCAGCATGCCAAGCTATCGCAGCTGCAGGTATTGATGCATCTGAAATTGACGGTATTTTCTTTGCAACTTGTACCGCTGATTGCACACTGCCAAGTGCTGCATCAAAAGTGCAAGCTAAATTAGGCGCAACCAACGCAGCAGTATTTGATATGAATGCAGCCTGTACTGGATTTGTGTACGGTTTGAGTACAGCGAATGCCTTTATCCAAAGTGGCCAAATGGACAAGGTACTAGTGATCGGTGCCGAGCGTATCAGCTATTTCCTTGACTGGACAGAACGTGGTACGGCGGTATTATTCGGTGATGGTGCTGGTGCGGTGATCCTAGAATCAAGCACAGAAAAACAAGGTATTTTAAGTAACAAGATTGGCTGTGACGGTGATGCAGGACATATCCTTTCCGTGCCAAATTTTGGTACTGACAGAGCGCGTTTCCAAAACATTGATGGCCTATTCGATTTTAATTTCGAAGGTAAAGAGATCTTTAAACGTGCAGTAACCCGCATGGGTGAAGCGTCTGCGATTGCCTTAGAAAAAGCCAATATGACGCCAGAAGATGTTGATTTTATTATTCCTCATCAAGCCAACCTACGTATTATTGATTTCTTAGCCAAGCGCATGGGAGCCAGCAAAGAGAAAGTCATGGTGAACGTACATAAATATGGTAATACTTCCTCTGCAACTGTGCCTATTGCCTTATGTGAAGCGTTAGAAGAAGGCCGTATTAAAGCTGGTGACAATGTATTATTAGCGGCATTTGGTGGCGGCTTAACGTGGGGCGCGACAATGCTCAAGTGGGGTGAAAGAACGACGCCTATCGCGACATCTGACGTCGAATTACCAGCATACAATGGCACTGCATTAGATTTGATTCAGGATGCGATCAAAGGCTGCCAAGACGCTAAATTGGCGCGCGAATCACAAGTGGATGCGTAACTAGTTCTAAATAACGAACGCTAATCAGTTATCTCGATAGCGATAACCATTAAACAAAAAACCAGTGAATCACTTCACTGGTTTTTTTATATCTAAACGTAAGTGTCAGCTTAAGCTGCAGCGACATTCAGCTCAGGTTATTTACATTCACCTTCAGTGAAACCGCGAACTGTTGCATCAGAACATGCGCCACAAGCATTAGCGAATGATTTCAACTCACCAGACTCAGTTGTACCACAGACAGGGCGGTAATCCATCGTACACATTTGTGGACGTTCATCAGGGCAGCTATTACCGTAAGTTGGTAATGTTGGTAATGCCTTTGCAGTCTCTGGCGTGGTTTCTGTGTTAGCACAGGCTGCTAAGCCAAGTACTGTGAATGCGATTAAAATTACTTTTTTCATCTTAATTCCTACTCTTTTATTGATGATGATTTTTGTCATTATTTTTGTTATTCAAGATTACAACAACGGGTTGAATAAATAAAATACACTTTCTAGAAAGCGTTGTATTCGGCCTCGTTGTTGCCATTGTGTCAGGCAAACTTTATGTGAATGAGCGATATAAGATAGCTGCAGTTGGTAAAGTTCAGCAATAAAAGGCGATTGATCAATCAGTAATGTGACTTCAAAGTTAAGCCAAAAACTGCGTTTATCTAAATTAACCGTTCCCACCAAACATAGTTCATTATCGACCAGAATACTTTTGGTATGCAGTAGGCCATTTTGGTATTGATATATTTCCACACCACAGGCCAACAGTTCTTCAAAAAAACCTTTACAAGCATAATCGACCATACGTGAATCATTCTTTGCTGGCAGAATGATTTGTACTTTAACACCGCGCGCACTGGCGGTTTTCAGCGCCGCTTGCAAGGCTTCATCTGGGACAAAATAAGGCGTGGTTAAAATGAGTGATTTTTGCGCCGAGTAAATCGCAGAAACCAATACTTGATGGATATTATCATCATCAACATAAGGCCCTGATGGGATCATTTGCACATGACTATTTTCATCAAATACGGGGCTTTCCTTGCATTTGACCAGCATATTTTTAACTAAGCTTTCACCCGTTTCCATCTCCCAATCAAATTCGAGCAGTGAAGCCGTGATAGGAATAATCGGACCTTGCATACGGATCATGATATCAACCCACTCGCCCACACCAGCGTCTTGCTTAAACACATGTGGGTCAACCAGATTCATACTGCCGGTATAACCAACGTGACTATCAATAGCGATAAGCTTACGGTGCATACGTAAATCTTGGCGATGAAAGAATATCCGCATCGGACCAACGGGTAATACTTCAATAAGATGAATACCCGCCCGCTTAAATTGCAGCGGCCAATGGCTTTTAAAGAATGCTGAACTACCCACAGAATCAAGCATAACGCGACAATCAATCCCCCGTTTCGCCGCGTTAATCAGCGCAACAGCTACCTCATCGGCTTTGCCACCCACCGCCCAGATATAAAATTCAAGGTAAACAACTTGGCTCGCCGCATTAATATCAGCTATTATTTGTTCGAGAATGCCGTGTGGACTGGTTAATAACATCAGCTGATTGCCCGTAACAGCTGGCATTTTAAAACGCCCATAAATCAACTCGCGCAAGGACGTCACTAAACTTCTATGATTCTCATCATAAGGCACCAGATACGGCGCTGCACATTGATTGATCTGTTGCGTAAAAGGATAAAACATAGATTCGGCGCGTTGTACCCGTTTTTTACCAAGGTACAGCTCACCAAAAATCAAATAAATTACCACTCCTGCAAATGGCAACGTATAAATCACCGATAGCCAGGCTAACGATATGCTGGCAGAACGCCGTTTAGTGATAACCCGAAATGACACTAATATAATGATCACTGCATGCAAAAAAACCAGCAATAAAGTAATAAAATTAGTAAACGAATCCCATTTATCCATCTTGATTAGCAATCCAAGTTTTCAGACGATTAACATCATGTTGATATTCAGTATTAATTTGTTCAACCCAATCATCGATATTCTGCCACCAGGTCGGTTGCTCCGGTGACTGCGCTAATTGTGACACCTGCTGAATACGAGTCAGCCCAATCGAGCCTGCCGCCCCTTTGATCTTATGCGCTTCATCAACGATCGCATCTTGATCTCGCGCGGTTAAATTAGTATTCAATAAGGTTAAATAATGCGGCATCGTTTGTTCAAATAAACGCACACTTTCCAGTAATAAATCTTTGCCTAAGGTATCCAAATATTGCTGTAATAAATCCACATCAAGATATTCATCAAGCATGTTTTGTTCATCAATCAATTCATCCACAACATAATTGAGGTGAGATTCAGCGCCTAGCTCTGAACTGCTAAACAAGCGACTAATAACCCCCGTAACCGCATTGATCGAGAGTGGTTTACTGATCGCATCATCCATACCTTTATCGATATATTCTTGGCGATTATTAATGACATTTGCTGTTAACGCCACAACCGGTGGTAATTCAAGTTCGTCATTTTCACGTAAGGTTTTAATCACATCAAAACCGGTCATGTCCGGTAAATTAATATCCAAGAAAATTAAATCATAATGATTATTTTCTGCCATTTCGATAGCGCGTTGACCATCGATAGCCACCGCGACACTGTGGCCTAGTTTATTTAAAATAGCGGTACATACAGTGACATTTAACTCAATATCTTCAACAAGTAGTATCGACAGTTTAGTTTGCTCCGCTTCTGGCACATCACTCTGCTGCAAACTTTCTACACCATCGACATCAAACTCGATGGTAAAACAGGCTCCTTCACCTAATTCACTGCTTACCCAAATATCACCACCCATCGCTGTCATTAAACTTTTCGCCACCGACAAGCCAATACCAGTACCCGTAGCACGTTTGCTGCCCTGTTCCTGATAATACATGGCAAATATTTTATCTTGGCCTTCGGCAGAGATCCCAATACCGGTATCTTCAACCTCAAAGGTTAAACCAATACGATTATCACCTTCTTCACTGGTGAATACCCGAATCCTCACTTCACCAGAATCAGTGAATTTCACTGCATTAGACACCAAGTTCCATAATACTTGACGTAATCGAGTCCCATCAGCATTGATAAAATCAGGAATATCACCAAATACATCAAATGCTAATACCAAACCCTTTTGATCGGCTTGTAGCAAGGCTAAGGTTTTAATGTCATTGAGGAAACTTCTGAACTCAATCGGTTGATTAACGATCTCAAATTTACGACGATCAAATTTATCCAAATCGATAATATCGTTAAAAATATTACCCATTGTTTGCGCGCTAACATAAATGGTATTTAAATGCTGACGTTGCTCCTCACTAAGTGAACCGTCAAGTAAAATCCGGCTTAAGCCAACAACACCATTTAATGGCGTTCTTAATTCATGGCTAATCGTGGAGATAAAGGTCGTTTTATCACGACTGGCTTTTTCTAATGCATCTTGGTATTTCTTACGTTCGGTAATATCACGGCCATAACCAAGTACACCGATAGATTCATTCCGACGTCCAAAGAAAGGTACTTTACGTAATTCAAAGCACGCCTTATGGCCATCTGGATACGTTAACCATTGTTCATAGGTTTCTGATAGCTGAGTGCTTAATACCGCTTTATCGGTTGCAGCAAATTTAGCCGCGATCTCGGTATCGTAAACATCAAACGGGGTAAAACCAATGAGCTCTTTTTCGATTTTACCCGTTAACGATTCCATGGCTAAGTTACAGCCAGAAAATTGTCCTTGCTCATTACTGTAATAAACCAAATCAGGCGAGCTATCAATAAATGAACGCACTAAGGCAGAGCGCTCTTCCACCACTAATTGCGCCTGTTCACGTTGAAAAACTTCATTTTCAAGATCTTTAAACGCTTGCTTTCTATCTGCTTCGGCTTTTTTACGCTCTTCAAACTCGGCATTAAGTTCAATCAAGTTCACTTGTAATTCTTGTTGTAGCTGTAAATCACGGGCACGTACTTCTTGCAGTTTGTAGACCATTTTACTGAGGCGTTTACGTGAATCTTCGAGTTGCTGGACAACAATAGACAGGAAAAAGACCACCCAAGGCGTGACAATAATGGCGAACAAAATAGCGGCATACAAATCGTCAAGCTGCACTTCACCACGCAAAATATAATTGATGCTAGCTTGGATCATGATGGAAAAGAAAATAGTCGTTGCCGCAGAGATAATACTAAAACGTATAACACCCAACTTAGTTAGCATATCAACATAGTATTGAGCCCAGGCTCTGATTTTAATCATGGATTACCCACAGTAATAAAATTATCTAGATAATTAATAATATACGATAGGTTATAAGCAAACTAGCGGAAAATTCAGGTTTTAATAAATCTATGATTTTATGAGATCAAAATTTAATTCGACCATGCCAGTTTCCTGTTCTTCCCCCCGATAAACACAATACTGATTACGGCCACGCTCTTTCGCGAGATACAACGCTTTATCCGCATGTTCAAGTAATTGCGCTTCCGAACTTTCAGCTTCCGGACACATAGTCGCAATACCAATACTTAAGGTAACATGCTTTGCCGCATTGGAATAAGCATGTTCAATCGCGAGCTGTTCAATCGCCACAATAATTTTACTGGCAAGACGAATAGCCCCTTCTTTATCGGTATTAGGTAAAATCACCGCAAACTCTTCACCACCATAACGCGCAACTAAGTCCGCACCACGGTGAACCTGCTCATTCATCACTTGGGCTATATTGGCGAGTACAACATCGCCCATCGGGTGACCGTAATGATCATTGTATAATTTGAAACTATCGACATCACAGAACAACAAAGACATCTGTTTGACTTCTCGATGATGAGTGGACCAATAATGCTGCAGCTTGCTATCAAACGTGCGTCGATTAGCAATTTGAGTCAGTTCATCCGTTGAACTTAATTCATCAAATTTTTCTATCGCCTGCTCGAGTTCATGTTCAATACGTTTACGCTCGGTCAGATCACGATAAATAATTAAAATACCACTTTCACCATTGGTACTGTTGAGGTAGCGTTGCTTACATATTTCATACCAACGCGGTTCTTCACCTGCAAGATGCAGTAACTCTTCATAACGAACAGATTTACCATCCACTAACAATTGATTTTCCTGTTCCAACAACCAAGATCTTTTATCGCAACTGAATAATTGCTGTCTATCCATGCCCAGTAAATCGGCGTGTTTAACACCAACAACCTCGCAATAGCCATGATTCGCGCCAACATATTTGCCATTACCATTCATAAATGCCACTGGATCGGGCGTCGCATTAATCACCGAATTCAATAAACTGTTGTTACGACTTAACTCAGCTTCAATGCGTAAATGTTCACCATTCTCACTCAACAGGCGTTCATTTAGCTCCATAATTTCCGTTTGATCATGGGATACAGTCAAAATCGCAACTACTTTTTTATGCTCGTCATACAGTGGATACTTGATGGTTTGTAATAGAATATTATTGTCATCAACCGTACTCCACTCTTCATATTCCTGTACCTCACCGATAAGCACAGACTTTTCATAAGATTTGATTTGCTCGAGTTTCGAAGCACTGTAAAAATCATGCTCAAAATGACCATTCACTTGCGCGACTGATAGCTCAAATTGAGTGGCCCATGATGGTGAACAACTGAGGATGAGACCATCTAATGTTTTAATATGAATAAGCGCAGAGTTTGCCGAAAATAAAGTCTGAATAATTTGCCCATCCAGATCCCAAGGTGAAATCGAGGACGAGTTAGTTTCAATATGGTCAATCTGGCATAACCAAGCACGACGACCTTGATAATTAATGTTCACCGCACTATAACGCAGCGTTTTCTTCAACTGTTTAATATGAAAAATATCATTGGTGATAGATGTTTGATCAGTAAACTCAGATAAACGTTCGAAACAACATTGGGCAACAACATGGCTGGTCTTATTCTCGCGGTCAAAAAGCGTCGTGATTGCTGGGTTCAGATATAATATCGAGGCTTTTTTTACGTCAAGCACAAGTGTCGGCGTCGCTGAAAATGTCAGCAATGTTTTACTAGCAGACAATTTTCGCGATAGCATTAACACCACCAACATACTCGTTAATGAGACAGCCACAACGAACCAAAGCGCGATCACAACAGGCGTATTTGCAGATAATTCAGTCATGCCCTGCCACCAATTTAATATTATTTTCATCGCAGATTGATATTTAAAATCCATAATTTCGCCCAAGATCCATCTCACACCGAAGGAGTATAGAACACCAAAATAAGAATACTGTAAAGCAGCTATTCTAAAAACTATCGCAATCACCCACTTTAGTTTTCCATACTTTGGTACTAGCTAACATAAACCAACTAAATCAGTAGATTATGTATAAACAGAAATAAAAATGGCACACAACATCATGAATAACTGCTGCAGCATCATTTAAAATCACACAATGTCATATATACAAAATTAAAAACCAAATATTAAATAATCATCAATATTTCTCACACTTTATTGACCAATGACAAAACAAATGGCCCATTTATATGAAAAGGTGATAAGTAACTCAGAATACATTTTTAGATTGACCTAAGTGTTAATTCTGGTAAATTTGGCAGGTTAGCCAATTTTCGGCTTTTGGAAACTTTAACGATTTACCTATTTTTGTATGTATATTTAAACTCTGAGTAGAATCTCAATGGGGCATACAAAATCAGTATTTAGTAAATTGAATGCAAGGGAGAAGTGCAATGTCAGTCTATGACCCGTCGCTGGAAAAAGACAACTGTGGTTTTGGTTTAATCGCCCACCAAGAAGGTGAAGCTAGCCATAAGTTAGTGCGCGTCGCTATATCATCATTAGACCGGATGCAACATAGGGGCGGTATCGCGGCAGATGGAAAAACAGGAGATGGCTGTGGTTTACTTATGCAGAAACCAGACAGTTTTTTCCGTGCTATCGCGGTAGAAAATAATTGGAACCTAGGCAGTAATTATGCCGTTGGTATGATGTTCTTAAATCAAGATTCTGATAAATCTGCGACAGCAAAACAAATCATTAAAGAAGAACTCGAACGCGAAACACTGAATGTGGTTGGCTGGCGTGAAGTCCCTCTTGATACCAGTGTGCTTGGCGAAATAGCCTTGTCATCACTGCCACAAATCCAACAGGTATTTATTAGCGCACCTGCTGGCTGGGCTCCAAAAGATATTGAGCGCCGTTTATATTTAACTAAACGTCGTATCGAAAAACGTATTACCGATGACAGCGATTTTTATATTGCCAGCCTATCAAACCTGGTGACCATCTATAAAGGTTTGTGTATGGCAGGCGATCTGCCTAAGTTTTTCTTAGACCTTGCCGATCTTCGTATGCAATCTGCAATTTGCTTATTCCATCAACGATTTTCAACAAATACCTCGCCTAAATGGCCATTAGCACAACCGTTCCGCTTTATGGCACACAATGGTGAGATTAATACCATCGAAGGTAACCGCGAGTGGGCACGAGCACGTAGCTACAAATTTAGCTCTCCACTACTGCCTGACATGCATGATGCAGCACCGTTTGTTAATACCAAAGGTTCTGATTCATCATCAATGGATAACATGCTTGAGCTATTCTTAGCCGGTGGCATGGATATTTTCCGTGCTTTCCGCCTACTTGTTCCGCCTGCATGGCAAAATCACCCGAATATGGATGATGATTTACGCGCATTCTATGACTTCAACTCGATGCACATGGAACCTTGGGATGGCCCTGCGGGTATCGTTCTTAGTGATGGCCGTTATGCTGCTTGTGGTCTAGATCGTAATGGTTTGCGTCCAGCACGTTATGTACGTACCAAAGATGGTTTGATTACCGTTGCCTCAGAAGTAGGTATTTGGGACTACAGTGCAGATGAAGTAATCGAAAAAGGCCGCGTTGGTCCTGGCGAATTACTGGTTATCGATACGCAAACAGGTAAGTTATGGACGTCTTGGGAAATTGACCAAGAACTCAAAGGCCGTAATCCTTACCGTGAATGGCTATCAAACAATTCAACGAAGTTAACACCATTTGAAGCATTGCCTCCAGAAGCAATAGGCACTCGCACATTTGATGACGAAAAGTTAACAACGTATCAAAAACAGTTTGATTGCAGCAAAGAAGAATTAGAACAAATTCTACGTGTATTAGGCGAAAATGGCCAAGAAGCCACAGGCTCTATGGGTGATGATACGCCGATGGCTGTACTGTCGACTAAAACCCGTTCGCTGTATGACTACTTCCGCCAAAAATTTGCGCAAGTAACCAATCCGCCGATAGATCCATTACGTGAAAATCACGTGATGTCGCTGGCAACGTGTATTGGTCGTGAGCACAATGTATTTAACGAAACACATGGTCATGCGCACCGCGTACTATTTGATTCGCCAGTATTACTTTATTCTGACTTTAAACAAGTTACCGATTTAAGTAATGAATACTACAGAACAGCAACAATTGACCTGTGCTTCAATGGTCAAGATGAAACTTTAGGTCGCGCTGTAGCACGTATTACAGCCGAAGCGGTTGAACAAGCAGGATCTGGCGCAGTATTATTAGTCTTAACAGATCGTACACTGGCTAAAGATAATTTACCTGTTCCAGCAGCAATGGCTGTCGGAGCCGTACAGACAGCCTTAGTGGAAGCCAACTTACGTTGTGATACCAACATTGTTGTTGAAACAGCAAGTGCACGTGACCCACATCATTTTGCTGTATTAATTGGTTTTGGTGCGACCGCTATTTACCCGTACCTTGCTTATGAATCACTACGTAAATTAGTTGAGATAGGCACAATCAAGCAAGACACAACAAAAACTTTATTAAACTACCGTAACGGTATTAATAAAGGTCTGTATAAGATCATGTCGAAAATGGGTATTTCAACCATTGCTAGCTACCGTTGTTCGCAATTGTTTGAAGCCGTAGGTTTAGCGGATGAAGTGATAGAATTGTGCTTTAAAGGCACCAGCAGCCGTATTAAAGGCGCAGACTTTAGTGACTTCCATATTGACCAACAGAAATTAAGCAAACTTGCATGGACAAAACGTAAACCAACCGCGCAAGGTGGTCTACTGAAATATGTGCATGGTGGCGAATATCACGCTTATAACCCTGATGTGGTGAGCACGCTACAAAAAGCAGTGCAAAGCGGTGAATATGCAGATTACCAACAGTATTCGAAAGAAGTAAATGAGCGCCCTATTTCAAGTCTGCGTGACATGTTGCAACTTAAAGAATCGGATACACCGGTTGCACTTGATGCTGTTGAACATGAAGACAACCTCTTTAAACGCTTTGATACTGCCGCCATGTCAATTGGCGCGTTAAGCCCTGAAGCGCATGAGTCATTGGCGATTGCGATGAATACCTTAGGTGGTAATTCCAACTCAGGTGAAGGTGGTGAAGATCCACGCCGTTTCGGTACCCTTAAAGTATCGAAAATTAAACAGATCGCATCTGGTCGTTTCGGTGTCACACCACACTACTTAATGAATGCTGAAATCATTCAGATTAAAGTTGCGCAAGGTGCAAAACCCGGTGAAGGTGGACAACTACCAGGTCACAAGGTCACGGCTGAAATTGCCAAACTGCGTAACTCGGTACAGGGTGTAACCCTGATTTCACCACCACCACATCACGATATCTATTCGATTGAAGATTTAGCCCAGCTAATTTTTGATATTAAGCAAATCAACCCGACGGTATTAGTGTCGGTGAAATTAGTATCAGAACCGGGCGTTGGTACGATTGCAACTGGCGTGGCAAAAGCCTATGCCGATTTAATCACGATCTCAGGCTATGACGGCGGTACTGCTGCAAGTCCAATTACATCAGTAAAATACGCTGGTAGTCCTTGGGAACTTGGTTTAGCTGAAACCCAACAAGCATTGGTTGAAAATGGTTTACGCCACCGTATTCGCTTACAAGTGGATGGCGGTTTAAAAACTGGCTTAGACGTTGTAAAAGGCGCGATATTAGGTGCTGAAAGCTTTGGTTTCGGTACTGGTCCTATGGTTGCATTAGGGTGTAAATTCCTGCGAATTTGTCACTTAAATAACTGTGCGACAGGTGTTGCAACACAAGATGAAAAATTACGTCAAGATCACTTCCATGGTCTACCAGAAATGGTCATGAACTACTTTAAGTTCATCGCCCAAGAAACCCGTGAAATCATGGCATCGCTTGGCGTAACGCAGTTAACGGATTTAATTGGTCGCACTGATTTATTAGTGCAGTTAGATGGCTTAACTGAAAAACAACGTAAAATTGATTTGTCTGGCATTACTTATAAACCACAGCCAAAAGCAGGCTTGGGTATATATTGCCAAGCAACCAACGAACCGTATGATAAAGCCGAGCTCAACGAAACGTTAATTGCACACTACTTAGAATCAATCACTGAACAAACCGGGTTATCAAGTAGTTTCCCAATTAAAAATACCGATCGTTCTGTGGGTGCACGTTTGTCTGGCGAAATTGCGAAACAACACGGTAACCAAGGCATGGCTGCCGAACCTATCACCGTTAACTTTACTGGTACTGCTGGTCAAAGCTTCGGTGTGTGGAATGCGGGCGGCTTGAATCTAAACCTCACTGGCGATGCCAACGATTATGTCGGTAAAGGCATGACAGGTGGCCGTATTATGATCCGCCCTGAACCAGGTTCAGCATTTAAATCAAATGAAGCGGTGATCGCAGGTAATACTTGTTTATACGGTGCATCCGGTGGCGAATTATACGCTGCAGGTTTAGCTGGCGAACGTTTTGCAGTGCGTAACTCAGGCGCCAATGCAGTTATTGAAGGTATCGGTGATAACGGTTGTGAATACATGACCGGTGGTATTGTGACAGTCCTGGGTAACACAGGTGTTAACTTCGGTGCAGGTATGACCGGTGGTTTTGCTTACATCTATGATGAAGATGGCCAATTAGCGTCTAAAATTAACTATGAACTTGTTGAAAAGCATGCAGTAACGGATTACCCAATGCATGTAGAACATCTCCGCGGTATTATCATTGAACACCTTGCACATACATGCAGTCAGCATGCGCAAGACCTGCTTAATGTATTCGATACTGTGGTAAATAAATTCTTTATTATCAAGCCTAAATCAGCTGATATTAACGCATTACTTGGCCACAAATCACGCTCTGCTGCAGAGTTACGTGTCCAGGCTCAATAGGAGGGATCATGAGTAATAATGTATTTCAATTTGTCGATGTACAACGCATTGATCCAGTAAAAAAACCGTTAAAGATCCGTAAAGTCGACTTTATCGAAATTTATAAGCCATTTACGTCGAACCAAGCAAAAATGCAAGCGGGTCGCTGTTTAGAATGTGGTAACCCGTACTGTGAATGGAAATGCCCAGTACACAACTATATCCCTAACTGGCTAAAATTGGTTGAAGAAGGTCGCATTATCGAAGCGGCTGAGCTTTGCCATGAAACCAACAGTTTGCCTGAAGTTTGTGGCCGAGTTTGTCCACAAGATCGCTTATGCGAAGGTTCTTGTACGCTCAATGATGATTTTGGTGCCGTGACGATTGGTAATGTTGAAAAATACATTACCGATGAAGCCTTTAAACTTGGCTGGCGTCCTGATATGTCGAAAGTAATTCGCAACGACAAACGAGTGGCGATTATTGGCGCAGGTCCAGCAGGCCTTGCCGCTGCAGATATCTTAGTACGTAATGGTGTGACGCCGGTCGTATACGACCGAAATCCTGAAATTGGTGGTCTGTTAACGTTTGGTATTCCGGCATTTAAGCTAGATAAAGGTGTAATGACCCATCGCCGTGAAGTATTTACTGACATGGGCATTGAGTTTTGCCTCAACACTGAAATTGGTCGAGATATTCAATTCAGTGACTTAGTGTCAGAATACGATGCGGTATTTGTTGGTGTTGGTACGTACAAATACATCAATGGTGGCTTTAACAATGGCGCTGCAAAAGGCGTTTATGATGCCCTGCCTTACCTGATTGCCAATACCAATCATGAACTCGGTTTTGAAAAGAGTATTGATGAATTTATCAATCTAAAAGGCAAAACCGTGGTTGTCCTTGGTGGTGGTGATACTGCGATGGATTGCGTACGAACAGCGGTACGTCAAGGCGCAAAAACTGTATCTTGTGCTTATCGTCGTGATGAAATCAGCATGCCAGGTTCTAAGCGTGAAGTTAAAAACGCCAAAGAAGAAGGCGTAAAGTTCTTATGGAACTTGCAACCGTTAGATGTTGAGGTTGCTAATGATAAAGCGGTTGGTGTTAAAATGGTTAAAACCCATTTAGGTAAGCCTGATGCAAAAGGCCGTCGTCGCGCTGAACAAGTGATTGGTTCTGAACACATACTCAAAGCTGATGCGGTTATTCAAGCGTTTGGTTTCCAACCCGATCCTGCACAATGGCTATTGGACGAAGGTGTCACAACAAACAGCTGGAATGGTATTATTGCCCCAGCTGAAAGTGATTTCCCATTCCAAACTGCAAACCCGAAAATATTTGCAGGCGGTGATGCTGTTCGAGGCTCAGATCTTGTAGTAACAGCAATTGATGAAGGTCGACGTGCTGCCGAAGCTATGCTGGATTATTTAGAGGTTTAAATAATTAAAGCGCTGATTATCTAATTAAAAACGCTAGCATTAATTGTGCTAGCGTTTTTTTATATGTAAATTACGGTCATAAAAACGATAATATATTTAATTACCTGCTTTTTTTTTGTATCATGTCCATCAATTTAACGGTCTTTATGGCCTCAATACTTGGTGATAATGAATTCGTTTAATCTCTCCATAACTGCCCTTCATCGATTGGTAGTCACCAGCATGACGCTCATTTTTATCAGTGCCCTATATAGCGCGCCGAGTTTTGCTGCGCAAGAGATAATCCTAGGCGACTATATCAACACCGACACGCCTAAGAATGAATCAATTAAAACCAGTACCAACATTGCCGATAATAGCGAGGCCGTCACGACAACTGAAAACAGTCAAGAAGTCATACTCGCAGATAGTTTAGGGATCGACGAAGATTGGATCTGGCTTAAATCAGGTGAATTCTTAATTGGTAATATCGAAGACTTGTATGATGACAAACTGGCTTTTGATAGTGACGATCTTGGCGATTTAAAAATTAGCTGGAGTGACATAAGCCGTATTAACAGCCGTCAGTTATTTACGGTTAGAACCATTAATGGCGAGATCATTACCGGGATGATTAAGCTTGAAGACGGTATATTAGTCGTCAGTAATAATCGCCAACATGAAGTTGTCCAAGACGATCTCATGACACTGATCGCCGGCCTCGAAACAGGCGCTAATATTTGGCAAGGAAAGATCACTTTTGGTGCAAATCTTAGCTCAGGTAATACCAATAAACTTGAATATAATACCAATGCAGAGCTTTCTCGACACACAACAGCATCACGTATTAAAGCATCATACATCGCCATTATTGGTGAAACAAATAACGTCCAAACAGATGAGAATCATCGTTTTACCACGACCTACGATGTTTACAGCGACAAAGATTTATTTTTCCGACCGCTTGATTTAAGTCTTTTCCGTGATCCACTCCAGAATGTAAACACCCGAATCAATCTCGGTATGGGTATCGGTTATCAGTTTATTGATGATGGCGATCAAGAATTAGAAATGAACTTAGGTCCATCTTACCTGTATACAAAGTATGAATATACTGACACCCAATTGGATAGTAGCGATTCCAGCCTCGCCGTATCCCTGACAGTCGATTATGAACGAGAGATACATGACCAAATTGATTTGGAATTAAGTTACAAAATCACCGCTACAGAATCTGAACTTGGTGGTTTCCTACAAAATACCAAGTTAAATTTCGATATTGAGTTAACTGATGTGCTTGATTTCGACATTACTTTTTTCTGGGACAGAGTCAATAACCCGCTAGCTGATGTGGATGGTAACCCATTAGAAAAAAATGACTTTCGACTGGCATTTGGCTTAGGCGTTTCTTTTAATTAATACGGCCATTAATTCCCCCTCAAATTGTGCTAGCATAGCGGCTTTCCAGACAGATTTAGAGACGACGATGAAAATAGGTATTATTGGTGCAATGGAGCAGGAAGTTGAGATCCTGCGTGAGCAACTAGATAACGTAGTGACATTTACTCAAGCTGGTTGTGAGTACTACAGTGGTACACTTGCTGGTCATGATGTTATTTTAAGTAAATCAGGTATTGGTAAAGTAGCGGCTGCAGTAGCAACAACGCTACTACTTGAACATTACAAGCCTGATTACATCATCAACACAGGTTCTGCTGGCGGTTATGATAAAGCGCTTAAAGTTGGTGATGTCGTGATCTCAAGTGAAGTACGTCATCACGATGTAGACTTAACGGTATTCGGTTACGAAATGGGTCAATGTGCACAAAAACCTGCGGCATTCATTCCAGATACGCGTCTTGTTGCAGCAGCAAAAAAAGCGATTGCAGCAGACAGTGAAATCAAAACTATCGAAGGTCTAATTTGTACTGGCGATAGCTTTATGTGTGATCCGAAGAAAGTGGAAGAAGCACGCGTTAACTTCCCGACAATGGCTGCCGTAGAAATGGAAGCAGCAGCAATCGCACAAACATGTCACCAGTTTGAGGTGCCGTTTGTAGTGATCCGCTCGCTATCTGATATTGCAGGTAAAGAATCACCAACATCATTTGAAGAATACCTCGTTGTAGCAGCGAAAAACTCTTCAGCGATGGTACTAAACATGCTTAAAGAATTAAAATAGCATGAATTTGGCCATGGATTGGACCAGTATGCAGTCAGTATTTATCTTACTGACTGCTATCATTATTGCCCGTTTACCGCTCTGCCCAGCGCGCTATCACCCCACGCAACTGATAAATAACTTATGCCATGCTATCGCAAATAAAGTCAATAACGCTCAGCGTAGCCACCAGCAACAAGTCATTGCCGGTAGCCTTGCCACGTTCATCATGCTCTGCTTTATATTAGCCATCGCCGTAGTCATTGAGTTTATTGTCATTGAAAGCATCATTTTTGAATTACTGTTATTACTGTGTTTATTACAGTGGGAGAAAATTAGTTTACCCACTGTCGATTTAGGCACACTCGAAAAACAAACCATCATCACCCAAATACAGCCACGTATATTACGTGATTTAGACCAGCTTTCCTTGCTCGGCTTACATAAAGCCAGTATCGAGAACCTGTGTTTACGTAATAGCTACCAATGGTTTGCTGTTATCTTTTGGTATAGTTGCTTGGGTATCTGGCCAGCCATTATTTATCGTGTCATTCAATTGATGGCCCATAACTGGAATTGCAAACTAGCAGACAATCGTCACTTCGGTCGCCCGGTGGGGGCCGTATTGCAGTTATTAGCATTACCAACTCATCTTATACTGGCGTGCACATTACGTAGCTTACAACGCGCGACAAGTCCATTATCGAATTTAATCCAGCAAGCAAAGAAATGGCATCACTTTGGCAGCGGCTTGTTATTATCGAGTTTTGCTTACAGCCTCGCGATCCAACTTGGTGGCCCACGTAAATACCAAGGCGTAATGCAACGCTTTAGCCAACTTGGCCATAACCAACCAGCACAGCGCGAAGATATCCAGCGCGCACAGCAAAAACTGACCTTGGCAATGGTGATTTGGTTATGCTTTATCACTGCTATTTATGTGCTTATTGCGATTAAATAAACCAGCTAGATTTACTACAGTTTTCACTTTTTCACTTTTTCACTTTTCACCACAATGAGTTTTTATGTTTGTTCACGTACGCTCCGTTAGTCTATTCATAATGGCATTGTCATTGCTATTTCCATCTGTACTATTTCCATCTGTACATGCGCAATCACTAACAGAGTCAAAAAAGTACCCACAGCGTATCATCTCGCTATCACCGCACACCACAGAATTAGTATTTGCCGCTGGCGGTGGCGATAGACTTATCGGCGTCAGTGCTTATTCAGATTACCCTGAAGCCGCCAAAACATTGCCAATTGTTGCTAGCTCACAGCAGATCAATGTCGAAACCATACTGGCGTTAGAACCAGACATGATTATTTACTGGCAGCAAGGTAATTCAGCCGCGGACATCGAGCAACTGAAAAAATTTGGCATACCAGTTTATGCCTCAAAAACCGGTGGGTTAGATGATATCGGCATTCAAATACAGCGACTTGGCAGAATGCTTGGCACAGAAAAGATTGCCGACCCCGTCAGTGATCAGTACCGAACAGCCTTGGCCACACTGCGCACTAAATATAAACATAATCCACAACAAGATTTATTCTATCAAGTCTGGCCAACCCCGTTAATGACAGTAGCGAATGACCCCTGGTTGCAGCAACAATTTCAATTATGTGGCTTTAACAATGTGTTTAATGACAGTCCAGTACCCTATCCAGTTATCAACGTAGAGCAAGTACTAGTGAAACAACCCGCGGTGATCATCGCCGGGTCAGTAAATGATGCAGAATTAGCCCAATGGCAAATCTGGAAAAGTATTCCAGCCGTTAAGCATGGAAATATATTTCGAGTTAACCCCGATGTTTCACACCGTTTTTCACCCCGAGTCGTGCAAGGGATAGAAACCCTCTGCGAAATAGCCTTACAGGCGCAAAAAAACACAGATAAAAACAACTAATCTGCTGTTTTTAAATAAGTACTTTTATTTAAATGAATGTTGCCATAATGCATACCGCTAACTACCTTTAATAAAGGTTCCTATGACGCGTTCACTTTATGGCAATGACTTATGGCCCTATGGATTAAGCTTTATCAGCTTTGTGCTATATTTTGGCGAAAACGCTTTTACTTACTGATCCCCATCATCACTATGCCAATAATAGGCTACTTTGTTGGGCGCAGCATACCTGAAAATTACTATTCACATACCAATATATTATTACAAGAAAGCACCGTATTAAATCCATTTTTAGCTGAGCTATCACTCCCCTTTAACATCCAATCTCGCTTTAAAGCGATCAATATTCTGGTCAAGCGCAAACCAATATTACTGGAAGTCGCGAAACAAGTTGGATTAATTGATGAAAATGATTCAGCTTGGCAACAACAACAAGTCATTAATCAAATTAAAAACGCCTTAAAGCTGTCACTAACGGGATCAGAGCTGATTAAAATTGAAATGGAATGGCCTGATCCGCAGCAGTTAAGTGTGATCTTATCCGTGGTCACCGAGCAGTTTATTTTACGCCTGACTAAACCGAATCAAGATCTGGCATTAAGCAGTAAAGCCTTCCTTGCAGAGCAACTTAATCAACAGCATAAAATATTACAAAAATCCGAACAGGTTTTGTTAAATTACACGAAAAAAAATATCGATATCATTCCTGAATTATATCAAGCAAGGGAATTGGCACTAACCGATATTAATACGCGCCTACAAAAGACAACTCAGGAATTAGCGTTATACCAAGCTAAATTCACATTACTCACCAAAAAACTCATTCTTACCAATCCAGCGGCTCAGTTCATTGATAACAAGATCATGCAGCTAGAAGCACTAAAAATCCAACAACAGCAGCATTACACCGAACAGCATTCACAGGTAAAATCAACCAATCAACAGTTAGCACGTTTAAAGCAACAAAGACGCGAATTACTGACCCATATTCAAACTCAGCAATCCCTGGAACAATTTCTCAGCCGGATAGCAAGACTAACACAGCAGGCATTAGCTACCCAGCTAACACCTCTACTACTGAGACAACTTAAAGATTATGAACGTTTCAAGCATCACATCGAAAAAATAACACAAGAGCGAGCAAAACTGGAAGAACAGCACCAAAGATTCCAAGATAATCAGCATAAATATGTCACGATTGAATTGGAATTACTGCGATTAAAACGTGATTACCTCGCTAAAAATAACTTATATTTAGATCTATCAACACGTCATGAAATGATCATAATAAGTAACGCACTTGGCGAGCATGAATTAACAACCAACATTAAAATAGTGACTCCTCCCTTCATTTCTGAACAAACAATTAACTTACCTATCATCAGCTATATTCTACTGGGATTACTATTAGGCATAATACAAGGCATCGCCGTCAGTTTAACGCTCTCAATAACCCAAGATACCCTGTGGGATGAGGATCAAATTGCTCATGTCACGGGTTTAAAGGTCATTACACGACTTCCCTTAATACCAGTGGTGTCTGGTCGATAAATGATTTGTAATATCGTGTTACCGTGACCAAGCGGGTCTGCCGAAATCACGATATGCGGGATCGCCATATACTCAGGACTATATCCCTCAAATGGCTGTTTATCTTCGACCAACACCACAAAATTGCCAAACTTGATCCGGGCATAATCTGGGTACAAGGATTGATAGAAATCCAGTACTGTTCTCGCACTTGCATCAACGCTATAACTGGCTAATGGTAAACTTGCGACACGATTAAGGTCTAAACCTTCCGGAATGAAGTTCTTTAACTCTGCGCCTTGATACACGGGTAGGAAGTGATGCGGTAGCTGTACCGAGAAACCTTGCTTTTGCAGTTGCTGAAGCCGATGTTGTTCATCCCCATCAACTTCTTTCACCGCAACGTGTTGAGCATCTGCGTTGTTCAAATCGGCTTTTTTTAAATCAGTGTCAACGGGCTGATTATCCACTTCAGGCTCGATAACTTGCTGTGGAACGATGTCTAATTTATAAAGATTTAATAACGTCTGTTGAAATTGCTGCTTGATCACATCAAGCATAATCGCTTGTGGGCGTTTGGCAATAATAGCATCCATCTTTGTAGCAACAGCTTGTACAGAAGTGGAATTAATAAACTGCTCATAATACTCAAGGTCATTACATTGACGACAAAAATTAATCAGTAAGTCAGCCGTGGTAATGAGCACCACGTCACGTTGGATATATTCAGGAAAAATAAGTAAAGCGTCGAGGTTGATACCTTGCTCTGAAAATAACTCCAAATAATAAGGCCCAGTATTATGCGCAATATCACTGCTAAGGCATAATTGATGATCCACCACTGGCTGGGATAAAGTCTCATCAAGGTAAATCGTTTTATTCTGTAAATAAGCTGATTCTAATTTAACTACGATGGCACAATTATTTGCTTTCGCGACTGCCGGCCACAATATCGGTAACAACACCGTCATCATCACGATTATTTTAAGTAACTGCATTTGATATCCTTATCTAGCAATTATTTCTATGTCATTAAAGTAGTGCAAAGGCTCCGCTCGCAACTACATTAATTCTTTGTGAGGTCAGGTTTAATTTAACAGTTATTTACACGTATCATAACGATCTATGTCACTAAGTTAATAATCATCAAAAATAAACCACTAAAAATAAGATATCAACAGTTGCATATTAAAAGTAATGCGCTATATTTAAATCAGAAACCGAAACAGCCGACCACTTTATTGGTCAAACAGATGGTATACATCGTATTTGAACTTTCAATGCCGGCGTGCTTGGTTATCTCACTCTAACTTCGGGTTAGCGCTTTGGAAAAAAGACAGCATTCAGATTTACAAAAAAGCTCACCATGATAAGTGAGCTTTTTTGTGTCTGTCGTATTTTACAGCTGTACGTTACAATTTACGCCAATCGCTTAAGGCTATAATTTAACAAATAGCTTACAATAATGAGGCTAAGCATGCTTATTAACCATCGTCATCAAATGGCTCGACATATCGCCTAAATCATTACTCACTTGTAATAACTCACTGATACTTTGCGTCATAGATTGCACATTCACTTCGTTACTCTTCGTCACTGAGATCACTTGCTCACTAGCAGAGAGCACACCACTGATGTTTTTATCCGTATTGACCACATTATCCGTCACACTGCTTATCTGACCGCTCATATTCGTCACTGCATCTATAATTTCAGCAAAGGTTTCGGCGTTGGTCTCAACAGCTTCATAACCATTATTTACATCAGAAGAACTTTTTTCGATAAGTAGCTTAATTTCATTGGCTGACTCTGTACTGCGCTTGGAAAGGTTACGCACTTCATCCGCAACAACCGCAAACCCACGCCCCATCTCCCCGGCTCTTGCCGCTTCAATAGCCGCATTAAGCGCTAATAAATTCGTTTGGTTGGCAATATCGGTGATCACCATAATAGCTTTTTCGATCGCATCATTACTGGCTTTAATATCCGACATTGACGTGATTGTTGCCGTCATCGCAATAGAACTATTATCCGCTTGCTCTTCAGCACGCTGAGAGTCATTACTGACCGTCTGGATGATATCGTTAGACTGACTAACTAACGTCGCGGTATTCTGTAATAGTTCATTAATATGATTTGTCGCAAAAACCTGCTCGCCAACACCATCATCGATGTCTTTAGCATATTGTGACATCACCGATAAATGCGTCGTCAGATCGTGCGAGGTTTTCATCAACTGTTTGACCGTATCACCGACTTGATTAAATAACAGCTGTAATTCTTCACGACTTTGCACCGCCGCTTGTGACGCTGATTCCGCCGCTAATAACGCCGCCTGATTACTGGCTATCGCTTTACTGCGTAAGGTATTGTTGTAATGATTTGAAAACCAAATAGCGAGAGGAGGCAATAGTAGCGCTGAATAATGTTCAACTTGGGCATCTTTTGTAGATAATACCAATTGCGGTAATTCATAACCGCTATAGTCCATGACGATCATAGCAACATAAATCATCACCATGATCACAGACCAAAAAAAACCAGATCGTGCATTCATCAGTATATAAGCAAAAACGGTCATTGCTGCAATCCACATAATCGAATGTGAGCTGGCACCACCCGTTTGAAACATTAAATTAGTGAGATGGATCATGCCGCCAAGCTGCATGACGTTACCGGCAATAATCGGATGCACAGCAAGTTTGATCAACACAATGCTACAAATAAAGCCAATGAGCATGATCATAGAACTATTGACTAATGCTGTGATATCGAGGTTATTCCATTTTAATGCGCTATAACCACCAATAATAATACCGACCAGTGCAAAGGTAATAATACCGCGACCTTTAATTTTATCATCGTCACTTTTCTGAGCGCTTAACAAATACTGATAAAAATGGTTTCCAAGTGATGACATCCATAATCCTTTATTTTAATAAAATCGCATAAATCTTGTGATTCGAATCTAACATGCTTCCAGTATCAACACTACAAAAGTATCTCTAAAGTATTAACTCCAAGTGCTAAACGAGTCACTTCACGTACTAAATCAGTAATTAAATAAGTAGTACTTAATAAATAACTCCCAGTAAATAGCTTTCACCAATCGCATTCAATAGCCATTAGCTAAAACACATTGCAGCTGATAACAAGGCTTGCGTATAAGTTTGCTGAGGCTGATTAAACACAGATTCAGTTTCCCCCTCTTCCACTACTTTACCTGCTTTAAGCACTAAAACACGGTGGCTCATCGCTCTGACGACGCTTAAGTCATGGGTGATAAAAATATAGCTTAATTGGTGCTGTTGCTGTAATTGGCACAATAAATCTAAAATTTGCTTTTGTACGGTGCGATCCAATGCGGATGTCGGCTCATCTAAAATCAAGATCTTAGGTTTTAATACTAACGCCCGTGCAATAGCAATACGCTGACGCTGGCCACCTGAAAACTGATGTGGATAGCGCTCTAAAGCACTCGCCGGTAAAGCCACATCCACTAAAGCTTGATGAATGGCGGTTTCAATTTCAGCATCGCTATGTTGACCCTGCACCTCTAAGCCCTCACTGATGATCTGCCGTACAGACATACGCGGACTTAAACTACCAAACGGATCTTGAAACACAATTTGTAGCGACTGACGATATACCCGCATCGCAGTTAAATTGAGCCCCTGCAAATTAGTGCCGTTATAACAAATATCACCTTCGCTATTAATTAACCGCAGTAACCCGCGTACCAAGGTACTTTTGCCTGAACCACTTTCACCGACAATACCCAACGTTTCCCCTTGATGTAATTGCAGTGACACACCATCAACCGCTTTAACATGGTCATAGGTGCGTTGCAGTAAGCCTCTCTTTAACGGGAACCATACCTTAAAATCATTAACCTGTAATAACGGCTCCGAGCTTAGCAATACGGGTATGTCACGTTGTGGCTCTGCGTCTAACAAAGTTTTGGTATAGCTATGTTGTGGGTTCGTAAAAATACGCTCAACACTACCCGATTCAACTATTTCACCTTGCTGCATCACCGCCACATCATCCGCTAAATGTCGGACAATATTAAGATCATGAGTGATCATTAATATCGCCATGCCGAGCTTAGCTTGTAATGATTTGAGCAATTCCAAAATTTGTAATTGCACTGTCACATCCAGTGCCGTGGTCGGTTCATCAGCAATTAATAAGTCAGGCTCGTTGGCTAACGCCATCGCGATCATCACACGTTGACGTTGACCTCCAGATAATTCATGCGGATAAGAGCCTAAGCGGTTTACCGGGTCGGGAATGGCCACCAATGCCAGCAATTCCAGACAGCGAGCGTGTGCCGCCTTTTTATTGAGCCCTTGATGTAGAAAGAGTATTTCAGATATTTGTTTTTCAATAGTATGTAGTGGGTTCAACGACGTCATCGGTTCTTGAAATATCATACTGGCACGGTTGCCACGTAGCGATTGCATGACCGCATGATTTTTGCCAATAACGTCCTTATCCATTAACTTAATATTGCCCGATGGATAATGCGCAGCCGGAAAAGGCAGTAATTGTAAAATAGACAAAGCAGTGACTGATTTACCCGAACCACTTTCACCGACAAGGGCAAATGTCTTGCCCTTTTCAATCAAAAAAGAAACATGCTTAACAACTTCATTCGAACCAAAATTGATCGATAAATCATTTATTTCTAATACCGTCATGACATTCCCTTACGTGGGTCGAACGCATCGCGTGCCGCTTCACCAATAAATACCAGCAATACCAAAATCACGCCCATCGACACAAATGCCGTAATACCTAACCAAGGTGCTTGCAGGTTATTTTTACCCTGCTTAATTAATTCACCTAACGAAGGCGAGCCCACCTCAAGGCCAAAACCTAGAAAGTCCAACGAGGTTAACGTAGTCAATGCGCCGGTAAAAATAAACGGCATAAACGTCATCGTCGCCACCATGGCATTCGGCAGAATATGCTTAAACATAATCGCTCGATGGGATTGTCCCAGTGCTTTTGCCGCAATCACATACTCGAGGTGGCGTCCACGTAAAAACTCAGCCCGCACGACATCCACCAGCGCCATCCAACTAAACAGCAGCATGATACCCAACAACCACCAAAAATTAGGCTGTACTAAACTAGCTAAAATAATCAACAAAAACAGCATAGGTAAGCCAGACCATATCTCGATAAAACGTTGGCCATACAAATCAATTCGGCCACCAAAATAGCCCTGTGTCGCGCCGACAATAACGCCAATGATCGAACTAAATATCGTCAGCGTTAAGGCAAACAATACCGAGATACGAAAACCATAAATAAGCCGCGCTAAGACATCACGACTTTGATCGTCCGTGCCTAATAAATTGTTTATATCGGGTGCTGAAGGTGCTGGTACGGTTAAATCATAATTAAAAGTATCATAACTAAACGGGATCAGCGGCCACCACATATCCCCCTGTTCAAGAATAATCTCTTGGATATATTCATCACGGTAATCCGCCAGAATATCTAGCTCACCGCCGAACTCCAGTTCGCTATAATCATATAAAATAGGTAAGTAATAGCTGTCGTTATAACGCACTAACAACGGCTTATCATTAGCAATAATTTCAGCGCATAGACTCAATAAAAATAATCCGCTAAACAGCCATAACGACCAATAACCGCGTTTATTATGCTTAAAGGTTTGCCATCGATTTAGGTTCATCGGATTTTGTTTTATCCGCTGCCAAGTAGTGATCCAGCCCATTATGATTGCGCCTCAAAATTAATGCGTGGGTCAATCAGCATATAGGTGACATCACTGATTAACTTAATAATCAGTCCCATTAACGTGAAGATATACAGGGTACCAAATACCACGGGATAATCACGGTTGATCACCGATTCAAAGCCTAACAAGCCCAAGCCATCGAGCGAGAAAATAATTTCAATCATCAAGGAACCAGTAAAGAAAATACTGATCAGTGCGGCCGGAAGTCCAGCAATAACCAACAACATCGCATTACGAAAAACATGCCCGTATAACACTTGATTTTCGCTCAAGCCTTTGGCCCTAGCAGTTGTCACATATTGCTTATTAATTTCGTCTAAAAAGGTATTTTTAGTCAGTAAGGTTAACGTGGCAAAACTGCTGATCACAGAGGCTAAAACAGGTAAAGCCAAATGCCAGAAATAATCTTTAATTTGCTCGAAAGTTGATAATTCATCGAAGTTAGCCGACGTTAACCCACGTAATGGGAACCAATCAAAATAACTGCCACCGGCAAACAGCACGATAAGTAATAGCGCGAATAAAAAATTAGGAATAGCGAAACCAATCACCACCGCAGTGGAACTCCAAACATCAAACGCAGAACCATGGGAAATGGCTTTTTTAATCCCCAGCGGTATCGAAATAAGATACACCAAGATCGTCGTCCACAACCCCAAGGAAATAGACACAGGTAACTTATCCAACACCAAATCAATCACCGAGCTATCACGGAAAAAGCTATCGCCAAAATCAAATAACACATAGCTCTTTAGCATTTTCCAGTAACGTTCATGCAAAGGTTTATCAAAGCCGTACAAGCGCTCTAATTCTTTAATATATTCAGGGTCAACACCTTGAGCGCCACGGTATTGACCAGCATCGCCGTTATTTAAATTAACGTTGACTTCGCCCTGACTATTACCATCAACACGACTCGTGGCAGACGATTCAATACCCTGTAATTTAGCTAACGACTGTTCAACAGGTCCACCAGGGGCTGCTTGAATAATAATAAAATTAAGCGTAATGATACCCAACAAGGTCGGGATCATTAATAAACAGCGACGTAAAATATAACTCCACATGTAATTTAATTATCCTGTCTGCTGATACTTAATCCATTCATTGTACTCGATCCACCTATCGCAGCTTGCCCGCTAACCGTATCGGCCTTTTGCCACCAGCTATCGATGGCTAAGCTGTACTGAGGTAATTTTTCGGGGCGTTGTATCTGCTGCCAATAAGCAACCCGATAGCTGCTGATATGCCATTGCGGGATCACGACATTTTTCCATAGTAGCACACGGTCTAGCGCCCTCGTGGCTGCCACTAAGTTTTTACGGTCTGTGGCATTAATCACCGCGGTCACCAACTCATCTACCACTGGATCTTCTAAACCGATACGGTTAAGTGTACCAGGTACATTGGCAAATTCACTGCCCCACATACTCAACTGCTCATTGCCCGGCGATAAACTTTGCGCTTGAATCAAGGTGTAGATATCAAAATCAAAACTATTCAAACGATTAATATACTGTGATACATCGACAATACGGATCTCTGAGGCCACACCGATACGCTGTAAATTTTTACGGAACGGCTGAATAACACGTTCAAATGACGGGCTATACACTAAAAATTCCAAACTTAATTGTTTACCCTTAGCGTCGACCATCTTGCCTGATTTTAATGTCCAACCCGCTTGCTTCAATAAGCTGATGGCTTGGCGCTGCTGCTTGCGTACGCGACCATCACCTTTGGTTTTATCTAATGTATATGCTTGCGTAAATAACGCGGGAGGTAGCTGTGCTTTAAACGGTGTAAGCAGGGCGAGTTCATCACCTTCAGGAATGCCCCTTGCTGCCAATTCCGAATTACTAAAAAAACTCTCTGAACGCTTATAAGCACCATAAAATAATGTCTTATTGGTCCATTCAAAATCAAACATTAATCCTAATGCTTTACGTACATTGGGATCTTTAAATTTATCTTTACGCAGGTTAAACCAAAATGCCTGCATACCTTGTGGGTTCTGATGCTGGATCTCTTCTTTGATAATGTTACCCGAGGTAAATTGCTTACCCTGATAACCCGTCGCCCATTGTTTAGAAATATTTTCGGATCTAAAATCAACTTCTCCAGCTTTAAATGCTTCAAACGCAATGCTGCCATCTTTGTAATAATCAAAAATGACATGCCTGAAATTATAACGTCCACGATTGACAGGTAAGTCCTTCGCCCAGTAGTTGTCATTACGTTGATAATCAATGCTACGTCCAGCATCAAATGATTTAATGGTATATGGTCCAGATCCAAGTGGGACATGTAAGGTCGCCTTGGCAAAATCTTTACCCTGCCAGTCTTTTTCTGAAAACACCGGTAATTGCGCCAAAATCAAAGCCAGTTCTTTATTTTTGTTGTCTTTAAAACTGAATTTAATAACGGATTCACTTTCGACTTCAACTTTCGTCACTTCTTTGTATTGCGCTCGCAATTGCGGTACGCCTTTTTCCATCAATACATCAAATGTAAATTTCACATCTGCAGCCGTTAATGCACTACCATCAGAAAAGCGCGCTTTAGGGTTTAAATGAAAACGCACCCAACTGCGATCGTCAGGCACTTCAATGAATTCTGCGACTAAAGCATATAACGTAAAGGCTTCATCACTACTTTGCTGCATCAAGGTATCAAACAGATAGCTAGTGCCATCAGCAGCAACGCCTTTAACAATATAAGCATTAAAGTTATCGAAGCTACCCATTGCTGCGCGACGTAAAGAGCCAGTACGAGGGGCATTTAAATTAACATAATTGAAATGAGTGAAATCTAGCCCATAGACAGGGTCACCATGCATCGAAATAGCATGTCGTCGAGGTTCACTTTCGTTTAGTGTCGCGAAGACAGGCTGCGTAAATAGTAATAAGCTAAGTGACAATAATGCACTGAAGGATAATAATATGGTTCGGAGCAGTTTTCTCATGGCGAGGTTCCTTTAGCCGATGAAGAACGTGATTTAATGAGTTACTAAAATAATAGCATTTAACTCTTGTTTCACTCTTATTTAACACCCTTTAACAAGGATATAGATACTAAAGTGACAAAAATGTTCATTAAATATCGAAATTTATAACCTTAGGGTTATAACTAACATCCACTATCCTTGTAGACGTTTGATGTAAATAGCCAAATGCTCTGCAGACAAAGGTTTACTTGCATAAAAGCCTTGATAAAAACTGCATTCCTGACGCTGTAAAAACTCCAACTGCTGGCGACTTTCAACACCTTCAGCGGTCACATTAAAGCCCATGTGCTTTGCCATCGCCAGAACAGCTTCAACAATTGCCATATCAGAAACATTAAGCGGGATATTTTGAATAAACGAGCGATCTATTTTTAATTCATTGGCTGGTAAACGCTTTAAATAACTTAGCGATGAATAACCCGCGCCAAAGTCATCAATAGCAAAGCTAACACCGACATTCTTTAAGTCTGTCATGGTTCGAATGGCTTCTTCGGCATGCTCAATCACCACAGATTCCGTGATCTCTAAGTTCAATTGCATCGGGTCCATGCCTGTTTCATCTAATATCATGAGAATCGAATCAACAAAGTTTTGATCATGAAACTGACGGGTACTCACATTAACCGATAATTGCGGTACCTCAATCCCTTGCGATTGCCATTCGACAAATTGACGGCAGGCGGCTTGCAACACCCAAATACCAATATCAATAATCAGGTCAGTTTCTTCGGCAATAGGAATAAATTCTGCTGGTGAAATCAGCTTTTTACCGTCTAAATGCCAGCGAACTAACGCTTCAACACCAATGATCTCACCACTTTGCACCATGTGCTGAGGTTGATAATGCAAAAATAATTCATTCTTCGCAATTGCACTTTTCAGGCAATTATAAATATGTAAGCGTTTATCAGCTTTACGCTGCATGGTGATATCAAAAAATGATACTTTTTTACGACCATTCGATTTAGCTTGATACATCGCGGTATCAGCTTGCTGTAATAAGTCATCAGCTTGCTGACCTTTACTTGGGAACAAGGTGACACCAATACTCGCACCAATATACAAAGATTGACCCTTGTATGTATACGGCTCAGAAATACGGGTAATTAATTGCTCAGCCAGTAAATTGGCATGTTGCTCTGCATGCATTGGGTTTTCTGATAAACCAGGCAATAAAATCACAAATTCATCGCCACCAAGACGCGCAATAAAGTCTTCAGCCCTTGGGATCTCTTTTAAGCGTTCAGCAACCTCGACCAAGATGCCATCACCCACCGCATGTCCCAAAGAATCGTTAATCGCTTTAAAAAAATCCAGGTCAATAAACAACAACGCACCAACCACATCATTATTTTTCGCTAACAGGTATTCCGCTTCAATGGTTTGATTTAATAAACGGCGATTAGCCAGTCCGGTTAACGAATCAAAAAATGCTAAACGATGGAATTCATCTTGCGATTGGCTCGCGCTAAGCATAGACAGGCCATAACGTAACTCATTATCCATCAAGCGAAAATTACGCTGAATTAACGCTGCAATAGCCCGACAAAAAGATAACGTATTGGGTGCAGGTTCATCACTTTCGATAATGCCATTGAAATGCATCACGCCAATACAAATATTATTATTGAATAGCGGCACAACCAAGTTAAGCGTCTTTAAAAAGTCGTCTTTGGCAATAATTCGCACAACGTCATGATCTGAATGTAATTGTGATAATTCCGACAAATCAAAGCTATTATTTTGATTTACATGAGTGATGATCTGTGGGGATAACAAGCTAAGTTCAGCGAACGTGTCGTCAAAAAGCTGAATATCTACATTTTTAAGCGTTAATGATGTAATTGTGGTATTAACGATATCGTCAATAAAGCGCACAAATTCATCACTATTACACCAATCAATAACAGTTAATTGTAATAACACCTGGTTAAGGCCTGCTGCTTCAACAACAGATTCGGCATGTGGACTGGTTATATTACATTTATCAGGCATATTATTGGGTTCAGCTATTATTTAAATTTATCGACTACAGGACTAGGCATAATGCCTAAGCAACCGCTATAAAACAACGCATTTAAGATAAACACCTATAAATGATTAGCTGATCACACTTTTTAGGCATTTTAAATACCAAGCTTAAAAACGTGACACAAGTCACTTTTTTTTAACCTGAAAGTCGTATTCTGAAGTTGTACCAAATCAGGTCATTACCCCAAGGAGATGTCTATGACATTTGAAATAACCAGTAAAGAAATCAAAGTTACGGCTCCTATGCATGAAAAACTTGCGATGAAATATGCGAAGCTAGAACGCTTTAATATTCCAATGATTAACCCGCACGTAACTATCAGTAAAGACAAGAATAACATTAAAAAAATTGAGGCTAGCATTCATCTTCCTCAAGGCCAGCTACTCGCAGTTTCTGAAGGAGAAGATCTTTACGCTGCAATTACGATTTTAGGCCAAAAGCTAGAGCGTCAATTAAATAAATACAGCGAAAAACACTCAGCGCATAAAAGCGGTAAAGAGCAGTGTCGCGCAGGTATCATCAGCGGCGAAGAACTACCTGTTGAAAAGATTTCTCACGACGAGTTAGAACTCGCCGAATACTAATATAAGAATCTAATAATTTCTGTATCTCTACATATTAGAGGTGCAACAAATAAGCGCAGCATAGGACTGCGCTTTTTTATTTCCGCAGTTTACCTTTGATACCTTGACTTTGCCTCGCTAGATAAATAAATTAAACCATCACTTAAAAATAAACTATCAATTAAAAATAAATGCGCACAATTAGGCATATAGATACCCTAACCTATAGAGTACGCACAAGGATCCTATTTCATGGCAGACCTCAACGATATTAGAACTCGTATTACCACACTTGATAGCAACTTATTAGCATTACTATCCGAACGCAGAGAATTAGCCATCGAAGTGGCAAAGAGTAAGCAATCGACGAGTAAACCAGTACGTGACCAAGACCGTGAACAGCAATTATTAGTGCGTCTAATTAACCAAGGTCGTGAACTTGGCCTTGATAGCAACTACATTATGAACATTTATCACACAGTACTTGAAGACTCAGTATTATTACAGCAAGCATTTTTACAACAAATCAAAAACCCTAACGCGGCGGTATCAGTTGCGCGAGTCGCATTCTTAGGTGATAAAGGTTCTTACTCTAACCTTGCTTGTAAGAAATATTTTGCACGTCAAGACGACAGCTTGGTGGAATTAGGTTTCCCGACTTTCCAGCAAATCATCTCTGCGGTGGAAAAAGGCCAAGCTGATTACGGTATGCTACCAATCGAAAATACATCTTCGGGTAGTATTAATGATGTTTACGACTTATTACAGCACACCAGTTTATCGATTGTGGGTGAGCTAACTCAACCAATTGAGCATAGTTTAATCACAACGTCAGATACTGACTTATCAAAAATAAAAACGATCTACGCGCATCCACAACCATTTGCACAGTGTTCACTGTTTTTAAGTGCTCATCCACATATTAAAATTGAATTTGTGGATAGCTCTTCAGCTGCGATGGCAAAAGTAAAAGAATTAAACAACGATACAGTCGCTGCTATTGGTAGTATTACTGGTGGTGAACTGTACGGTCTGAAACCAATTCGTACAGGCTTAGCAAATCAAACTGAAAACTACAGCCGCTTTATTGTCGTTGCACGTAAGCCTGTTGATGTTGCCGTACAAATTCCAGCTAAAACGACGTTTACAATGTCGACAGGTCAACAAGCTGGTTGTCTAGTAGAAGCATTATTAGTATTACGCGAACAAGGCGTAAACATGACTAAATTAGAATCACGCCCTATTCAAGGTAATCCTTGGGAAGAGATGTTCTATATTGATGTTGCCGCTAACTTACAATCTGAAAACATGCAGACGGTGATTAAACAACTAACACGCATCACCAACCAGCTGAAAGTCTTAGGTTGTTACCCAAGCGAAGACGTGGCAGCAACGGACGTACCTGAAGATTTACTGTAGTTTGTTAATATGAATTCGATATAAAATAAAACAGACGCATAAAAAAAGAGCATCTCTAACTCAGAGATGCTCTTTTTATTTGTCTGCAATCCAGCTTAATAACCGGTTGGCGAGTGCTTAATTTTCAACACCAAAGCTTTTAACTCTCAACACCAACTCTTAACTCTCAACACCAACTCTTAACTCTCAACACCAAAGAACTGGCGATTATCATTCGCTTGTAATAATAAGTTGCGGCTTTCTTGCAAGAACTGCGTTGAATAGTCACCGAACCAATCAGATACTGTTTCAAACGAGTTGATGAAACCAGCTTTATCCTTACGCTCTAACATGTCTGCCGCTTGCATAAAGCGTTCGGCATAACGGCGGATCATAGCTATGTTATTGTCTGACGCTAAAATAATATCAGCATACAAGGTTGGATCCTGTGCAAACAGACGCCCGACCATGGCTAATTCCAAGCGATAAATCGGTGAACTTAGGTCCAGTAATTGCTGGATATCAGGATTCTCTTCCGCTAAGTGCGCACCATAAACAAACGTCGTAAAGTGACGTAATGCCTGGATCAAGGTCATCGCTTCATCATGTTGTTTTGCATCAACATCATAAATACGCGCGCCCCAAATCTGCATTTGCTCTAGCAACCACTGGTATTGAGCTTTACCACGGCCATCACAGCAAACAATAACCTGTTTCGCTAAGTTTCCGACATCAGGACCAAACATGGGATGTAAACCAACAACTGGACCTTCATGCGCAGTAAGCATCGCTTGTAACGGCTTATTCTTAATACTGGTGATGTCAGCCAATACACAATCTTTGGGTAAACGGCCTAACTTAGCGATAATGGTTTCAGTTAAGTTAATCGGTACAGAAACAACCACCAGCCCAGCATTAGCAAATAATGCATCCGCCTTATCCCAGTCGCCTTGCTCAAGAATATCAACCTGATAACCAGACAAACGGAACATGCGTACAAACAACATACCTAATTTACCCGCACCACCGATAACAACAACACGACCCAGCTCAGGTTTCACTGTTTTGAAACCCGAATCTTTTTCTGATGCATACGATTCGCGCATAACACGGCGTAATACATCTTCAATCAAATCGCCAGGCACGCCTTTGCTCTCTGCTTCTTCACGGCGTTTCTCTAACATCGCCGTTTCACGTTCAGGTACATAAATAGGTAAGCCATGCTCACTTTTTATCTCACCTACTTCCGCCACTAAGGCGATACGCTGTGCGAGTAAGTCAACCAACTGCTGGTCAACATCATCTATTTTATCTCTTAATTTACCTAACGGATCCAGTATCACTGACCATTCACCTTATTATGTTCTTTTAGATAAACAGCTGCTTAATTCAATGGCTGTTTCACGTAATAATGTATCAGTCGTCGCCCAATCGATACAGGCATCTGTCACAGACACGCCATAAGCCATATCCGCAATCGGTTGTTCTGACGACTGATTACCACCATTAAGGTGACTTTCAATCATCACACCGATAATTGAGTTATTACCTTCCTGGATCTGGTGAATAACATTCTTCGCAACTAATGGCTGTAGCTCATGGTTTTTATTTGAATTAGCGTGGCTACAATCAACCATCAAGCTTGGACGTAAACCCGCTTTAACCATGTCTTGCTCTGCTAATGCAACCGCAACTGAATCGTAGTTAGGTTGCTTACCACCACGTAAAATAACGTGACCGTCTGGATTACCTTGAGTTTGCAATAATGCCACCTGGCCTTCTTGGTTGATACCCATGAAGCGATGTGAATGCGAAGCTGATTTCATGGCATTAATTGCCGTTGATAAGCTACCGTCAGTACCGTTTTTAAAGCCAACAGGCATAGACAAGCCTGATGCCATTTCGCGGTGCGTTTGCGATTCTGTAGTACGTGCGCCAATTGCAGACCAAGCAAATAACTCAGCAAGGTATTGTGGGCTAATTGGGTCAAGGGCTTCCGTTGCTGTTGGAATTTCCATTTCAGCAAGGGTAATTAATAATTTACGTGCATTAATTAAACCCGTTTCAACATCAAATGAACCATCCATATGCGGGTCATTAATTGCGCCTTTCCAGCCAACTGTTGTACGCGGTTTTTCAAAGTACACGCGCATCACGATATAAAGGCTATCACCTAGTTCGTCATGCAGTGCTTTTAATTTGTGGGCATATTCTAACGCCGCTTTATCATCATGGATTGAGCAAGGACCACACACGACTAACAAGCGCTTATCTGTACCAGCGATAATATTAGCAATCGTTTCACGTGCAGAATGTATATAACCAAGTGCATGATCTGAAATAGGTAATTTTGATTTTAATTCGGCAGGTGTCATCAATACTTGTTCAGAACAAATATGTACATTATTTAAGGTATCTTTTTCCATTACGTTGCTCATATATCCTATTTATTATATATAAACAACATACCGCAGCAGAATGTGATTGCAAGTACTATTTTATCAATCGAGTTTGTCATAAAAACGTGATGAAAGCCTACATACTTTCGAATGAAGGTCATGATAAGATGTGATCCAGAAATTATCGCATTTCAATAAAACTCAGATTCGAACCTGTCAGGTTTAAAACAGTCTGGTTTATAGTATTGACATTATAATCAATATTAATGATAGTGACGGTAAGCCCTTACACCGATCAATAATATAATTGTGGAAATAAAATAATGAGTAATCAGTTAGAACAGCTAAGTAAATTAACCACTATTGTTGCAGATACAGGCGATGTGGATGCAATTAAATTATACCAGCCTCAAGATGCGACGACGAATCCATCACTTATCCTAAAGGCAGCTGCATTACCGACTTACCAACCACTAGTAGCACAAGCAATTGCTTACGCTAAAGAAAATGCAACACCAGAAACACAAGTTGCGCTAGCATGTGACAAATTAGCAGTATTAATTGGTAAAGAGATCTTAACGACAATTCCAGGTCGCATCTCTACAGAAGTTGACGCTCGTCTTTCTTACAACACTGAAGCAAGTGTGAAACAAGCGTTATTACTAATCGATTTATATAAAGAAGTGGGCATTGAGAAAGAAAACATTCTGATCAAACTGGCTTCTACTTGGGAAGGTATCCGCGCTGCAGAACAACTTGAAGCAATGGGCATCAATTGTAACCTAACGCTGTTATTTTCTTTCGCGCAAGCGCAAGCATGTGCAGAAGCAGGCGTATTCCTGATCTCTCCTTTCGTTGGCCGTATCATGGATTGGCATAAAGCGAAAACAGGCGAAACGTATGAAGGCGCTAACGATCCAGGCGTTATCTCGGTAAGCACGATCTACAACTACTACAAAGCATCGGGTTATAACACGGTTGTTATGGGCGCAAGCTTCCGTAACACAGGTGAAATCCTAGCACTTGCTGGTTGTGACCGTCTAACGATTGCACCTCAGCTATTAGAAGAACTACAAAACTCTTCAGCGCCTGTTGCACAAGCACTATTTGCAGACGTAGAAAAAACGGCACCAAAAGCGAAATTAACTGAAGCTGCATTCCGTTGGGATCACAGCCAAGATCCGATGGCTGTTGAAAAACTAGCTGAAGGTATCCGTAACTTCGCTATCGACCAAAACAAACTAGAAGCAATGATTGCTGACCTGTTTTAATTTGAATAAATAGTTTTAATTGGAATAAGACTAATTTGTTCTTGTTTGAATAAATGAATCTTTATTAACAAAAATGGCCAACGCATTACTCGATAAAGAGTGCTACGTTGGCCATTTTTTTATGCATTATTTAACCAAGCTAATGTTTAACCAAACTCATATTTCATCAAACTCATATTTCATCAAACCAATAGTTCATCAAACCAATAGTTCATCAAACAAGTGTACTGTAGCTTGGCTATAGCAATTATACTTTTGGCCAAGCCAGAATCTCAGGCTGTGCATAAGCAACTAATGCTTCTTTACATGCAGCAGTTTCAAACTCTTTACCGCTAAGCTCATCCGCTACAAAGCTAAAGTCTTCGCCATCTAAGGTAAACTGTAGGCAATACGCGTGTAAGTAAGCACGATCGTATTTCCAAGCATCAGCACTTTGATACAGCGGATCACCACAGATAGGGCTACCTAGGCTGTTTAATACAACACGTAACTGGTGTGTCTTGCCTGTGTGTGGTTTTAACACCACTAAACGCTTGCCATCACCGATGCTTTGCGTAAAAAACTGTGTAACGGCAGGATTCGTTAACGTTTTAGTTAAACGCCACATGCTGCGACGCGAACGTTCCATATCGCCTTTTACTAAACCTTGTTTTTTCTTTGGCTTGCTATCGATAACACCCAAGTAATATTTTTGGATCTCGTGCAATTCAAATAACTTCGCTAATTTAGCAGCCGCTTCTGATGATTTAGCTAATAACAACAATCCTGATGTCACTTTGTCTAAACGGTGTACTGGAAAAACTAATCTGCCAATATCCTTTCTGACAATAGAACAAATACCATCAACGCCGTCTTCATCGTGAAAACCAATGCCTGCTGCTTTGTTGATAACCAAGAAATCATTATTTTGAAATAGAATGCTATACATTTAAAAAACCGATGCTGAAAATGAGGCCGAAGTGTACCCTAAATAAGCGACAAAATCATATACCCAAGTCAATAATAACGCTAGGATAAGTGATCATACGTGAGAATAAGTCATAAAAAGAGGACCTTGACGTGTCAGAGATCAAAGCTGAAATTGATATTTACTATTGCCGACAGTGTAACTGGATGTTGCGCTCAACCTGGCTAACGCAAGAACTCCTGCATACCTTTGCTGAAGATATCAGTAAAATCAGTCTGCACCCAGACACAGGTGGTCGCTTCGAGATCCATTGCAACCAACAACTGATTTGGGAACGCAAACAAGACGGCGGTTTTCCTGAAGCCAAAATATTGAAGCAACGTGTCCGGGACATCATCGCCCCAACGCGCGATCTTGGCCACTGTGACCGCACGGTATCACCTGATGCTAGCTAACACGTTACTCACAACTGCAGCGTTAACAGGGCAAACACAAAGCCATTTAACAGCGCTAGTCATGCCTTGTGCAATGTCCTCAGCGATGACATCACCTGCAGATAAACCGCAGCATTTGATCCATCAACAAACATTACCCGCATTTCAACAACTGCAAGCACGTGCTAAACAAGCTGGGTTTAATCTCGATGTGGTTTCATGCTTTCGCTCTTTTGAGCAACAACTGCGTATTTGGAATAATAAATTTAATGGCCTCAGACCGATTTTGGATCATGACAGCCAACCGCTAGATACCGCTATACTTAGTGAAGAACAAAAGATATTCGCCATATTACGCTGGTCAATGCTGCCCGGTGCCAGTCGCCATCATTGGGGGACGGAAATTGATGTCTGTGACTACAGCGCATTACCAGCAGGTTATCAGTTACAACTGATCCCACAAGAGTATGATGAAGGAGGCTATTTAGCAGCACTATCGACTTGGTTAGATAATAATATTGCCGACTGTGGTTTTTATCGCCCTTACCGTCGAGACCTTGGTGGTGTATCCCGTGAACCTTGGCACTTAAGTTATCGACCAATGGCAACGCAGGCTCAACAGGTGCACACGCTGGCCGTTATCACTGACACTATCCGCAATGCCGACATTCAAGGTAAAGCGGCTATTTTGGCCAACATAGAACAAATTTATAGCCAGTATATCTGCAACGTAGCAGCAGCCGATGAATAAGCAAGTAACAACGATTTATTAACTATTAACTATTAACTATTAACTATTAACTATTAACTATTAACTATTAACTATTAACTATTAACTATTAACTATTAACTATTAACTATTAACAGGAGTATTTATGGTTTGGCTTATTATTCTAGTCGCCTTAGGCTTTATTCTAGGGTCTATCATGACATTGAAATACACCGCGAACATGAAAATGAAAGCACCTAAAGAAATTGAAAATCAATACAATAAAGCATTTAATCTAGATGCTGGCGAGCACGCTAAAGCACTACCAGATGATGACAACGAACAGCAAGCATACAGTAATGAATACAAGAACGAATATGGCAAGAACCCAATGCCTGATGACGTTCAAAAAAACCAATATCAAAACAAATAGATAGCTGACTATAAAATTACGAGTCTAAAAAATAAAAAGGCCTATGTATCACTACATAGGCCTTTTTCACCTGCTTAACACCTAAGGTGTATCACATACCGTTACTCGTCAGCTTGCGCTTTTTCTGCACGTAATACATCAGCAGCGTCTTTCAAACTGATAAACAACTCACTCATCATTTCTGCTGATAGAGGCTGTTTATCTTCAGCAAAGAACGCGATTGAAGTATTGCCGTTAATTTCACCAACTTGGATACGGTAATCATCTTCAGCTAATGTCACTGGTGTTATTTTGTTCTCAGTCCAGTATTCATCAGATTGTTCTTCAACACTCACTAACATAGTCGCAGCAAGTTTATCTTCGTCTTCAACCGTAATACCAACTTTCGCAAATACCATTGGCATTAACTTCCACGCATCATCAAACGGAATATTTAACGTAATAACAGGATGCTGTTGATCAACAAAGTCAATCTTCAGTTTCGACGCTTTTTGTTCTGCCGTTTCTTTGTTGTTACCTTCGATGCGGTCAATTTCGTAATAAATATTAAGTAGGTTTAGCATTTGCACTGCAAAACGACGGCTATCGCCTTTACTTAAATCATTATCAATTTTAGTCCCATCTAAACGTTCTTCATGGTCAATCAAATCAACCTGTAGACCGACAGTACGCTTACTTGCAACCGTTAATAACGTGAATTTATAACGTTGTTTTAATTCATAGTCAGATACTTCTTTAAACTCTTCGAAAGTATCACCGTTGATTAGCCAATCCGTTTCTAGCGTATGATTAACATCGTCTAACTGCGCAATAGCGACTTTTTTATCGGCTAAGAAATTAGCTAACAAAGACCACACCTGCGCAGAAATATCATCTTGTGAACTACGGCTGTTAAACCAAACAGTCACGTTTTCGCTGCCTTCTTCAACACGCACCAATGGCGATAACGCTAAAATCTGCACTGGTGAACGCACATCAACATCAGCGCCAACAGGGTAACCTTCAGTCCCTTCGACTAATTCAGGCACGTCATAACGTTTTGTGTATAACGGTGTATCAAGCCCTTCCGCAATCACCAATTCTGGTTTGACTGTTTGATTCAAATATTCAAAGTCTTGATTTGCCTGACGTCTTGTATCTGATCCTGAACAAGCACTGACTAAAATAGCGCACGCTAATACGCTATAGCGTTTCACGTTAGTCAAGCGGTGACCTGTTGATGACATAGTCATAGTATTAATATTCCCTAATTCAAAAATTTATGCATCCACTGCAAGCGCGAGTGCCGCACTCACTTGAGCATGATATTGCTGATCTAATGCAATTAATGGTAACCGTAAATTTGCCGTTGCAGTTAACGATAACTCTTTGCATGCCCACTTTACCGGGATTGGGTTTGCTTCGACAAATAAATCTTGGTGTAAACGCATTAATTTGTTATTGATTTCAGTCGCCTGTTCACGCTGACCAGCTAATGCAAATGTACACATACGGCTCATTGCATCGGCGGCGACATTACTGGTAACAGAAATAACCCCACTACCACCTTGCAACATAAACTCACAGCCCGTTGCATCATCACCACTATATAATAAAAAATCATCCGGTAGGAAGGGTTTAAGTCGAGTTAAACGCGTTAAATCACCGGTAGCGTCTTTGATGCCTATGATAGCATTAAGTTCCGCTAATCTAACCACGATCTCATCGCTCATGTCACAACCCGTACGGCTGGGTACATTATACAAAATCTGAGGTAAATCACAGGCTTCTGTAATGGCTTTATAATGCTGATATAAACCTTCTTGCGTTGGTTTATTATAATAAGGCGTCACGCTCAGTCCCGCTGCGACACCTAACTTATGTAATTTTTGGCTGATTTGAATGGCATGGCGGGTACTATTTGACCCTGTCCCAGCGATAATCGCGATACGACCTTGCGCTATTTCTAGCACTTTTTTGATCACTTCTACATGTTCATCTTGCTCAAACGTACAAGATTCACCTGTGGTGCCTAATACCGCTAATGCAGTGGTATTGCTCTGGATATGATATTCAACTAAACCTTGTAAGGAGCAAAGATCGACGTCTCCGTTGTCGAGCATAGGAGTGATAAGTGCGACGATATTACCTGTTAACATATTTGCCTTGTTATTACTGACTATAAAACACGTGGCATAGTAATATTAGCAGTCTGTTGTCGCAAGCATATTCTGGCGATATGCCTGCCAACATCAATATGCTGGTTGATAAGTTTGCGGATTGTTGCATCTTGAAGTTGCTTGGGTATATGATGTTCTATTGTTTGTTTACTTTAATTGATCCGGGATAGTTTACTTACTTTAATAGACTCGGAATAAAAGGACATGGAAGAAAATGACGCAGAATTTAGTTATCACCGCCCTGGGCAGTAACAGTCCAGGTATCGTTCATAAACTTATTGGTCACGTCAGTAACTGCGGTTGTAATATCGTTGATAGTAAACTGGCTATTTTTGGTAATGAATTTACCTTGATCATGCTGTTGTCTGGTGAATGGAATGCGATGATCCAACTCGAATCGAGCTTGCCATTAAAGAGTCAAGAACTCGACTTAATCACCATGATGAAACGTACCGAACGTCACGAACCAATCAGTTATGATCATACCATTGAAGTTGAAATAACCATTCCTGATGCGACCGGTATTATTGAAAAATTCACGCTATTCTTTACCAACAATAATCTTAATTTAGCCGGTCTACGTTCAGAAATTATCGTTGACGCAGGCAGCCCCGATATACTCAAAGCAAATTTCACCTTAAACACCACATTTGATTGTGACTTAGCTATTTTAGAATCAGAGCTTTCTGGTCTGTGTACAATTCTGCACGCTGACTATCAATTCATGGTTGATAACAAGGTGCTCACCGCTTAATTTCATCCTTAATCAGTGTTGCGGTTATCAACTCGATTAACCGCAACTGATTTATTATTCTAAATACCTCATGCTATTTAATATTATCTCACCTTAGATACACTCACTCGCACATTCTGATAAGTTTGCGCTGCTGCTAACGTTAAATATACCCAACCTTTACTTGCCTGCACCGTAATTTCCTCACGGTTACCGCGATTGGTAGAAGATTGTTGAAAGCTGTCTTTAGAAGCCCAAGTTACGTCGCTATAATAAAGCTCCACATCACCATCACCGCCCTCGGTAGTGAAAGACAACGTAGCATCCTGTTCCACGTAATAACCTAAGTATTCCATTTGATCAGACGAGACACAGACTGCTTGCCCTTGCGTTAAATTACCTCCGGCTTCCGAACTCGAAATACAGCTATTATTCAGGTGTTGTGGGTCGATATTACTGACCAGCAGTTTTACCTGATCAAAATCGGCATCGCTTTTAACCGTCAAGTAAATCCAGCCTTCAGTTACATCCGCTTTGATCAACTCATTATTACCTTGTTGAGTTGACGATAAAGTAAAATCGGTATCCATAGCCCACGTGCTGTCGTTGAAGTAAAGGTCTGCATTACCACTACCGCCCTCTGTGGAAAAATACAAGGTACCCGCCTTCTCGACATAATAGTAATAGGCAATATCAGTACCAGATAGACCACAGACTGGGCGATTCAGCATTAACGCACCATTAGCCTCTTCAGGAGTCATGCACTCGCCTATCGTCGTATCACCGTCCTCGCCGTTATTATTTCCACTGTTGTTTCCACTATTATCGCCATTATCATCACCGCGGTTATCATTGCCATCATTCTTGTCCAGCGCCGTTAGCCAATCGCTAAAGTCGGCATTATAAATATCTCCTATAGATGACATGTAACCCGCGTAATTACTGAAGTTACCTTGACGTAATAGGTTTAGAATATTGTCCACCTCTGCAACATGCTTTTCAAACATATAGCGCACCGCAAGATAACCACCATGGTAAACTTGGTCATTACCACTGGCGTAGCTATTCACCCACAGATCACTTAATTGATAGTTATTATTCTGACCTACTTCAATCGCATGGCTGTTGTCATCACCGTGCGCGATATATTCAGCAAGGCCTTCTATCCACCACGTTATCGACTCGGCGCTTGAATCGCTAAAATTACCTTTAATATTGTAACGCGCATCAAGGTAATGCACATATTCATGCTTCAGATTCCAAACCTGAAACTCATCTGTTATCCAATCCGCTTCATAAGCAATAAAGCGTGCCTGATTACCCAATACAGCAGGATCGCCCTCTAGATACATACCACCGTTATCCGTGCTGATACCAAAGAAAGTACCTGCATACTGTTTATAACTGGCTGTACCATTAAAGATAACGACCTCAAGTACCGCATTATGATCATCCGCTACAGGTTGATAACCGGTATTAAGCTTGGTGTGGAAGTAAACCTCTTCCTCAGCCATTTGTTCACATGACAGGGCTAACTCTGCCGATGTCATCGACTGTGCACGGATTTTAATTGTCGGGCTACATGTATAATTGATAGCAAGAATTTGTAGCTCTAATTGTTGTTTGTAACCACAGATATTATATTCGTTACAATCTCCGTAATAATCCACCATTTCAGCAACAGCCAACCAGACACCGCTACCACGACCGTTCATGCTATAGCGATTTAATAATTGAGTTAAATAAGGCTTTACCTTGTTTTGTACCGAAGGTCCGTAATTGAGCATACGCCCGAGTTCTTTCGCGGCATTATTCATTAAATACTCATTACTGGTACCGATGAGATAATCTTGTTGGTCGATAAAAATCTTAAGATCATCAACCACACTATTATCGATTGCCAAGTGCTCAGCAAAACCGTCAGCCCATTGTCCACGCCATAGAATGGTAAAAATAGAATTCACCGACAGGCTCATGCTACGAGAATCACTCCAGCTATGATTAAAACGCCCTAGCATATCTTTAACGATATAAATAAAATGAGTATTATGACCAGCGCTGTCCACCAGCGTTAATACCTCAGAAAGCACTTGACCGTGCTCCTCACTGACATCGGTAACATGCACATTGCTAAAAAATGCCGTTAACGCCAACAAGGATGATTGTTTGATTACATCCGAGTATTCACCTACCGCTTCTTTTTGATAATGCTGAATATAGTAACCAGCTCTTAAAAACAGTACTAAATTAAGTATGCCGTCTTCGTTGCGACCTTTGTAAAGCGCGCTGGCAGAGCGAAATTCATTGATGATCGTGAGCATGTTATTTTCATTAAAAATAGCGGTCGCCTCAGCGTCGCTAACAGAAAATTGTTTATTAATACAATCACTGGAAACCTGAGTCACATAGCTAATCAAATCTTTGCCCGTGCGATTCGAAAACTCAGTCACAGAACACAATGGCGCTATCGCGGGTGCGACATCAGCTAACCTAGTCATCCGAGCCATGCGCGGCGTTATAGTCAATCGAGACGGTTTGATAGGTGATCGTTCGGTAACATCCTGCATCTGTGATTGCGTGGAATGTTGGTGGTTAACGATAGATACTGGGCCTGTTGAGTTTATGTCGGTAGCCTGAGCTGAGCCGAACGTCATCAAACCAAAAGTCATTAGCAAGAAATGTCCTTTCATTTAAACCTCTTTAAAATGCTGTTAATTAAAAACAAAACGCCACACAAGCAAATATATTTATTATTAATATTTTGTTTTTTGTTTATATGACAGCATTAATATAAGCTTCAAAATAAAATGATTCACCACTTTAGAGGTGTTTTCATCATTATTAGGAATAATTCTCATTACAATGTGAAGTAGCTGGTAGTTTTGTGATAAGTAAGGAATATATTTTTGTTGCTGGGAAGGGATTTTAGAGTGTTAAATCGTTATTTTTTCACGCTATTTATTTTATTTCACAGCTATTTATAAGAGTATCTAAATGTATTGTAAAAAACGATAACGAAAATCTGTCAAATATATACGGCTATAATCAGTGATACCTTAGACTTCAACTTCAACTAGCCTTCAACTTAAACTGGAATCAGTCTTTAGTCTCGACCTAAGGTATTTATATTCACAGCAGTACTAACCACGCAAAATCTTCACGCTCACTGACGATGACTTATGAATTAAGAATTAAGAATTAAGCGATTGAGGTAATATATCACCTGCTTCTCTTAATTCGGTTTTCTTACGATTCTGACGTCTTAATATATAAGGCATTAAGAACATGTAAATCCCCGTGATCCACAACATAAGTAAAATGACTGAAGCCGGTAAAAATAGCCATAATTTAGCATGTTCATGAAAGAACGAACCATCATGCAATGACTCAATCAGATCTGAACGACGATAGGCGACTTGTAAGATCTTACCAGTGGCATTATCAATTTGAACTTCGACTTTGTTTTTAGCCCTGACTTTCACAATACCTTTCGAAGGCCTAACATCCATACGGCTGACATTTTTCCAGCTCTGGATCTCAGCTTCGGGCACTGTGCTCGCAATGTCGAGTATCTGTTGGAATGATAGTTGCGGGATTTTAGCCTCACCTTTCATACTCGCAGGCTGCACCCAAGTAACTTCTTTTTTTACTTGCAGTAATAATCCACTAATAAGAACAACGATTATCGGCAGTGCTATAATCGCAGCTCCCCAATAATGGGTTTTACGGTTGACTCGTTTCCAATTTACTTTTTTCATACAACGACCTTGTTATCTAGTCTAGATTCTAAATAACGCGAGTGTAGTGATAATGATTTCCATTTGCAATAAAGTGTGATCGCTAAAGTTTATAACAATCACCCGAGATAAAGTCATAAATAGCAGTATTAATCACAATAATACATAAATGTACTATTTAAATTGGAAATAATTCGTTTACTCACTACAGTAAACATTCACTGTAAGATTTGTCATATTTTCATTTTATCGCTTAAAAAACGTAATTTTTACACAGCATAAATATAATCTAACACTTCACGCTTCTTAGGCCCTTGAATACGCCATTGCATTTCCAGACTATCAGGGTGTAATACAAACGAGGCATCGTAATTGTCTGCTGCACATTGATGTGACTGCCGCGTAACTAATTGGCCTTGCTCATTTTCGATAATATCGAACAAGAATACCGGTTTATCCCAGCCAAAGCGTAAATGCGTTAAGCGAATATGGTCGCCTTGAAACTGCCACAAATATTGATTGTGCATGGGGACTTTACGTGTCGCTGATACGTGATAATCACCACGTTCAATGGTTTCAACAATCGCGCCCGATTCAGGTACGTCGGTATTCCCCTTATCAACAGTTTCACCTGCTCGGCGTTTAATTAAGCCCTGCCCTTCACCTTGCCAACCAGTCACAGATTCATTGTCGCTATTCACTTTAAAACTAAATCTGTTTAACCGGTTAAGCAGAAACCATAATTGCGTTAATGTTTGCACTGTCATCTCCTTCGCTCTATTAGCCATATGTATAAAAAGTTGGTTATCAAAAGTCCCTTGTCGAGAGACAAAAACTCCCGCACAATAGCTACATACGATTTATTCATCATTTATTAAAAATTTATTAGCCATCTATTAACAGTTAGGACTATACCCATGCAAACTTTAAAGTCTGGTGATAAAGCACCATCATTTACTCTGCTCAACCAACATAATGAAAGCGTTTCGCTTGATTCATTAGCAGGCAAAAAAGTCTTAGCTTATTTCTATCCAAAAGCCATGACACCAGGTTGTACAACGCAGGCGCAACAACTACGTGATCATATCACAGCATTAACGACGTTAAATGTAGTCGTACTTGGCATCAGCCCAGATGAAGTGGTTCGCCTAACGAAGTTTGCTGTTCGTGATGAATTAAATTTTAGCCTACTTTCAGACCCTGATCACGCAGTAGCAGATGCTTTCGGTATTTGGGGCCTGAAAAAATTTATGGGCAAGGAATATGACGGCATCCACCGCCTGTCTTTCTTAATCGACGAACAGGGTGTGGTAGAGCACATATTTACTTCTGCATCGCTTAAAGCTGTGCCACTAGAAGGCGAATACAGCAAGTTTAAGACCAAAGATCACCACCAAGTAGTATTGGATTATTTAGCTAATAAATAGTCGTGTTTAATTTATTTAAGCTGAAAAAAAGCCAACAGGGATTGTTGGCTCACACTCCGCTTAAATGTGACCTTCGCAGCGAAGCAAAGAAAAAGTCCGACCATGAATTAAAACTAAAGCAAGAAAAAAAGCGCGCGCTGAAGCGCCAACAAGAGCAGAAAATAAAGCACAAATAGATAAAAATATAGAGAAGAACAAGCGCAAAAAGCCAAGATAATTGCCTGCCGAAAAGCAGATATAAACAAACAAGCCGTTAAATGCAAAGACGAGCTACTCAGTACATTAAAGATCCCCAATGACCCAGAATACTAAACAATATAAAGTAAAGCCGACTGTATATCCGCGTAATATCTGAGGTATCACCACTCGAGCATTAGCTCGCAACAGACTGTTAACGCTAACGAATAACTAGATAGGTTATAATAAAACTATATAATTTATACTTTCAAATGATTTGCATCATTTATAAACAATCAGCCACATTTATCTTGTTGTCCATGCAAAATGAAATAAGATAAATCCTATTAATGAGATAATTGATACAGGGATTTATGCCAAACACCACACACTCTAAAAAGCGTGATACACAACATAACGGCTTTACCCTGATTGAATTAGTTATCGTGATTGTGGTACTTGGCATATTAGCCGCGACTGCAATACCCAAGTTCATCAATCTCAGACATGATTCAAGAGCCGCTACGTTAGAATCTATTAAAGGCACGATGGAAAGCGCATTGCAGTTAGTGCATGCTCGCGCACAAATGGAAAATCAAACCAGTGGTAATGGCGAAATTGAAATCAATGGGGTTAAAGTGCCCTTGTATAATGGTTATCCCTCGGTTGATGGCCGAGATACTTTCCCCGAACTTAATGCTCAAGTGAAAGCATGGATCGAGATTGATAGTGTCGATAGGAATACCGCCTTCGGTGATCGTAACGCGGCCAACTTTTTCACTGATAGAGCAAGAAGGTACAATCAAATATTTATCTTTTTCATGACTGACTATGATAGCAAAGGCGTTAATTTTCAATGCCAAATTCGCTACGAAAACTCGGCGCTCGTAGCCGCGCCCACAATTAGGGTGTTAACAGACAGTTGTTAATTTACTAAGTTTTATCACGACATAATTAATCGATATTCAAGAAAGCACTCACGAGTATAGGGATATATGCCAAAGCAACAATACATGAAATCACACCATGCAAAGAGTAAAGGCTTTACGCTGATTGAATTAGTCATCGTGATTATTGTGCTTGGTGTATTAGCCGCGACAGCCGTGCCTAAATTCATCAATCTAAGAGCTGATTCAAAAGCAGCGACATTAGAAGCCATAAGAGGATCGATGGAAAGTGCAATGCAACTTGTTTATGCCAAAGCCGCCATCGAAGGTAAAACGACAGGTGAAGCGGAAATAACAATTAATGGTGTTCAAGTCCCGATATACAATGGTTATCCGGCATTTGCCACTGCAGGGACTTTAAAGAAGATTAATGAGCAACTTAAAGCGTTACTAGAAATAGACTCTGTAGGTGCCGATGTCGCAGAACAAGATCATAAGGCCGCACCATTTTATATATCTAGAAGTTCGAGGAACGGTGTTCTTTACATTATGTTCAGTAGTGACGTTGAATTTAAGGGTGTGAACTTCAAATGCCAAGTTAATTATACAAATAAAATACCCAATCCAAACAGACCAAATGATCCAATCGTCCCCTTATCTATTGGCGTGCTAACAGAGCAATGCTAGACAAGTATTGCTAATCAACCAACCCATTACGTTTCAAGCCGCGTCTAACATTTTTACACAGTTTACCGACGCGGTTTAATTCATCAAACGTCGGCGCAGTGCCTTGCTTGACTTGGTCTTCCCAATAACACAGTTCAGAGTCGACTAATTCTAATAATTTCTTCGGGCAACCTTCACACGAATCACCACAAATACTCGATTCAGGTTCGTAGAAAGGAAACACGCCACGTACTTCGGTAATTAGATTGGTCATCGCGGTAGATAGATTTGGTTTTTGACTCATCACTTTTACTCATAAGAAGACCAACTAAGCGCAGCAAAAAAGCATCACTTTAGAATGGAATGACTTGGGTGACTGAATTATAACGCCCCACCCCTCGATAAAAATTGATATTGGTCATTTATAAGTGTGATATAAGTCACGTTAAATATTGCACGATTACAACAGCTATTTAACTAGCACTCCAATCAACCAGCTATTTAATTAACAGTCTAGTCGCGATAGCAGCTAAGGTTTTAATACTGCTCTGAATATCAATTTTAGGATCGCAAGCACAGTTAATACGGATACAGTGATCAAACTTGTTCGTCGCACTGCTCAACTGCCCCGGAATAATGCCTATGCCCATATCAATAGCCTTAAGATGCAGTTCATGACCATCAATGTCTTGCGATAAGACGACCCACAAAATACAACCACCTTGCGGATTCGAGACTTGTGTACCGTCAGGGAAATGTTGACGAATTAACGATTGGATCTGATATACCTGCTTAGCGATCTTAGCCGTTAATTGACGCACATGACGTTCATACTTGCCACTGTTATAAAACTGCGCCACGACAATCTGCGAAAACTGTGGTGCGCTAATATTCGTGAACGTCTTAAAATAAGAGACTTCTTTGTAATACGCGCCCGGTGCAATCCACCCCACCCGTAATCCAGAAGCGATGGTTTTTGATACCGACGAGCAATACAACACCATGCCTTTTTTATCGAATGCTTTACAGGGTTTTAACCGTGAACCATCAAACGATAAATCCCCTAACAAATCATCTTCAATTAAGGGAATATCTTTCGTTGCTAACAACTCCACCAGCTGTTTACGATTCGTTTCAGGCATACACGAACCCAATGGGTTACTGTAACTTGGCACCACTAATACCGCCGATATTTGCCATTGCTCTAACGCTAATTCCAGTGCTTCAAGGCTCATGCCGGTAACGGGGTGACACGGTATCTCCAGCGCTTTATAACCTAATGATTCGATTAACTGTAATGAACCAACAAAACCCGGCGACTCCAATGCAATCGTAGCGCCCGGTTTAGCAACGGCACGTAAACACACCGACAATGCCTCTAAACAACCATTAGTGACAATCACATCACTTGCTGATACCTGACAGCCCGATTCATTCATGCGCTTAGCCAGCACATCGCGTAATAAGGTATTACCCGCCGAAAACTGCACTTCAACAATATCCGCCATGTGGTGTTTGATCACTTGGTTGGATATTTTTTGCAACGCGGGGGTCGGCATAAAATCACTCGACGGATACGAGGTGCCCATATTGATCACATCAGGCGCGCCACATTGATGAAATATCTGACTGGCGAGTTCATGGATCTTCACCGACTTGGGTTTCATGGTCATACTCATGCCCATGTTAGGCAGTTCAATCACCGCGTCAGTGCTATTATTAAAGCAGACGTAATAACCTGATTTTGGCCTAGCTTCAATCAGACCAACAATCTCAAGTTCTTCAAGCGCCCTTTGTATCGTGGCAATACTCATTTTCCGCTTTACAGATAACGCTCTTAGCGACGGTAATTTATCACCTGGTAAATACACGCCTTGATTAATTAAGTCGCGTAAATCATCAGCTACTTGCTGATATAACAATACTTTGGTTATTACTCTCGTCGATATTTTCGTCATTGGTGTTAGCTACTTTTATCATTTGGTTTTTAAGCATGAATAATCGATATGGCATAAACCAGTACAGTTTATTAAATTATTCACCAGTACAGTGACAGATTAACATAACTGTACTGGTTTATTTATCAATTTCCTGAATCTGTACTGCATATTTAATTGAGGCTAAACTAATATCAATTGAATAACACAGCACGAGGAAGTCATTATGAACTCATCTTTAGCTATTAAAGCGGATTTAGCCGTAGCAGAAAAAGTAAAATATGTTTCACGCCAACCAGACCAAAACGGCTACATACATTATAGCGATGAGGAACACTGCACTTGGGCTACGTTATATAACCGTCAAACCGAAATCATTAAAGGCCGTGCCTGTGATGAATTTATTGCCGGTATTGATCTGCTGCAGATGAGCGCAGATCAGATCCCACAGCTACCAGATATAAACCGAAAACTAAAAAAATTAACCGGTTGGCAAGTCGAGAACGTGCCTGCTTTAATTGGCTTTGAACGCTTTTTTGAATTACTGGCGAATAAACGCTTTCCAGCAGCAACTTTTATCCGCACCAAAGCAGACATAGACTACATTCAAGAACCGGATATTTTTCATGAATTATTTGGTCATTGCCCACTACTCACCAATCAAGCTTACGCTGACTTTTCCCAGCATTACGGTGAGCTAGGATTAAAAGCCGACAAAGCCGACCGGCCTATGTTGGCACGTTTGTACTGGTTTACCATTGAGTTTGGTTTAATGCAGACTCAGCAAGGTTTAAAAATATTTGGTGGTGGTATTCTGTCGTCAAAACAAGAAACGTGCTACAGCTTAGAAAGCGATATTCCCAATCGACAACCGCTGCAAGTCATCGAAGCATTTCGAACCCATTACCGTATCGATGAACTGCAAAAGAATTACTTTGTAATTAACCAGCTAACGGACTTACAACAATTAGTTAAGCTCGATTTAATTACCTTGATCAAAGAAGCTAAAATATTAGGCATGAAACCGTCGGCGCATACGCCGAAAGAAGATAAGGCTTGTTAACATCGACATAGCTCGAGCTAGACTAAATAAAAACGACTTTAAATACCCTATTTGAAACATAAGACGAGAACAAATCATGACTGAATTAAACCAACAAAACTGCCAAGCATGTCGCGCCGATGCCCCACAAGTAAGTGATGCAGAATTAGCTGTATTAGTTAATCAGATCCCTGATTGGGCGGTCGTTGTGCGTGAAAATATCATGCAATTAGAGCGTGAATTTAAGTTTAAAAACTTTAAACAAGCTATCGCTTTTACTAATCGTGTCGCAGAGATGGCTGAAGTGGAAGGTCATCACCCAGCATTATTAACAGAATGGGGCAAAGTAACCATCACTTGGTGGTCACACAGCATCAAAGGTCTGCATAAGAATGATTTTGTCTGCGCAGCAAAGACTGACACATTACTGGCTGACTGAAATAACACATCAGTAACAAGAAATAAGTAATAAAAATAAAAAGCCCGTGACTAAATTGCTCACGGGCTTCGCTTTGTTAATCTATGTTGATGTAATCAGATTAATCTTCAACAGGCATCGCGCCACGTTTTGGCCAAGCATTCAATACCGCTTTCACCAAGGTTGCTAATGGGATAGCAAAGAACACACCCCAGAACCCCCACATACCACCAAACACTAATACCGACATAATAATCGCCACAGGATGCAGGTTCACCGCTTCCGAGAACAACAATGGCACTAACAAGTTACCATCGAGCGCTTGTACGATACCGTACGCGATCATCATATAAGTAAATTCTGGCGTTAATCCCCACTGGAATAAACCCACCAGCATCACCGGCACAGTTACCGCTGCAGCACCGATATAAGGAATCAACACCGAGAACCCTACTAATACCGCAAGCAGGGCGGCGTATTGTAAATCAGTAAAGAAAAACACCAACCAAGTACAAAAACCAACGATGATAATTTCAAATACTTTACCACGAATATAATTGGCAATTTGGCCATTCATTTCCGTCCATACTTCCATCGCCAGACGACGGTTTTGCGGTAAAATACTCACCAAGGCTTTAACCAAAATATGTTTATCTTTGAGCATGAAGAATACTAACAAAGGCACTAAAATCGAATAAATCAGGATAGCAGCTAAATCAAATAAAGAAGCGAATGAAGCGCTTACTATCATCTCACCTGAACTGACCACGTGATCCTGAACTGCTATCGAGGCAGTCTTGATTAATTCTGCATTAAACAAATCAGGATTTTCTTGTGGTAACATCAACAAGAATTCTTGACCTTGTTTGAGCATTGCTGGCATGGCTTTAACCAAGGTCACGCCTTGATGCCATACCGTAGGCACTAGGCCTAACATCAGCATTACCATCGAGGTGACAAAGAGCAGTAAAATAATGACCGTTGCCCAGGTTCTCGACAGCCCTAACCGCATTAATTGTATTAACGGCCAATCCAATAAATAAGCTAATACTACAGCCACTAAAAAAGGCGTAATTAAGCTACCAGCAAAATAAATAACCGAAAATCCAAATACTAACAGTAAGAATAAAGTAACTGCGTGCGGGTCAGAAAAACGTTCTTGATACCAACGTGATACTACAGAGATCATAAATTGTGATTGCCTTAAGATTGTATTATGTATTAAGTGTTAAGTGCTGGGTTAGTTTGGTGATCTGAATGCGTAATATCGACGCACTGTTTTCTAACTCAACGACTGTGTTACCGAGACTGATTAAAAATTTAGGTATGTCTTGACGAGAACCAGGATCGGTCAGTAATACGATAATTTCAGTACCTAGTTCAGCTTGCTTTAACCAGAGTTTGACTTTGATCAGCGGTAAAGGGCAAGCGTAGTCGCTTAGGTCTAATTGCTGCATTGTATTTACCTGCTTTACAGCTAAAGAATATAGCCAAAGGTGAAGCTTATAGGCTCAATATAATGCCCAACGCGAAATTTCGAGCCATTATCAACTGTTTTCAATTGATACACAACAAGCTTAGAGTTTGAATATGAAGTAGATACAACAAGGAGTAAATCAAGGGGAACATTGGCAATACCATTACGCATAGAAAAACGGTTAACCCGAAGATTAACCGCTTTTTTCATCCCAGCAATGATTGCAGTAAACCTTGCGATTGCATTCCAGATGCACTAGCAAGATTCATGCGATAGCAGGGGTTATGTGTGCTAATCGGATTTAATGCTTTAAAAGCTGTAACGCGCAGCTAGGTGGAAGTCATCATCTTTACCTTCAACCCCATTAATACGGTATTCAGCGACTGTACGTAAGCTTTTATTAAAGTCATAACGTACACCGAACACTAGATCATCAACTGCGTCTGTCGTAATTGATGTTGTTGTATCTTCAAGCTCTTGCACGTTATATAACACCTGTGCGCGAAGTTGCTTAGTGATTTTGTATTCAGCTGATAATTCATAAGCGGTGTGGTCTGTGTTTTGATCTTCAAACTCAGCGCCTTGCGCAAATGTAGCAGCGACCCTCATTGGACCCGTTTTATAACTCGCACCCACTAAAAATAATGACGCATCATAGTCATCTGTCGGCGACTTTGCGCTAAAGCCTGCCGCTAACATTAGGCCAAAATCAAGCTTGTAAGTTGCAGCAAGGCTGTATTCCGCGTCGCTTTCAACATCACTTTGGTTATCGTCAAGGCGATATGACGCATCTAGCTGTAACCCAGCAAATTTGTTGCTGTATTTTAGCGTGCTGTTATCACGGCTTGTATTGCCTAAGTTACCACCATAAGCATTAGTGTAAGCAACATCGGTCAAATCTGACGCTATTGTCAACGCATTGTATTGACGACCAAAACTAAATGCACCAACGTCACTATCAAGTCCAATGTAAGCTAAACGCGTCTTAGTTGTAGGTGATGTTTCACTATCTTTAAGATCATACTGCAACTCATAACGCGCAAATGCCGATAATGAATCTGAAATATCTGACTTTAATTTTGCGCCAAGTCGGATATAAGAGTCATTACCATAATTAGCATTCTTACCTTCACCGCTAAAGTCATGCCCAGCATAAGCACGACCATATAGGTCAACCGCTTGACCGTCATTATTATAAACTTCAACAGCGCCAACCGTTGATGCGAATAAGCTTGGTAATACTAGTGCAAGTAGTGATTTTTTCATTTTAGGTTCCATTCCATTAGGCAAATTAAAAAGATAAAGGTTAATAACTGAGTAGATGCTTTAATTGGAACCAATACTAAAGGGGATATATGACAAAGATGTGTGATTAACATGAACAAAAAATGTAAGATAAATGACAACTTTATTACGTATTACAACAAACTAAATCTTTTGACTGACTAAGGATAACCGCAGAATGCAGCACAACAAACTCAAATATTTCCTGATTATCTGTTCCGTTTTAATGTTTACCAACATCCTTATCGGCACACTCGGTGCGCATTTATGGCATTCACAGCTCGTACTGAATAATGGTGTGGCTAACTTTGCCACCGCGCGGGACTATTTATTTATTCATACCTTAAGCATTTTATTTTTGGCGCTGTTAGATACTAAATTTCCTGAAGGGCGTTTTAACTGGGTTGCTGGCTTACAATTACTCAGCATCACCTTGTTCAGTGGCAGTTTGATTTTGTATGCATTAACGGGTGAGAAATGGTTAAGTAACATCACCCCGTCGGGCGGTAGTGGTTTAATGCTGTCGTGGTTATTATTGGTTTGGCGTGCTTGTAAAATTAAATAAGTTCACCGTGATGCTCTATGAATACGACATACAAAAACAGGTGCTGATTGAGCACCTGTTTTTGTCTATTCATTTACAAACGGTTCATTCCCTCGTAAACAATTCTCTCATAAACAGTTCTCTCATAAACAATTCTATCGTAAACAATGCATTATTACCCTAATCGGCTTGCAGTTAATGTCTCAGAGTCTTGTCGCTCTGAAGAATAAGCAACATGCTGATCATCATCAAAACGACCTTTAAAATGACTATCATCATTCACCGTCGGTTGGTCTTTATTCAAACCTCGACTTAATCGATCACCCAATACCAACATACATGGCGTTAATACTAACGTCAGCACAGTTGCAAAGGTTAACCCCCCCGCTACCGCAGTAGCCAATTGCGACCACCATTGTGTTGATGGCGCGCCAAATGTAGTACTGCGATTAACAATATCGACATTCATCTGCAATACCATCGGCATCAAGCCTAAGATAGTCGTGATCGTCGTCAGCATCACCGGACGTAAACGTTGTGCACCAGTACGTAATACCGCTTCAACCGCTGTAAGGCCCTCACGTTTAAGGACATTGTAGGTATCAATCAAGACAATATTATTATTCACCACAATACCGGCTAGCGAGATCACACCAATACCTGACATCACAATACCAAACGGTTCTTGTACCACCATTAAGCCAAGGAATACCCCGACCGTAGAAAAGATCACCGCGGTTAAAATTAAGAACGCTTGATAGAAAGAATTAAACTGGGTTACCAGAATAATCGCCATCACGGCTAATGCAATTAACAACGCATTTTTAAGAAACTCGGCCGATTCTTTCTGGTTTTCATTTTGGCCACGTAAACGAATCGTCACACGAGGGTCAAGTTCCAAGTCTTTCATCAGTGCCATTAACTTCGGCAATTGCTCATTTAAGTTATAACCAGGCAATAAATCCGCTTCAATTTTCAGTGCTTGGCGACCATCCACTTTACGCACCGAATCTTTTTTCTGCTCTGGTGTTAAGGTTGAAAATACACTTAATGGCACTTGTCCCACAGCGGTCTTTAAACGTAAATCTTCTAAACGATCGATATGACGATATTGTTCTGAGAATCGCACGCGAATATCCATCTCGTCATCAACATCGTCAGCGCGATAACCACCAAGACGTAAACCCGTGGTAACAAACTGCACGTTATTACCCACTAACAAGGCATCAGCACCGTAACGGGCTGCAACCGCACGATCAATTTTGATCTGCCATTCAATACCTGGTTTTGCGCCATTATCACTGACATTAGTAAAGATGCCTTGGGTCGCCACAAAATCTTTAATTTTAGCTAATGTCGGCTCTAACAGCTCCGGATAACGAGAGCTTAATTCCAGCTGCAAGTCTTTACCTTGCGGCGGGCCACTTTCATCTTTACGCGCTTCAATCTCAATACCTGCTAACGTCGATGTTTTCACTAAAACATCAGCAATGATCGCATCGGCTTTACGGCGCTGTTGCCAATCAACTAAATTAACGCGCAACGAACCAATCTGCTCACCTTTTTGATCGCTTTTACCAGTACGTGCATAGAGTGTTTCAATCTCGGCCATCCCCAGTAATTTAGCTTCGACTTGTTGCATTAACGTGTCTTGCTCATAAATAGAGAGATCACCTTGCGAGCGCACGATAATATTAAAGCCCGGAGGTTCTACATTGGGGAAAAACTCAGATCCTTTGCCATAAACGCCATACGCTTTAATCACCAAAATAGAGAACAGTACTGCCGCACCTAGACACCACCACGGTTTTTTAATCGCGCCGTTAAGTAATTTAATATACCAACCTGTCATGCCTGGCATCTTGGTAAGATCACCGCGTTCAGCCACTTCCGTCTGCTTTTTTTCTAATGCTGACAAGTTACGGCGACGCCCAAATATACCACCCAGTGTTGGCACAAAAATCAGCGCCATGACTAACGATGCACTCAATGTGGTGATCAGGGTTAGCGGCAAGTACTTCATGAACTCACCCATCATCCCCGGCCAGAACAATAACGGCGCAAAAGCCGCTAACGTAGTCGCTGTCGAGGCAATAATAGGCCAAGCCATACGTTTTGCAGCCAGGCCATAAGCTGCTTTGTTACTGCGGCCTTCATTCATTTCACGATCAGCAAACTCGGTTACTACAATCGCGCCATCCACCAGCATGCCCACCGCCATGATCAAAGCAAATAGCACCACGGTATTAATGGTATAACCCCACATTGACAGCATTAAAATACCCGCGAGGAATGAACCCGGTATCGCAATACCAACCAACAAAGCACTGCGCGCGCCCAGACTACCTATGATCACGATCACGACGAGTAATACAGCAGACAATACATTGTTTTGTAAATCGCTGAGCATGTCTTTGACGTCTTCAGAACTGTCTGCGGTAAAATCAACCTTGATCACACCTTGCCAATACACACTTTCTTTATTCACTAAGGCTTTTACTTTATCGACTGTCTCGATGATGTTTTCACCGGGACGTTTTTTTACTTCCAGTGACACAGCCGCTTGGCCATCAATACGCGCAAACGACACCGGATCTTTATATGAACGGCGCACTTCAGCCACATCGCCAAACGTGATAACCCGGGTACCGTCCACTTTCACTGGTAAATCGAGTACGTCTTTTAACGAATCAAATACCGAGGGTACTTTTACGGGAAAGCGACCTTGGCCACTGTCTAGCGTACCCGCAGCAACTAATAAATTATTTCTTGAGATAAGGTTATAAATATCGTTCTGATCGAGGTTATAGCTTTCCATTAATAACGGGTCGACTAAGATCTCAATCATGTCTTCACGATCACCACCGACACTGACTTCCAGTACTTCGGTAAGCGATTCAATTTTTTGTTTTAAGTCTCGCGAGACACTAATAAGTGCACGCTCTGCAACATCACCAGATAAAATCACCGTTAACGCTGGTTTTTGCGTGGCCATGCTGATCTCTTTGACCACCGGCTCTTCAGAATCATCGGGTAATTGCGCTTTGGCTAAACTGACTTTCTCACGCACGCTGGCTAAGGCAATATTACTGTCAATACCGGCATGGAATTCCAACTTGATTGAGGCATGCCCTTCACTAGCGGTAGAGGTCATTTCTTTGAGACCATCAATACCACGGAGTTCTTGTTCTAACGGCCGTAATAATGCCCGTTCACCATCTTCAGGGGAAATACCATGGTGATTAACTGACACGTAAATAAACGGGATCGGCACATCCGGTTCGGCTTCTTTGGGGATATTAAGATACGTCACGCTGCCAGAAATTAAAATAAGCAGCAGTAACATGATAACTGTGCGGCTATGATTTAACGCAGCAGTAATAATACCGTTCATTATTGCGCCCTCGTTAGCACTGCATCGACTCTATCGCCCGCACGTACAAACCCTTGCCCCACCGTGATAACTGTAGGCTGCTTACCTAGCCCAGTTAACCAAGAACCTTGTGCATCCGCTTTCAGAATATCAATTGGGGTGAAGACAACATGTTCATCAACCACCGTTTTAACACCAATCACGCCCTCTTCGTCCAAGGCTAATGTGGATGGTGATAACTTCACCGCCCATTCTTGACGTAGTGGTAATGATAGCTCTGCACTACCACCAGCAGATAAGCTTAAATCGTCATTATCGATGGACACTTCAATGCGGAAAGTATTAGTTGCAGCATTGGCCACACGTGAAATGTAACGCACTTTACCTTCAATCTCTTTACCACTGACTAAGCGCACTTTGGCAACTTGGTTTAACTGCACATTATTGACATCAAGCTCAGTCACATCGGCTTTAATAATCAAAGGGTCAATGTCAGCAATGGTCGCAATCGGATTACCTTTAGCAAGGTAGTCACCCACTTCGATATGGCGTTCATTCAGAATACCGGAGATAGGCGCAATGATAATGGTTTTTTCTAACTGCAATGTGATAGTGAATACATTGGTCGATGCATCACTTAATGCCGTGGCCGCTTCCGCTAAACGGGCTTTGCCTTGAAACCCTTGTGCTGCTAGTTGTTTAGCACCTTGATATTCAATCTCACGTTGTTTATATAATGTTTTCGCACGCTGTAATAATTGCGGCAGATCATTTTGTTCCATCTTGGCAATAATGTCGCCTTTCTTAACAAAGCTACCGCGCTTGGCGAGTACTTCTTCAACGCGACCAGCAATCTCTGCACCCAGATTGGTTTCACGATCGGCAGCCGTACGGCCATAAAGAGAAATGGAACGCGCAATCAACTGTGCATCAAATTGCTGAACACGCACTTGGGGAATGGGTTTCTCGACCGCAGTGTTGGCATCCGTGTTCTGAGGAAGAGGTGCAGCATTATTTAGCTGTGCGCCATCCTCTGCATGACCAGAGCCACTTACCATCCATACTGCAAATACAATCGCGATAACAGATGCTTGAAATAAGGGCTTTTTAATTATAGCCAGCGCGGTAAGGTTACTCATCATCATTCCTTTGAACATAATTGAGCATCTATGATGCTATATATTTAACATGATAGGAATGATTATCACCTAAAATAAGACGATCGGTCACAAACATTAAAGAATAAGCTAGAAGTATTAATATTTTTATAAGCTGCGGGGATATAGAGACAACATTGATAAAATAGAAAGGGAATATCCGCACTTAACGACTGTTAAGTGCGGATCAATAGTTTACATTCAAGCACTCATTAGATTGAGAAGCTTGAGCCACAACCACAAGTTGTTGTTGCGTTAGGGTTATTCACCAAGAAACGTGAACCTTCTAAACCATCGATATAATCAACAGTACCGTCAACTAAATATTGTAGGCTCATAGAATCAACAACCATAGTCACACCGTTCTTTTCAATTACAGTGTCGCCAAAGTTAATTTTTTCATCAAAAGTAAAACCATAAGAGAAACCAGAACAACCACCGCCAGTGACATACACGCGTAATTTAAGCGCTAGGTTTTCTTCTTCAGTGATCAATTCTTTCACTCGTGCTGCAGCATTATCACTAAAATAAATAGGTAATGCCATGTCATCTGCACTTGCTTCCACAGCAACAGGTGTAACAGCTTGTTCAACAACTTCATTGTTAGCCTGAGTTGCACCAACGTCTGTAAATAGTTCCATATCTGTTCTCACTTAAACTCGATTTATACATTCAATTATCTAATACCTGACTAATTCAGTCAACTATCGTTTATTGGCTCTTTATCTCGAATGCTGGTAATAGGTGCTTATGACCCCGAGATCGTGTCACTGCTTTGCAATACCGCGCTCCAATCAAAGTTTTGTTTTAAATTAACACCTGAATTCCAACGATTGCCCTTTACCTTACCGACAAAAGCCACACGTTCTGGGACAAAACCCAGCGGGAATTTAATTGAGGCTTCTATCGTTTGGAAGTAACGGAATGAAAATGTAAGCTTTTGCTCTTTTTCATCAACCAGTTCACTCCAGCGATACTCCACAGGTTCGCCTTCTTCACTGCCATAAAATACCATGTCTGCGCTGGCTTTAATGTGGCGCTTTTTCTTTTGCACTTGCATCAGTACAACTTGCATAAAGTAATAATCTTCACTGACTTCGGGAATAAATGTCAGACTTTCTAATTGTACCCCGTTAATGACATCTTCAGGCGCCATGATACGCTGATAAAAAACCAGTTCACGTTTTAGCTCGGCATTTTCATTAAACAAAATACGTTGTTGCTCAGTTAACTGGTCCACTAAAACCTGTGAGGTTTGCAACTCGACTTCAACTTGCGCTTTGACCTTACTGGTTTCTGCAAAGGCAGTATCAAGTCGTGCAATTTCATCATCTTTCATGGTGATTTTTGCTGCCGACTCCATGCCTTTCAAGTAAGAAAAGCCATAACCTAATAATATAGCGAGCGCCAATAATACGATGTAACGCGGTTTAATAAACTTAAACATGTCGGCCTTTTCGTGAGGATGGATAAAAATAAAGCGCTATTTTAACGATTCTGCCGATGAAAACAAAGACAAGTTAAATGTAAGTCGCTAAAAATATAAAAAATCTACGTTTAAAGCAATGAACAGGTATAATGAGCGCCTGAAATTTTCTTCATAATATCAATTTCTATAAATAACTGTGCAGAAAAATGCTATTGCTATCGCAAACATACATGGCCATGGATGGCCATGGATGGCCTTGTCTAAGCGAACAGGGATGTCTTGAGCGGTTTGCAGGAGCAATATTATTTTGATTACGTAATTTTCGGAATTGGTATAATTAGTCCCAGACAGTAGATAAAAGGATTGCAGATGTCAAAATCAAGCCAACTTTTCACGCAAGCTCAAGCGATTATTCCTGGTGGCGTAAACTCACCAGTGCGCGCATTCAATGGCGTTGGTGGTAGCCCACTCTTTATTCAACGTGCCGAAGGCGCTCGTATCTACGATGTAGACGGCAATGCCTATATTGATTATGTTGGTTCTTGGGGTCCAATGATCTTGGGTCATAACCACCCTGCAATCAAATCAGCGGTACTGGCTGCTGTTGAAAATGGCCTAAGCTTTGGCGCGCCGACTGAAATCGAAGTGATCATGGCGCAAAAAGTACAAGCTATGGTGCCATCAATGGAGCAGATCCGTATGGTGAGCTCGGGTACAGAAGCGACGATGAGCGCGATCCGCCTAGCACGTGGTTACACTAATCGTGACAAGATCTTAAAATTTGAAGGTTGTTACCACGGCCATGCAGACTCGTTATTAGTGAAAGCAGGTTCTGGCGCGCTGACATTAGGTCAACCTAGCTCTCCAGGTATCCCAGCTGATTTTGCTAAACACACATTAACGGCAACGTTTAATGACCTAGCATCCGTTGAAGCACTATTTTCTGAGTATCCAGAAGAAATTTCTTGCATCATCGTAGAACCTGTTGCTGGCAACATGAACTGCATTCCACCACAAGACGGTTTCCTGCAAGGTCTACGTGCGATTTGTGATAAATACAATGCCGTACTTATCTTTGATGAAGTAATGACAGGTTTCCGCGTTGCAACAGGCTGTGCACAAGCACACTATCAAGTTAAACCAGACCTAACAACACTCGGTAAGGTTATTGGCGGCGGCATGCCTGTAGGCGCGTTTGGCGGTAAACTTGCAATCATGCAGCACATTGCGCCAACAGGTCCTGTATACCAAGCAGGTACGTTATCAGGTAACCCAATTGCAATGGCAGCTGGTCTAGCAGCACTTAACGAAATTGATAAGCCAGAAGTAGCAGCGCAATTAAGTGCCAGCACCAAACAATTAGCGGAAGGCCTTAAAGCGGCAGCAGCACGTCAAAATATCCCCCTAGCAATTAACTATGTTGGCGGTATGTTTGGCTTCTTCTTTACAGACCAAGCTGAGATCACTGGTTTTGAAGGTGTATTCAAATGTGACGCAGAACGCTTTAAGCAGTTCTTCCACCTGATGTTAGCTGAAGGTGTTTACCTTGCACCGTCTGCATTTGAAGCTGGTTTCTTATCTACAGCACATAGCAGTGCAGATATTGAAGCAACAATTGTAGCGGCTGAACGTTGTTTCGCTAAACTAGCGTAACAAGTTCACCGTAAAAAGCATGATGAAAGTACCATTTTCATTATTTAATTAAGCCCTATTTCAGGGCTTTTTTGTGCCTTTTTTTTCGCCTCGTAAAAGTACTAGGTAAAAATAAGTTCAACTACTTTGGTTAAAATGACATAAATAGCGTATTAAACATGATTATTTAACTGCAAAATGTATAATGTCCGACAAAAATAACCGTATATCAACGGCTTTATAAAATTAATATTAGCGCTAAACTTTTTTCCACACTGGCCGAAAGTATTAACAGTGAGTTGATAGCATTAGGATTTAATGAATAAATGTCTAATACTAATTAACCAAGGACGCTTACTGTTGCGCGAAATAATTACATAGATGAACATGGACTCATTATGAAAAAACAACTACTTGCACTAACTCTTCTTACAGCTCTTTCAAACAACGCAATGGCTGACGCTATTGGTACCTATTTTGGTGCAGACGTATGGCAATCAGGTGTTGACGGTACAATGAGCTACAAAGGCAATGACCTTGCAACTACTGGCTATGAAGATACATACAACTACCGCATGTATGTGAAAGTGGAACATCCGATCCCATTAATTCCAAATGCAGCACTTAGCTTTTCAAATGTTGATGTAGAAGGCTCTTCAGCAAACGAAAATGTTAACTTGAAAACGGTTGATTTCACGCTTTATTATGAATTCCTAGACAATGATATTGTATCTCTTGATGCGGGTGTTACTTGGCGTCAACTGAACGGTACATTTGAAGATGGTTCAACTGATGTATCATTCTCTGGTCCATTACCTATGGGTTATGCTTACGGTGAAGTTGGCCTGCCAATGTTCCCACTGAAAGCATTCGCAATGGTAAATGCGATTGGTATCACTGGCGATGTATACGGCGATGCTGAAATTGGTCTAGCGTTCATGCTAAACCCAGGTTATGTATTAGATTGGTCTATCCGTGCGGGTTACCGTATTCAACAACTTGACTTTAAAGTTGATGACGTAAAAGCTGATGCAACAATTGACGGTGTATTCCTAGGTTTAGAAGGTCACTTCTAAACACCAAGCATAGTTAGAATAAATAGCTAATATAGAAATAGAGAATATAGAAAAAAGACGAGCATCAAGCTCGTCTTTTTTGTTTTCAAATTTAGACAAGATCTCCCTACCTAATACAAACGCTTACATTCAACACATACGCTTACATCTCATCGATTGAATCAGATTTTCTTAAATGCTCTAATAATTCTTTATATTATTATAAGGATTTAAAATGAAAAAGTTATTCGTACTATCTGTACTTGTTATGGGATTGTCTGGTTGTTCTGGTATTCATCAAACAGATGAAACATTTGGTGCACACGCTGAGAATATGAACATATTGTTTATGCAATTCCCAGGTGGCAGCACTCAAGAACGCGCAATGGAATTAGCGCCTGAAAATGCTGAAATTGTGACAATTAACTCAACCGCTTCAGATACCTCATCGGTACTGGGTGTGCTAAATCGTATCGTTGGTGTTGATCAAACTAAAGTTGCTGGTACGATCAAATAAGGTACTAGCAAATAAAGCACGAGCTAATAAAAACAGTTCTGGTTCGCTACAACTTATATAGCGAACCAATACTCAATACTCAGCATAACCCGCCTAATTCACGGCAAGACTATCAGCACCGCGTAATTTCATGTAATCGCCAAATACCGTTAATGCACCGCTCGACCCCGTTAACGTCGACGTTTTATTATCATCACGACCAACCCATACAGTAACGACATCGCGATTATCTAATCCGACAAACCAGCTATCACGAAGCTTATCGGTAGAACCGGTTTTGCCCGCAAAATTAATACCTGGGAATTGCCAGCTTAAACGGCGCGCAGTACCTTTCTTAGCCACCAGCGTCATATTATAAATCGTCAAGTCAGTGTATTTACGATCAAAACGACGATTACCTTTCAGGTCTTGTTGGTAAACCAAATCACCATCTTCATCAACCACAGCGATTAAGCTCGTTAACTTATGGTATTCGCCTGCTGTCGCAATCGTTTGATACATTTGTGACACTTGAAATGGCGACATATTTAACGCGCCTAACAACATTGATGGGTAGTGATTATCAACTTTTGTCACGCCTAAGCGTTTTAAGCTTTCAATAACCTTATCAACGCCAAGCGCCATACCTAAATTAACCGTAGGGACGTTAAGCGACTGCATCAAAGCTTGATACAAGGGCACTTCACCACGGTATTTTCGATCATAATTCTTCGGCTGCCAGTTATTACCATATTGGTTATTCAAGCGCAGCGGTTTATCTTCTAACGGTGAGTTAAGATCATAACCTTGTTCAAACGCAGTTAAATAAATCGCCGGTTTCACCACAGAACCAATTGAACGCGAGGCATCCAGTGCACGGTTAAAGCCTGCATATTGGGTATTACGGCCACCCACAATCGCGGTCACCCGTCCATAATGGCGATCCGTCACCACCATGGCAGTTTCTAACCCTGATATTTTACGGGCTTTTTCTAAACGCGGTAGACTTTCACTGATCGCAGTTTCAGCAGCACGCTGGGCGAGTGGATCTAAACTGGTAAATATTTTTAATCCTGATTGATCATAGAGTGCATCACCAAACGTAGTTTTTAACTCTCGACGCAATAACGACATAAATGCGGGTGCTTTTGATACGCTCATGTGGCCACGCGGAATAATACCCAAGGGTCTGGCGATTGCAGCGCGATATTCAGCAGTGCTAATCTTGCCATTTTTAGCTAATAAACGAATGATCAAATCACGGCGTTCTAGCGCGCGGTCTGGGTAGCGCCATGGATCATAAAACGACGGGCCTTTCACCACTGCAACCAAGAATGCCATTTGGTCTATGCTCAATTCTGGTACAGGTCGTCCAAAATAAAAGTAACTTGCTAAACCAAAGCCATAGACGCCATCACTGTAGTTTTGGCCTAAATAAACTTCGTTAAGGTAACCACTTAATACCGCATCTTTACTTAAACGATAGTTAATTAACAATGCCATGTAGGCTTCATTAAATTTACGCCAAAAACTACGTTGTCGAGTTAAGAAAAAGTTTTTTACTAACTGCTGCGTTAAGGTACTGCCACCTTGTACTGTGCGCCCTGCATTCATATTAGCGAATGCTGCACGGACAATCGCAACAGGCGATACGCCGCTGTGATGGTAGAAATTACGGTCTTCCACCAGCAATAAAGTATCAATTAATAGTTGTGGGTAATTTTGTAATTCCACCAAGATACGGTCTTCTTGGTTAGGTGCTTGCAAGGTATCAAGCAACATAGGGTCGAGATTAACAGACTGCAGGTATTTACCGGTTTTCTGATCGCGAATACTGACTAAGTGGCTATCCGCAAAGGTTAAAAATAACGCTTGATTCGGCTCTGTGCCATCGAGATAGGTAAAGCTGCGGCGTAATAATTCAACTTTCGTTTTCGATACTGAAAACTGCCCGGCGGTACGGGGCTTGGATACTTTTAAATAATTCAGTAACACCAGTTCTTCGACAAGTTTATCATGAGGCAGAAACATACCTGGTGTGAGCTCTAAACTACGCGCGTAGATCTGCGCAGGGGTTTTCCAAATAGGGCCAGAAAATCGCGCTTGAATTTTACTGTCTAAATACATGCCGTAGAGCACAAAGATAGCCGAAAACGCCAAGCTAAATTTAAGCAAGAAAATGGCAAGACTTCGCGGCCAAGAGCGGTGTTTTACTTTTTTGCCTTTTTTCGTGGTTTTTTTGGCGGTCGGTTTTTTAGCCGCTGTTTTTTTTGCTACCGGTTTTACTGGTGTTTTACGTTTTCTGACCGGTTTTTTTATGTCATCAATGACAGGACGTTTAGCCAAGAGAAAGGGTCCTAGATATTATATCAACTACGGTAACGAGTGCCGAACACTATCGAATACGATTAGATCAATGTACCGTAACAAAGAGCCGCTAGTTTACCCTGTTCCCTCCCCGTAACTCAACCTACGCAAAGGGGTTTTACTCTGCCTCTTGCAAATTAACGGCCTTGATCATATATAATTCGTTTTTAGTCAGTTCACTAACCAGTGAGCCAGGCTGGATTATTTGTTGCTTAAATCCCATATTTTCATAAAAAACTATCGCGTTATCATTATTGTTCATCACCGCTAGCTCTAACTGCTGTAGCTGTGCGTCCTGAGCCCAGTCTTCAATGTGAGTCAATAACTGACGTCCAAATCCCATGCCTACATGCGCTTGCTTGATACCGATAACCAAAGCAGCGGTATTACGGTCACCACTAATATAACCGGTAATGCCAATCGCAAAACCAATCAACTGCATGTCCTTTGTTTCGACCACCAACAGCACTTGCGCAGCTGAATCGATAAATAACCCTAAATGCTGGCTGAGTTCCTCTGCACTATTTTGTTCACCCATCGCCATAAACGGGGTCTCTGCATCAAGTTGGTTGAGCAACAGCGATAAGGCGAGTCCATCAGTTTCTTGCACCTGTCGAATTGTGACCATCAATACCCTCTTATTTTACGACTTCTAGAAACAATGAAATTGAAAATTAACAATGATAACAAACAGGAGTATCATAACGCCATCACACAGCGTAGTACGCGCAATATCGTCTGCAATATAATACCAAGGTTTATTCATGCTCGTAATCTCTAGCAATGTATCAATTCCCGATTCAGAAATTGATATTCAAGCCATTCGCGCACAAGGTGCCGGTGGTCAAAACGTCAATAAAGTATCAACAGCGATCCATTTACGCTTTGATATCAAGGCTTCGTCATTACCGGAGTTTTATAAAGAAAGGTTATTGGCACTACGTGATCATCGCATCACCAAAGACGGTGTCATCATCATAAAATCGCAAGAATCTCGCAGTCAAGATTTTAACAAGCAAGTGGCGTTTGAACGCTTGGCAGAATTAATTAAACAGGCAACAGTGATCCAAAAAGCCCGTCGCGAAACCAAGCCAAGTCGTAATGCCAAAAAGAAACGTATGGACACTAAGACTCAGCGAGGTAAAACTAAAAATATGCGTGGAAAAGTTAGCTTTTAAGTTCGTCCCATGCCGCATGGTAATTACTTAACGCCAGTTTGAATGCAGCTTGCTTCTTTTTATCAATCGCTGTTGCAATGGGAATGTCAGCCGTCATGGCATTCACTGCTCGGCCACGTAAATGTAGCTCATAATGCAGATGAGCACCGGTAGTACGCCCTGTATTGCCTGATAACGCAATTTTTTGCCCACGCTTGACACGTTGGCCTTTTTTCACTAACGCCTTACTCAAGTGTAAAAAACGGGTACTGTAAGTTTGGCCATTCGAGATCTCGATATACAAGCCTGCATACTTATGATTAATCACACGCGATACCACACCATCGCCAGTGGCTAAAACAGGCGTGCCAATCGGCGTTGCAAAATCAGTTCCATTATGCGGACGTAATAAACCCGTCACCGGATGTAAACGTCTTGGGTTAAAGCTCGATGAGATACGGTATTTACTGCTCACCGGACGACGTACAAAGGCACGTTCAATACTTAATCCCGCTTCATCATAATAAGTACCTTCGTACAAATAGGCGCTAATATTACGGCTGCGATTATTAATACTTACCGCCTCAATACGATTTTCACCGGTACGTTCCTCGCCTATATATTGACGAGAAACCAATACTTTAAACGTATCACCAATGCGTAAATCACGACTAAAGTTAATTTTATCTTTTAATAAACTGGCAATAAATTGTGCTTCATATAACGATAATCCGGCTTTTTTCGCTGAGCCTGCAAAGCTATATTCAACCTTGCCAATATAACTGTGCTCACGCCATTCACCCTCTAGGGTAACTTGCTCAAATTCAAAACCATTGTCACCCGAGCTTGTATAAACGACTTGATGCGCAAGACTGATTTGTAATTCAAGGCGTGTTAATAATCCTTCAAATTCAGTGAAAATGAGGGTTTGCCCAGGTTTAATACTGTCTAACGCAAGTACGTTTAAATCCACTTCAAGGATCTGATATAAACTGGTTTGACTTAAGCCCAGTGTCTCAAAGATACCACCTAGCGTGTCGCCTTTTTGGATCACGTAGTTAATCGTTTTCGGATACGACTTAGCGAGCTCTTTGGCAATCGATGCGACCGTCGATTCTGTCACTGTTTCACCTTGTGTATTGGCGTCATACAGTGGTAATTCAGCTTCATACGTTAACGCAGTGGCTACTTTAGGCACTGCCTTTATCGCCGCCTTGCTGTCGACTTTATCACCCACAGGTAATAGCGCGACAATGACTAACAATACGCTAGTTAATAGCACCCACATTAGTGCTAGTTTTAATTTATTTTTTTTAATCAACGACATTAATGAATACCCAATACTCGTTCAAAATAGCCGTAATTAGCATAATAAGGCCGAAATGGTATACCACAATAAAACAAAGACCTAGTACAGATAACGTAAAAGTGTGTAAATCAGTGGAAAAATTCAACTTCAAACAATTAGCTAATAACGACATAGCTCGGATCGATTTGGAAAATGCCTAATACAATGAGTAAATTACCAACAATCGTTAACCAAAAAATACGCTTGAAGCTGACTTTACTTTTTTTATGAGAAAACAGCTTTTGAGCAATGATCGCACCAGGCCAACCACCTAATAATGCCAATAGATGTAATGTACGCTCTGGCGTTCGCCATACTTGTCGTTTAGCAGCCCATTTGTCTTTACCATATACCAACAACGTGATGAGACTCAACACCACATAGCTGTAACCAAGCCATACCAACATGCATCATTCCTTTAAGTGATAGTGTGTTTTCAAATTGAGACGATCTCAGATACAAAAACGGCAAGCGCGATGCTTGCCGTTTTAATCTACCTAAATACTGCCCATTCTGCCAGTACCTTAAGCGTTACTCTTGTTTTTATGACTGCTTTACCATTGTTCGACAGCCCACTGTTGTTGCTCGTCAGCATCCATAAAGCTCCATGCTAAAATACGGCTGACTTTTTGACCTTGCGACATAGGGATCACTCGAATTTGTTTCGCGCCTAGCGCAGTAAGATGTTGTTCTAACGGCTCTAGATTTTCACTTTTCGAGATAAGGCTAGTAAACCAAGACACTTGCTCGCTGAAATCTTTACTCTCACTCGCCATGTCCTTCACAAAGCGTAATTCGCCACCTTCACACCAAAGTTCAGTGTGTTGGCCACCAAAGTTCAACTTAGTGGTATTGGTTGGCGCTGCTTTACCTTTGTGTAAATTGATAATTTTACGTTCAGTGCCTGCAGCAGCTTCTTCCATTGATGCATGGAATGGGGGATTACATACAGTCACTGAATATTTATCGTTATGCTTAATCACACCTTTAAACATACTGCCTGGTGTTTTTTTCAACACAATTTTAATCGCTTTATTTAGGCCTGGATTCGCTTGAACGATGACGTTAGCGGTTTTTGCAGCCACTTTATCTACATCAGTACCAACAAAACCCCAGCCATAGCTGCGATGACCAAGAATAGGATAAATACAGTTAGCGCCAGTACCTATGTCTAATGCTTTAACACGCTTGCCTGTCGGCACTTCACCGTTATTCATTTCTGCCAACAAGTCAGCAATATAATGAATGTAATCCGCACGACCCGGAATTGGCGGACATAAGTAACCCGCAGGGATCTGCCAATTTGGTACTTGGTAAAAATGTGCTAATAAGGCAGCGTTCAAACAGACAACGGCTTTATCATCACTAAAATCAACCGTTTCTTCTCCACGCGGGTTTTGCGTTATGTGCGCTTGTAGCGCTGGGTATGTTTTAACTAAGGCAGTTAAATCATAACGTCCCTGATGTGGATTACGGGGATGCAATGTGGCAATTTTTTTAGTCATGATAAATCTTCTTTTATTTTGCTGGAACGAACACGGGCGGATAATAGCAGATTCCGATTAATTATGGCTGCTTTCCTACATATGTTTTTTAACCCGACGGGTCGGCATCGCTTCAAGTGGGTTATCTGGCCAATAATGTTTCGGATAGCGGCCTTTCATTTCCTTTTTAACCTCGTTATAACTGCCACGCCAAAAACCCAATAAATCTTGAGTTATTTGTAACGGACGCTGAGCCGGAGACAATAATTCAATCACAATCGGCACCCGACCATTAGCAACAGCGGGTTTATTCGCTTGGCCAAACATCTCTTGAATACGCACGGGTAAACTCGGGGCATTGTTATCGTTGTAACGTAATTTAATTTTTGAGCCTGTCGGTACAGTAAAGTGAGTCGGTAACTCTTTATCTAAACGTTGTTGTAGCGCCCACTCTAAACGTGATAATAATGCCTCCGTTAACGGTATTTTTTTCATCTGCGCAGGTCCAGTCACGCCCGTTAAGTAAGGTAACAACCAGTTTTCTAGGTCGTCAACCAAGGCCGTTTCACTGTAATCAACAAAACCTAATTCAGGCAGCCACTGATGCGCGCAACGTAAACGTGTGAGTAAGGCTTTATTTTGCTCGTTCCACGGCAATACTGACAATCCTGCTTTGCGAATACCAGCGAGTACGGCAGTTTGCTTTTGCGCAGGCGTTATATCGGTTAATACTTTACGGGATAATACGAGCTTGCCTAAACATTGACGCTGCTCAGCAATCAATTTTTGCGCTTTTAAATCCCATTGCACAAACGCTTGCTGGCTAAACAATTGCGGTAACCAAGTTTGTAATTCAGTTAGATCGATAGCACAAGCGTTATACACCATGGCATCAGCGCCTTGTTCGGTTAAGGATAAGTCCGCCACCACCATTAATTCAGCACTGGTTAGGCTGGCGTCGTTCATCAATTTAACCCCGAGGCCGTTGCTTAACATGTACAGTACATCAGAACCGTGACCAGCTTGCCCGCGTCCCGTGTTGTCACGACGCAGGGCGATACGATCTGGATACGCTAAGGCTAATAACAAACCGGTATAGGCATTAGTATCCGAACTGTTCATCCCCGAACTTTTCATCCCCGAGCCCTGACTACTATTTTTGATAAAACTAAAACGTTGCGCCCATTGCTGTGCTTGACGTTGTGCTTGTTTAAACTGTCCTGTTGCCATTTGTTGCAGGGCAAAATCTAAATCAAGCGGTAAGCGTTCACTGCCTTCCAACAAGGCAATTAAACGACAGGCTAACCAACTAACGCCCGGCAATTCAGCTTCCCAGGTTTGCGCCTTTAATAACATATGCGCTAACCGTGGCGACATACCAAATGCCGCTAATGCTTGCCCATGTTGGCTGCAACTACCCGACTCCAGAGCGCCTAAATCAGTAAGCAAGCTTTCAGCATAGTCGACGTTTGCTTGCGCAGGTTGATCTAATAATGCCAATTCAGCAAAGCTATTCACGCCCCATACCTTAAGCTCTAAACAAGTAGAAGTTAAGTCTGCTGCAAGAATTTCCGGTTCGATCTGCGCCTCTAAACGGCTGTGGTCTTCTTCACGCCATAAACGGTAACAATGTCCCACTTGTAGTCGCCCTGCTCGTCCGGCACGCTGGGTAGCAGACGCTTGGCTAATGCGCTTTGTTTGTAAACGGCTGACACCAGAGCGCGGTGAGAAACTCACTTTACGCTCAAGTCCTGAATCAATCACCACCGAAATACCTTCAATGGTTAATGAGGTTTCGGCAATATTGGTGGCCAATACAATTTTACGTTGCCCTGCAGCTAAGGGATTAATCGCCACCTGTTGCTGCTGTTGCGTTAATTGCCCGAACAAAGGTAGGACATGCAACTGGCTATTAACCACTTCCTGTAATTGTTGCTGACAACGCTTAATTTCACTCACGCCAGGCAGAAATACTAAAATGTTACCCGCTTGCTGTTGCAGCGCTAATTTAACCGTGGCGGCAATCGCTCCCGACAGTGCTTGTTTGACAGTACTGCGCTGTAAACTCATCGGGTGATAACTATACGTCACCGGAAAACAACGCCCTTCAGCTGTCAATAATTGCGCATCAGGCAGTAGCTTTTGCAGTCCGGTACTATCTAATGTTGCCGACATGACTAACAGTTTTAAATCATCGCGTAAGCCTTGCTGAACTTCTAAGGCAAACGCCAGGCCAATATCCGCATTCAATGAACGCTCATGAAATTCGTCGAAGATAATTAAATCGTAATCACTGAGTTCCGGATCTTGCTGGATCATGCGCGTTAAGATCCCTTCCGTCACCACTTCTAAACGTGTGGTTTTCGATATCTTAGTATCACCACGCATACGATAACCGACATCTTCCCCCACTTTTTGCTGTAACTGCGCTGCCATATACGTGGCAATATTGCGCGCGGCAAGACGGCGCGGTTCCAGCATGAGAATACGCCCATTGAATATTTTTTCTTGCAGTAGTTTTAACGGTAATAGCGTTGATTTACCTGCGCCAGGGGGGGCTTGCAAGATAACTTGATTCGATGATGTTAAGGCCGTGAATAAGTCGGCTAATACGGAAGTGATCGGTAACGCTGCCACAAAGGCCTCTCAGAATTAAATAAATTAATCAGTAATCGACGTATTTTACCCTAAAAACACCATCCATTAAATTTAAGTCTATTATTTATAAGGAATAGCAAAAGGAACTTACTATGCGTTTATCCATGCCCGTTATTTTATCCTTATTATTATCGCTCAGTTGTAGCCAATCAGCGTTTGCTCATATTGGTTTTTGGTCAAAAACATATACCATCACCCATCAACTCAGTAATGGGGAAAGCCTTGCTAGTGCCAAACAGATAATGCTGGAAAAAGCGCGCATAAAAGCCAGTTTTGATGTACGTAGCTACACATTAATGAACAAACCCGTTGATCTGACTAACTACAAACAATATGTGCCGATTATTCAAGCTGCCTATATCCAGATCACCCCGCAAAATAAACCGCAAACAATAAAAGATAAGGATGTCTACAAAGGCAAAGTATTTGTGGTTCAGCAAATACGCGCAACCTTTGATGAGCATTATATTGGCGAGAGCGTAGCGGTATTACGCCATAACCTCAGCACAGAAAAAAGCCTCATCACCTTGGATAATGAATTCGATAATAGCTTGAAAAATTTAGGCGAAATAAAATTAGCCATTGCCGAACAACAAATTTCAACGCAACAAAGTGCACGATTAATTCGTCAACAAGATCATGAGGTCATGCAACTAACCTCAATCCTTGATGATGTGAAACGCTTGTTTTCAGCACATGGCCGTAATCCACAATTCAACCTTGCGCAACTATTAAAAGTACGCAGTAGTATTGATAAGGAAGTCATCGAGCCCATTCTCAATACCAAAGTGCAAACCCGTATCACCAATGTCGAAGAGCTCAGTAATGGCGATATAAAAGTGCAAGTACAAGTGGGCTGGACACTGCCAATACATCATATGCGGATCTTACATAAATACGTACGTTCTGCCGATGTCACCGCGCCGGGAGGCAGCTCTACTTACTTGAAACTGTCACGCTTTTATAATGAAAAAGAGCGCGCTCCAACCGTGCTATCAGCCAATATTTATCACTACCTCGCCAGTCAGAAAATTTATTTTGATGTATCTATTGGCAGCCAACACCAACGTTTAGGGGTACTGTATCCAAACGGCGGCGACATGATGAACAACTGTAATAATCCACTCGCACGGAATGCTGATGGCCCAGATAAAACCTCTGTATGTATCGTCGAACAAGTCTTTCATGATCAACAGATTTTATCCCAACCCAATATTGCCAACCCCCTTACCTTCACTCTGAGTGCCAATGAAGTGAATGGTCAACTGAGCGTCAATGTAAAACAAGTATGGCAAAAGGCCGGCGATAAAGAAGATAAACAATGGCGCCGAGATTTATCTCAATTTAAGTGATGGCTTTATCTCTGTAAAATTATTATGATTTCAATTAATCACCCACTAATTGAGCTATGCAATGCAGTATTCAAGTCCATTACAATCCGCAACATTAATAAAACGCTATAAACGCTTTTTAGCCGATGTCATTCTTGAAAATGGTGAGGAAGTAACAATCCATTGTGCCAATACCGGCGCAATGACAGGTTGTGGTGATGCAGGCGATACGATTTGGTATTCGACATCGGATAACCCAAAGCGTAAGTATTCACGATCTTGGGAACTCACCGAAAAAGCCAACGGCGATATGATCTGCATTAATACTGCCAGAGCAAACCAATTAGCTAAAGAAGCCATTGAATGTGCTTCAATATCACAACTCACAGGTTACGAAACCCTGCGCAGTGAAGTGAAATACGGAAATGAAAATAGCCGCATTGATTTCTTACTCGAAGACAGTCAATTGGGCAAATGCTACATCGAAGTAAAGAGTGCCAGTTTGTTACAAGATGACTGTGGTTATTTTCCGGATACGGTCAGCGTACGTGGTCAAAAGCATCTTCGAGAGTTAATGGCTGTAAAGAAAAGTGGACAGCGAGCGGTATTATTATTTGTCGTACAACACACAGGAATTACCACTTTAAAACCTGCCAAACACTTAGATAAGGACTATAGTGATCTTGTTAAGCAGGCCATTAACCAAGGAGTAGAAGTATTCGCATATGCGAGTACAATAGAAACAGACGGAATTACGCTGGTAGAACAAATTTCATTCAACTGTGATTAAGATCACAACCAAACTAATCCAAAAGAGGGTGTTGATGAACAATTTTCCAGTTTAGTTTGCGCAGTTTGTGTGTTTCTGGTATTTATACCGCCCATAAATATTGCTAAGCAGTGCTCGGTAATATTACGGCGTAATGCGGACTAGGAGAGATAGCATGCCTGAAGCGAAAAAATTACTCGGTGTTTTAGCCATCGCAGGTGTAGAAGCTTACCAAGAACAACCTGGTGAAGAATACATGGGCGAGAAGCAACGCGATCACTTTAAAAACATTCTAAGTGCTTGGCGTAATGAACTACGTGAAGAAGTTGATCGCACAGTGGTTCATATGAAGGATGAAGCGTCAAACTTCCCAGATCCTGTTGATCGTGCAGCTCAGGAAGAAGAGTTTAGCTTAGAACTTCGAGCACGTGATCGTGAACGTAAACTGATCAAGAAAATCGAAAAAACACTGCAATTAATTGAAAATGATGAATTCGGTTTTTGCGACACTTGTGGTATCGAAATTGGTATCCGTCGTTTAGAAGCTCGACCGACTGCAGAACAATGTATTGACTGCAAAACGCTTTCTGAAATCAAAGAAAAGCAAATGGTTGGCTAATCAGTTTCTACTGACATGATTTTATTGAGGGCTAATTAGCCCTCTTTCTATTTCTGGCCTTTTTTATTTTAAACTTTCTATTTTAAGAACCTCATTTATGTCTAATAGCTATGTAGGACGCTTTGCGCCCTCACCTTCAGGGCCTCTACATTTTGGCTCCCTGATCGCTGCTGTTGGCAGTTATTTACAAGCCAAAGCCAACCAAGGTACTTGGTTAGTTCGAATTGAAGATCTTGACCCTCCACGTGAAGTTGCCGGTGCTGCAGCCAATATCCTAACGACACTTGAAGCCTTTGGCTTGAACTCTGATCGTGACGTTATCTACCAAAGCCAACGTAGTCGTGCCTATCAAGATGCGATAGCACAACTTAGCCAACAAGGTTTAACTTATTACTGCCATTGCACACGTAAACAAATCCAAGCGCAAGGTACGTTTTATCAAGGCCAATGCAAACATAAACAACTTGCCGCAGATAATGCCTCGTTACGGGTAACAACGACGACACCCGTTAATGATTTTATTGATGAACTGCATGGTAGAATAGCGATCAACCAAGGGCTAGCGGCAGAAGATTTTATTATTCATCGTAAAGATGGTCTATTCGCTTACAATCTTGCGGTTGTGGTTGATGATATTTACCAAGGGGTTACCCAGGTAGTCAGAGGCGCAGATCTGATAGAACCCACTGGTCGGCAATTATATCTGTTTGCTCACTTTGGCCAACCAGCGCCATCATTTTTACATTTACCCTTGGTGAGTAATGCCGATGGCTCTAAATTGAGTAAACAAAATCATGCTCCGGGCTTAGACAACCGTAATGCCAAGGCCTTATTAATTGATGCATTCAAGTTCTTAGCCTTACCTGTTTTTAGCGAACTGCAAGATCTTTCGATTCCAGCGCTATTAAAATGGGGCACAGAACATTGGTCCGTCAAAAACCTACCCAGACAGAAATCCATCGTATTAAGCCAATAAGGCAAGATTAATACTAAATTTCGTCGACAATCTTTGTCATTTTACCAGTGCAGCGCTATGATAGGCGGCACAAAAAATTCAACCTATTTTAATATTAATTCGAGGTGTACTATTTTCACTCAAATCACTAAATTCTGTAAAAATATACTGAGCAGAAAGCAGCTAGATCAAACGCCTGATGTGCAAGACACAGCATCTGAAGCAGCGTCAAATACACGCAAAGATCGTGATTCAGCGAGTAAAAAAGCACCTAGCCAAACGCGTTCTCATGAAACAACTGTTTCAACACCAGCGCCAGTCATCACGCAAGATACACCCGTATTAGGATTAAATGAGCTGAAGTTGGAAAAGGGTCAACACCCGGTAAACCATAATTTAATTAGTGAAAACGCCCTAAAAGTACTTTATCGTTTACACAAATCAGGTTACCAAGCGTATCTTGTTGGTGGTGGTGTTCGTGATATTTTTATTGGTCAAGAACCAAAAGATTTCGATATTGCGACGAATGCTGAACCAGAACAAATCAAAAAACTATTTCATAACTGCCGCTTAGTTGGCCGCCGCTTCCGCCTTGCTCACATTCTATTTGGTCGTGACATGATTGAAGTCGCTACCTTCCGTGGTCATCACGTTGAAGAAGAAAATCAACAAACATCAAAACAATCTGATGGCGGCATGCTATTACGCGATAACGTCTACGGTACTATCAGTGAAGATGCTGAGCGTCGTGATTTCACCGTTAATGCACTGTATTACAACATTGCCGACCGTGCTGTGTATGACTTTGCTGGCGGTCTTGCTGATTTACAAAGCAAACAGCTGCGTTTAATTGGCGATCCTGAAACCCGTTACCGCGAAGATCCTGTACGTATGTTACGTGCAGTACGTTTTGCGGCTAAATTAGACATGCAGATTAGCCCGGATGCGGCGGCACCAATCAAACAACTCGCGAGCTTGCTATCAAGCATCCCTGCGGCACGTTTGTTTGAAGAAACGCTAAAACTATTTTTAAATGGCCAAGGCTTAGCGACATACAAATTGATGAAGGCACATGGCTTATTTCAGCCATTATTCCCACTCGTCAGTAAGTATCTAAACGAAGACGGTTCAAGTAATTGCGATAAGTTCATCGAAATTGCACTAGAAAATACTGATAACCGCATTAATGCTGGTAAGCGTGTAACACCGGCTTATTTATATGCTGCGATGTTGTGGTATCCACTTGAAGCACTTGCTGAAGAACGTGTGATCGATAGCGGTCTTAATTACAATGACGCCTTGTTATTAGCGATGAATGACGCGCTAGACTCACAAACAAAAAGCATTGCTATTCCACGTCGATTTACCTCAACAATCCGTGATATTTGGCATCTACAAGGTCGCTTACCACGTCGCCAAGGTAAACGCGCAGAAAAAGCGTTCGAACATTTAAAATTCCGTGCTGGTTTCGATTTCTTAGAAATGCGTGCTGATATCCAAGGTGGCGATTTAGTTGAAGTAACACAATGGTGGCAGGATTATCAAAATGCCAATGCCACTGGTCGCTTGAACTTAGTGAAAGAATTGAATTCACCGGCTGGTAAAAAAACACGTCCACGTCGCGTTAAAAAGAAAAAACCAGCTGCGACAACTCATGTTGATCAAAGTACTGATAACGGTACTGATAACAATGTAGGTAATAATGCTGAATAATCTGTCTGCGCCAATCGAGCAAGGCTATACACGTTGTTATGTCGCGATCGGCAGCAACCTTGCAGATCCTGTCGCGCAAGCACACGAAGCAATTTTGGCACTAGAAACATTAACTTTAAGTCGTTTAGTGTCGATCTCCTCGCTTTACGCAAGTAAACCCATGGGGCCACAGGAACAACCTGACTATATTAATGCTGTTGCGTGTATTGATACACGTTTAGCACCCATTGCCTTATTGGATGCACTACAGCATATCGAAAATGAACAAGGCCGTGTACGTAAAGAACATTGGGGGGCAAGAACCCTCGATTTAGATATCTTACTATACGGTAATGACATAATGAGTACACCACGCTTAACTGTGCCACATTACGGTATGAAAGAGCGTGAGTTTGTACTTTATCCCTTAGCTGAAATAGCGCCACAATTACAACTACCTTGTGGCCAAGCATTATCCGTATTACTTGAGGACTGTCCTCGTAACGGCTTAGCTATTTATCAAAACATAGAGTAATGTGAAGAAGGATTTCCAATGAGTAAAGTTACCGTATCTAAACTGCTTAAAATGAAAGAAGCAGGTCAAAAGTTTGCCAGTATAACTGCTTATGATGCGAGTTTTTCCGCATTGTTTGACGAAGTCGGTATGCCAGTATTATTAGTTGGCGACTCGATGGGCATGGTATTACAAGGCCACAATGATACGCTACCTGTTACTGTTACAGATATTGCTTATCATACCCGCTGTGTACGTGCTGGTGCGACGAAAGCACTGGTTATCGCTGACATGCCATTCATGAGTTATGCCACTAAAGAACAAACTCTAACCAATGCGACAACGCTAATGCAAGCGGGTGCGAACATGGTTAAAGTAGAAGGCGGTGAATGGTTAGTTGATAGCGTTTCAGCACTGACTGAACGTGGCATTCCGGTATGTGGCCACCTTGGTTTAACACCGCAATCAGTACATGTATTTGGTGGTTTTAAAGTACAAGGTCGAGCGCAAGATAAAGCCGATGAAATGGTTGAGCACGCACTGTCATTACAAGCTGCAGGCATCCAACTGTTAGTGGTAGAGTGTATCCCTGCACCACTGGCAAAACGTATTTCTGAAGCCTTAACTATCCCAGTGATTGGTATTGGTGCTGGTCGTGATACCGATGGTCAAATCTTAGTAATGCATGATGCATTCGGCATTTCGAAAGGCTTTGTGCCTAAGTTCTCGAAAAACTTCCTCGCCGAAACCGGTGATATGCGTAAAGCGGTTAGCGCTTATATCGATGAAGTTACTGCGCAGACTTTCCCTGCTGATGAACACATGTTTTCATAGCACGTGTTTTCTTCTATCCACGTGTCCGCATAAAGAACGAGGGGTCGATAAGCAAATAACTCAAATTTGCACGCCCCTCTTTCACTATCCCCCTCATTTATTAGGTAATTCATATATGGATATTATTGCAAATATTGACGTGCTGCGAGAGCAAGTTATCGCTTGGCGTCGTCAAGGTCTATCTACCGCATTCGTACCGACTATGGGTAATTTGCATGATGGTCATTTGACCTTGGTAAAAGAAGCGCAGAAATTCGCAGACCGTGTTGTGGTCAGTATTTTTGTTAATCCGATGCAATTTAACCAAGCCACTGATTTAGCAGCCTACCCACGCACCTTAGATGCAGATTGCCGCGCACTGCAGAGTGTTGATACCGATTTAGTCTTCACGCCAAGTCCAGAGCTTATATACCCACACGGTTTAGCGTCACAAACCTTTATTCAAGTACCCGGCATTTCCGAAGTACTTGAAGGAGCACATCGCCCAGGTCATTTTAATGGTGTATCGACTATCGTGGCTAAATTATTTAATTTAGTCCAACCTGATGTGGCTTTATTTGGTGAGAAAGATTTCCAACAACTCGCTCTTATTCGTCACATGGTCGCTGACTTGGCCATGCCGATTCAAATTGTTGGTGTACCAACCGTACGCGAAAAGTCAGGCTTAGCAATGAGCTCTCGTAATGGCCTATTAACTGCTGAAGAGCGTATGATAGCGCCATTATTAGCAGAAGTAATGACGACAATTACTAGCCAAGTGTCAAAGGATACGCAAGCAAATAAAGCCTTAGTCACGCAAGCAACGGCACAGCTTAATGCGGCCGGTTTCAATACCGATGCAATTGATATTGTTGATGCTGATACTTTAGCGACAATCACTAAAGAAACCCAAGAAGCCGTTATTTTAATGGCGGCCTTCTTAGGTAAGGCACGTTTAATCGATAATAAAGTTATTAAGTTAAGCTAATAATCAGCGCAATTAATCGGCCGAACCATCGGATTTAACTGATCGTTAGTACAATTGCGCTAATTAAACAAATACGATACTATGGACGCTGGTACATATTTTGTACGGCATATATGCTCAAAAGACTTTAACATCCACAATCAAGATGTTGAATTATTTGAGTATATTCATAAACTATTAATGGAATGGGTTTTAGAACAATGCAAACCACAATGCTAAAAGGTAAGTTACACCAAGCGCGTGTAACACATGCCGAATTAAACTATGAAGGTTCATGCGCAATCGATCAAGATATGCTTGATGCGTCAGGGATCCTAGAATATGAAGCAATCGATATCTATAACATTGATAATGGTGAGCGCTTTTCAACTTACGCTATCGCTGGCGAACGCGGTTCAAAAATCATTTCAGTGAACGGTGCAGCAGCACGTAAAGCTGCAGTAGGCGATCGCATCATCATCTGTGCTTATGTACGCATGGACAATGAAGAAGCGAAACGACACAAGCCCGACCTCGTTTATCTTGATCAAGGTAATGACATCGTGCGCACAAGTAACGATATTCCAGTACAGGTTGCCTAGTTAGCAAACCAATACGGAATAACAAAAAACCAGCGTGATGCTGGTTTTTTTATGCCTGCCATTTACAACCATCTACATGTTAATACCAATTCCTATAAAGAACTGTACAGAAAAATGCTATTGCTATCGCAAACATACATGGCCATGGATGGCCTTGTCTAAGCGAACAGGGATGTCTTGAGCGGTTTGCAGGAGTAATATCATTTTGATCACTTAATTTTCGGAATTGGTATAAGTACTCAATCATAAATCACAGACAATAAAAAAGAGCACCGCAGCGCTCTTTTGATATCAATATGTGTTACTCATCATAATTAAATCAAGCATAACAAGTATTATGCTTAAGTCATTATTATAGTGATTCAGCCGTTGCAACTACGTTAGCAACAGTGAAACCGAACATTTCAAACAGTTGCTCAGCTGGTGCTGATTCGCCAAATGTTGTCATGCCGATGATAGCACCGTTAAAGCCAGTGTATTTGTGCCAGAAGTCAGCGATACCCGCTTCAACCGCAACACGTTTAACAACGTCTGACGGTAAAACAGATTCGCGGTATGCTGCGTCTTGCTTATCAAATACGTCTGTAGCAGGCATAGATACAACGCGAACCTTACGGCCTTTCGCTGTAAGCTCTGCAGCCGCTTTAGTACAAAGTTCAACTTCAGAACCCGTAGAGATAAGGATAAGTTCTGGTTTGCCATCACAATCTACCAGTGTGTAACCACCTTTAGCAACGTTTGCTAATTGTGCTTCATCACGCGGCATAGGTGCTAGCCCTTGACGGCTGAAGATAAGTGCAGTTGGACCGTCTTTACGTTCAATTGCATGTTTCCAAGCAACTGCTGATTCAACAGAATCACATGGACGCCATGCGCTCATGTTTGGTGTCATACGCAAGCTAGCAATTTGTTCTACCGGCTGATGAGTTGGACCATCTTCACCTAAACCGATTGAATCATGTGTATAAACTTGAATGTTTTGCACTTTCATCAATGCAGCCATACGCATTGCGTTACGCGCATATTCCATGAACATTAGGAATGTAGCACCATAAGCTGTGAAGCCACCGTGTAGAGACATACCGTTGATGATTGCAGTCATACCGAACTCACGTACACCATAGTGTAAGTAGTTACCTGATGCGTCATCCGCAGTGATTGCTTTAGTACCAGACCACATTGTTAAGTTAGATGGCGCTAAATCCGCAGAACCACCAAGTAGTTCAGGTAATAATGTACCAAACTCTTCAATGCAGTTTTGTGATGCTTTACGTGTGGCTACTTTTGCAGAATCAGCTTGTAGCTGCTTAATGTAGTCAGACGTTTTAGTTTCCCAATCCGCTGGTAATTCACCAGAAGTACGACGTGCGTATTCTGCAGCTAGTTCAGGGTATGCCGCTTGATAAGCCGCAAATTTTTCATTCCATGCCGCTTCCGCTTGTGCGCCAGCTTCATTAGCATCCCATTCAGAATAGATATCAGCAGGGATTTCGAATGCAGGGTGTTTCCAACCTAATTTTTCGCGTGTTGCGATAATTTCAGCGTCACCTAGAGGAGCACCATGACAGTCATGCGTACCTTCTTTGTTTGGTGAACCAAAACCGATCACTGTTTTACAACAGATAAGGCTTGGACGTGATGTTTCAGCTTTAGATGCATCAATAGCTGCTTGGATTTCTGCAGGGTTGTGACCATCTACAGAAACAACATGCCAACCGTAAGCTTCAAAACGTTTCACAGTATCGTCTGTGAACCAGCCGTCTACTTCGCCGTCAATTGAAATACCGTTGTCATCCCAGAATGCAACAAGCTTGCCTAGGCCTAATGTGCCAGCAAGTGAACATGCTTCATGTGAGATACCTTCCATTAGGCAACCATCACCTAGGAACGAGTAAGTGTAGTGATCAACAACTTCATGTTCTGGTTTGTTGAACTGTGCTGCTAATGTTTTTTCAGCAATCGCCATACCAACAGCATTAGTAATACCTTGGCCTAACGGGCCAGTCGTTGTTTCGATACCTGGTGCATAACCATATTCAGGGTGACCTGGTGTTTTTGAATGCAGTTGACGGAAGTTTTTCAATTCTTCAATCGGTAATGCATAACCTGTTAGGTGTAGCAGTGAGTAAATAAGCATTGAGCCATGACCGTTTGAAAGAATAAAACGGTCACGGTCAACCCAGTTTGGATTTGCTGGGTTATGGTTTAAATTTTTACGCCATAATACTTCGGCAATATCTGCCATGCCCATAGGTGCGCCTGGATGGCCTGAATTTGCTTGTTGAACTGCGTCCATACTTAGGGCACGAATTGCGTTCGCTAGCTCTTGACGAGTTGGCATATTTTGCTCCTGCTGAAATTAATTTAAAATACTTTTAAGCTGTTATATTGTCATAAAAATATCGTATGTATAACAAGTTTTTTTAGTTTATTTATATTTATCGAATTTATACTTCGCAATTACGCTTTTACATTCTAAGCTAACCACAAGTGGTTTCGAGTGAAAGCATTTTAACACTCAAACGAATTTCAACGTGCACTTTTATTCGTAATTATGTGAGCGCAATACCGAAATAATATTTTTTAATCGTCATTCTTTTTTATTCTACCTATCTAAAAAGAAATACTATCCAAACTGTTTATTCGCTATACTGCTTTGGCATTGCTCCTCCACAACGATTTAACTAAAAACTATTACACAACGATAATAAATAACGCGATAATTCCGCTATATTACCTTGCGCTAACACCTAGTTTTTACAACTCGACTCGGGCTATTTGCATTCTTATCACGCGAACAGGTGGCACAAGAAAATGGCTAAATCACCCAGTCTCACATTTTTTAAAACCGCATTACGTAAGCACCGTACCAACCCTAAATTACTTTCAGCCAAACATGACTATATTGTCTTACCGATCATTTCAGCCCTCGTCGGCGCAATGACAGGCTTAATGATCGCCCTATTTGAAGCGGCCATACTCTGGACTAATAACCAACGCTTGCAAATATTTAATCCTTTAGACCTGCCGCCGAGTCTCAACGTAGTGTTAATCATGTTGTTAAGCGGTGTCATGGTGGGTTTATCCTTTTGGCTCACCTTACGCTTTGCTCCTGAAGCATCTGGCAGTGGCATTACCCATATTGAAGGTGCACTTGATGATATGTATGACATTCGTTGGCGACGTTTATTACCGGTAAAATTAGTTGCTGGTACATTAGCAATTGCCTCAGGGATGATTTTTGGTCGTGCTGGTCCTGCGATTCAAATCGGTGGGACTGTGGGTCGTATGTTTGCCGATACCGCTAAACGCTATACCAATTCTACCCACATTCTGGTGGCAGCAGGGGCTGCTGCAGGTCTTGCCGCCGTGTTTAACGCCCCGCTCGCCGGTATCTTATTTGTGATTGAAGAGATGCGTCCGCATTTTCGCTATAACATGACTTCGATTAAATGTGTGACACTCGCAGCAGCGATGGCGACCATTGTCATGCGCGCTGTACATGGTCAAGATGCCGTGATGCCCCTCGTCCACTTTGATGTGCCACCACTAACTTCACTGTGGTTATTTCTATTATTAGGCAGTATTTTTGGGGTCATCGGTGTCTATTTCAATCGTTGGATAATCAGTAGCACTAAACTGTTAAAACGAAAGCAGGCTAATAAGATGAGCCGGATTATTATTACCGGCATTTTGTTTGGTTGCTTGTTTGCATTACTACAGTCATTTGCACCTGATACCGCGGGTAATGGTCGAGACTTGATGGTGCGCATGCTCCAAGAACCCAGTACCTGGGCTATTCTAGTGGGTCTATTTGTGATCCGTTTATTTGGCACCATCGCTTGTTTTGCATCTGGTGCGCCGGGCGGCGTATTCACCCCGATGCTGACATTAGGCACTTTATTTGGTTTAGCTTTTGGTGTGGTCGCAGCCGAATTATTCCCTAGCTTTGTGGCAGAACCGACGGTTTATGCAATAGCAGGAATGGGCGCATTATTTGCGGCAACCGTGAGAGCACCTGTTACAGGGATAGTATTAGTGGTGGAAATGACCGACAGTTACGAGCTTATTTTACCTTTACTCATCACCTGCCTTGGCGCGACGTTTGTCGCGCAAGCTATCGGTGGCAAGCCACTTTATGCAGAGTTATTAAAACTGTCGTTACCTAAAGAACCCGTTATCGATGACAAAGAAAAGATATTGCAGTAACAACTCCTAGGAGCGTGAACTAAGTGACAGCCTGTATCTCAGAAACAACAAAAGCACCTATTAGGTGCTTTTGTACGTGCTAGTAGCTCGATATTATTTAACAAGCGACTAGATGCTAAGTTTAAATACTTAGAATACCCAAGCTAAACCAAATAGAAAGTCACTTGTTAGACGTTCTTCTGGCATTTTCTCGTATTCAACCGTTGTGTAGTTATACTCAGCAAATAAAGTTGCTGTTGGTATTAATGCATAACTAGCACGGAAAACCCACTGAGAATAGTTTTCAGTATCACCAAACGCAAGGATTTCAGGGCTGTAATGAAATTCAGCTTCTAAGCTAAATTCTTCAGTAAGGCGTAAACCACCTAAGCCACCAAATGCCAATGCATAGCCATCGCCATTATCATTATCCATTCGCATTGCTTTAGCACCAAGCTCAAAGAATGTCGCACCTGCATCTTGGAACGCATAAAGACCAGTATCAACAGTATAACCATTATCGATAGTCTGTAGGAAGTCACCTTTAATTTTAAGTGCTTCTTGCATTTCAACATCATAACCCAGAACAATATTGTCGTTATTAAAGGCAAGCGAAACGTTTGATGCAGCACTAGTAAAACTAGTAAAGCTAGCAAGTAATCCGGCAGTGATAACTAATGATTTTTTCAATGACACTTTATTCTTCCCAATAGCAAATGAGCGTAATTACATTTAATGATAGTAAGCGATTATTTATTTTCAGTTAAAAAACTGCCGCCACTTCATACTTTTAATACTTTCGTACTATGCTACTGCATATTTGCTGTTTATAACATATATACATAAATAAAATTCCGCTGAAAACAGTAAATTTAAACAATTTAATAATAAATGTGGCCTAGGGTCTATCTTAATACTGCCAAAATAGATTAGAATAGCCGTCTAGATGTTAAAACTTCTACACATATGAACGTATATTACGTCGCTTGTGTTTAAATAAAGAGAGAATTAAAACCATGGCTAAACATTTGTTTACCTCTGAGTCAGTATCAGAAGGTCATCCTGATAAAATTGCAGACCAAATCTCCGATGCTGTACTTGATGCAATCATCGCTCAAGACCCGAAAGCACGCGTAGCCTGTGAGACTTATGTTAAAACCGGTATGGTTATGGTTGGCGGCGAAGTAACGACTGACGCGTGGGTTGATATTGAAGAGATCACACGTAAAACAGTTCGTGAAATCGGTTACATAAACTCAGAAATGGGGTTTGACGCTGATTCTTGTGCTGTATTAAACACAATTGGTAAACAGTCTCCTGATATTAATCAAGGTGTTGACCGTGATGACCCACTAGAACAAGGCGCTGGTGACCAAGGTTTAATGTTTGGTTATGCAAACAATGAAACTGAAGAGTTAATGCCTGCACCTATTACTTACTCTCACAAACTGGTGAAACGCCAAGCCGAAGTGCGTAAAAGTGGCACACTACCTTGGCTACGCCCTGATGCAAAAAGCCAAATCACATTTGCTTATGACGACGGTAAAATTGTAGGTATCGATGCTGTTGTGCTTTCAACTCAGCATTCTGAAGATATCAAACAAGCAGACCTTGTTGAAGCTGTGATGGAAACAATCATCAAGCCAGTACTACCTGAGCAATGGTTAACGAAAGACACTAAATTCTTCATCAATCCAACTGGCCGTTTTGTTATCGGTGGCCCAGTAGGCGATTGTGGTCTAACTGGTCGTAAAATTATCGTTGATACATACGGCGGCATGGCTCGTCACGGTGGCGGCGCATTCTCTGGTAAAGATCCATCAAAAGTAGATCGCTCAGCAGCATACGCAGCACGTTATGTAGCTAAAAACATCGTAGCGGCTGGCCTAGCTGACCGTTGTGAAATCCAAGTTTCTTACGCGATCGGTGTTGCTGAACCAACATCAATTTCTGTTGAAACATTCGGCACTGGTAAAGTAAGTGAAGAACTACTGACTAAACTGGTTCGCGAACATTTCGAATTACGTCCACACGGTCTAATCGAAATGCTAGATCTTAAACGCCCTATTTACCAAAACACGGCTGCTTATGGTCACTTCGGTCGTAGTGAATTCTCTTGGGAAGCGACAGATAAAGCTGAAATCCTACGTGATGCAGCAGGTCTTTAATCACTTTTAATTAGACAGTTTAATTAGACAGTGAGAGGCGCTTTTGGTAATTTAACCAAAGCGCCTTTTTTATAGATATCGATAATGTCTAACGACTTAAAACAAGTAAATTCAACAGCCCAAATGCTAGAACAATTAGTATTAGACAAGATCGCCGCCTGTTATCAGCAAGCCGAAGAACGCTTAAACCAAACGTTCCCCCGCCCCATTATTAATTTCAAGCAACGTGGAAAAGCAGCCGGTAGTGCCAGATTACAAACCAATGAATTACGTTTTAATGCCATTTTATTGCAAGAAAACCAACAACACTTTATAACGCATACCGTCCCACATGAAGTCGCCCATCTATTAACGTATCAACTTTATGGTCGGACTAAACCACACGGTAAAGAATGGCAGCAAATAATGAATCAAATATTTGATCTCGCAGCCAAAACGACACACCAGTACGATGTCGCCAGTGTGAAAGGCAAAACTTTTACCTATGTTTGTCAGTGCACAGACCATCAACTCACGATTCGACGTCATAATAAAATTATGCGTGATAATATCAAATATATTTGTCGTTTATGCAAGAAAAGTTTAACCATAAAATATTAAATCATATTTAATAACAATAAGTTAACTTAAGCCTGAAGAAGTGACAACTTGTTTGATAATAATCTGAAAAATTAACTTATATAGGTGTATTTATCTAATTTCATCAGATAAAATAACCCTATACATACCATTGTGATTAGGAAGTTAGGTTATGACTCACACGTTAGATACTGCGAAATCAACCGATTATGAAATGGAAAAACTGATAACAGCAGTTTTAAAGCGCAACACCAGTCAAGCAGAGCAAATTGCTCGTAGTCTTGATCTGAATGCTTTATCAATTTCTCAACGTATTTTCATGGCAAAATCCGGTGTGTTAAAAGAAAAAATGTTATTAGATTCAGATATCGCAGTGCGTTACGCGGCCTCTCGCGCTAACTAATCACCTCGAACTCGAATCTAAAGAGCAGTTGTTTTATCCTCTGCTCTTTTTTTATGCCTGATTTTTACCCCTCGCTTTATCCTGCATTATTATATCTTGATAATATCTAATCTAGATCACCTATCGAACGCATTAAACTCTTGCATATAAAAACAGTCGTACGTAAAAATAGTCACACGCAAATTCATCCCCACTTCACGATCCTATCGCCTTGTTTTAGCTGTGCTACAATGTTGAATTATTACATTGGAGCAGCCTGTAATGTTAAAACAACTCACTATTATGGTTATATCAACCACATTATTAATCCCTTCATTCTCCTATGCATCTGACAACGGCAATCAAACTAACCAATCTTTTAGCAAAGCCAAAAAAATGCTTGAACGAGAGATTTATACACAAGTACCGAAACTGACTATCTATTGTCAGGCCGATTTTAATAAAAAAAAGCAGATCACTGATCACAATGGCTTTACATCAACAAAGCATGTAAAGCGTCAAGCAAAAGTAGAATGGGAACATGTTGTACCTGCGGAGAACTTCGGGCGTAATTTTAGTGAATGGCGTGAAGGTAATAGCGTCTGTGTGAACAGCAAAGGTAAGCACTTTAAAGGCCGCCGTTGTGCCGAGAAAGTAAATATCCCTTACCGTTATATGCAAGCGGATATGTACAACCTCTATCCAGCTATTGGTGCTGTAAATGCCCTGCGCAGTAACTATAATTTTGCATCTCAGGTATCAGCCGAGAAGAATCAATTCGGCAGCTGTCCCATCAAAATTAACAACAAAACAGTACAGCCACCAAACTATGCCAAAGGTGAAATAGCCCGCGCGTATCTGTATATGGAATCAGTTTATCCTGAATACAAAATAGGTAGACAGAAACGTGAATTGCAAGCCTGGGATAAACAATATCCGGTAACGGCAAGCGAATGTCGACGCACTCAGTTAATCGAAAGCTTACAAGGTAACGAAAACCGAGTGGTAAAATCTGCCTGTTTAGATCGTGGATTATGGTAACTAGGTCGGTAGATGCAGGTCTATAAATTAACTAACCTGATTCCATTCTAGCTGTAATCGCTGGTAGTTAACACCAATCCATTTTTGTAGTGCATATAACTGCTTAAAAGGGATGACACCACTGATGACACTGCCGTCAGCAATCGCGACACGGCAGTTTCTTTCTTTATATTGCGCTAATACATGCGGTATATTCACTTTACTTGGATGACCGACCTGGGTTGAAATACCAAGAAATATTGTACTCGACGCCATGAGTGACCTTTAATATAACATCTAATTTTTAGTGATTATCGATAATTAATACTAAAAATGAAGAGCAAAAATAAATATATTAGTAAAAAAAATGCCTAGTTAACGCTAATTTTATAAGCTTTATACATCATAACTACCTTCCTTAATTACCTAAATTGCTAGCTGTCATTAATACTTAACGCTAATTTAAGGTTACAATGCCCTACATAATTACTTTATTGCGAACAAAGGATTGCCATGAAAATTGATCTCACATTAAGCGGCTTAGTTGCACAAAAGCACACATTTACCTTACCGCTTGATTACAACAAGCCTGACGGTGACAGCATTAACGTCTTTGTACGTGAACTCGTCGCGCCAAATAAACAAGATCAAGACCTCCCATATTTGGTCTATTTTCAAGGTGGTCCTGGCTTTGGCGCTGTACGTCCAATGGCTAATGGCGGCTGGATCAAGCGGGCATTACAAGAATATCGCGTATTGCTGTTAGATCAACGTGGTACAGGGTTATCAACACCGATAAGCTCAGTGAGTCTTGCGCACTTAACACCAAGTGAACAAGCTAACTACCTCACCCATTTCCGTGCTGATAATATTGTCCGTGATGCTGAAGCGATACGCGCACAATTATCACCGTTTAATACCTGGAGTATTATTGGCCAAAGCTTTGGTGGTTTCTGTGTATTACGTTATTTAACTGCCGCGCCAGAAGGGCTAACACAAGCTTTTGTGACTGGCGGATTACCTTCATTAACACGTCCTGCTACCGAAGTTTACCAAGCAACTTATAAACGTGTACTCGCAAAAAATAACGACTTCTTTAACCGTTTTAGTGACGCGCAAGATCTTGTCACTGCACTAGCAACGCACATTATCGAACACGATACTTATCTTGCCACAGGCGAGAAATTGACTGTTGAAATGTTGCAACTGCTTGGCGTTAATATTGGCATGGAAGAAGGCCCTGAAGCGGTTTATTATTTACTTGAACAAGCTCTTATGAGTACGCCAAGTGGCACACAAGTTAATCCACTGTTCTTAGCGCAGTTCTGTCAGTTCCTTGATTTTAATACCAACCCGATTTTTGCCGTGCTGCATGAATCTATCTATTGTCAGCAACAAGCATCAAACTGGGCTGCGCATACTGTGCGTGCTGATTATGATGAATTTAATTATCAACCGGGCCAGCCGTTCTTATTCACTGGCGAGATGATTTACCCATGGATGTTCGAGCAGTTTAATAACTTAAAACCACTGCAAGCAGCGGCGCAACAGTTGGCTGGTAAACAAGATTGGTCAGATCTTTACGATCTTGATGTCCTTAAAAACAACCAAGTACCAGTGGCAGCAGCTATCTATAGCGAAGACATGTATGTAGAAATGCAATACAGCCTAGAAACCGCCGCGCGTGTTAATAACCTCAAATACTGGTTAACGTCAGAGTTCGAACACAACGGTATTCGTATGGACGGTGATAAAGTACTAAGTAAACTTATCGACCTAAATAATGGCGTTACGCTGCGCTAACCACATCATTGAAACTTTTCAGCCTGCTGTTGTAACCAAGCTAATAACACCTTAACGCGCGGGTTAGGTGTTATGTCTGCGCTATATACCGCGTGATATTGATACGTGGCAGGGCTGATAAGCCCAGGAAAGGGCGCGATTAACTCACCACTGCGTAAATGTTTATCGACTAGACGCTTACGGCCAATCGCCAAGCCAGCATTATTGATCGCAGCGACCATTGCCAAATCAGAGCGATCAAAACTTAAACCGCGATTATAATTAACCCCACTTATTTGATGACGCTCCACCCAGTCTAACCATTCGGCATTATAAGCCGCCTGTGGCCAAGCTTTACAATCATGCAATAAACTGCAATGACGAATATTGTCGGGGTTATCAATTAGGTTGTGTAACTCAGCATAAGCCGGAGAACAGACAGGAGTGACTTCTTCTGACATGAGTTCAATGTTGGATAATCCCGGAAAAGGCCCCGAGGTATAATAAAGCGCAACATCAATAAATTCGGTTTGAAAATTAATATCATCATTACCGGTAAGAATATCCAGCTGAATAGCCGGATATTGGCGGTGAAAGTCATGGATCCGTGGCACCAACCAGCACAGTGAAATAGACGGTCGGGCATAAATGGTCAAACGACCAGAAAGTTCATTACTACGAATATCATTCAGCTCTTCATCCAACGCCGTAAACAATTGCTCGCAACTGCGGCATAAACGCGCCCCCTCGCCCGTCAATTTAAGCTGTTTATGCAAACGATGAAACAGCTTAAACCCCAGCTCTTGCTCCAATTTGGCAATGCGATGACTCACGGCACTTGGGGTGAGACACAAAACCTCCGCCGCTTGGGTAAATGAGCCGTACTGCGCTGCTTTAACAAAAGTATCCAGATTGGCTAATTGACTACCGCTAAATTTTTTATGACTGCCAAATGTTAATTCCATTACTAATACATATCCATTATAAACAAAACCGAGTCCTAAGAGGCCGTCGTTGAATTTAACAGATCATATATAAAAATGCTCAGCTTTTAGCTTGTTGTAAATAAGCAGTCATTTCCGACTCTGGCACCATGCCACCGCCAGTAGCCCAGACTAAATGGGTCGCATTCGCTAATTTATCATCAAGTTGCATTCGAGCAAGGTAATCAGCATTATTGGTCACATGGACAATACCAGGCATGCCAGCCAATGCCGAGGGTTCTAATTTAAGCTGTTCAGTCTCATGTATCAGCCCTAATAACTGATACATGTCAGCATCTGTTAAGGTGATATAGCCATCTAACATTCGCTCCATTGCTTTACCAATAAAACCCGAAGCACGACCAACAGCAAGACCATCTGCAGCAGTCACATTATCTATACCCAGATCTTGCACCGAGATCTGATCATGCAGCCCAGTATAAACGCCTAACAACATACACGGTGAATGAGTCGGTTCGGCAAAAATACAATGCACATGATCGCCAAAAGCTAATTTAAGACCAAACGCAACACCACCAGGGCCGCCACCAACACCACAAGGTAAATAAACAAATAACGGATGCTCGGCATCAACAAGAATCTCTTGTTCATCAAACTGCTGCTTTAAACGCTCTCCAGCAACGGCATAACCTAAGAACAACGACGTCGAACTTTCATCATCTATAAAATGACAGAACGGGTCTTGCAATGCATCTTCACGCCCCTGTTCAACCGCAACACTGTAGTCAGATTGATACTCAACCACATTCACACCATGCTGACGCAAGCGATCTTTTTTCCACTGCCTTGCATCAGCAGACATATGCACGCTAACCTGAAAGCCTAAACTGGCACCTATAATACCAATTGATAACCCTAAGTTGCCTGTTGAGCCGACTGCAATTTTATATTGACTGAAGAATGACTTAAATTGTGGCGAATTAATTTTATTGTAATCATCATCGACACGCAATATACCCGCTGATATCGCCAATTTTTCTGCATGCTGCAGTACTTCATAAATACCACCACGCGCTTTAATTGAGCCTGATATTGGCAATTGTGCATCAAGTTTAATCATCATGCGACCAAGTAAATCAACCTGATAGTGTTTGCCTAACGCCGCTTGCATCAAGGGTATAGCCTGCAACGGAGACTCTATAATACCGTTACGTTCTTGTGTTTCAGGAAATGCCTGACATAAAAAAGGCGCAAAACGTAATAGGCGACCACTGGCATCTTGTACATCAAGCGCGGTTAAGCCAACATAAGGTAAAGCCTCGACATAGCTTGTTACCTTCGGATTAAACCAACTCAGCGGTTGCAGATCTATCAGTAATTCCAGCAATGGAAACTCATTGATGAGTTGTATTATTCGCGTATTGTTCATCACATGCTCTTCATTAAACGATTAAAAATAGTATGCATTGACTCTGCTAGTACAAACAAAGGATCAATTTTTAGCCTTAGGATGAATTTGTCGATGGCATAAATGAGACAAGCATCACCTCGAAGACAGCGTCCATAAGCAACTATTTTTTTTGTTAGCCGATAAATTTCATCTGCTCATAAAAAAAGTGGGTATAATCATTTTATTAACTACATATTTAAATAAAGGTAACCAGCATGCGTCATCCTCGCATCTTCGAATCAGGCGAACTAATCGTAGGTTCTAGTTTTGAATTATCACCAGACGGCGCAGGCCATGTTGGTCGTGTACTACGCATGACAACGGGTGATACGCTCACTTTATTTAACGGTAAAGGTGGCCAATACCAAGCCACAATTGAACAAACCACAAAAAAATCAGTGACAGTTCAGATTGACGAATTCCAAGATATTAACAGTGAATCACCATTAAAGATCCACCTTGGTCAAGCGATCTCGCGTGGCGAAAAAATGGATTTCACCATTCAAAAATCGGTCGAATTGGGTGTAACAACCATCACACCACTGTTTAGTGAGCGTTGTGGTGTTAAGTTATCTGGCGAACGTTTAGAGAAAAAAGTACAGCAATGGCAAAAAATTGTCATTTCTGCGTGCGAACAAAGTGGCCGTAACTTCGTGCCGCAAGTATTAGCACCAAAACAGTTAAAAGACTGGGCAGCAGAACAAACTACAGAACTTAAATTAAATCTGCACCCACGCGCAAAATACAGCATTAACACCTTGCCCGAGCCTACTAATGGCGTGCGTTTGTTGATTGGTCCTGAAGGCGGTTTATCTGCGGATGAAATCAGCATGACAGAGCAATTTAACTTTGAAGAAACGTTATTAGGTCCTCGAGTATTACGAACAGAAACAGCAGCATTAACGGCGATCACCGCACTACAATGCCGCTTTGGCGATTTAGGATAGGATAAATAATATGACAATTAAACTTGGCATCGTGATGGATCCCATTGCAGACATCAACATTAAAAAAGACTCTAGCTTTGCAATGTTAATGGAAGCGCAAAACCGTGGTTACGAACTTTTCTACATGGAAATGCAAGACCTATTTATGCTTGAAGGCCGTGCATATGCTGCGTCTCGTTCATTGAAAGTACAACAAGACCCAGCAAACTGGTACGAACTAGGTGAAGAAACTAACCACCTAATTTCAGATTTAGACGTAGTATTAATGCGTAAAGATCCTCCATTCGATACTGAATTTGTGTACGCTACTTACATGCTTGAACGCGCAGAAGACGAAGGCACGTTAATCGTTAACAAACCGCAAAGTCTACGTGATGCAAATGAAAAACTGTACACAGCATGGTTTAGCGAATTCACGCCAACAACGCTAGTAACACGTCGTAAAGACAAATTACGTGCGTTCCATAACGAACACAAAGACGTGATCTTAAAGCCATTAGATGGCATGGGCGGCGCATCAATCTTCCGTCTTAACGAACAAGATAAAAACGTTAGCGTGATCATCGAAACACTGACTGAACACGAAACGCGTTACTGCATGGCACAAAAATTCATCCCAGATATTAAAGATGGCGACAAACGTATCTTAGTAATCGATGGTGAACCAGTACCGTATTGCCTAGCTCGTATCCCAGCAAGTGGTGAAACGCGCGGTAATATCGCAGCTGGCGGTCGTGGTGTAGCACGCCCATTGTCTGAAAGTGATTGGAAAATTGCTAAAGCATTAGGTCCTAAGTTAAAAGAAAAAGGCCTGATCTTTGTTGGCCTAGACGTGATTGGCGACAAGCTAACTGAAATCAACGTCACTAGCCCTACTTGTATTCGTGAAATCGAAGCAGCCTATGATGTAAGCATCACAGGCATGTTGATGGATGCAATTGAAGTACGTTTAAATAAAGCTTAATTTACCTGCGGCTCTTTAATCACTAGCCAAATAAAGAGCCAAGCTAAACTTAAAAAAAGCATAAAATAAATCATAGCTTATCGTGAATTTCACCGCTTAAGCTATGATTGTCTGCCATAATAAATTCACTGCTAACAACAAAAGATAGGCCTATGGACTCTTTACAAGATCACTTCCTTATCGCAATGCCAAGCATGAAAGATGGTATTTTTGAACGCTCTGTTATCTATATTTGTGAGCATAACAACGAAGGTGCGATGGGTATCATCATCAACCTACCCGTCAATATTTCTATCGACGAGTTGTTATCACAAACTATTGAAGCTGATCTTGACGATGAAACAGCCGCACCAGCAGAGCCTAAACAAGCCATCGACAAGCCGGTATTTAAAGGCGGTCCCGTATCTGAAGACCGTGGTTTTGTATTACATACTGCCTATCCAGGTTTTAGCTCGAGTTTACAAATCAATGATGAATTGATGATCACGTCATCACTTGATGTATTAGCCACACTAGGCACCAACAAACAACCTGACAATTACATCGTCGCGTTAGGTTATTCCGGTTGGACTAAAGGCCAGTTAGAGCAAGAAATAGCAGACAACAGTTGGTTAACCATTAATGCCGACGAAAATATTCTATTTAACGTGCCCGTACACCAACGTTGGGAACAGGCCGTGCAGAAAATAGGTATCGACGTCAGCCAATTATCTAGTCAGGTAGGACACGCTTAATCTAAGTAATTAAAAGTGCCTACGGAGAAGAATATGAGTAACGCAGAAAGCGGACAAAGAACCTTACTTGGTTTTGATTTCGGAACAAAAAGTATTGGTATTGCTGTTGGCCAAGAGATCACTGGCACAGCCCGCCCGCTTGTGGCTTTTAAAGCCAATGACGGTATTCCAGATTGGGATTTGATCGAGCAACAAATTAAAGAATGGCAACCGGATCTTGTTATCGTTGGTAAACCACTTAACATGGACGGTACCGAACAAGAGATCACCAAGCGTGCAATCAAGTTCGCTAACCGCTTAACCGGTCGTTTTAATGTTAAAACAGAAATGCATGACGAACGTCTAACAACCAAAGATGCCAAAGCTCGTTTATTTGAAGAAGGCGGTTTTAAAGCCCTACAAAAAGGCGCGATTGATAGTGCTTCAGCAATGATTATCTTAGAAGGCTGGATGGAATCACAATACGGCGCAGAGCTGTAAGCTTAGCGATTTATAGCACCATTCTTCATTACGCCCAAGTTAATAACACCAATGGTAATTACACCGGACATTCATAAAGGAAGCTCCATGAAAAACGTCATTATTGTTGGTGCTACAGGCGCAACAGGCAATCAATTAATGCAGCAGTTAATCAATGAACCGACTGTTGAGAATATCTATGTTGTCCATTATCGCAAAACCGCTTTTGCACACCTCGATAAAGTCACCGAGTTTACGCTTGATTTAGCCCAGTTTAATACGCTAGACATCACCAATGACATAGCCGCTGAGATTGATTGTGCTTACTGTTGCCTAGGTACAACGCGTAAAAAGGCTGGTTCATTAGCCGCATTCAGACAAGTAGATAAAGACTATATTGTTAACTTTGGTACTTGGGTAGCAACGAATACCAAGGCGCAACTACATGTCATCAGTGCTGTTGGTGCCAATGCTAAATCAGCAAGTAGTTACTTACAAACTAAAGGCGAAACAGAGCAGTTATTACGTCAATTACCGCTTACCGCACTATACCTTTATCAGCCAACACTGTTACACGGTAAGCGTGACGAATTCAGATTAATGGAAGCTGTCGCTTATTACCCACTAGCCATATTATCTCTGCTACCTTTGCCGCTATTAAAGCAGCAAAAGCCGATAGCCATCGACCAACTTGCCAATGCTATGTATCAGCTTAGCCAGCAAGTCACAGATGGCCACCACGTCATTAGCAGCTTAGAGATCCAACAGTATTAACTTATTTTATAAGTGCTAACAAGGGTTCCAGTACTGACTAAATAACTGCAACTATTATTGTCTGCATCTATTTATTGTCAGCACGTAGCTCCGTTGCCGCTTCAAGCACTAGCTGACGGAACCAAATATGGCTGGCGTCATGATGTAATAGCGGACTCCAGATCATCTTTAATTCAATATTAGGGATCGGAAATGGTGGTTCAAGCAGAGTATAATCACTGTTATTTTCATGAATAAGCGCAGCCTGCGTCGGTAATGTAGCAATCAATTCATCTTGCAGCGCCAATTGCATCGCGACATTATAGTTACGGGTAAATACCTTAATATCACGTTTCTTGCCTAAACGATTTAATGCTTCATCAACCCAACCTAATTTTTGCACATCATGTGGATTCATGCCCACACCAACGCCAAAACCAGTCTTCGATACCCACACGTGTTTTGATGCTAAGTAATGATTCAAATTAAATTTATTTACGATCGGATTGTCTGCATTCATCATGCAGGTAAATGAATCATGCCATAAGGTTTTTTGATAAAACGATTGTGGTAATTCATCAAAACGGTTGATCGCCATATCAATCTTGCCTTCCTCTACATCATGGAAGGTCACATCAGACGGCGTCATAATATCGACCGTCATGTTTGGCGCGACTTTACTTAACTTACTCAGCAGTCGTGGGATCAGCGTCGATTCGGCATAGTCACTGGCCATGATACGAAACACCCGATGACTACTTTGATCAAATTCTTTTTCTTCTTGTAAGGCTTCTTCAAGTTCGAGTAATAGCTTTCTGATCACCGGGGCTAATTTACGCGCCTTTTCAGTCGGGGTCATACCGCCAGAGGTGCGAACTAAAACAGGATCGTCCAGCAGAGTCCGTAATCGGCGTAAACCATTACTCATTGCTGGTTGGGTAATATTAAGCATACTCGCCGCGCGGGTAACGTTCTTTTCACGCAGTAGAACATCGAAGTAAATCAATAAATTAAGATCAATCCCTGATATATTCATAAAATAAATACCTACAATAAAAAATTAATAAAACATTAATGAGACAACACTAATTAAGCCACAAAAATCTGACACACCGTCACTTACAGCCAATATCTAACCACTTCAACCAGAATACACCATAAATAAGGCAAATTAACAGCTACCGGTATTCACAATGTGAATGACGACTATAAAAATTATAAACTAACTAAATATCAATTGATCGTTTAATATTAACTCATCAAAACGCAAACGAATAAAAGGCTTTAGTCGCTGCGTTGCAATTTAATTAATCATCATTTGATAACTGTAAGGGATTTGCTATGTCAACATACAACACTGATATCGATGCGGTAGCTACGTTAAAAGCTGAACAAGGTTCTAAATGGGCTGCAATTAACCCAGAATATACAGCGCGTATGCGTGCTCAAAACCGTTTTAAAACAGGTATTGAAATTGCACAGTATACGGCAGACATTATGCGTGCAGATATGGAGAACTACGATAATGATTCTTCACTGTACACGCAGTCTTTAGGTTGCTGGCATGGTTTTATCGGTCAACAAAAAATGATTTCTATTAAGAAACATTTTGAAAACAACACTGACCGTCGTTATCTTTACCTTTCAGGTTGGATGGTTGCTGCATTACGCTCTGAGTTTGGTCCACTACCAGACCAATCAATGCATGAAAAAACATCTGTTTCAGCACTCATCGAAGAACTATACACTTTCCTTCGTCAAGCAGACGCGCGTGAATTAGGCGGTTTATTCCGTGAACTAGACGCGGCAAGAGATGCCGGCGATTCAGCTAAAGTTACTGCAACACAAGACAAGATCGATAACCACGTAACGCACGTTGTGCCAATCATTGCTGATATCGATGCGGGCTTTGGTAACGCAGAAGCAACTTACCTACTTGCTAAAAAAATGATTGAAGCCGGTGCATGTTGTATCCAAATTGAAAACCAAGTATCTGATGAAAAACAATGCGGTCACCAAGACGGTAAAGTAACCGTACCACATGAAGATTTCCTAGCGAAAATCAATGCTGTGCGTTATGCATTCCTAGAGCTAGGTATCGACAACGGTGTTATCGTTGCACGTACTGATTCATTAGGCGCAGGTCTAACCAAACAAATTGCTGTAACGAATGAACCGGGTGACCTTGGTGACCAATATAATTCATTCCTTGATTGTGATGAGATCACACAAGCAGAACTCGGTAATGGCGATGTTATTCTCAAGAAAGACGGTAAATTATTACGTCCTAAACGCCTACCAAGTAACTTGTTCCAATTTAAAGAAGGCACGGGTGAAGCACGTTGTGTACTTGATTGCATTACATCACTACAAGGCGGCGCTGATTTATTATGGATTGAAACTGAGAAACCACACGTTGGTCAAATCGGTGCGATGGTAAATGAGATCCGTAAAGTAGTACCAAATGCGAAACTTGTTTACAACAACTCGCCATCATTCAACTGGACGCTTAACTTCCGTCAACAAATCTTTGATATCATGGTTGAAGCAGGTCAAGACGTGTCAGCATATGACCGTGCAGACTTGATGAACGAGAAATATGATACGACAGAATTATCAGCTCAAGCAGATGAGAAGATCCGTACATTCCAAGCTGACTCAGCACGTGAAGCGGGTATCTTCCATCACTTAATCACATTACCGACTTACCATACAGCTGCGCTATCAACGGATAACCTAGCGAAAGAGTACTTCGGTGACCAAGGTATGCTGGGTTATGTTAAAGGTGTTCAACGTAAAGAAATCCGTCAATCGATTGCGTGTGTTAAGCATCAAAACATGGCTGGTTCTGACATGGGCGATGACCATAAAGAATACTTTGCTGGTGATGCAGCATTGAAAGCTGGCGGCGAAGATAACACGATGAACCAGTTCTAATAATCGTTAGACACGCATTATTATAGAATGAGTTATCAGTTAAAATAGAAAGTCAGTTAATATGAAAAAACCAGCTTCGGCTGGTTTTTTGCGTTTAACCACAGACCCCCTCCCAGCCTCCCCCTTGAAAAAGGGGAGGAGCAAGTGCAAGAACCAAAACAAGCACAGACTGCACTTTCTTTTAATTCCCTCCCTTTACTTCAAGGGGAGGGCTAGGGTGGGGTCTATGTTTAGGTTTTATCTTTCAGCAATAATATTCTAGCTTCAAAATAATCAGGGAATGTCCTGTAGGTATTAATGTAGTCATCCCAGTTTTTGAAGTACCCACCAAGATAATCGAGCTGGTATTGGTTATTTTCAAACGCCCCGCCCGTGTCTGCTAAGACGGTTAAACGACTTTCGCCATTGTGGGTCAACATGATTAACTTGCCTAAGCCCAGATGCGCTAAATCGCCTGCGACTGTGACTAATGGATAAACAGGGATCTTATAATTAGCATCTTTACCATAGCCCATAACCGACTCGGTTTTCTTAAAGTACCAATAACGTCCCTGCTGTTCTTTCTTTAAATTACGTTTATAACCAATGCCGTTATTACGGTGTACATTAAAGAATTGACTGGTAATTACTGGGCTATTTTTATTAGAAATATCGACTTTTACAGTCCCCTGCATTAACGAATCTTCTAAATCATAACGCGATAGCCACACCATCGGCTGGGCTAATTTATCTTTATCCAAAATGCCGGTGATGACATCTTGTTTGGTCAGTTGATGACGGGTCAAACTCGGGTCTGCATTGGCTTGCTCGAGCGAGAGATCTTTTTCATCATTCGGAATGGCGTATAACGCATAAGGGGTTTCAGGCGTTTGCTTCGCGGTCCCTTTCGCGAGTTTAATATAATATTTGGTCAGTAGAATCTTATCGTCGGGGATATTTTTCAACAGCGGTTTATCTTTAGCAAAGCCTTGCGCTTGGGTTTTATCTGGCATCCAGCGGATCACGTCAAAGTGCTCTGCAATAAAATCGGCATCCATGAGACGGCTTTCAGTATCCGCTAACTTATCTTCTTGCTCGACTTGGCAAATAAAATTAAGGGTACGTTTTACGCGGTCTAAATCGCCACCAAATTGCGCGGTTATGCCAGCGGTGATAATACCGGGATCATAATTTTCACCCAAATTAAGGTAATCGACAGAGCCCTTAGCAACTTCGCACAGTTCCGCGGTAGATGACGTTACCATTTCGCCAATGTCAGGTTTGGCCTCTAACTGGAAAATAGGATTTACAACCACACTCGCAGCAGAGTTAAACGCCACCAGCAAAGTTAAAGGTAATAAAGCACTTAATTTCATCATTTTAACGATCTCGATATTAGAAAATAAACAGCTAATATTAATTATATCAACATTAAATATACCCGTATTCACAACTTACACATGCTCATTTATTACTCTGACGTAAATCAAAATCGCAAATTTAAAACACAAGTCTGTAATGTAAACCAAGCAAAATATAAACTCTAGTCACTATTTTCGGCAATCGTCGTTAACTCTGCTGACATCCATTAATTAAGGTAACGGAATGCATTTTTTAATCATTACAAATTTAGTATGGGCTTTTTCATTTAGTCTTATCGGCGTTTATTTATCCGGTCAGGTTGATGCTTGGTTCTCGGTATTATTCCGTATCGGTTTAGCGATGTTGGTCTTCATCCCATTTTTACGCCTGGGCAACCTCGCTCGCTCGACCATTATTAAAGTCATGGCCATTGGTGCTTGTCAACTTGGCGTGATGTATGGTTTCTATTACCAGTCATTCCTATTGCTATCTGTGCCTGAGGTACTGCTATTTACGGTATTCACGCCTATCTATGTAACCTTAATTGATGACTTATTACATTCACGCTTCAGCCCTTGGTATTTAGGTACTGCGCTTATCGCTGTACTCGGTGCTGTGGTAATTAAATATGCAGGCATTAACGAAGGTTTTGTCATTGGTTTTTTAGTAGTGCAAGGCGCGAATATTGCCATGGCGATTGGCCAAGTGGCTTACAAGAAATTATCTGAAAACGAGTTAAAAGATGTGAAACATCGTGACGTATTTGGTCTGTTTTATATTGGCGCATTCCTGGTAGCTGCAATCGCATTTATGCTATTGGGTAGCACTGAAAAAATGCCCACGACCACAACACAATGGGGCGTATTAACTTACCTTGGCATTATCGCTTCAGGTTTAGGTTACTTCATGTGGAATAAAGGCGCTTGTCTGGTGAATGCAGGTACCTTAGCGGCGATGAATAACGTACTGGTACCATTAGGTTTATTGGTTAACTTAGTGATTTGGAATCGTGATGCTGACTTAGTTAAATTGGCACTCGGTGGCAGCATTATTGTATTGTCATTGGTGTTTAATGAAACAGTAGTTAAGAAGCGCGTGTCGCAAAAAACGCTAGCACAGTAAGAATAGCGTACTAGGTAATAAAATCCGCAAATAACGCTGAACCAAGGTGATGATTCTATCTCATTACGTCACCTTGGTTTATTCTCTATAAATTACATTATATTCTCTGCTACAATCTTCTTTTTATACGTAAGCAGATCCCATGTACTTTTTACTCCCGCTATTCACGGTTATCATCTGGTCAGGCAATTCGATTGTTAATATTTTATCGACCAATGTGATCGCACCCGAAACGATTTCTTTCTATCGTTGGTTCATCGCCTTAATTACTTTAACGCCTTTTTTAATCAAACCGGTATGGAAAAAACGCCATGCCATTAAGCCTTATTTAGCTAAGTTAGCATTCCTTGCCTTACTGGGCATGGCGATTAATCAATCCCTCGCCTACTTTGCCGCAGCGACAACAACAGCGACCCACATGACGCTGATTTTTGCTTTAGTCCCTTTGCTAAGCTTGATGTTTAGCGTACCGATACTCGCGCTGACATTAACTAAAAAAGCCTTGTTTGGTGCGATGATTTCGCTGACAGGTTTAGTGTATATGCTAAGTCACGGTAACATCAGTAACTTGTTATCGGAAGGTATTAATATTGGTGATACTTACATGCTCATTGCTGCTTGTAGTTACTCACTATACGGCGTATTACTTAAACGCTGGCGCCTACCGTTTAATAACTGGATCGCGCTGTATGTGCAGATGGTATTTGCAGTAATCATCTTATTACCAGTATTGACGTACCACGGTCAAGTCAGCCTAACTACTGAATCATTACCGCTAGTATTATATGCCGCAATACCGACGTCAATCTTAGCCACTTGGTTATGGATGCAGAGTATTCAACACTTCGGCGCAGATAAATCGGCCATGTTCATGAATCTATTACCAGTATTTACTGCAATCATGGCAACTTTCATTCTTAATGAACAGCTATCGAGTGAGCAGTTTATTGGCGGAGGATTGGTATTGACAGGTGTGGCGATGACGCAGTTTAAGTCGAGAAAGGTTGTCAAAAAAGAAGTGGTTATTCCGTCTTAGCAGTTATTTAGTCTTATAATGAGTAGCGACGGATTAGTTTTAATCCGTTGCTACTCATTATGTTCAGTAACGCTGAATAGTTAAAGTCGCGCAAAACCCGCTTCTAAGTCAGCAATCAAGTCTGCTACATCTTCCAAACCTATGTGTAAACGCACTAGCGTACCAGTGAAATCTACATCTCCAGCAGGTCGAATACGGTTCAACTCTGACGCTTGGTTAGCCAAAATTAATGACTCATAACCGCCCCACGAATAGGCCATGCTGAAATGGGTAAAGTTATCTAAATAGTTAGCCAGTTGTTCATTACTTAATTTGTCTTTTAAGATAAACGAGAACAAACCGTTACAACCGTTAAAGTCACGTTTGTAAAATTCGTGACCTTTACAGCTTGGTAATGCTGGATGATTAACACGTTCCACTTCTGGACGAGCGCTTAACCAATCCGCCACTTGAATACTTGCCGCTTCATGCTGCTTTAAACGAATACCCATAGTGCGTAAACCACGGCTCGCCATGTACGCAGTATCAGCATCAACCATTTGCCCCATAAGGTAAGACTGTTCACGTAATTGTGCCCAGCAACGCTCATTAGCAACGGCGGTACCTAACATATAGTCAGAATGACCGATGATGTACTTCGTACCCGCTTGAATAGAAATATCAATATCATGCTCTAATGCTTTAAACAAGATACCCGCTGCCCAGGTATTATCCATCATGATAATCACTTCAGGATTTACTGCACGAACTGCTTTTACAATCGCAGGAATATCTTGTACTTCCATGGTCACTGAACTTGGTGATTCTAAAAATACCACGCTAGTGTTGTCTTGCATTAATGCCGCAATACCCTCGCCTAACATAGGATCATAATACGTCGTTGCTACGTTCATTTTAGCTAACATCACATTACAAAAATCTTGTGTTGGTTCATACGCAGCCCCGGTCATGAGGATATGCTCACCCGCACTGACAAATGACAAGATAGAGTTGGTTACCGCTGCTGCACCACAAGGATAAAGTGCACAGCCTGCGCCACCTTCAAGCTCTGTCATCGCCTCTTGCAGAGAAAAATGCGTTTGCGTGCCACGGCGACCGTAAAATAATTCACCGTCAGCGCGTTTCGCTGTTGCTGCTTTTTTGGCTTTAACTGAATCAAATACAATGGATGATGCGCGTTGTACTACAGGGTTAACTGAACCGTGTGAGAATTTTCTGTCGCGTCCTGCTGATACCAACTGTGTGGCTAATTTTTCTGAACTCATGATCGTATCTTTCCCTGCTCATTCATATTTATCATTTACATGTAAAAACACAGTAGCGAAAGATAGCCTGACAGGCAATCAATATCCAAGATTAAATTTTACGCCTAAAAAACAAAACCCCCGACTATTTAGCACAAAATAGACAGGGGTTATAAGTATTTATAAATAACAACTAATGATTATTTTTATTGTTTAGCTGCTTCACCTTGCTTAGCAAAATACTCTTTGGTTAACTTAAATACCACAGGGCTTAGCAGCGCCAGCGCGATCAAGTTAGGTAGTGCCATCATCGCATTTAGCGTATCAGCTAGCAGCCAAACGAAGCTTAATGAACTTGTTGCACCAATTGGCACTGCTACAATCCATAAGATACGGAATGGTACTATCGCTTTCACGCCAAATAGATACTGTACACATTTTTCGCTGTAGAAACTCCAGCCAAGGATCGTCGTGAACGCAAATACCGACAGTGCAATAGCAACAATGTAGTTACCAATACCAGGTAACGCACTTGCAAACGCAGCAGATGTTAATGCGGCGCCCGTCTCACCCGATGTCCACGCACCTGATACCACAATAGCCAGACCAGTGATGGTACAAACAACAAGCGTATCAATAAACGTACCTAACATAGCGATAAGACCCTGTTTAACCGGATCATTAGTTTGAGCAGCAGCATGCGCAATTGGCGCGCTACCTAAACCAGCTTCGTTAGAGAACACACCACGTGCCACACCGAAACGGATTGCAGCCCAAACAGCAGCACCAGCGAAACCGCCTTGTGCAGCCACAGGACTAAATGCGCTTTCAATGATTAATGCAAATGCAGCAGGGATCTCGCTCGCATTCATCGCTAATACGACAACACCAGCACCGATGTAGAAGACAGCCATTAACGGTACTAATTTACCCGCAACATCAGCAATACGCTTAACGCCACCCATTAGTACCAGACCAACCAATACCATCATCACTAAGCCAGATACCATTGGCTCAATACCAAAGCTACTTGATAATGCATCAGCAACTGAATTTGACTGCACTGTGTTACCAATACCAAAACCAGCAATTGAACCAAAGATAGCAAACGCAGTACCGAGCCAAGCCCACTTGCTGCCTAAACCATTTTTGATGTAATACATTGGACCACCAACGTGGTTACCATTGGCATCTTTTTCACGATATTTCACTGCGCATACTGCTTCAGCATATTTCGTTGCCATGCCTACTAACGCAGTACACCACATCCAAAATAACGCGCCGGGTCCACCTAAAAAGATAGCCGTAGCAACACCAGCAATATTACCGGTACCGATAGTCGCAGAAAGCGATGTCATTAACGCATTAAACGGCGATATTTCACCTTTGTCACCAGAACTGCTTTTCCGTCCCGCCCAAAGTAATTTAAAGCCAGTGCCTAATTTTAAAATAGGCATTAATTTCAGTCCCAATGATAGGAATAGTCCTACCCCAAGGATCATGACAAGCATAGGAACACCCCACACCACACCATTTACCGCAGAAATAAAATTTGTTAAAGCTTCCATCTACATCCCTTCCTTAAGATTTAAAATTCTGACAACGCACATTATCAGGCTAAATATTCAACAAACAGATAAACATAATACCCACAACTGTTTAACATGCAACCAAGTGCTGATAAATCAAGACAGTAAAACATAATATTTCAAATGAAAATATCGCGCGTTATCGTCATAAGATAATTTATAACGGGTAGAAAAAGCCAGCTCGAAGCTTATCAGAGCTGGGTTTATGAAAAATAACAGCCTGTTTTATAAATAACCACTTGTGGTTAGTAAAAAAAATAAAAAAAAACAAAAAATAAACATCTAGTTAACAGTTCAAGCACGATAATATATAAAAAATCATAAAAAAATGACTTAATAAGACATGTTGTTATTTTTAACGGATCACAAGGTTAGGTCATGAATAATTTAAGAATGCAGAATAAATTACTACTGATTGCTATAGTTCCCATGATTATTGCGTTATCAGTTGCACTCGCAATCATCGCCAATTTACAGGCAAAATCAGTCACCAGCATGATCAATAACCACGAATCACTGCTCATTAGCGAACGCCAGAAACAAATCAGTGATGCGGTAAAAATAACGCAAAAAATAATTCAGCGAGAAATGACCCTTGCCTCAGCTAACAACCTAAATCAACAGCAAAGCTTAGCAAATGTACGCGATCTCCTTAAACAAGCCCGTTATGGCGACAAGAGTCTCGGCTACTTCTTCATTTATGACAGTAAAGGCATCAATATTGCCGATGCCTCTAATGCTGCTAATCAAGGCCAAGACCGTTTCGCATTACAAGATAAAAATGGGGTGATGCTCATCCAAGAACTCATCAAAGCAAGTCAATCTGGCGGTGGTTTTGTTGAGTATGTTTATCCTAAACCCGGTACTGATTCACTGCAGCCAAAATTAAGTTATTCCGCACCGATTGCCGGTACTGATTGGTTCATCGGGACAGGAGTTTATATAGATGATATTGATAAAGATTTAGCGATTTTCAGCGCTTCATCATGGCAGCAGCTTTACACACAAATACAATACGCAGTGATCAGTGCCGTCGTGATCGTCATTCTCACCAGCTTAATGATGTTATGGATAGCGCAACGAGTGGCAAACCCAATTAACGACATGCTCAATACCCTTAATGACATTGCTGATGGCGAAGGTGATTTAACTCGCCGTTTAGAAATCAAAGGCAGTGATGAGATAGCCCAGCTGGGTAATGCGTTTAACCGATTCACATCGAAATTACAGTGTATTATCAGTTCAGTGGCAGATGTGACTCGCCAAGTCACAGATTCAGCGAGTAGCTTAAGCCAGCAGACGCAAAAAACTACCGCGCAACTTACCATTCATAATAATGAAACAGACCAAGTCGTTACAGCTGTTACGCAAATGAATGCGACTGCCAATGATGTCGCGGAAAATGTTACTCAAGTCGCAGATGCAACTCAATTAGCGACGCAAGATTCTTTATTAGCACAAGATAATGTTTCAACATCGAATAACGCCATTACCAACTTAGTCAATAATGTCGAACAAGCCAGCGGTCACATGACCTCATTACACGATCAATCACAAAAAATTGATCATGTATTGCAAGTCATTGGCGCGATTGCCGAACAAACTAACTTACTCGCTCTCAATGCCGCGATCGAAGCAGCAAGAGCCGGTGAACAAGGCCGAGGTTTCGCAGTAGTTGCTGATGAGGTGCGTAGTTTAGCCAGCCGGACACAAGACAGCACATTAGAAATTAAGGTCATGCTTGATGGTCTACATCAATTTGTCGCACAAGCCGTTAGCGCAATGAAAACCAGCCAAGAAACCAGTGCGCATGTGATGCAATCATCGACGCAAATCAGCGGGAGCTTATCTGCCGTCACCGATGCTGTTGATGGTATTAATGATATGACCACGCAGATTGCCACCGCCGCCACAGAGCAAAGTTCAGTCTCCGATGAAATAAACCGCAGCATGATCAATATTCGCGATGTCGTCACCCAACTATTAACATCTAGCCATGAGACAACACAAGTTTCAACTGACTTATCAGCCGCTGGCAAAGAGTTAGAATCACTGCTCAGACAATTTAAGCTGTCATGACGTCTCAGCACAATCCAAATCCCCCTCATATAACCGCTATCATGACGATTACCAAGGACGCGCGGGCATGGTATTTATGAGCTAAAATATAGGTAACGTCATCGAGAGATGTTACCTATGCATTATTTTCTCATAAGCCTGCTATTATTTTACAGCAGTATATTAAACGCTAACCAGACTGAGCTTGCTGAGACGACTGCCAGCAACAGCATCGCGTCAGTACCAGTATTAACCATCAAAGGTGCCATTGGCCCTGCGGTTAGTCATTACCTCACGTCTGAAATTGAGCGCGCGAATCAGCAAACTGCCACAGTAAGTCAAGGCGATAACGGTACGTTAGACTCCAATTTAGCACCACTGATAATTATTACTATCGATACCCCTGGCGGCTTAGTCTCTAGCTTACGTGACATTAACCAAGCTATTTTAAACTCCGATATCCCTATTGCTTGCTTGGTTCACCCTCCGGGCGCAAGAGCCGCCAGTGCCGGTACCTATATTCTCTATGCTTGTCATATCGCCGCCATGGCAACCACGACAACATTAGGTGCAGCAACACCTGTTAGTATTGGTCCCCCTCTGCCCGGCGGCGGTGATAAAAAACCAGCCAATCCTTATCAACCAACACCTGATGCGGATAACAAACCCGATACACGATCCGAAAACTCAGAAGGCAGCGGTACTAAGCAGGATAATGCGAAGCAGAACAGTAAAGATCCAACGAACTCACCACAAGTAGCTGAAAAAACAGCCATGGAAAAGAAAGTACTAAACGATTCAGTTGCCTACATTCGTTCTTTAGCGCAATTGCGTAAGCGTAATGTGCAATGGGCAGAGTTAGCCGTGACCGAAGCTGCGACACTGACTGCTGTCGAAGCATTGGATAAAAACGTCATTAATCTGATCGCGCAATCACCACAACATCTATTGACCAAACTCGACGGCCAATACATCATGATTAAACAGCAACAAAGGTTACTGACATTGACCAACCGTCCATTGGAGCTACGTAAACCGAATTGGCGCAGTAACTTTATTGGCACTATCACCGACCCGAATATTGCCTACATACTAATGCTAATAGGGGTCTATGGCATCTTACTCGAGTTTTACAGCCCCGGTATTGGAATAGCTGGTATTGCAGGATCGATTTCCTTATTCATCGCTCTGTACGCTTTTCAACTGTTACCACTTGATTATGTCGGCCTGGCCTTATTATTACTGGGGATTGCGTTCTTGATAGCTGAATCTATGTCACCAAGTGTGGGTATTTTTGGACTTGGCGGGCTGATTGCTTTCACTCTCGGATCAATATTTTTATTTGATACCGATCTACCGCAGTTTCAGGTATCGCTACAACTCATCGCAGCATTAGCGGTGGTGTCATTACTGTTTTTTGTGTTTGTATTTGGGTATTTATGGGATATACGCAAAAACAAAGTCGTTAGTGGGAAAGAAGCATTGATTGGTGCTCTGGCCACCGCAGACACAGGATTCATCGGTCAAGGTCATATTAATATAAAGGGTGAACGCTGGTCAGCTTATTGTCCACAACAACTCACCGCAGGGCAGACAGTACAAATCAATGGCATTGATGGCTTAACGCTGATCTTATTGCCAGTCACTGAATTGGAGGTTAACGATGCAAGCAATCCTCAGTAGCGGCATGTTATTCACCGGAGCGATTATTTTTTTATTGCTCCTGTTAATCATCAGCATGTTTCGGATCCTACGTGAATATGAACGTGGTGTTATCTTTTTTCTCGGCCGTTTTGAAAAGGTCAAAGGCCCGGGCCTGATCATCGTCATCCCGATAATACAACAAATGGTCCGTGTCGATTTACGTACCGTGGTTATGGATGTGCCGAGTCAAGATGTGATCAGTCGCGATAATGTCTCCGTACGCGTCAATGCGGTAATTTATTTTCGCGTAATCGACTCGCAAAAAGCCATCATCAACGTCGAAAACTTTCTACAGGCTACCTCACAACTGGCGCAAACTACATTACGTTCGGTATTGGGTCAGCATGAATTGGATGAGATGTTAGCCAATAGAGACATGCTCAATACTGACATTCAAGCTATTTTAGACGCCCGTACCGATGGTTGGGGTATCAAGGTGTCTAACGTAGAAATAAAACACATTGATTTAAACGAAACCATGGTCAGGGCGATTGCACGGCAAGCTGAGGCAGAAAGAACACGACGGGCGAAAGTCATTCATGCCTCAGGGGAAATGGAAGCATCAGATAAATTAGTCGAAGCAGCAGCGAAACTAGCCCAAGAACCCAATGCGATCTTACTGCGTTATCTGCAAACCTTAACCGAGATCGCCAGTGAAAAAAATTCCACTATTCTGTTCCCAATGCCGACAGAGTTACTGGCTAACCTAATGCCTGGTAAAAAAGAAAAAAGTAAAGATGATACATGATCCACCCTTAAGATTAAACATGACCCCACCTTAGCCCTCCCCTACTTTTTATATAAAGTAGAAGGGAGGGAATTAAAATAAAGTGCAGTCTGCACTTGTTTTGGCTCTTACACTTACGCCTCCCCCTTTTTAAAGGGGGAGGCTGGGAGGGGGTCTGTGGTTAAACGCAAAAAACCAGCCGAAGCTGGTTTTTTCATATTAACTGACTTTCTATTTTAACTGATAACTCATTCTATAATAATGCGTGTCTAACGATTATTAGAACTGGTTCATCGTGTTATCTTCGCCGCCAGCTTTCAATGCTGCATCACCAGCAAAGTATTCTTTATGGTCATCGCCCATATCAGAACCAGCCATGTTTTGATGCTTAACACACGCAATCGATTGACGGATTTCTTTACGTTGAACACCCTTAACATAACCCAGCATACCTTCATCACCGAAGTACTCTTTCGCTAGGTTATCCGTTGATAGCGCAGCTGTATGGTAAGTCGGTAATGTGATTAGGTGATGGAAGATACCCGCTTCACGTGCTGAATCTGCTTGGAATGTACGGATCTTCTCATCTGCTTGAGCTGATAATTCTGTTGTATCATATTTCTCGTTCATCAAGTCTGCACGGTCATATGCTGACACGTCTTGACCTGCTTCAACCATGATATCAAAGATTTGTTGACGGAAGTTAAGCGTCCAGTTGAATGATGGCGAGTTGTTGTAAACAAGTTTAGCATTTGGTACTACTTTACGGATCTCATTAACCATCGCACCGATTTGACCAACGTGGGGTTTCTCAGTTTCAATCCATAATAAATCAGCGCCGCCTTGTAGTGATGTAATGCAATCAAGTACACAACGTGCTTCACCCGTGCCTTCTTTAAATTGGAACAAGTTACTTGGTAGACGTTTAGGACGTAATAATTTACCGTCTTTCTTGAGAATAACATCGCCATTACCGAGTTCTGCTTGTGTGATCTCATCACAATCAAGGAATGAATTATATTGGTCACCAAGGTCACCCGGTTCATTCGTTACAGCGATTTGTTTTGTTAGACCTGCGCCTAGTGAATCAGTACGTGCAACAATAACGCCGTTGTCGATACCTAGCTCTAGGAATGCATAACGCACAGCATTGATTTTCGCTAGGAAATCTTCATGTGGAACGGTTACTTTACCGTCTTGGTGACCGCATTGTTTTTCATCAGATACTTGGTTTTCAATTTGGATACAACATGCACCGGCTTCAATCATTTTTTTAGCAAGTAGGTAAGTTGCTTCTGCGTTACCAAAGCCCGCATCGATATCAGCAATGATTGGCACAACGTGCGTTACGTGGTTATCGATCTTGTCTTGTGTTGCAGTAACTTTAGCTGAATCGCCGGCATCTCTTGCCGCGTCTAGTTCACGGAATAAACCGCCTAATTCACGCGCGTCTGCTTGACGAAGGAAAGTGTATAGTTCTTCGATGAGTGCTGAAACAGATGTTTTTTCATGCATTGATTGGTCTGGTAGTGGACCAAACTCAGAGCGTAATGCAGCAACCATCCAACCTGAAAGGTAAAGATAACGACGGTCAGTGTTGTTTTCAAAATGTTTCTTAATAGAAATCATTTTTTGTTGACCGATAAAACCATGCCAGCAACCTAAAGACTGCGTGTACAGTGAAGAATCATTATCGTAGTTCTCCATATCTGCACGCATAATGTCTGCCGTATACTGTGCAATTTCAATACCTGTTTTAAAACGGTTTTGAGCACGCATACGCGCTGTATATTCTGGGTTAATTGCAGCCCATTTAGAACCTTGTTCAGCTTTTAACGTCGCTACCGCATCGATATCATTTGTGTATATAGACATTTTTATTCCCTTAATAATTATTTTAATACTTGATACAACAAGAACACGGCGAGATAAACTAACCCCGCCCTACTCCAAAAATTTCTAATCTAAGAAATCGTAACCAGGAAGCGTTAAGAACTCAGCAAGGTGATCACTGATTGTTAATTCTTCAAACAATTTAGACGCTTCTGCAAAACGGCTATTTTCGTAAGCTTCAACACCAATTTCTTCGTCACGAATAACCACAAGTTCTTCTTGTAATAATTGGCTGAATAATTCTTTTGTTACAACTTTACCGTTGCTTAAGGTTTTACCGTGTTGGATCCACTGCCAAATTGATGCACGAGAGATTTCAGCTGTTGCAGCATCTTCCATTAGGCCATAAATAGGCACACAACCATTACCCGAGATCCATGCTTCCATATAACGAACACCAATACGAATATTTAAACGCATGCCCGCTTCAGTACGTTCGCCATCACACGGTTGCAATAGTTCCGCAGCAGTGACAGGGGCATCATCGGCACGACTGACTTGAATTTGGTTGGCATTACCTTCACCAATGTATTCGTTCATCACGCCCATCGCTGTATCAGCAAGGCCAGGGTGAGCAACCCAAGTACCATCGTGACCATTTTGCGCTTCTAAGGTCTTATCTGCGGTTACTTTGGTTAATACTTTATCGTTTTCTTCTGCTGTTTTAGCTGGAATAAACGCAGCCATACCGCCCATCGCAAGTGCGCCACGTTTATGACATGTTCTGATGAGTAAACGTGAGTAAGCGCTAAGGAAAGTTTTATCCATCGTTACTGAATGGCGATCTGGTAGTACACGGTCAGCATGCTTACGCAGCGTTTTAATGTAGCTAAAGATGTAATCCCAACGACCACAGTTAAGAGCAACGATGTGCTCTTTCATGCTATACAGGATCTCTTCCATTTCAAATACAGCTGGAATCGTTTCAATCAATAATGTTGCTTTGATCGTACCGCGTGCTAGGTTTACTTTATCTTCTGCATAGCTAAATACTTCGCTCCACCATTTAGATTCATGATGACTTTGTAGTTTAGGCACATAGAAATAAGGACCAGCGCCTTTTGCTAACAGTTCTTCGTAGTTATTCGAGAAGAACAGAGCAAAGTCAACTAAACAGCCCGGTACAATTTTACCGTTAAAAGTGATGTGTTTTTCTGGTAGATGCAGACCACGTACACGACAGATAAGCGTCGCAGGATCTTCATCTAAGCTATAATGTTTACCGTTGGCAGGGTTAGTATATTCAATAGTGCCGTTTACTGCGTCACGTAAATTAACTTGGCCATCTAATACACCCGCCCATGTTGGGGCGAATGAATCTTCGAAATCAGCCATAAATACTTTAACGCGTGCGTTTAATGCATTAATCACCATCTTACGGTCAACTGGACCAGTAATTTCTACGCGACGGTCTTGAAGTTTTGCAGGGATACCTTGAATTTTCCAATCGCCTTCACGGATATGGGCAGTTTCAGGTAGGAAATCTGGTAATTCACCAGCATCCATACGCGCTTGTTTCTTCACGCGTTGGTTTAGTAACTCATCAACTTGAGGAGCGAATTTTTCGACTAACTCAGTCAACAAAGCAACTGCTGCAGGATTTAGAATCTGTTGTTGTTCTTGGTTGATTTCCCCATGGAAAATCAGAGAACCTGTTTCATGAGACTGGGTATTGGCAGTCATAGTTTCACTCCGTTGAAATAATGTGTGTTGACAACAATTCGACACTATTTAAACGCTGGAAAAATAACGTCCCAATGTTTTAAACATGTGTACGAATTGCTTTCTCTAACTACACATTGCAACAAGTTACCCATAAATGCAACATATTTCACACTAATGACACAGTGTCAAATTATAGCTTTTCACTTTTTTAAAAGTCAGTAAATACTGACATAAATAGTGAAGTGAAATGTGCTTTCATATGAAGTCTATATTAACGAAACAAATTAGCTAACCTTTGCTGTAACCCAATCTGTTACATCCTTAAATACCTCACTCGCGTTCGACTCATTCAACATCTCATGACGGCCATCAGGATAAAGCTTAAAGTGTACATTCTCACAACCATTCGTTGTAATGTGCTGCGCCAATGCTAATACGCCTTTACCTTGTAAACCAACCGGATCTTTATCGCCACTAAAAATAGAGATAGGTAATTGATTGGGTATTTTAGCTATCTCTGATTTTTGGCTGATACTGATTAACCCAGACATAAAGTCTAACCAAAATTGTGGCGAGCAAGGAAAACCACAATAATCATCATTGATATATTTATCGACTTGCACCGGATCACGACTTAACCAGTCCGATGCGGTACGTGTTGGTTTGAATTTACTGTTGAATGCGCCAAATGAAACAAAATCTAAAAAACGACTCGGTGAACGCGCACCAATACGCATTTTTTCAATTTGACTGACCAAGATAGCTAATTTATACATAATAGGGTTTTGGTAATTAGAGCCACTGAGCACTAAACCACTCAGCTTACTGCCATTCAAGATCGCATATTGCTGTGCAATAAAAGAGCCCATACTATGACCAAATAAGACCAAGGGTACATCATGACGCGCCGCAACATCATCAACAATAAGGTCTAAATCGCTGATCACTTTCTGCCAACCGTTATCATCAGCGTAATGCCCTAAGACGGAAGCGTCATCACCATGGCCTCGGTGATTAGCACCGTACACTGCAATACCAGCCGCATTACACGCCAAAGCAAACCCTGTGTAACGCTGTATATGCTCGGCCATTCCGTGGCTTAATACCATGACGTGACGGATTTCTTGTTCTGGTAACCAAGCAAACAATTTGATCTCGCGGCCATCGCTAGCCGTCAGTGCAGAATGCATCCCTATATCCTTATCAATTAATATATCTTCAAGTTAATAACGCATATATTCGCACGCTGGTCAGGCTTGTAAAGTAAAATCAATCTGTAATGCTATTTCATTCTGGTTGTCTGTATATTTATGCAAAGAAACAAAAAAGCCTTGCTTATCTATTGATAAACAAGGCTTAAATCACTTACTGAAAGGCAGAATATAACGCGCCTATTTGGACAGTAAATCTCTCACTTCATCGTGATTAATATGGCGAATATCTTTACCTTTAACGAAGTAGATAATGTATTCAGAAATGTTCTGACAACGGTCACCAACACGCTCGAGTGCACGAGCACACCAAAGTACATTCAGTACTTGTGGAATTGAACGTGGATCTTCCATCATGTACGTCATTAATTCGCGAATAATACTTTCGTATTCACGGTCAACTTTGACATCTTCTTGATATACTTTAAACGCCGCATCAACATCCATACGCGCGAAAGCATCCAGTACATCATGCAACATTTTAACCGTATGACGCCCCATATTTTCCATGCTTACTAGTGGTGGCGATTTTTTGTTACGGTTTTCAATCACAGTGCGGGCAATACGGTCAGCCACATCACCAATGCGTTCTAAGTCGGTAATGGTTTTAATGATTGCCATAACAAGACGTAAATCACTTGCCGCTGGTTGACGCTTTGCAATAATACGCGTACAAGATTCATCAATCGCCACTTCCATTGAGTTGACGCTTTTATCTGTGTCGATGATCTTGTTCGCCACATCCATATCTTGCGACGATAATACTTCAATTGCTGAATTTAACTGCTCTTCAACCAAGCCCCCCATGACCATCACTTGGTTACGAATGCTTTCTAGCTCTGCATTAAATTGGCCAGAAATATGACGGCCTAATGTTAAATTATCCATTTTTTTTCCTTAATGAAACTTAAATTAACCGTATTTACCCGTAATATAATCTTCTGTCTGCTTTTTAGCGGGTGTGGTAAATAACGTGTTTGTGTCTGAATACTCAACAAGCTTACCCATATACATAAATGCAGTATGGTCTGATACACGCGCAGCCTGTTGCATGTTATGCGTTACGATAACAACGGTGAATTTTTTCTTCAGTTCGGTGATCAACTCTTCAATAACCAGTGTAGAGATCGGATCCAGTGCCGATGTTGGTTCATCCAGCAATAGGATCTCTGGTTCAATCGCAATGGCGCGGGCAATAACCAAACGTTGTTGCTGACCACCAGATAGACCGAATGCATTCTCGTGTAAACGATCTTTTACTTCATCCCAGATCGCAGCGCCACGTAATGAAGATTCAGCCGCTTCATCTAAACGACGTTTGTCGTTGATACCTTGTAAGCGTAAACCATAAACCACATTCTCATAAATCGATTTAGGGAATGGATTAGGACGCTGGAACACCATACCGACATTACGGCGCAGTGTTGCAACATCAACATCACGGTCATAAATATTTTTATCGTGTAAGTTAATGTCACCTTTGATATGGCAAATATCAACTAAATCATTCATGCGGTTAATACAACGTAATAGCGTTGATTTACCACAACCAGACGGGCCAATGAAAGCGGTGACTTGTTTTTTCGGTATTTTCATACTCACATCAAACAAAGCTTGCTTGTCACCATAGAATAAATCTAAGTTTTTAATTTCTAATGCTGTGTCTGCTGCAGATAAGTTATTTACATCTAGGCTTACTACATCAGTCAAATTTGAACTCATATCAATCATTTTCTTTCCTATTGAAGCAGCCACTTAAGCAGCTGCTTTCCATTTTCTATGTTTAGAACCCAATAGAGCCTATCTATAACCGAACGTAATCGTTACGAGTCTATAGTTCTAAGTTCTTGAATTTTTCGCGTAAATGGTTACGCACACCAATTGCCGTTAAGTTGAGACCGATAATAACTGTCACTAATAAGAACGACGTGGCATAAACAAGTGGTCGTGCCGCCTCAACGTTTGGACTCTGGAAACCAACATCATAAATGTGGAAGCCTAAGTGCATGAACTTACGTTCGACGTGAACATACGGGAAGTTCATATCAACCGGTAATGTCGGTGCAAGTTTAACGACACCCACCAGCATTAATGGTGCAACTTCACCAGCAGCACGGGCAACAGCCAGAATCAGACCCGTCATAATCGCCGGACTCGCCATTGGCACAATAATACGCCATAACGTTTCAAACTTCGTTGCACCCAGTGCCAGCGAACCTTGACGTAATGATGTTGGAATACGTGATAAGCCTTCTTCCGTTGATACAATCACAACCGGTAGCGTTAAAATAGCCAGCGTTAATGCCGACCATAATACACCTGGCGAACCAAATACCGGTGATGGTGATGATTCAGGATAGAAGAGCTCATCAATCGAACCACCTAACATGTAAACAAAGAAACCCAGACCAAATACACCGTATACAATTGATGGCACACCAGCAAGGTTAATCACCGCAATACGGATCATTTTAGTCACACCGTTTTTCGGTGCATATTCATGCAGGTAAATAGCCGCAACAACACCCAATGGCGTCACAATAACAGCCATCAACATCACCATGAAGATAGTACCAAAGATGGCAGGGAATACACCGCCTTCCGTATTTGCTTCACGTGGGTCGCTCGTCACAAAGCTGCCCAGGTTGCCAAACCAATGTGTAATTTTGCTGACGATACCCATATCATTCGGGTAAGTCACTTCCAACACGTTGGATAATGGAATACGCACTTCCTCACCACGCATGTCTTTTACGATAACAGCATCACGATTAGCTTGGTCACGATAACTAAATAATTGCGCTTCATGAATTTGATATTCAGCACGCAGTCCTTCAGATATCTTATTGTATTTACTTTCAATTTCGCTAGTCAGTTCACCTTTTAGTTCATAACTACGCAGCTTTAAACGAATACGCTCTAACTCGTAGTTTACAGAACTAATTTTACCTTTCTGCAGATCTTGTGCTTTGTCGTTTAACGCAACAGCACGGTCAATTAAGGTTTCTAATTGCAACGCTGAAGTTAAGGTTTTCTTTGTTCCCGCTTCTTCGATAGCAATGGGGTAACCATAAAAATTACCATTATTGAAACGTTCAAACACAGCAACTGCAGCAGGTGTCGTCTGTTTCGTGATAGCCGTCCCCAATAACCAGCTGAAATCTAAATCAACATACTCACGGTTACCAGTTTTAACCAAGATACGCTCAACCGTTTCTAACGTGGGGTCAATCTTGACACCCGCTTCAAGTAAACGTTGAATTGGTACGACTTCACGGTCGTAAATTTCACCAATAACAACACGATTCGAGCCATCTTCTAACTCTACATTAAATTCATGTATCGCACTTGGCCAGAAGTAAGTCAGACCACGCCATGCGATCAACATTAACAAACCAAGTACTGCAATTAAACTTATGCTTACAGCACCACCTGTCATCCATATCCAAGGCGATCCTGAGCGAAACCAATTTTTCATTTTAATATCCTAATTACAAGCCTTAGATTAAATAGCGCTGTATTTTTCACGTAAACGCTGTCTCACGTATTCCGCAAGTGTGTTGAATACAAACGTCAGTACAAACAGTACGAATGCCGCTAAGAACAGTACGCGATAATGTGAACTACCCACTTCTGATTCAGGCATTTCTACCGCAATATTGGCTGCTAATGTTCTCATACCTGAGAAGATATTAAAGTCCATTACAGGGGTGTTACCGGTTGCCATTAATACAATCATGGTTTCACCAACCGCACGGCCTAAGCCCATCATCACGGCAGAGAAAATACCAGGACTCGCCGTGAGCAATACCACTTTAACCAGTGTCTGCCAGCTCGTCGCACCCAATGCTAACGAACCTTGCGTTAAATGCTTTGGTACACTAAAGATTGCATCTTCAGCGATAGAGAAAATAGTCGGAATAACCGCAAAGCCCATCGCAATACCAACAATCAGTGAGTTACGCTGGTCGAAACCAAAGATATCATTGATATAAGCACGTGCATCACCATCAAATACTAAATCTTCAACCAACGGACTTGCTAATACCGATAAATAACCAACCAGTAGTAATACCGGTAATAGGATAATAACGTGCGCACCTTGTGGCACACGGTTAACAAATGATTGTGGTAAGAAATGCCAAATTGCAGCGACCATAACGGCGGAGAATGGTAACAACACCGCAATCATCATGACCCCAGGCAAATGCATTTCCACAAACGGGGCTAACCATAGACCCGCAAGGAAACCAAGGATAACCGTTGGTAACGCTTCCATTATTTCAACGGTTGGTTTAATTACTTTACGTAAACCTGAATTCATGAAATAAGCAGTATAAATCGCACCCGCTACCGCGATAGGTACCGCGAATAACATCGCATAGAATGCCGCTTTAATGGTACCAAATGTGATTGGCACTAAGCTTAATTTTGCTTCAAAGTCATCTGATGCTGATGTTGACTGCCAAACATAATCTGGTTCAGGGTAACCTTCATACCAAACTTCTTGCCACAATGCGCTCCACGTTACTTCTGGATGCTCATTGCTTAGCTTGTAAAAACCAATACCCTGTTCAGATTCCACTAAAAATGCATTTGCGCGAGGAGAAATAGCAACGTGTTGCAGGGAACCCATTTTCAGGTCTTGGTGTAATAATGTTGCTTCACCGGTAGTATGGAAAATACTTAAGCTATTATCCGCACCCACAGTCATGAAACCTTTACGTGAATATTCAATGGTAATATCAGTAACACTTGCTTTAGCATCGAACTGACGGATCTTAGTAAACTTACGCTCACCATCTTTCGCCACTTCAAACCACTGACTTACTACGCCGTTGTCATTACCAACCAATAACGAACTTGCGCCCGTCAGTAATGCAACATGAGTCACATTCTGCTGGTGTTCATTAATGTCGAGCACTTCAACAATAGAAATATCATCAGTATCACGAATATCGTAAATAGAGAGCTTGTTACCGCTACGCATAAAGATGAAGCGGAAGTTAGGAGTTAGCAATACTTGCTCAACATCCATTGGCATTGAAGGCAATTCGATAGCTTCGCTGCTCCACTCCAATTCTTCTGTCATGAAGTTTTCTTCAGCAACGTAACGCAACAACACACCACGATTGTCGGCAGTGACAGCAACAATAGCTGCATCTTCACCTTCAACTTCAATCGCAACATGCTTTAATGCTTGCCCTTGACTATCAACTTCAATTGGTTGCTCACCAAATGGGAACTCAACTTGCGGTGTGATAAGACGCTTATCGTCTGGGTATGTAATGTCGAAATCTGCAGCTGCAACAATCGCATTACCATCATTTAAACCGAAAACGACCGCTAATGATGTTGGTCCACTTTCGCCAAACGACGTCGCTTGCTGTGGTAATGCATATTGCATCAACGCCATATCTGGGTCGGTAGTATTAAAGAAGTTAATCCCTAAGTCACTATAACGGTAAGCAATTTCATTTTGCTCTTCCATTGCTAATGCATAGGTTTTACCAGCAAAAGATTGGCTGTATTGTGCTTTTGATTCTATTTTCGCAGATTCAAAAACTGGATAAACCACATACAATAGATAGAAAAATATTAACAACAGTGTCATTAGTACAACACCACCACCCATTTTAATACCGTATTCTGCAAGTTTATCTTTAAGTAAACGTTTGCGGGATCCCGCAACCGTTAAAGAAAACTGTTCAGCCATCACTTCCTCGTCTTTAGCTGTAATTAATCACAACGGGATTATAGGGAATTTATATGACAGTTATATGACATCCCGCAACAACGTTAAATATATTCCACATTAGCTCGACGAAGTTCTGATATTGGGATAATAGCACTATATTTATGCACGCTATTTGCATATAGTACGCCGCATAATTATAGTACGCCGTATCATAATTATGCGGCATCGAATTTATTACATAAGGCTTAATAATGCTTAAACAACTTATCGTAACGCTTATTGGTGATGACAAATCTGGGCTCATCAATAATTTATCGCGTGTCGTCGCCGAACATAAGGGCAATTGGTTAGCAAGTAATATGAGTGAGCTAGCCGGGCAATTTGCAGGCATTCTACAAATTTCAGTTGAAGATGAACATTACCGTGATTTATGTGAAGCATTAAGCCTCATTCCAGGCCTGACCATCAATTTCGCAGAAGGTAAAAACCAAAGTGTCTGGCATAAGTCACCTTGTCTCATTATTCAAGATTCTGACAGACCAGGCATTATTAATGAAGTATCTCAAGTGCTTACACAGTACAATATTGAATTAAAAGCGATAACAACGCATTGTAAGGACCTATGGCAATCGGATAATAATTGTTTTTACGCCAAACTGAAGCTCGCATTACCAGAAAACCTCGATTTTGATAAATTTAATATCGCACTGACAAAAATTTCACCTACCTTAATGTCTGAAATGACCGAAGCCTAATTAGCCATTTAAACCATATAAATCGCGACCTAAATAAAGGGCGAAATATATAACGCAGCGCATATATAAATACAGCACAAACAAAACGGCGCCATTATCGATAAGATAATGGCGCCGTTTTTTATATTATATTGCCCTGCTGATTAACGATTATCATTCCGCGTCATAAATAGTTCACAACCTCGATCGCAACATAACCTTTAACGTCGTTGGTTTATGACACATTAATTAATGTAACTTTACCGTCTTCATCGACTTCAGCAATATGACCTTTTGGCTCTTCCATTAACAGTAATGCAATAAAGCCAACAATAGCGGTAATAGCAATTGCGTAGAAGAAAACTTGCGTTGATACAATAGAATACAGCGTTAAGTAGAATACTGCGCCAACGTTACCATATGCGCCAGTCATACCTGCAATCTGCCCTGTTAAACGACGTTTGATTAATGGTACGGCAGCAAATACAGCCCCTTCCCCCGCTTGCACGAAGAACGAACATGCCATTGCTGTCGCGATAGCCACTACAAGTGACCATTCACCAGTGATTTGCGACATTGCATAGTAACCAACCGCAAGACCCGCAGTTAGAATAAGTAAGGTTTTCTTACGGCCAAAGCGATCACTGATCCAGCCACCACCAGGACGCGACATCAAATTCATAAAGGCATAAGACGCTGCAACCATACCCGCTTCAGCCATACCTAAACCGAATGTTTCAGCGAAAAACAACGGCAGCATAGAAACAACAGCTAACTCTGAACCAAATGTTGAAAAATATAATACATTTAAAACAGCGACTTGCTTAAACTTATAACGCTCAATTTCAGGTACCTCTTTGATAAAGATATCACTGTTTACTTGGTATGTTTTCCAGCAATCAAGTACATACAATAGACCCAGGCCAGCATAGATAGCATTGGTTGTGGTTTCAGTGAACATATCTATCTGTAGTAGTTTCCACGCTAACAGACCCAAGGTGAGATACATAGGTAACTTCATGAACAATAATAGATAGAAGTCGCCTTTACTCGTGACCTCCATTGCCCCGCCTTTTTTCGGACGGAAATACGTTGCACCTTTCGGTGTATCCGTGACGTTAAAATAATACACCACACTGAACGCTAGACTCATGAAACCAGTAATAGCAATCGCATAACGCCAGCCATCTTCACCACCAAATAATAGTGCTACCGTCGGTAAAGTAAAGGCGGCTGCCGCAGAACCAAAGTTACCCCAACCGCCATAAATACCTTCCGCGGTCCCTAATTCATTAGCCGGAAACCATTCACTGACAATACGAATACCAACCACAAAACCCGCACCAATTAGACCCATCATAAAACGCGCGATAGCCAACTGTTCGAACGTCGTTGCCAAAGCAAACATAAAACAAGGAATTGAGCAGACAGCTAACAAGGTCGAATAAACAATACGCGGGCCATATTTATCGGTTAGCATGCCAATAATAACCCGTGCAGGGATAGTTAAAGCAACGTTGAGGATCAGTAAGGTTTTGACTTCTTCTGTCGTGAGTCCCATGCTGTCTTTGATCGCTAGCATTAATGGCGCGGCATTAAACCACACCACAAAGGTAATAAAAAACGCCATCCACGATAGGTGTAAGGTTTTCATCTTCCCTGAAAAAGACAGTATGTTAAATTTTTCTTGTCCCATAAAAAATCCCTCTTCGATAATAAAAAAAATATATAAAATTTTATCCTAGCTAAAATACTGCAACACTAATGCCAACTAAAAAAATGGTTTTTTAACCCTTATATATCAGCAGCTTAACTAAAAAACATTAAAACCCATTAGACCTAGACTGAAAAAATGCACCAAAATGGGGATAAAACGTAAGGAATGTATCACTTTATAAGCAATCACTCTAAACTTAATGACAGTGCGAAGAGCCGCGATAAATACTCAATGAATCAATAGGTGAGACCAGAATGGCATTGTAAAATAGTGGTATGACAGAAAACAAAAAACCCGCTGAATAGCGGGCTTTGAATTAATTCACTTAAGCAAGTCGTATTACAGTGTAATACCCGCTTTCTTAAGGTCTTTTGTTGTTACTGAGTTAGGTAGTGGGATGTAGCCATCTTTCGCTACAATCTTCTGACCTTGTTTTGATAACATCAATTTCAAGAACTCAGTTTGCATTGGTGATAATGCTTTGTTTGGCGCTTTGTTGATGTAAACATATAGGTAACGAGACAGTGGGTATTTACCTGATGCTGCATTATCTAATGTTGCATCAATGTAGTTAGTGCCTTTTTTAGCAATTGCTACTGCACGCACACCTGATGTTTTATAACCGATACCTGAGTAACCAATTGCATTCAGTGATGATGATACAGACTGTACAACAGATGCTGAACCAGGTTGCTCATTTACATTGTTCTTGAAGTCACCTTTACACAGTGCTTTTTTCTTGAAGTAACCATAAGTACCTGATACTGAGTTACGACCGAACAATTGAATGTCACGTTCTGCCCAAGAACCTTCTAGACCTAGCTCACCCCAACGTTCAACACGCTTAGATTCACCACATTTTAATGTGCTTGAGAAGATTGCATCAACATCTGCAATGCTTAAACCTTCAACTGGGTTATCTTTATGTACGAATACTGCCAGTGCATCGATAGCAACACGAATACCCGTTGGTTTGTAACCGTAACGTTTTTCAAACGCTTCAATTTCTTTTGACTTCATCTTACGGCTCATTGGTCCGAATTGTGAAGTACCTTCAGTTAGTGCCGGTGGCGCTGTAGAAGAGCCCGCCGCTTGAATTTGCACATTAACACTTGGGTAAGTATGTTTGAATTCTTCAGCCCACAACGTCATCATGTTTGCTAATGTATCTGAACCAACTGTAGATAGATTACCTGAGATACCGCTGACTTTTTGGTATTCTGGTAATTTAGGGTCTAGACCTGCAGCAAATGCGCTTTGTGAAGCGATTGCTGTCATTGAAATCCCTAATGCTACAACAATTTGTTTAATATTCATTTTTTACTTCTCCAAGTATAATGTTTTACTTCGTCTTAATGACTAATAATGTTTTGTATCTCGTTTCTGTGACTACAAGTATCCAATAAACTGATGACAATAATATGAACGAAACATGACGGTTTGATGACAGTCATCGATTTATACTAAATAAAATTAAATCAATGACAAAAAAGCCCATCACACGATGGATGGGCTTCAAGCGTTATAGTGACTATAATCTTAATGGCGTTTTACCGTAGTCACCTGCGGGAGTGTAAAGCTAAAGCAGCTGCCTTTATTCACTTTACTGTCAATATTCAACAAGCAGTCATGATTGGTCAATACATGTTTAACAATGGATAAGCCAATACCTGAACCACCAGAATCACGTGAACGCGCATCATCAACACGATAAAAACGCTCGGTTAAATGATGAAGATGCTCGGCAGAGATGCCATCACCATTATCCTTCACGCTAAATGAGCCACCCGCTGCGGTTTTTTTCCACTCCACAATTACATCACCTTTTTCAGGCGTGTAACGTACTGCATTATAGATTAAGTTAGATACTGCACTGCGTAATTGCGATTCATCACCCATGGCAAACAAACCATGTTCAATGGTAAATGTGACATTTAACGCCTTATCAGCACCTAAAATTAATACCTCTTGCTCTAACATCGACAACATAAACGGTATATCAACTTGTTTTTCAAAGTCGACAGCCTGTGCAGCTTCAATTCGAGACAAGGCCAGTAGTTGATTCACCAACGAGTCCATACGTGCCGTTTGTTCTGACATGACTTTGTGCGCACGTAAAAACATTTTGTCCGACTCATCCGGTTCAAGCATCTCCAAATAACCTTTTAAGACGGTTAACGGGGTGCGCAATTCATGTGACACATTACCCATGAAGTTCCGTCTAACTTGTTCTAGCTGACGCAGTTCAGTGACATCACGTGCAACCAACATCGATTGATCATCAGTATAAGTCATAATACGGATTTCTAGCGTTTTCGAATTATGCGTCGGCGATGTGATCTCTAATGGCTCTTGGTAATCTTTAGAATTTAGATATTGGATAAAATCCGGTGTCCGGATCAAGTTACCAATATGTTGATTTGCATCTTCCGGCCATTTCAAGCCAATCATTTGTTGCGCTAATTTATTACACCACATAATCGAATAATCAGTATCTAAGGCAACAACAGCATCAGGGAGCGCTTCAGCCCCCTCACGAAAACGGCGGATCACCACACGCAATTCTTTACGCTTACGTTTATGGCGACGCTGTAAACTATAGATACCGTTAAAAATAGATTCCCAACTGCCTTTGCCTTCCGGTGGTGTGGCACTTCGCCCTACCCACAGCCATTTATGCAATACATATTGATTGCGATACAGGGCAATCACATTGATACCCGCAGCAATGAGTAAACTCAAGGTGATATCATCAATAATTAAACCAACAAGAAAAAACGGGATATACCAATATAACAGTCGCCATAAGCCACTGAGAAAAACGTTCGTTTTATTCATATTGTAACTTCAACTCTACTGATTAACGTACCGAGAAGCGATAACCTGCACCACGTACAGTCTGAACATACTTATCATGCTCACTCGGTGTTAATGCTTTGCGTAATCGACGGATATGTACATCAACCGTACGGTCTTCAACATACACATTCATACCCCAAACATTATCAAGTAACTGCTCGCGAGAGTATACGCGCTCGGTATGGGTCATAAAAAAGTGCAATAGTTTAAATTCTGTTGGGCCTATATCTATCACCTCGTCACCAGCTGACACGCGGTGCGCAACAGGATCAAGCTGCAAGCCACTAATATCGATCACTGAGTCTTGCGTCATTGGTGCAACACGACGCATAACAGCGTTTAATCGTGCAATCAATTCTTTCGGCGAGAAGGGTTTGGTAATGTAATCATCCGCTCCGACTTCCAAGCCTTTGACTTTATCTTCCTCTTCACCACGTGCAGTTAACATCACGACAGGAATAGCGGATGAATGAGGTTGAGATTTTAAGTGCTTAATATATTTAATGCCACTGCCACCAGGCAACATCCAATCAAGTAAGATCAAATCAGGGTAAGGTTCAACGAGGCGCTCTACCGCTTCTGGATAATCCCCAGCTTCAACGACATCAAATCCTTTTTGCTCTAATGCAAAACACAACATTTCACGGATCGCTAGTTCATCTTCAACTACTAAAATTCGCTTAGACACTGTAAATATCCTTTACTATTCTTCCCTTATCAACTGCGTACAGTCAGTAAAAGATTTCTATTTAAATGATGAAAGACTTATTTATCTTTCGACTTTAACTGAAAGCGATTATCTGCTCAATATGTTTCAGTATTATTACATTGATGAATTTTTTATTAAAAAGTCGATTCATACCTAACAAATGTCATTTATCGCACATAAATATAGCACTTAATTAAAATATTGATTTTAATAATTAAATTGACAATACCATTAAATTATTTATAAACCTAAAGGACAGTTGGCACCTTAAGTTTAGATCTAAGTTGATGAAGGTTTAGCCAAGAGGCAAACTTGTATTTCCAACGTCCTTGAGTATACTGGTTATCCAAACAGTTGATACCAAGGTCCTGCTATAATGTGGTTTAAAAACTTACTAATTTATCGTTTCACCCGTCCATTTGAACTAGATATTGAGCAACTTGAAACCAAGTTAGCTGACTTTCCGTTTACCCCTTGTGGTAGCCAAGACTTGTCAAAGTTCGGTTGGATCAAACCACTGGGTAAATCAGGCCAAGCGTTAACACACGGTATTAGCGATAACATCCTGATCTGTGCGAAAAAAGAAGACCGCGTATTACCCGCATCTGTGGTTAAAGACATGCTACAAGAAAAAGTAGATAGCATTGAAGCAGAACAAGGCCGCGGCCTGAAGAAAAAAGAAAAAGATGCACTGAAAGAAGATATCGTTCATCAACTTTTACCGCGTGCATTCCCACGTAGCAGCCAAACGTTTGCTTGGATCTGTCCATCGCAAGATTTATTAGTGGTAGATGCTTCAAGCGCTAAAAAAGCCGAAGACCTGATCGCGTTATTACGTAAATGTGTTGGCAGCTTACCCGTTGTTCCGGTTGCGTTAACCACACCAGCTGATATCACCATGACTGAATGGTTAAATAAAGGTAATGCTGCACCTGGTTTTGAATTAGGCGATGAAGCTGAATTACGCTCTGCACTTGAACACGGCGGTATTATCCGTTGTAAAGAACAAGACTTAACCAGTGAAGAAATTCAACACCATCTTAATGCTGATAAGCTAGTAACAAAATTAGCCTTGGATTGGAGCGAATCACTGTCTTTCTTATTGGGCGATGACATGTCAGTAAAACGTCTTAAGTTCAGCGACCTTATCAAAGAACAAAATGATGATGTAGCAACCGATGATTACGCGGCTAAATTTGATGCTGACTTTGCCTTGATGACTGGTGAGCTAATGCGCTTTATCCCTGAGCTGATCACAGCCTTAGGTGGCGAAGAATCAACGGCAAAATAAACGCTATAATAAATTGCCGTCATAAAGGGCGCTATAAGCGATAACGATAACGATAACCAATACATTGTCGCCTTCCTATGCAGTATGCCAATGCCGGCATGCTGCACTCTTCATCTATCTACTATCTACTATCTACTATCTACAGCATGTCCTTAGACTATGAATCATGCCATACCTTTACGCATTAAAGCGCATTTTATCCCTGTCCAGCAGCCTATATCCGCATAATGAACATGACAACACTGTCACAATAGCTATTATTTGTGTATAAAAACGCCAAAAACAACCAATTTAAGCTAGCCGTTCTCACTTATTACAATAACTAATGAAATTAATTTCAAATAAATAGCCATATAAAAACAATAGCTTAAATATTACATCGCATTTTTTATGACATTAAAAATTCATTGTAATATTTCTGTCACACAAGTTTGTTCTAATCCTTCTCGTCAACTAACTGAAGCAAATCTGTCAAGAGCGATGGATAAAACGGTACCTAGAGATGAAAAACAACAACGAAGCAATTGAATTGAACCCAAGCACAATGCAAAAAGTATTTAGCTGGGTAAGTGTAGCCGCATTGGTATACTTCGTATTGGTAGCTGTATCTACGGTAAGCGGAGGCTTTAAAATGTTCTCCGGTGGTAGTGCTGGTGCAGAACAAATATTCGCTTTCGCAACTAACCCATTTGTCGCTTTATTACTAGGTATCCTAGTTACAGCGTTAGTACAATCTTCAAGTACAGTCACATCAGTAATCGTTGGCCTAGTAGCCGGCGGCTTACCACTCTCAATCGCAATCCCGATGGTTATGGGTGCGAATATGGGTACGACAATCACCAACACTTTCGTGAGCATGGGTCATATCCGTGACAAGAAAGAGTTTGAGCGTGCATTCAGTGCAGCAACAGTACATGACTTCTTTAACTTACTCGCCGTTGCTATCTTCCTACCATTGGAAATTGCATTTGGTATCCTTGAGAAAATGGCGACATTCCTAGCTGATTTCTTTGTTTCTGACAGCAGCTTAAGTATTAAAGAATTCAACTTTATTAAACCGTTAACTAAACCTGCGGTAAACCAAATTAAAGAACTTGCTGGTTCATTACCTGTAGAAAGCAATACAGTTGGTCTAGTAATGGTGTTCATCGGTATCTTCATGATTGGTTTCTCAGTTACCTTCCTAGGTAAAGTATTGAAATCAGTAATGGTTGGTCGTGCTAAAGCAGTATTACACGGTGCCATCGGTCGTGGTCCAGTAAGCGGTATCTTATCTGGTACAGCAGTTACTGTGATGGTGCAATCATCATCAACAACTACAAGCCTAATGATTCCACTAGCGGGTAGCGGTGTGTTTACTACACGTCAAATCTTCCCATTCACACTGGGTGCCAACATAGGTACAACAATTACAGCGTTACTTGCTGCAACATCTATCAGCGGTGAGTTCGCACAAGTAGCAATGACAATTGCACTGGTACACGTAATGTTTAACGTATTCGCAGTAGCACTTATCTACGGTATCCCGTTCTTACGTGAGATTCCAATCAAGTGTTCAGAAGCATTAGCACGCCAAGGTACTGAAAACAAATTCATCGCCTTTGGTTATGTAGTTGGCGCATTCTTCGCACTACCTGGTTTAATGATTATCTTCTAAATCCAGATTGCTAAAATGACGAAATAAAAAAGCTCAGACTTGTTCTGAGCTTTTTTGTATCTGCACGAAAATGACGCCTATCTCGCCCCAGACTCTTCCAATAAAACCTGATCTAGATCAACACCAAAATACCAACCAACACGTAGAATCGCGAACCTTGATGTCGAAGGACATTCCCTGACTTGAACTCAGACAAAAATTGAGGTTGAAATGTTTACTCCAGAATTACTTTCCCCTGCCGGTTCTTTAAAGAACATGCGCTATGCTTTTGCTTATGGCGCTGATGCTGTTTACGCTGGTCAACCGCGTTATAGCCTACGTGTTCGTAACAATGAATTTAGCTTAGAAAACTTAGCAGTTGGTATCAATGAAGCGCACGCACTTGGTAAGCAATTCTATGTCGTTTGTAATATCCAACCTCATAACTCGAAATTAAAAACATTCATCCGTGATTTAACCCCTATCATCGCGATGAAGCCAGATGCAATTATCATGTCTGATCCAGGCCTGATCATGATGGTACGTGAAGCGTTTCCTGATATGGTTATCCACCTTTCAGTGCAAGCCAATGCAGTAAACTGGGCGACGGTGAAATTCTGGTACACCCAAGGTATTAAACGCGTGATCTTATCGCGTGAATTATCACTGGATGAAATTGAAGATATTCGTTTCCATTGTCCTGATATGGAAATTGAAGTATTTGTCCACGGCGCATTGTGCATGGCTTACTCTGGCCGTTGCTTATTATCTGGTTACATCAATAAACGCGATCCAAACCAAGGCTCATGTACTAACTCATGCCGCTGGAAATACGATGCGCATGATGCGACTGAAAATGAAACGGGTGATATTGTTGCAACCAAACCAGAAATCTATATGCCAGAAACTGATTCGCCAGAACCGACTTTAGGTGAAGGTAAACCGACTGACCAAATTTTCTTATTACAAGAACAAGGTCGTCCAAACGAATATATGCCAGCATTTGAAGATGAGCATGGTACTTACATCATGAACTCAAAAGACCTACGTGCTATCCAACACGTTGAGCGTCTAACGAAAATGGGCGTACATTCATTAAAAATTGAAGGTCGTACTAAATCCTTCTACTACTGTGCGCGTACTGCGCAAGTATATAAGCAAGCGATTAACGATGCCGTTGCTGGCCGCGACTTTGATCCATCATTATTGGGGACACTAGAACACCTTGCCCACCGTGGTTATACGGAAGGTTTCTTAAGCCGTCATACACACGATGCATACCAAAACTACGATTACGGCTATTCAATCAGTGAAACGCAACAATTCGTTGGTGAGCTAAACGGTCGTAACGACAAAGGTTTTGCTGAAGTGATCGTGAAAAACAAATTCTTAGTGGGTGATTCATTAGAATTAATGACACCACAAGGCAACATGACCTTTAAACTTGAAGAATTAGAAAACCGTAAAGGTGAGTCAATGGAATATGCGCCTGGTTCTGGTCACATTGTTTACTTACCTGTACCTGAAGAAGTAGAATTGGATCACGCGCTACTTATGCGTAACTTTGCCAATAGTGAAGATACGCGTAACCCGCATAAATAATCCATTAGGAAAGCAGAAATAACCTTATGGCATTATTAATTAATGATAAATGTATTAACTGTGACATGTGCGATCCGGAGTGTCCGAATGGCGCAATCACCTTTGGTGCGAAGATTTATGAAATTGACCCACTGCTATGTACTGAATGCGTTGGTCATTATGATAAACCAACCTGTAAGACAGTTTGCCCGATTAACTGCATTATTACCGATCCGGATAATGTAGAAAAAGAGGAAACGTTATGGGAAAAATTTGTCATGATCCAAGAAGCGACAAAAGCAACCCGTTAATCAGCGCTAGCAAAGATTCGATTTCAGACGAATAAATACGAAAACGGCGAGCTTCTAGCTCGCCGTTTTACTTTAATTCAGTGCTTATATTAATTCTTATAAACCTCTGTGTAGAAAAATATTATGTAGAGTACTTAATTATCGGAATTGCGATTACGCGCTGACCAATCTGCATGTAACAACGCCGTTAATACATGATCTTGCCAAACTCCAGCTATCTTTAAATATTGACGAGCATAACCTTCACGTTCAAAACCGAGTCGCTGTAATAATGCGCCACTGCGTTCATTCACCGGAATATAATTAGCCATTACTCGATTCAATCCGACATTTTCAAACATGAACGCTAAGCAGCTTTGTAAAAACTCCACCATCAGTCCCCGCCCTTCATACGCCTTTGAGATTGAATAACCGAGATAGCAGGACTTAAACACACCTTGAATAATATTACTAAAATTAGCAACAGCCACAATCTCTGAGGTATCCCGATCGATAGCAATAAAATTGATCGCACTCGCCGCATTAAACTCAATGTGGATCTGTTCGACACGCAATTGCCACCAACGCAGGGTATAATAAACCTCACTACGTATTGGTTCCCAAGGGGCTAAATGCACTTGATTACGAATATAATACTGACATAGCTTTTCAGCATCGCTCGCCACCGCAACACGAATAATTAAACGCTCAGTAGCAAATTGGGGAAATTTTGATGACATCCAACACCTCAGGTAAACCAGGCTAAACTAAGCCGCACTAGACTAAGCGAGATGTAACCTTGTTGGCGATAACAGGCCACCATTATCAACCAACTGCTTCATCAAGCCTAAATTAGCCAGTATACGTTCAACTAACGGGGTTTCAAATGGATAATAGGTTTCTTTGCAATTATTCACAGACTCAATTGTCGCAACAATAAAGTGCTCTAAGATCAGGCAGGTATGATTCTTACAGAAATTAGCCATCGCGAGTTCTGTCGATGAGTATGCACCACGGCAATTGCTACCAACACGTAATACCGCACAGGGCAATAAAGGAAAATCATCATGCTGGCAGAACGCATAAAAATTATCTAGACTTTCTTCTTCCCACTCGGGGCTCACGATAATGATCGCATCAGCAGAGCGTATTAACTGCGCGGTGACTTGCCACTCATCTTGCCAATCATCGAACTCATTTTGTATCGCCTTATCCCAAATCGGTAAAGATACTTTCACAAAATCTAATAAATTAATCTTGCTAAATAACTGTGATTGCTCTGCTAATTGCAAGACAGACTGAGCAACCTTGATGGTTGTCGAGCGATTTCGGGTACTACCACTAATAACAACTAATCTCACTGTATGCTCCTTGCCTCAAATTACTCACGATTAAATAGCGTCCATATCCATATGGCACGAACCTTAATCGAAAGATGATATGAGGGAAGCGTCAGTAAGGTCTATAGCGAACAGGTAAAGCTATACTATAACCATGCTATAACCATACGAAGGCATGATGCGAATACTCACTTCGGCATCACGATAGCGTCAATAACGGCGTTGCATATTCAGCTGTACTAGGCCATTGTTTTGTTTTTCACTGTGCTACTGCTTAATTCGTTACTGAGTACTGGATCAGCTAAGCCCTGCTGAATAAATTCTGCCACATAGGCCAGTAATGTCGTTACCGCTGTTGGTAGTTCATCGAGATCAAAACTATCCAGCATATTTTTAACTTCCAAGCCGAGTTCGGTATCACCTTCAATTTTTAAACGGCGCTGGAAAAATAACGTATCCGGATCTTCTTTGCGGGCGGTAATTAACACCAATTCATTTAAATTACCTTTAAAACTCACATCAACGGTTGCTGCACACGGCGCGATCACCAATTTATTATCCACACAACTAATAAACCAGTTAATCCCTAAATCGGTAATTTCAACTTGTAGCCATTTTTGCTCAAGAAACTCAAACTCATCATCCGCGAGCGCTTCAGCGAATACTTTATTAAATACTTGAGATAGCACTTTTTCTTGCAGTGAAAAAGGCAAGACTTTAGCCGGTATCGCTAATAGCGTTGGTACAGTGTGTACTAACTTACGGTGTAGAGAATGTAACATTGAGTATTGTTCCTTGGCCTAGTTTATTAGGTGTGATTTATTAGGCATCATTTTGAATATAAAAATCATTCTAGCCCTGTTAAATTAACCTGTTCATAATCGAAGTCAATTTATGGTGAATTTAAACTAAGTAAATTAGTTAATCCTGCCCTAAATCAATTATCCGTAAAAATGCTTGCCTTACACTTTCGTCCTGATTCATGGTTCGAGATAATATAATAATGGAATTACTCTGCCCCGCAGGTAACTTACCGGCCCTAAAAACGGCTGTAGATAATGGCGCTGATGCCGTTTATATCGGTTTTAAAGACGATACGAATGCCCGCCACTTTGCTGGCTTAAACTTTACCGATAAAAAACTCGATAAAGCGGTCGATTATATTCGTAGTAACAACCGTCACCTACATGTAGCAATCAACACCTTTGCCCACCCAGGAAAATTAGAACGCTGGGAACGTGCCGTTGACCGCTGCGCAGATATGGGAGTGGATGCTGCGATTATTTCTGATGTCGCCGTGCTTGATTACGCCACCAAAAAATATCCTGATTTAGAACTGCATTTATCCGTGCAAGCCTCTGCAACCAATGTTGAAGCCATTAACTTTTATACCAATAACTTTAATGTCAGTCGCGTAGTATTACCGCGCGTATTGTCCATCCACCAAGTAAAACAATTAGCCCGTAATACCGATGTCGAATTAGAAGTGTTTGCCTTTGGTAGCTTGTGTATTATGGCTGAAGGCCGTTGTTATTTATCATCTTATTTAACCGGTGAGTCACCAAATACAGTCGGAGCATGTTCGCCTGCTAAATTCGTGCGCTGGGAAGAAACCGAGCAAGGTCTAGAGTCTCGCTTAAACGATGTGCTTATCGACCGCTACCAACCAGAAGAAAAAACTGGTTATCCAACACTGTGCAAAGGTCGCTTTAATGTCGACGGTAAAGTATTCCACGCACTGGAAGAGCCAACGAGCTTAAATACGCTGGCATTAATACCAGAACTGGCACAAGCCAATATTGCAGCCGTTAAAATTGAAGGCCGCCAACGTAGTCCAGCCTATACCGAGCAAGTGACGAAAGTCTGGCGCGCCGCACTTGATCGCTACCGCCAAGATCCAGCGCAATATCAAGTCGAAACAGCCTGGAATAAACAGCTTGATCAGCTTTCAGAAGGTACTAGTACCACACTCGGCGCTTACCACCGAGATTGGCAGTAGCCGCCTTTAACGTATTGATGTAAAGGTACTGATATAAAAGTACTGATATTAAAACAATCTACATGAATAAAACTTGTATTCGCAACCGCAGCGAGATAGCTATGAAATATGCATTAGGACCAATCTTATATTATTGGCCAAAACAACAAGTCGAAGATTTTTATACTGCAGCCGTGAACTCAGATGCCGATATAATTTACCTCGGTGAAACAGTTTGCAGTAAACGCCGAGAATTAAAACCCAAAGACTGGCTTGGCTTAGCCAAAGAAATAGCTAACTCAGGTAAGCAAGTTGTGATCTCAACGATGGCGTTGTTAGAAGCACCGTCAGAGGTCAATATACTGCGTAAATACTGTGAAAATGGTGATTTTATTGTCGAAGCTAATGACTTTGGAGCGATTAATTTATTAGCTGAAGCCAAAACACCGTTTGTCTGTGGTCATGCACTAAACGTTTATAACGCACAGGTACTACAACTCTTAGTCAATAAGGGCATGCAGCGTTGGGTTATGCCAGTTGAGCTATCTCGTGATTGGTTAGTACAATTGCAAGAAGACTCTCGCTTGCTTAATATTCGCGACCAATTTGAAATCGAAGTATTTGCTCATGGGCACTTACCCCTAGCCTACTCAGCACGTTGCTTTACTGCCCGTTCAGAAAACCGTGCCAAAGATGATTGCGAACTCTGTTGTATTAACCACGCTAATGGTAAACCAGTTTACAGCCAAGACGATAAAGAGTTATTTACCATCAATGGTATTCAAACTATGTCAGGCTATAAATACAATTTATTGAATGATGTGGCGAGTATGCAAGATCTAGTCGATGTGGTACGTGTGAGTCCGCTAGGTGACTCAGCATTTGAAACCCTTGGGCAATTTAAACAGGCTGCGGAAGATAATATTAAATTCGATTTAAAACTCGACCGCGAGTGCAATGGCTATTGGCATCAAATCGCCGGATTCGATACGGTGACTACATGACCCCACCCTAACCCTCCCCTACTTTTTGCTTAAGTAAAATGGGAGGGAACTTGGACTGCTCCTCCCTTTATTTTGTAGTTAAGAGTAAGGGGGAGGTTGGGAGGGGGTCTGCTCCTCCCCTTTAACTTCAAGGGGGAGGTTGGGAGGGGGTCTGCTCCTCCCCTTTAACTGCAAGGGGGAGGCTGGGAGGGGGTCTGCTTTTATTATTTAGCGGCTAATCTCGACAATTCTAAACGCGCATAACCATGCTCAATAAATTCATAGACATTATTGCTAAGAGCCAACTTAAAATAGCTTTCAGCAGCACGATTATCATTGCTCAGTAGTTTATATTTACCCAGATAAAAGTACGTTTCAGTTAAACGGTGCGCTAATATTTTATTGTACGCGGGATCTGTCTTATCTAAACCATCAAGTAATTTCGCCAATAATTGCGTCTCGCTTAGCTCTTGAGTATACAGCGCCACAATATTCCATGACCAATTATTATCAATATGCTGGCTGTAACGCGTTTTAACGGCGGCTAATGCATCTTGAGGACTTACTTCATATTCAGGGTAATACAGCCACAATGTTCTAAATGGGTCGTTAGGCGATTCATTATAAGCACTGATTAGATCATCAGTCGCTAAACGATAACGCTCACCATAATATAAAGCGATACCGCGATTCAGAAGTACATAATTATTCTCGGGATCTAACTGCGCAATAGAATCATACGCATCATAGGCTTCATCAAATTGCTCGGTTTGCGTCATATACAAGCCAATGAAATTATAAGCTGGGACAAAATCAGGCTGTAATGTCAAAGAACGTTGAAAGTCAGCGTGTGCCAATGAACGTAACCCCATGCTATCAGCGAGTAAGCCTCGCTCATAAAAATAGCGCGCCTGGCGACTACGGTCGTCTTTAGCATCCAGGATCAACTGGCTATAGCGCATTAACATAATTTCGGTTTGGTAATTAACTTGAAGTGGTTCTGCGAGAATTAATTCGGAAGGCGTACGGTCATCAGTTGAAAAAGATCCCGACAGTGAACTACAACCTGAAAGTAAGGCTGTAACAATTAATAAACTAAGACATCTTTTCATAATTACCACTTATTATTTACAGATACAAAAAAGGAGCGTATCAACGCTCCTTAAAATAATCAATCTAAATTAACAACAAGTTATTCGCTAACAGGTTGCTCAGCTGGCGCTGCAGGAGCGTCCATTGCTTCTTTAATACTTAGACGGATACGACCTTGACGATCTACTTCTAGAACTTTAACTTTAACTACTTGTTCTACAGACAGGTGATCTGCAACTTTGTTCACTCGTTCTTGCGTAATTTGCGAGATGTGAACTAAGCCATCTTTACCAGGTAAGATGTTAACAAATGCGCCGAAGTCAGCTAGACGTACAACTTTACCTTCGTAGATTTGACCAACTTCAACTTCAGCAGTTAATTGGTGGATACGTTCGATTGCTGCTTGTGCCTGTTCGCCACTTGTCGCTGCAATTTTCACTGTACCGTCATCTTCGATTTCGATCGTAGTACCAGTTTCTTCAGTAAGTGCACGGATTGTTGCGCCGCCTTTACCGATGATATCTTTGATCTTGTCCGTGTTGATTTTGATTGTGTGAATGCGCGGTGCGAATTCAGATACGTCATCACGGTTAGTTGCGATAGCTTGATCCATAACACTTAAGATATGTAAACGTGCAGCTTTTGCTTGTACAAGCGCTTTCTGCATGATCTCTTTAGTGATACCTTCAATTTTGATATCCATCTGTAGTGCAGTGATACCGCCAGTTGAACCAGCAACTTTAAAGTCCATGTCACCTAAGTGATCTTCATCACCAAGGATGTCTGAAAGTACTACGCTACGGTCACCGTCAAGAACTAGACCCATTGCGATACCCGCAACAGAAGCCTTGATTGGCACACCTGCATCCATAAGTGCTAACGAAGTACCACATACAGAAGCCATTGAGCTTGAACCGTTAGATTCAGTAATTTCAGATACAACACGTACTGTGTACGGGAATTCATCTGCGTTTGGCATAACAGCTAAAACGCCACGTTTCGCTAGACGACCGTGACCAATTTCACGACGTTTAGGCGAACCTACCATACCCGTTTCACCAACACAGTAAGGAGGGAAATTATAATGCATTAGGAAACGGTCAACAGTTTCACCAGTTAGGCTGTCGATACGTTGTGCATCACGTTCAGTACCTAATGTAGCTGTAACAAGTGCTTGTGTTTCGCCACGTGTGAATAGTGAGCTACCGTGTGTACGTGGTAGAACGCCAGTCATTACGCTTAGAGCACGGATCATTTCTGGATCACGACCATCAATACGTGGTTCGCCATCTAGAATACGATTACGTACGATATTCTTTTCTAAAGAACCAAGTAGTTCACCCGCTTCACGCGTGTTTAGCTCTTCGTTTTCTTCTTGAAGTTTAGCGATTGCTGCTGACTTGATGCCACCAACTTTAGCGTAACGTTCAGTTTTTTCTTGGATTTGGTATGCTTCAGCAAGTTCACCTGAAGCTAGTTCAGCGATTTTTGCTTTAAGCTCAGTGTTTACAACTGGTGCAGACCAATCCCATTTAGGTGTGTTAACTTCAGCAGCAAATTCTTTAACAGCTTCGATAACAACTTGCATTTGTTCGTGGCCATAAACAACCGCGCCTAGCATTTGTTCTTCGCTTAGAATTTCAGCTTCAGACTCAACCATAAGTACTGCATTTTCAGTACCAGCAACAACTAGGTCTAATTTGCTTTCTGCTAACTCAGAGGTTGATGGGTTAAGAATGTATTCGTCATTTTGGAAACCGATACGTGCAGCACCGATAGGACCATTGAACGGCATACCAGAGATGCTTAATGCAGCTGATACACCAATTAATGCAACCAAATCAGGTTGGATTTCTGGGTTAACAGATACAACTGTAGCAACTACTTGTACTTCATTTTTGAAGCCAGCAGGAAATAGTGGACGGATTGGACGGTCGATTAGGCGACATGTTAAAGTCTCGCCTTCACTTGGACGGCCTTCACGTTTAAAGAAGCCACCAGGGATCTTACCTGCAGCGTAAGTACGTTCTTGGTAATTCACTGTTAGCGGGAAGAAATCACGACCAGCTTCAGCTTGTTTTTTACCAACAACACTTACTAAAACAGAAGTATCACCGATGCTTGCCATTACAGCTGCTGTTGCTTGACGTGCAATAACACCTGTTTCTAATGTAACTGTATGTTGACCATACTTAAACGATTTTACGATAGGATTCACTCTTTGTCCTTAATCTTTAATGTCTCTTTAATTTCGTCGCTAAGTATACTGCATAAAAAAATTAAAGGGCAATGTAAGTATTGGAAATAGTGAAATAAGTTGGAAAATAACGTAATGAGGGGGCATTTTCAGGTAAATTTAACAGCAAAAAGGAGCCAAATTGGCTCCTTTCTTATAATCTGTTGTCCGTAGACGTCAAATTAATCGTCGATTAACGACGTAGACCTAGACGTGCAATAAGATCTGCATAACGTACGTTTTCAGTACGTTTTAGGTAGTCAAGAAGTTTACGACGGCTAGCAACCATACGTAATAGACCACGACGGCTGTGGTGATCATGGATGTGCTTCTTGAAGTGACCTTGAAGGTGGTTGATTTGTGCAGTTAGAAGTGCAACTTGAACTTCAGTTGAACCTGTGTCGCCTTCTTGACGTGCGAAATCTGCAACGATTACTGCTTTAGCTTCAGCGCTTAATGACATAGTGGAATCTCCAATATAGATAAATAGCTTATAGCCGACCACTCGTTCAGCTATAAGAAGAACCGCGGAGTATACAGATCTAGCTTAATTCCTGCAATCATTTTTAGCCCTGAATAGACAAACAAAAAAAGGCGTATAAAAAAGGCACTATTACCTGGGTAATAATGCCTTTTATCGCATTCATTAAACACATATGAATAATGAACTTATTTTGCTTCGCGCGCCTGCGTTTCGTAATTAACGATACGTTTAGGAGCCACTCTGCCTTGGTCATCGATAGCACCAACGCCAATGAAAGCACGCTCGTCACCAACCGTCATGCGCACTAAGCCAGACTCTGGCGTGTTCGGTACTACAACAGGTTGCCCATGTAATACAAAACCGCCCGTTTCTTCACTCATGTTCGCTTCAGGTAAATGACTTACCGCTGAATCAAGTGGCATCAGTAACGGATCAAGTACATCTTTCGGTTCAACACCCGCTGCTTTCGCTTGTTCAACCATCTCTTCCAGCTGTTCAAACGTCATCATACGTTCTGCTGGATAAGCGCTAACACCAATACGGCGTAACATAGAGACGTGTGCACCGCAGCCTAGTAGCTCCCCTAAATCATCAACGATAGTACGGATATATGTACCCTTACTCACGTGAATTTCTAAGTTAACTTCATCATTTTCAAAACTTAATAATTTAAGTTCAAAAACTGAAATAGGACGTGCAGGGCGATCGATAAAGATACCTTGACGCGCATACCAGTACAAAGGCTTGCCTTCGTGTTTCAATGCCGAAAACATTGACGGTACTTGCTTCGTGTCACCACGGAAAGTATCAAGCGCAATTAACAACTCAGCATCGCTCACATTAACGGTGCGCGTTTGCACGATCTCGCCATGTGAATCAGATGTATCCGTACGTTCACCCAGCTTTGCCGTTACGATGTAACGCTTGTCTGAATCAAGCAAGAATTGTGAAAACTTCGTTGCTTCACCAAAGCAGAGCGGTAACATACCAGTCGCAAGTGGATCTAAAGCGCCAGTGTGACCCGCTTTGGCAGCAAAGAAAATTTTCTTAACACGCTGTAATGCATCGTTTGAGCTAATGCCTGTTGGTTTATCCAACAAGAATACACCATGTACATCACGGCCATTCCAGCGACGACGACGTCCAGACATGACTAAGACTCTCCTTCAGAAGCGTCTTTTTCATCTGCCGTAGTACCGTAATCATCTTGCAGCTTTTTATCTTTAGCACGTACTTCAGTTACTAAGCTTGAAAGACGCATACCTTCAACAAGTGTATTGTCATAGATGAAACGTAGTTCAGGCACGATACGTAGCTTCATAGAGCTACCCACTAATGAGCGGATATAACCACTTGCTGTATCTAGTGCTGCAATACCATCTTTGATACGCTCTTCATCATTATCGATGTTGAAGAAAGTAACATATACTTTTGCGTAAGATAGATCACGAGATAGATCGATACTTGATACTGTTACCATACCAACACGCGGATCTTTTACTTCACGTTGTAAAATACGTGCGATTTCTTGTTGTAGTTGCTGAGCAACACGACGAGAACGACTGAATTCTTTAGCCATTTTTAAAATTCCTCTAAAGGAAAATGGGGACCTAAGGCCCCCATCAAATTATTTTTATCGAACCGAGCAATTAATCGTTACAGAGTACGTTTAATTTCAACAGTTTCGAATACTTCGATTTGGTCACCAACGCGTACGTCGTTATAGTTCTTAACGCCGATACCACATTCAATACCCATACGAACTTCTTGTACGTCATCTTTAAAGCGACGTAGAGATTCAAGCTCACCTTCGTAGATAACGATGTTATCACGTAGTACACGGATTGGTGCGCTACGTTTGATGATACCTTCAGTAACCATACAACCAGCAATAGAACCGATTTTAGGTGATTTGAATACATCACGAACTTCAGCCAGACCAATGATTTCTTGACGGAACTCAGGTGCAAGCAGACCGCTCATCGCTTGTCTAACTTCATCAATTACATCATAGATAACGCTGTAGTAACGTAAATCAACACTTTCGTTGCTTACAACTTCACGCGCTTTTGCGTCAGCACGTACGTTGAAACCAAGTACGATTGCGTTTGATGCAGCAGCTAGTGTCACGTCAGTTTCAGTAATACCACCAACACCACGTGTGATGATTGCTACTTTAACTTCGTCAGTTGATAGTTTCACTAGTGAATCACAAAGTGCTTCAAGTGAACCTTGAACATCAGCTTTAAGCACGATGTTAAGCTCAGAAACTTCGCCCGCTTCCATGTTCGCAAACATGTTATCAAGTTTAGATTTCTGTTGACGAGCAAGTTTAACATCACGGAATTTACCTTGACGGTAAAGCGCAACTTCACGTGCTTTCTTCTCATCACGAACAACTGTTGCTTCATCACCTGATTGAGGCACACCAGAAAGACCTAGGATCTCTACAGGAATAGAAGGACCAGCAGATTCGATTGCTTTACCATTCTCATCGCGCATTGCACGAACACGGCCGTATTCTAGACCACAAAGAACGATATCGCCTTGTTTTAATTCACCTTGTTGTACAAGTACAGTTGCAACTGGACCACGACCTTTATCAAGACGAGATTCAATAACAACACCCGCAGCAGGACCAGTAGCAACCGCTTCTAGTTCTAATACGTCAGCTTGTAATAAGATAGCTTCAAGTAGTTCATCAACACCAGTACCCGCTTTAGCAGAAACATAAACAAACATGTTTTCGCCGCCCCAGTCTTCTGGCATAACGTTGTGTTGAGCTAGTTCACTCTTAACGCGGTCTGTATCAGCACCTTCTTTATCCATCTTGTTCACAGCAATAATCAGTGGCACACCCGCTGCTTTCGCATGGTGGATAGCTTCGATTGTTTGTGGCATAACACCATCGTCTGCAGCAACAACAAGAACAACAATATCAGTTGCTTGAGCACCACGAGCACGCATTGACGTAAACGCCGCGTGACCAGGAGTATCAAGGAAAGACACCATGCCGTTTTCAGTTTCAACGTGGTAAGCACCAATATGCTGTGTAATACCACCGGCTTCACCGTCTGCAACTTTAGCGCGACGGATATAATCTAGTAGTGATGTTTTACCATGATCAACGTGACCCATGATAGTAACAACTGGTGCACGAGTAACTTTAACACCTTGTGTTACATCTTGCGCGTCAGCTAATACAGCTTCTTCTAAAGCATTCTCTTTAACCAAGATAACTTTATGACCCATGTCTTCCGCAACAAGTTGTGCAGTTTCTTGATCAAGTACTTGGTTAATAGTAACCATAGAGCCCTGCTTCATCATATATTTGATGATTTCAGTCGCTTTGATTGCCATTTTTTGTGCTAATTCACTAACACTGATCGTTTCACCGATGCGAACATCACGTTCAACTTTAGCAACTGGCTTGTTGAAGCCCTGCTGCATGCCTTCAGGTGCGTTAACAGATTTACCTTGATGACGGTTATAACGGTTATCAGGCTTACGACCTTTCGCTTTACGTGCTTTACCTTTACCTTTTGGTGCAGGTTTGGCAGCTTCAGTTACAGGTGCAACAGGTTTTTTCTTACGTTCACCTTTTTGCGCCTGTGCATCAGCATCATCTTCAGCTGCTTGCGCATGTGTAGATGTTGTTACGTGGTAATCAGCCGACTTCTCTGTTTTTGCACGTTCAGCTTCTTCTGCAGCCCAACGTCCAGAGTTTTCTTCTGCTAATTTACGTGCTTCTTCAGCTTTTTGTTGAGCTTCCAGCTCAGCTTTACGAGTGGCTTCCTGCTCTTGCTTCTGCTTCAACGCTTCCGCTTCGCGCTTCGCCATATCATCTGCCTCTTTTGATTTAGTAGTTTTCTGTTTTGTGTCACGTTTTGCTTTATCTGCAGCATCACGTTTTGCTTTTGCTTCAGCGTCTGCTTTTTCTTTTGCTTGAGCATCAGCTTGTGCTTTTGCTTGAGCTTTCGCTTCAGCTTGTGCTTTTAATTCAGCTGCTTCTGCAGCAGCTTTTTCTTCTGCTAATTGCGCTTCATCTTCAGCGGCAGTACGTTTTACGTAAGTACGTTTTTTACGTACTTCTACTGCTACTGATTTCTGCTTACCGCCACCGCTTGCTACGCTAAGCGTGCTTTTGGTTTTGCGTTGTAATGTTAAGCGACTTGGCTCAGCCGTATCACTACCGTGTTGTTCACTTAAGTGCACAAGTAGTGTCTGCTTTTCACCTTCATTAACCGTACTATCGTTCGCTTTTGCTATACCAGCATCAGAGAATTGTTGTACTAGGCGATCAACAGTCGTACCGATATCCTCGGCCAATTTTGTAATTGATACATCTGCCATGTAATTCGATCCCTCTCTTCGCGTTATTATTCGCTATCACTGAACCAACAGATATTACGTGCAGCCATAATTAATTCACCAGCACGTTCATCCGTTAACTCTTCAATTTCGCTTAAATCGTCGATGCCTTGTTCAGCCAGCTCTTCCAGAGTAGTTACTCCGATGCTTGCAAGTACATAAGCTAGGTGCTTCTCTAAGCCTTCAAGCGCTAATAAATCTGCACTTGGTTCTGCACCTTCTAGTGATTCTTCTGCAGCAAGTGCAGATGTCGTTAGTGCGTTTTTAGCACGTGAACGTAATTCATCAACTAGATCTTCATCAAAACCATCGATTTGTAAGAATTCATTAACTGGTACATACGCGATTTCTTCTAGAGAAGAGAAACCTTCGCCGATCAGTAATTCAGCCATATCTTCATCGATATCTAATTTATCAGTGAAGATATTCATCAAACGGTCGTTTTCTTTCTGGTGTTTTTCGTTCGCTTCAGCAACTGTCATCACGTTTAGTTCCCAACCCGTAAGTTGTGACGCTAGACGTACGTTTTGACCGTTACGGCCAATTGCTTGTGCTAGGTTATCTTGCTCAACCGCAATATCCATTGAGTGTTGATCTTCGTCAACAATAATAGAAGCAACTTCAGCAGGCGCCATTGCATTGATAACGAATTGTGCTGGGTTATCATCCCAAAGGATAATATCAACACGTTCACCGTTAAGTTCACTTGAAACGGCTTGTACACGTGCGCCACGCATACCAACACAAGCACCAACAGGGTCGATACGTTTGTCGTTAGATTTAACAGCAATCTTAGCGCGCGAACCTGGATCACGAGCAGCGGCTTTAAGTTCAAGCATCTCTTCGTTGAATTCAGGCACTTCTACGCGGAACAATTCGATTAGCATTTCGTTACATGCACGGCTAATAAATAGCTGAGTGCCACGCGCTTCAGGTTTTACTTCTTTCAGTAAGCCTTTAATGCGATCGCCTGTACGGAATGATTCACGTGGTAGCATTTCGTCTTTAAACATTACTGCTTCAGCATTGTTACCCAGATCTAATACCACAGTTTCACGGTTAGCACGTTTAACTAAACCAGTGATTAGCTCACCTTCGTGTTTAGCGTATTGCTGAACGATTAAATCGCGTTCTGCTTCACGTACTTTTTGAATGATTACTTGCTTGGCTGTTTGCGTTGTTACACGGTCAAATACAACTGATTCAATTGTATCTTCAATGTAACCACCCACTTCGATGGTTTCATCATCAAATTTAGCAGCGTCCAGGGTAATTTCAGAGAAAGGGTTTTCTAATGCTTCACCTTTATCATCGATTACAAGCCAGCGACGGAACGTTTCAAAATTACCGGTTTTACGGTCAATTTCAACACGAACTTCAATTTCGCCTTCATATCGTTTTTTAGTCGCTGTTGCTAAAGCAATTTCCATCGCTTCGAAAATTTTCTCACGAGGTAGTGCTTTCTCGTTAGAAACTGCATCAACAACTAACAGAATTTCTTTATTCATTCCCGGACGCCTCGTTAGTCAAATTTTGGAACTATATTTGCTTTTTGGATATTTGCGTGTGCTAAGACTTCGTCTTTGCCATCAATTGTTACAGTGATCATCTCACCATCAACACTTTTGATTACGCCTTTAAACTTACGACGACCATTAACAGCCATACGTAATAATGCTTTAATTTCAGAACCACAGTACTCAGCGTAATGTGCAACTTTAAATAATGGACGTTCCATACCAGGTGAAGATACCTCTAAGAAGTACTCCGTAGTAATTGGATCTTCAACATCCATAATGGCGCTAATTTGATGACTTACTTTCGAACAGTCATCAACAAAAATACCATTTTCATGATCGATATAAACAAGTAATGTCGAGTGTTTACCCGCGCGTGTGAACTCAATACCGATAAGGTCAAAACCTAACATTTCAACTGTTGGTTCTAACAATTCAGTTAGTGTTTGTTCTAAACTCGCCAAAACAACCCCCTAAAAACGAAAAAAGGGCATATGCCCGTAATTTAAAAAATAAAAAAGCCCCGACTATAAGGCGAGGCTTCTTACTACTAGACCTTGTAATCCACTTGCGTGGCGCTTATTAAATAAATAATAAACAAGAAGCCAATAGAATTACGTAAATTAAATTTATCGAGATAAAAATAAATTTAAGTAATGCTATTTGCACACTGCTGACTAGCCCTATCAACAGGTATAAGAACTGGTTGCGGGAGCTGGATTTGAACCAACGACCTTCGGGTTATGAGCCCGACGAGCTACCAAACTGCTCCATCCCGCGACAATGTTCTTACTGCGCTGATTATAGGCTATTGCGGTAGTAATAAGCAAGGCCAAATTAACTTTAATACTAAAGTTAACAGTAAAACTGATAGCAATAATTAAATGCTTCAATAAAAACAAAAAAAGCCGATTCATAATGAATCAGCTTTTAATATTTATTCTTATAAATTTAGTGGTGCGGATGGGGGGACTTGAACCCCCACGACCTAAGTCACCAACCCCTCAAGCTGGCGCGTCTACCAATTCCGCCACATCCGCGCAATACTAAATTTATTCTTTCTTTTTATAAGTTACATCATTAATTTGAGGTAATATTTGTAACTTAGTCTTACTACATAATGCCTTAAGCTAGCAGATAATTAAATCACCAAGCTTAATGCTTATTGAGGTACGTCGCTGTTGTCTACTGGCGATACTGGCACATCACTTGTGATTACTGGTTTTTCAGCGTCTAGAATCACATCAGTTTCAGATTGCGTAGATAAATTACCAAGCACTAGGCTTAAAGCAAAAAACACAACAGCAAGTATAGCTGTAACGCGAGTTAAAAAGTTACCTGAACCGCCAGAACCAAATACAGTATTTGAACCGCCAGAACCAAAGCTAGCACCCATATCAGCGCCTTTGCCTTGCTGCATAAGAACGAATCCGATGATTGCAAGTGCAACAATTAAGTAAATAACAATAATAACTTCGTACATTTTAATACCTAAATCTCAAAAGGTTTAATATAGCTTTATCGAACATCCTTACCCGAGGTAAGGGACACTTGATCCGACATTCAGTCAATCTCTAACTAAATCACGACAAGTGGTAAAGCGAAGCAGATATTATCTAACCTCTACTCTAGTTGCAAGCTGATTATTAAAAAAAACAATGAATAAAAGGCTTTAGCACAAAACAACATCACTTGCGGTACACTAATAAGCCTTAATTCATTGTCTATATGGTTTATGTAGGGTTAAAAAGTGGCCTTTACAGCATCAGCAATTTTATTCGCCAGTGCTAAGACATGCGTTTCGTCTTCACCTTCCACCATCACGCGGATAAGCGGTTCAGTACCTGATTTACGCAGTAAGACACGACCACGATCTGCAAGCTCTTGTTCAACATCTTTAACCGCAGCTAATACAGATTCAGCTAGCAATGGATCAGAATCACCACTAAAGCGTACATTCACCAGTACTTGTGGGAACTTGCTCATGCCAGAACGTAATTCTTGCAGCGTTAAACCACTGTTAATCATAGCCGCTAACACTAACAAGCTCGATACGATACCGTCACCTGTTGTCGTGTGATCCAGTGAAATAATATGACCCGAGTTCTCACCACCAATGCGCCAGCCTTTTTCAAGTAACATTTCCACGACATAGCGATCACCTACCGCACTACGTGCAAATGGGATCCCGAGAGATTTAAGTGCGACTTCTAAGCCCATATTTGCCATTAATGTACCAACAACACCGCCTTTTAACTCGCCGTTGCGCAGCGCCTCACGCGCCATGATATACAAAATTTCATCACCATCAATAACATAACCAGTGTGATCGACCATCATCAGGCGATCGCCATCACCATCATAAGCAACACCCAAATCAGCTTTTTCTGCAAGCACGCGTGCAGCTAATGCCGCTGGTTCTGTCGCACCACAGCCATCATTAATGTTCAAGCCATTCGGGCTAACACCAATCGGAATAATTTCTGCACCGAGTTCTTTAAATACGCTTGGTGCAATGTGATAAGTCGCGCCGTGAGCACAATCTAACACTATTTTAAGGCCTTTAAGACTCGCGCGTGATGGGAATGTGCTTTTGCAATATTCGATGTAACGACCAGCAGCATCATCGATACGCACTGCTTTACCCAGTAATGCAGATTCAACACAGGTCAATTCTTTTTCTAACTGTGCTTCAATCGCCAGTTCGACTTCGTCTGGTAGTTTCGTGCCATTCGCTGAGAAAAATTTAATGCCATTATCATGGTATGGGTTATGCGATGCACTGATCACAATACCGGCTTCAGCGCGGAATGTTCGGGTTAAATACGCAACAGCAGGTGTCGGCATCGGGCCCATGAATGCAGCATCTAGACCCGCTGCAGATAGACCAGCCTCGAGTGCGCTTTCCAGCATGTAGCCAGAGATACGTGTATCTTTACCAATCAATACTTTTTTAGTGCCTTGCTGTGCAAGTACTTTACCTGCAGCCCAACCTAGTTTAAGTACAAATTCAGGAGTAATAGGTGCTTTACCTACAAGGCCACGGATACCATCTGTACCAAAATACTTTCTTGACATATTTAATCCCTAATATCGTTTAATACGAGTCAACATTGAGTTCAACCCGTCTATTCATTTAATGTTTGGTTTTTTATTCTGTGTTTGCTTTACTTGTTTGACCCGTGCTTAGCAAGTTGTGCTACGACAGCTAATACATCAGCAGTTTCACGTACATCATGAACACGTAAAATTTGTGCACCATCGCCAGCAGCGGCAGTCGCACATGCAAGGCTACCCGCTAATCGCTGTGATTCATCACACTGTAATAAATTACCGATCATCGACTTGCGTGAAACGCCAATCAGAACAGGTAAACCAAATTGATGAAACAAAGCGGTGTCAGCCAGTAACTGATAATTCTGCTCTAAGGTCTTGCCGAAGCCAAAGCCAGGATCAAGTATGATATGTTCACGTTTGATACCCGCATCAACACAATCCAAGATACGTTGCTCTAGAAACGATACAACTTCTGCGGTGACATCTTGATAAGCCGGTGCATCTTGCATATTACTTGGCTGACCTTGCATATGCATAATACAAACAGGTACAGCCAGTTCAGCAGCCGCTTGTAATGCGCCCTCTGCCTGTAATGCTCGAACATCGTTAATAATGTGCGCACCTGCAGCAATAGCTTGGCGCATGACTTCCGCTTTGCTGGTATCGATAGAAATAATCACATCAAGTTGTGCTGATATATGTTCAATAATCGGGATCACACGGGCAAGTTCTTCTTCTAAACTCACCGCACTTGCACCAGGGCGTGTTGATTCACCACCGATATCGATAATCGTCGCGCCATCAGCAACCATCTTTTGCGCTTGCTGAAAAGCAGCATCTAGACCGTGATATTGACCACCATCAGAAAAAGAATCTGGTGTGACATTAAGAATCCCCATGACCACAGGTTGATCCAGATTAAGCATTTTAACATGCTTGTTATTCGCCGTTAAGTTTAACTGCATTATCGTTTCAATCCCTAAAAAAAAACCCCGAGTTAGACTCGAGGTTTATTCTATCATGAATTAATAGCTATAAAGTAATACTGAGCAAGCGAAGCTTATTCTGTATCTTTTTTATCATTCTCTTTTTCGCTATTGTCTTCACTTTCTTTTACATTTTTTTTCTCAAGATCAATATTTGATTTTTTTTCAATATCAATTTTGCTTTCTTGAGATGCATCTTTATCCAATGTACCGTAGCTTTCGCCCCAGTCCGCAGGTGGACGCACTTCAACACGCGCCATTAAGTCATCAAGTTGTTTCGCATCGATTGTTTCATATTTCATTAATGCATCTTTCATCGCATGCAAAATGTCCATATTTTCACTCAACAATTTATACGAACGCTGATAGTTAGTATCAACTAAGTGACGAATTTCTTCATCGATTAATTTCGCTGTATCAGCTGACATGCTTGCAGCTTGTGAGCCACCGCCACCAAGGAATACTTCACCTTGCTCATCAGCAAACTTCATCGGACCTAATTTTTCAGATAGACCCCATTGCGTAACCATTTTACGAGAGATGTCTGTAGCACGTTCAATATCATTTGAAGCACCAGTAGATACAGCGTCTTTACCAAAGATAATTTCTTCAGCAATACGACCACCATAAAGACTTGAGATCATGCTTTCTAAATGACGTTTTGAATGACTCACACGATCTTGTTCAGGTAAGTACATTGTCACGCCTAGCGCACGGCCACGTGGAATAATACTTACTTTATAAACAGGATCATGCTCTGGTACTAAGCGACCAACGATTGCGTGACCAGCTTCATGGTACGCTGTCATCGTTTTCTCTTCTTCGCTCATGACCATGCTCTTACGTTCAGCACCCATCAAGATCTTATCTTTGGCTTTTTCAAACTCAGCCATAGATACTGTGCGTTTATTGGTACGCGCTGCAAATAGTGCGGCTTCATTAACTAAGTTTGCAAGCTCAGCACCAGAGAAACCTGGTGTACCACGTGCAATTAATACTGTCTCAACGTCATCGCTGATTGGTACTTTACGCATATGTACTTTCAAGATCTGGTCACGACCACGAATATCAGGTAGACCAACCGTTACTTGACGGTCAAAACGACCTGGACGTAGTAGTGCTGGATCAAGTACGTCTGGACGGTTCGTCGCAGCAATAACAATGATACCTTCATTACCTTCAAAGCCATCCATTTCAACCAACATTTGGTTGAGCGTTTGTTCACGTTCATCGTGACCACCGCCCATACCAGAACCACGTTTACGACCTACAGCATCGATTTCATCAATAAAGATGATACATGGTGATGATTTTTTCGCTTGTTCGAACATGTCACGCACACGAGATGCACCAACACCAACAAACATTTCAACGAAATCAGAACCTGAAATAGTGAAAAATGGTACTTTAGCTTCACCAGCAATTGCTTTTGCTAGTAATGTTTTACCTGTACCAGGTGAACCAACTAATAAGATACCCGTTGGGATTTTACCACCCAATTTTTGGAATCGAGTCGGGTCTTTTAAGTAATCAACCAATTCAGCAACTTCTTCTTTTGCCTCATCACAACCTGCAACGTCAGCAAATGTTGTCTTGATTTGGTCTTCACTCATTAGACGTGCTTTACTCTTACCGAATGACATAGCGCCTTTACCGCCGCCACCTTGCATTTGGCGCATAAAGAACACCCAAACACCGATAAGTAATAGCATTGGGAACCAAGAGATGAAGATAGAAGTCAGTAAACTTTCTTCTGCTTCAGGCTCACCAAATACTTTAACGTTGTTGTTTAACAAGTCATTTAACAGCTGTGGGTCTTCCGCTGGTAAGAAAGTAACAAACTTCTGGCCGCCTTGGCTAACACCACGGATTGTACGTCCGTTGATCTTAACTTCGTTAACCTGTTTATTTCTAACTTGTTGTACAAATGAACTGTAATCTAACTGATTACTGGAATTATCATTTGGTCCGAAACTCTGAAATACTGACATTAATACGACTGCAATAACCAGCCATAAAATCAGATTTTTTGCCATATCACTCAAAATCTAGCCTCTCCGGGTCTTAAGTTCCCTGAAAAAAAACAGTTGATACACTCAATATATTAAATATAGACAGTTTAACAACAACTTACATTTTAAATTTTCATCCTGTGATCCTTACAAGTAAAACGTAAGGTGCAGAACCCTTTCGATATTCTCTACTGTCTAATTGAATATATCAAGAGTTGACGATTTATTAACATAATAAAATGCTTATTACCGTCAAATCTCTGTTTTATCCTTTAATAACAGTAGTGATATTATCCTTTGTAGCTAGCCACAAATTTTAACCTTTATAGCCTGTTGCTACAATTTAACCTTTGTAACCCGTTGCAACGATAAAGACTTCGCGTGAACGTGCACGTGATGAATCCGGTTTTCTGGTTCTGACGACAGTAAACATACTACGCACATCTTTCATAAATTGCTCAAAGCCTTCACCTTGGAACACTTTAACCGCAAAACTACCACCTGGTTTAAGTACTTCACGGCACATTTCGAGTGCTAATTCGACCAAATACATTGCTGCTGGTTGATCAACACCAATATTACCACTCATGTTTGGTGCCATATCAGAGATAACAACATCAATCTGGCCATCACCCACTTTCGCGAGTAAAGCCGACAATACTTTTTCATCTCTAAAGTCACCTTGCAAGAAATCAACACCTGCAATTGGATCCATAGCTAAAATATCACAAGCAATAACACGACCTTTATCACCTAACTGCTTCACAGCATATTGTGACCAACCACCAGGAGCAGCCCCAAGATCGACAATATTCATACCCGGTTTTAATAATTTATCTTTTGCTTGGATCTCTTCAAGCTTAAAAGTTGCACGTGAACGCAACCCTTGTTTCTTTGCATCTTTAACGTATTTATCGTTGTGATGCTCGTTCAGCCAGTTTTTTGAACTGCCTTTTTGGGTACTTTTTTTCTTCGGTGTCGGGGTCATCTGAAAGCCTGTTAATAATATTTTTTTAAACCATTACCATAATGGCATGGTATTAAGATGAAGATGAAGCTAAAATTACTCTTTTTCAACCCTAAGTAATAAGAAATTTAAAATATGGCATTAAGCAACAAACAAAAGCAACACCTAAAAGGTTTAGCACATTCATTAAAACCTGTCATCTTACTAGGCCAACACGGCTTAACTGAAGGTGTTATGGCTGAAATTGAAGTCGCAATCGCACATCATGAACTAATTAAAATTAAAGTTGCGTCTGAAGACCGTGACCAAAAAGCATTAGTAATGGATACCATTGTTAAAGAAGCTAACGCAGAAAAAGTAATGAGCATTGGTCACACGCTGGTTATTTATCGTACAAGTGATGAAAAGAAAATCATACTGCCAAAGAAATAATCGCTTTGTGAGTATCCAGCTGGGCAAGGAATCCCAGCTCGACTATACCCAGTGTTAACACTGGGTCGCAGACCACAATAATACGTGTCTGCATCTTCATACTATGTTCGATAGTTAGCTATATTGCTAATCAACTATGTGTCGATAGTTAGATATATTCTACCGATACAATTTCAAATTCAATCGCGCCGCCCGGTGTCGTTACCATTGCAACATCATCCACGCTTTTACCCACTAAACCACGTGCAATTGGTGAATTAATGGAAATGCGATTTTCTTTGATATTCGCTTCATCATCACCCACAAGATTGTAAGTGATCTCTTCTTCAGTTTCAGTGTTGTAAAGACAGACTGTTGAACCAAAAATAACACGACCGTTATTGGTGATTTTTGTCACATCAATAATCTGGCTGTTAGACAGTTTCCATTCGATATCTTGAACACGGCCTTCACAGAATCCTTGCTCTTCACGTGCTGCGTGATATTCCGCATTTTCTTTTAAATCGCCATGTTCGCGCGCTTCAGCAATTGAATTTACAATTTCAGGACGACGAACTGTTTTAAGATGTTCTAATTCTACACGTAAATTCTCTGCACCACGTGCAGTCATTGGGATCATATTACTCATAATGCTAACCTTTTTAATCAATTCATTATCATGGCATTACTCTATGTTCAATGCTGATAATGCTTACAATCATAATGCCCCATTGTAATACGAATGTGACAACACTTCACCCTATTCAAACCATAAAATCCATTTAATCTTATTATTGAGATGTGAATTCGCTCATGGCCCATTTTCGTTAAATTAATGCATAACCCACAGCTCGCTCACAGTTTCAGCAAACACAAGCAAAGTGAACAACGGGATAGCCAAAAGCACATTTTTATAGTCGTTTTATAAACTATAATGAGCATAGAGGCATGAACACAGACGCCGAGGAGTTAATCAGCAAGTGAATATAGTAACTAATCGACGCTTCACCTACTTCAAAGACCCAAAGCACCAAAAAACACACTTTACACATAAAAAGCTGGCCAAACACATAGAATGTGTGCATAATGTATCCAATACTGCAATCCAAGGACATAATCATGAAAGAATTTCTAGCCGTTTTTACTGTTTTAACTACTTTAGCTATCACAAGTGGTGTTTTGCCATCAATCGCTAACCTATAGTTTTAAAAGTTTCGAAAACAGCATGGAAAAGTTTTTAATTTATAATGATACTTTATAAATAATAGAAAACTTCTCTATGCTGTTTTTTTATGTCTATAGAACACCTATTTCACTCACTTACCCCTCTATTTCAGCTGAAATATCAGATTTATTACATTCCCAAATTTCACAGCAAAAATTCAAATTTTATCTATATTTTGCAACTTTATTTGTTAGAACTTCGATATAGCTAGAAGAAATCATTTTCTCTATCCGTATACTCAGCATTTCGTAATCACGGACAAATGTAGAAAGGATTAATAAGTTTACTGATGATGAACATGGATATGATATATTTACTCGATTTAGCTGGCACTGCCGTTTTTGCAATATCAGGCGTACAAGTCGCAGGTCAAATGCGTATGGACCCTTTCGGTGCAACCGTATTGGCCGCGGTAACCGCCATTGGCGGCGGTACCATACGTGATGCAGTTTTGGATGTAGGTCCTGCATTCTGGGTACACGATCCCACTTACCTCACCGTTATTATTCTAACCTCTCTACTAACGATACTATTTGCCAATCGTAGTCACCGTATGCCGCCAATATTATTACCGCTAGCCGATGCCGCAGGTTTAGCCTTATTCACCGTGATCGGTACACAGAAAGCCTTAGCGTATGGCGCACCGGGTATGACAGCAGTAGTCATGGGCGTGATCACCGGTGTCGCAGGCGGTATTATCCGCGATCTATTGGCGAGCCGCGTGCCGATGGTATTACAAAAAGACATCTATGCGACAGCCTCAGTGCTGGGAGGCGTGGTTTATACTGGCGCACTGGCTCTTGGGATCACAGAAGGTTTGGCAATGTTACTCGCTATGACAGGCGTATTTACACTGCGCATGGCAGCTGTACATTGGCATTTACGCTTACCCATTTTTGTTTTAAAACATCACCGAGAATAAATAACATTAGCTAGCCGCTTGAAACTAAAAAGCCCGTTATGACAATCATCATAACGGGCTTTTTCTTTATTACTTGACTATTAAATACGCATTATCAGCGATTAGCCAAGGGTAATACGTGCAAACTTACGTTTACCCACTTGGTATACAGCAGTACCGGCAGCAGGTACAAAGCGTGTATCTTCTACTTTATCGCCATCAATCTTCACAGCGCCTTGTTTGATCATGCGCATCGCTTCCGACGTACCAGATACCAAACCAGCTTCTTTTAATAAGTTAGCAATCGCGAGCTCATCACTGACAGCAAAATCAAATTCAGGCATCTCATCAGGGATCGCATTTTTAGAAAAACGCTGAGTGAAATCATTATGTGCACTTTCAGCAGCCGCTTCATCGTGGAAACGAGCAATGATTTCTTTCGCTAATGAGATCTTAACATCACGCGGGTTTACTGCGTTTGCTGCAATATCTGCTTTAAATTTCTCAATTTCAGCCAATGGGCGGAATGATAACAGCTCAAAGTAGTTCCACATCAAGTCATCTGTAATAGACATGATCTTACCAAACATCTCGTTTGGTGCATCTGTTACACCAATATAGTTGTTCGCTGACTTAGACATTTTTTTAACACCGTCTAGACCAACAAGCAGTGGCATCATGATAACCGATTGTGGTTTTTGACCTTCTGCTTTTTGTAATTCACGACCCATTAATAGGTTGAATTTTTGATCTGTACCGCCAAGCTCAACATCTGATTTAAGCGCAACCGAATCATAACCTTGTAGTAATGGGTACATGAACTCGTGGATCGCAATACCTTGATTAGACGCATAACGTTTTTTGAAATCATCACGTTCTAGCATACGTGCAACAGTCTGTTGCGACGCTAAACGGATCATGCCAGCAGCACCTAATTCATTTAACCATGTTGAGTTAAACTCAATACGGGTTTTTGCTTCATCTAAAATTTTGAATACCTGGTCGGTATATGTTTTTGCATTAACCAGAACATCTTCACGTGTTAGCGGTGGACGCGTCGAATTTTTACCTGACGGATCACCTACAGTTGCCGTGAAATCGCCAATCAAGAAAATCACTTCATGACCAAGATCTTGGAATTGGCGTAACTTGTTTAAGATAACAGTATGGCCTAAATGTAGATCTGCACCGGTTGGATCAGCACCTAATTTAATTCTTAGCGGACGACCTTCTTTTAGTTTTGCAACTAGCTCTTCTTCAACTAGGATTTCTTCTGTACCACGTTTAATTTCGCGTAACGCATCATTGATTTGCGTCATAATGTTAAGCTCCACACTTATTACCTAAATATAATCACTCTATAGTACTGGATAGCATCACAATTGAAAACCGTTGCACTCTGGCATTTCAGGATAATTTTTTTTGCACAGACCTTAGTATTTGTTAGAATATGGCTCTTATTTTTAAATTACCACAAGGTAGTGCTTTTTTATGTCATTCGGTAAGCGTTTTAAGCTATTACCAAAACAACACCGAACGTTCATTCTCATTATCTTTGGTTTGATCATTACGCTGCTGTTTCTACCTGTGTCCACCAGCGCACCAGTATCATCAGATGCAGAATCTTTCTATCTCTATAAAATCGGCGACCGCTACAGTTTAAAATTACCAAATATAGTCGCAGCAGAGGATAATAAGCCGGTTATTCAACGATTAACCACTGAAGAGATTGTCGTGAAATCGGGTGATAACCTGTCATTAATCGGCAAGCGTGGCCATTTATCGACAAAAACTATCTATGAAATCGACAGATTAACATCGGCAAAACGCTTACGCAGCATATATCCTGGCCAAAAATTAACCATTACAACAGATAATAATGGCGAATTTGTTGAGCTGATATACCCATATAGCACCACAGAATCGTTATATATCAATAAAACGGCTGATGGTTACAGTACCAAAAACATTAAAAACCAAATTGAAATTCGAGAACAGTTTGCCCGCGCGGAGATCACCAGTAACTTCTGGAATGCCGGGGTAAAAGCAGATATGCCAGCAAAACAAATAATGAACTTAGCCACCGTCTTTGGTTGGGATATTGATTTCGCCTTAGATATACGTGCTGGCGATAGTTTTGCAGTTATCTATGAAGAGCAATACATTGACGGTGGTTTTATCTCTACCGGTAATATTTTAGCCGCCGAGTTTATTAACCAAGGTGATAAATTCCAAGCTGTGCGCCACCAAGATGGCAGTTACTACACACCATCAGGTCGCTCTATGCGTAAAGCCTTCCTACGTGCGCCAGTAAACTTTAAATATATTAGTTCTAGCTTTAACCGTAATCGCCGCCATCCAGTGACCGGTAAAGTACGTGCTCATAATGGTATTGATTATGCAGCAAGAACCGGCACGCCAATTGTATCTGCTGGTGATGGTAAAGTGATCGCCTCTGCTTATAATCGTTTTAACGGTAATTACGTCTTTATTAAGCATAACGCTAACATTGTCACTAAATATCTGCACTTGAATAAACGCACAGTCAAAAAGGGCCAACGTGTTAAACAGAACCAAAAGATTGGTACTGTGGGGGCTACGGGCCGTGTAACAGGCGCGCATTTACATTATGAATTCTTGGTTAATGGTAAGCATAAAAACCCCAAAACGGTAGCATTGCCCAAAGCCGATTCATTACGTGGCAAGGATAAAACCCAGTTTGTGTCGAAAGCGAAAAACATCATCGAGCAATTGGAAAATAACGCCAAGCTATATAGCTTAATCGGACAATAAACTCAGCATAGGGAAAGTTGATGGCCAAGCAACGAGAATTATATATCGGTCTCATGTCGGGCACCAGTATTGACGGTATTGATACGGCGTTGGTTGCATTTAATAGTGCTGATGATGATGGTGCTAATGATGGTGCTGGTAACCGCTGTGAATTAGTCGCTGAACATTTACAGCCTATGCCAGCGGAGCTAACCGCACAACTGCATCAATTATGTCGACCAAGCAATGATGAGATCAGTGCATTAGCAAGGATAGAGCTGCCGCTTGCACAAGCCTTTGCACTTGCTTGTCAGCAGTTACTGGCTAAAACAGCGTATACCGCCAGTGATATCACAGCCATTGGCTCTCACGGCCAGACCATACGGCACCATCCTGAACATGGCTTTACCCTGCAAATAGGTGACGCCAATATCCTTGCCGCTTTAACTAATATTGATACCGTAGCCGACTTTAGACGCAAAGATATGGCCCTTGGCGGCCAAGGAGCACCTTTAGTGCCCGCGTTCCATCAAGCGGTATTTCAACACCCTGCCATCAATCGCGCGATTGTTAATATTGGCGGCTTAGCGAATATCACTTACCTACCCAGCTTAGATCAAAGTAAACCTGTCGTGGGTTATGATACCGGCCCGGGAAATACACTACTCGATGCTTGGTTTTCTGCTAAAAACAACAGTACGAAAAATTATGACGAAGACGGTAACTGGGCTAAATCGGGCGTAATTATTCAGCCACTATTAAATTTATTACTACAGCACCCTTACTTTGAATTAACGCCACCGAAAAGCACGGGTCGGGAGTTATTTAACTTAGCTTGGTTACAGCCCTATTTAGCTAATAGCCCACATGGCAATACATATAGCGATGCCGATGTACAGCGCACTTTAACCCGTTTTACTGCAGTGTCGATTGCTAATGAAGTGAATAAATTAGCGCTTGATAATAATAACAACTCTAATAACTTAAATAATCGAACTGAAGTGTATATTTGTGGTGGCGGCGCGGCGAATCCATTACTGATGGCTGATATAGCCGAAGTCTTACCAAACTACCCCGTGATGACTACCGCAGAGATTGGTATTGATCCGGATTGGGTTGAAGCCATTGCGTTTGCGTGGTTAGCAAAACAGCATGTACATAAACAACCAGGTAATCTACCGGCCGTGACAGGCGCGAGTCGCCCAGCGATTCTTGGCGCATTTTATCCTGCAGATTAATCGATACACTAAATTATACCAATGCCTATAAATCACGGATAAATTGCAGACAAAAAAATAGAGCCAAACGGCTCTATTTTCATTTAATTATTTTTATATCAACAATTAAGCTTGAGTATCAATTGTTGGTGTTACTGCTGGTGCGGCTTTAGAGATCATCACCATAGCTGGACGAATTAAACGACCATTAAGCTCATAACCTTTTTGCATTACAGTGATCACTGTATTTGGTTCAACATCTGGGTTTTCAATCATGCTCATTGCTTGATGTAACTCAGGGTTGAATTTTTCACCTTCAGGGTTAACCGATTTAACACCGAATTTTTCTAATGCAGATTCAAGCGATTTAGCCGTTAGCTCGATACCTTCGATAAGCGGTAGTAATGCTTCATTGGTTTTATCTGCATGTTGTAGACCACGTTCCATGTTATCAATAACCGGTAGTAGTTCATTAGCAAATTTTTCTAACGCGAATTTCTTGGCTTTATCGACATCAATCGCAGCACGGCGACGAATGTTATCAGCGTCAGCTTTAGCGCGTAATGCAGCGTCTTTAAATTCAGCTGCAGATGCCGTTGCTTTTGCAAGTTCAGCTTCTAGTGCAGCGATACGTGCAACAGACTCATCAACTTCCACAGTTGCTTCTTCAACTGCCACTTCTTCAGCTGTAACGCCTTCAACGACAGGCTGTACTTCAGCTTCTGTTACTGACTGTGCTTCAACTTGCTTTTCAGCCTGTACTTTTTGCTCTTCGCTGCTCATTACTTTCTCCGACATTCAATTCAGCATACTTTATATAAGCACACTATATTACAATTTATGGGTTATACCGAAATATTATGGGGATCCTAACACGAGATTCAAGTCAAATTCATCTCTAGTTAACTCCTAGGGTAAAATAGTGTGAAAATTACAGCTGAAATAGCTAATGAAGCGCTATATATATTGTCTTTAATCTTTGAATCTTCAACTCGCTTAAGTATATATACCCACACCACTTCAAGATTCACAACCAGCAAACCGAAAGGAGAGTATATTCAAGGCATGAAGTCGACGATTTAGTTATTCTAAATCAAGACTTCATAACGCCGAAGATGCTTTCTTTCGGCTTGCCCTGCGGGAGGCTAGCTGGAATAACAGTACTTCGTTACAATATTTGAAAATGGAGTAACCATTATCTGTATATTGAGCCTTGTTCTGTTATCCCTGCTAGTCTCTGGTATAGCATCCTGAAGTAGTTTGGGTATACTACTTCTATACTTACTTAGTGGAATCAAGGCAATGAAGAGAGAATTCAAAACTATCGGGTTAATCGGCAAACCCAAGCATCCAGAAACAACGAAAACCCTTATTGCCTTACATAATTTTTTAACTAAACATAACTACATCGTCATTGTGGATAGCCGTGTATCCCAAGATCTGGAGATGGCAGAAGTCGTATCCCGCCCGCTGATGAATTTAGGTGAAGAAGCCGACCTCGCCATCGTCGTCGGTGGTGATGGTAATATGTTAGGCGCAGGCCGGGTATTATCACGTTTCGATATCGCCGTTATCGGAGTTAACCGAGGTAATTTAGGCTTTCTAACCGACCTTGATCCTGAAGCCTTCGACGAACACTTATTGGGGGTATTAAAAGGTGAGTACATTTCAGAAAAGCGTATTTTATTGAATACCTCGATATATCGCTACGGCATGTTAAAAGCAACCAACCTTGCCTTTAATGAAACCATCTTACATCCAGGTAAGATCCCTGCCATGATCGAGTTTGAAGTCTATATCGACAATAGCTTTATGCTCAGTCAACGTGCCGACGGCCTACTGGTATCAACGCCGACAGGTTCAACCGCTTACTCATTGTCAGCCGGTGGTCCAATCGTATCGCCAAACTTAGAAGCTATCTCGCTAATGGCCATGTTCCCGCATACGTTGTCGAGCCGACCAATTGTGATCAATGCGAATAGCACAGTACGCTTAGTCGTATCGCCAAACAATGAAGAGAACATGATGGTCAGTTGCGATGGTCATGTGCACATTGGTGTGTTACCTGGTGATGAAATAATCATTAAGCGTGACAAAAACCATCTACACCTGATCCATCCTAAGAGTTATGATTATTTTAATGTTTTACGTGAAAAGCTAGGTTGGGGCAGTAAATTATTTTAACCTAAATAGTCACTGCGTAAGGCTCATACCACGATTAAGCCTTACGCAGCGCTCTTCTGTCGTTATTATCCATTTCTATCAGGTCACGACCAACTCACTTCTCATCGACTCACTCTATCCACACTCCCCAAAGAGTTTCCCGAGATCACGCCAGTAAATCGAGATCACAAAATAAAAATAAACCACGCAACTAAACGCAAAGTATTTACACTTATGGGTTAGCGCATATATACTGTATATAAACCCAGCCTGATAAAATAAACAGGATACGCATGCTAACGCAACTCACTATTCATAATTTTGCTATCGTTAAATTTTTAGAACTTGAACTAAAATCGGGAATGACAACCGTAACAGGTGAAACTGGTGCCGGTAAGTCTATTGCTATCGATGCTTTAGGGCTCGCTTTAGGATCTCGCGCCGACGCTAGTACAGTGCGCCCCGGTGAAAAGAAAGCTGAAATAAGCGCGATCTTTACCGTAGAACCAAGTTCACTCGCCTATAAATGGTTGGTCGAGCACGAATTAAATAATGAAGATGAATGTATCCTGCGTCGCGTGATCACCGCTGAAGGTCGATCTAAAGGTTATATCAATGGGATCCCAGTACCATTACAACAACTTAAATCAATCTCACAATTTTTGGTACAAGTGCACGGACAACATGCTCACCAAACCTTATTAAAACCAGAGATTCAGCTAGCCATTCTTGATGGTTATGCAAGTCATACTAAACTGCAGCTCAATGTGCGTGACGGTTACCGAACATGGCACAACCTCGCTAATGAAGAAAAGAAATTATTACAAAACCAACAACAACGCGCCGCACGACAGCAGTTATTACAATACCAAGTATCAGAATTAGACGAATTTGCCCTTGCTGATGGTGAATACAGCCAAATTGAAGCAGAACATAGATTACTTGCCAATAGCACCGAGTTAGTTGAAGAGTGCATGATCAGTGCTGATACCCTGTATGAAAATGAAGACAACACCATCTGCAGTATGCTGCAAGTCGTTACTCATCGCTTAGAAAACTTGCTCGACATGGATCCAAAATTAAAATCCATCACAGATACCTTACAAGAAGCGGTCGTTCTGGTTGAAGAAGCAGGTAATGAACTCCGCAGCTACACCGATAACCTTGACCGTGATCCACAGCAATTCGAATACCTTGATGAACGCTTAGGTAAAGCCTTAGAACTCGCTCGTAAACATCAAGTACCAGCAGATCAGTTAGCAACACATCACCACATGTTGAAAGCCGAATTAGAAAATATTGCCGATGATGACGAACGTATCGAAAGCATTAAGCTTGAATTAGCTGAGTCACAAAGTAAATATAACCAACAAGCAGAAAAGCTGTCGATTAGTCGTCAGAAATACGCCAAACAGCTAAATAAACTGATCACAGCCAGCATGCACGAGTTAAGCATGGAAAACGGTTGTTTTGAAATGGTGCTTGAAGCTTTTGAACATAAAACCCCTAACCCACACGGCTTAGATAATATTAACTTCTTAGTTTCAACCAACCCTGGCCAGCCATTACAAGCATTAGGTAAAGTGGCATCAGGTGGTGAGCTGTCCCGTATTAGTTTAGCGATCCAAGTGATCACGGCGCAAAAAATATCAACGCCAACGCTCATTTTTGATGAAGTCGATGTCGGTATCTCAGGACAAACAGCCTCTATTGTCGGTAAATTACTGCGCCAGTTAGGTGAGAAAACACAGGTCATGTGCGTAACCCATTTACCGCAAGTGGCATCAAAAGGCCATCAACAAATGTATGTAAGTAAAACCACCGACGGTAAAACAACCGAGACCTGTATGAAAGCCTTAAGCCAAGAAATGCGTATCGAAGAACTTGCACGTTTACTCGGTGGCGATAAGATCACCGCCTCAACCTTGAACAACGCCGCTGAAATGTTAGTTTAAACACGCATCCTATCCATAAATGTAGGGAACTATTCCCTGCATTTAACCTCTAATCAACTAACTTAAGCGAGTCGGCGAATACACCGATTTACTTCACTCGCCAGCCGAGTTACTATTTACCTTTATTATATGGACTTAATTAGCAAAATACTTATGCGCTTAAAACACTTACTTATTGCAGGCTTGGCTATCTTTAGTTTATCGGGCTGCTCAATTCTTGAAAAACTGGTTTATAAAATTGATATCCCACAAGGTAACTATGTTGAAGATGACCAAGTAGACAAATTACGTGTTGATATGACTAAAGAACAAGTCACATTTGTGCTTGGTAGTCCGATGCTGGTTGATTCGTTCGATCGTGATGTGTGGAATTACTTATACCGCTTTAAAACAGGCCGTGGTGATGTAACCACAAAAGAATTGGTGTTAACATTTTCAGGTAATAACTTGAAGACTGTGGTGGGTGATTATCCACTAAGCCCAGACTTTTCAACACCCCTGGGTCAATAAAAAAACTGCAATTTCTATTTAACCTGAGTTTAGATAATAAAAATCACAACCTGCGCTAGATTGTGATTTTTATTTATATTCTGCCAATGGCATTATTTTATTTTCTGACCGGTCTTTTCGTGCAATCGCCCTTCTTCTTTGGCTTTTCCCGCGCGACGCTTACGCATTTCTTTTGGATCTGCGATTAATGGGCGATATATTTCAACACGCTCACCGTCTTCAATCACAGTATCTAGTTTGATTAAACGGCTATAAATACCCAGTTTATTGGTTTTTAATTCTATCTCTGGGTATTTAACTAAAATACCAGATACCTCGATCACTTGCTGTGCTGTTGCCCCCTGCTCAATACTTACCTTAAAGGTAATTTGCTCTTTCGGCAGCGCATAAATCACTTCAACATTAATTTTTCTCGACACCATAAACCTCTTTAGCACGGTCGGTAAAAGACTGCACCATGTTATTCACTAAGTCAGAGAAAATACGGCCAAACGCCACTTCCACTAATTTACTACTAAATACAAATTCTAAATCAAGCGTCACTTTACACGCCGTTTCATCTAATGCTTTAAACGTCCAACCACCGGTGAGTTTTTTGAACGGTCCATCAACAAGATCCATTTTCACTTGTCGCCCTGGTATCAGGGTATTTTTGGTGGTGAAGGTTTTACTAATACCGGCTTTAGCAACATCAACCGCGGCTGTCATTTGGTCATCGTGTTCATCTAAAATACGAGTACCTGTACAACCGGGTAAAAAATCTGGGTATGCATCAACATCGTTTACTAAATTAAACATTTGGTCAGCGCTATACATTAACAGTGCGCTGCGCGTTATCCGTGGCATACGTGCCCCTATCTTCAAAACTATAATCTAAAAATCAAATCGTTTACTAAAGGCTCAATATCTCGCGGCCGTTAGTAATAAGCAGGCAACTTTAGCATTTATCTCACTAAAATTCATTTGTTATTCCGCGCAAAGCAAGACAAGTACTAGGATAAAATGCGATTTTGTTATAATATTTATAACATTAAATTCCGTCAATGATGGGTGCATAAAGATAAATTATGGCTAAGAAAAAACCAAAAAATAGCGAAAACACGATAGCGCGAAATAAGACCGCTAGTTTCGAATATAAAATCGAAGACCGCTTAGAAGCTGGATTAGAACTTCAAGGTTGGGAAGTTAAATCATTACGTGCTGGTAAAGTAAACATTACTGAAAGTTATGTGTTTATTAAAAACGGTGAAGCATTTATGTCTGGTGCGCAGATCATGCCACTCGACGCAGCATCAACGCACGTAGTATGTAACCCAACACGTATTCGTAAGCTGTTATTAAACAAGCGCGAATTAGAAGTGCTAGCAAGTAAAGTTGAGCGTCAAGGTTATACTATCGTGGCGACATCTATGTACTGGAAACAGGCATGGGTGAAAATCAATATTGGCCTTGCAAAAGGTAAAAAAGAGCACGATAAACGTTCAGATGTGAAAGATCGTGAATGGAAAATAGACAAAGAACGAATGATGAAGCATAAAGTTCGTTAATTTGTTGCAATTCTACACTATTGGCGTAGAATTTTAGTTCTGGGGTCGATTTAGGATTCGACGAGATTCACGAAACCCTAGGTGCATGTCGAGGGGCGGTTGGCCTCGTAAAAAGCCGCACTGTTATAGTTGCAAACGACTCTAACTACTCTCTAGCAGCTTAGGCTTGCTAGCCATCATTTAGAACCCTGCCTGAGGGTCTCTAATATTGTATGGTCATTAAATATCAGGATCGCATGGACTCTTCGCTCGTAGAGAAAGTGCTAAAACCAATCGAGCACGCTTTTGTTCGGCCTGTCACTCGGCTTCGCATAAAGTTAAATTAATAGAGATGACTAAACATGTAGTACCGCGGATGTAGGTTTTTCGGACGGGGGTTCAACTCCCCCCGACTCCACCAAACGCAAGTTAGAACGGCACCCTCCTAAGTGTCGCAGCCCATTGAATGGTTTGATTCAATGGGCTTTTCTTTGCCTAAAATTCAACAAATTAAATTGTAAGCGTTTGTAAGCGCCTGTAATTAAACAATAAAGTAAGATTTGAAAATGAACAAAATAGTCCTTATAATCTGCCTTTCTCTGTCACTTCAAGCCTGTAGTAACCTCGGCATTAATCTCGCGATAGGTATTGGCGACACATCAACGACAAATAAACTAACAGTGCCAGAGAATAAAACTAAAGAAGATAAAAAGAAGAATGGTCTTCTTGCCATTACACAATTTATGGCGGTAATGGCACTATTAAAAACTCAAGTGCAGTCATAACACAATACAAAGTATAAGACCTAGAGTCTCGCTAATGAAAAAGAAAAGCATACTGTAGAATTGATTTGGTATGGGATAAGTACTAAAATGCGCTCCTGGATATTTTAATAAACCAAAAAATCAGCTTAACCTAATGAATCTGCAACGAATTAATGTCGCAGCCCATTGAATGGTTTGATTCAATGGGCTTTTCTTTATCTAAAATGCAACAAAAACTGATAAAACCTTGTTTTTAAAGCGTAAATAAATGGAGTGGTTATGAGTAAATTAGTTTTAACGATGTTTCTTTGTCTATCACTTCAAGCTTGCAGTAACGGAACTGGTAGCGATAAAGACGGTGCTTTGGCTAAAATCGGTAATAAAGCAGAAGAAAAAAAACCAGAAAAGAATGGTTTACTCGCCATTGGTGAGTTCATGGCTGTTATGGCTGTGCTGAAAACTCAGGTCGAATAGTTTTAATAAATATATAACCATACCTGTATGGGGTGTTCATGAATAAATTAAAAATAATTATACTGCTTTGTTTATTGAATCAAGGTTGCAGCACAAACTCAAACTTACCAATGAACCAACCAACAAGTAATATCCAATCTTTCGCCCCTGCCAGCGTTGAAGATGTCACAGCAGATCAATCAATTAGCGTTGATGACTTGGATAAGCCACAAATAAACGCGAGCGATGTCGTTAATGCCCAGGGCGAAAAATTAGAAGTGCCAGAGACAGAAGAACAAAATGGCGAAATGAAAAACATGTCTGATACCAGCGACTTTATGCCAGAGCAACGTACTTATTGGATGTAGGTTAGCGCGTAAAATGAGTCCATGCCTTACAAACCATGGACGGCCCCTTCAGCTAGTCGCATGAAGCTTTATCTTAGAGTATTTTCGTCACTCAGCCTTATTACCTCCCTACACGTCACTATCCGTCTTTAGGGACATTCCTTCTCAACTTTCATCTGTATTTGATGGTTCTGTCAAACGTTTCAAATTCAAAGGCGTGCATGAACGAAAATCTAGATATACAGAGTTTGAAACAGCTATCACATGGCTTCACAAATGCCGCTTAGCATTAAAGAACTTCCCAGTTGAAGGTCAACCTAGATCACCACTTGCTGCTTATCAAAAAGACAATACCGTTAAACTATTTTTCTTTGATACTGGGTTGCTGAACCATATGCTAGGGACAAGCTACAGGGAAATTAAACTACAAGGTTACGAGTACAAGGGTTATATTGCAGAAAATGTTGTTCAACAAGAGTTTGCAGCTTGCGGTATCGAGCCTAGTTTTTCTTGGGGTGACGCAAGAGCTGAAATTGAATTTATCTTCACCGATGAAGTGGGCAGGATCGTTCCTGTAGAAGTTAAAAGCGGAAAGCGCACTAGAGCTAAGTCACTGCAATCCTATGTGGAAAAATGCAAACCTCACAAAACGATAAAACTAACAGGTACCCAAGGTTCATCTGCAATCGAAAAAACACATATTGTGATGTCCCTTTATTACGCAGAATATGTTCGAGATAGACGACTGGAAGATAGCGAGTTTTAAGATCAAAAAAAACCGCTTACTGCAAATAAGCGGGGTTTCATATAAATAACTATTACTTCTGCTACGGGAAAGACTAAGAAACCGGTAGAAGTGGCGAGCGTGAACGATTGCTTTCACGCTGCCTAACTGGAGATAAAATTCAATGCATAGTCACATTGAATCAATCAACCTTAGAAAGAGTAACGAGCACCAACGATGAATTCGTCTGCGTTGTTGTTATTGCCTTTACCAGCTGACATATCAGAGCCTAATGCAACTTTATAGCCGGCGTATGCAGCTACGTCACCAATATAACGGCCATATTCAAATGCCACAAAGTTAACATCTTGAGCCATATCGTCGCCATCAAATTGTAGGTAGTTATATGAAACACTTACTTTGTTTTCGCCAAAGCCATAAGATGCGAATGCGTCAACTGCGTCAAAATCAGTACCGTCTGCAGCACCTTTTTGTACTAGACCTGAAACTAAAACACCGCCGTTAGTATAACGAGCACCAAGCATATAAACATCAGATGAATCAGTTTCACCCACAGCAGTTTCTGTTGCTGCATAACCCGCACTTACTTCAACGCTTGGTAGCAATTTATAAGCAGCCATCAAACCGCCGCCTTTTTCATTTTCTTGTAGATTAGCTGATGCGTTGAATGTTAAATCACCTTTAACCACACTATAAAGCACAGTATCTTCAGAACGGTCACCGCTTGCAGAAAACTCTTCGTTTGTGTAACCACTGTAAACTTCAGCAACATCGGTGAAGTTAGTAAGATAAGTAACAGCGTTATCTTGCGTACCGTATGTCAAAGTACCGTGCGCAGTTTCAACACCAACGTATGCATAACGAAGGTTATTTTTAACTGTTGTGTCAGAACTATTATCTTCTTGCGTTAATTCATACTCGAATTTACCAACAGCAGTTAAAGCTTCATTAATCTCATGCTTACCTTGACCATTAATACGTACACGTGATTTATCATTGAAATCACTATCCGTAAGTGAGCCTCTTGCTTCGATACGACCACCAAAAGAGAAGTCATCAGTGTTGATGCTTTCAGCCAGTGTTGGCATAGATACGATTGCTGCTAATGTCAGAGATAATGCTTTATTTATGTTTTTCATGAATCATTCCATTTAAATGCAGTGATAGTTAAAAGTGTGAATTACGTTGATAGTGACAGTGAGTGTTACCATTAAGATTTAAACATAATAGTTAAAAATAATATTTTAAATTAATCGATTAATTAGTAAAAACGCAGATTAACCCAAGTTTAAACCAACACTCAACCATAAATACTAATAAACAACTTAATGATAGTGTATTCCTTTTACTTAACTTTACTTTGATCAAAATCAGCTACTATCGATATCAATACAACTTAATGAGTATGCTTATATAAAATTCAGTTCAAAAAGTATAAAACGAATTGCCTAGCGTAAATTTGAGGTCAAAATCAAGCATAAGTCAGGCTAATGATGTTGACGACCTAGCTGTTTAGCATCAATTTCAATTAACTTACCACGGCTAAATTTGAATTGAACATCAAATTTACCTCCTATCGAGGCATCTAAAATATAACGATCACGTCCAATTCGTTCCGACGATTGGTCTTTTTTAATCATCGCCATCACGTCTGAATATTTCATTTCAATACCACTTATCAACAACCCGCCACTGTTAAGCCGAAAGAAATCCTCCGCTTTTGCATAAACTGGCGGTGATATAGATATTAATAGTGCCATAAACGATGATATGAAAAATGTCTTAAATATCGATAGAATTAACCGAAGTGATCTTAATTGCATACACTCATCCTTGAGTTAGCGAAATGAATTAATACCTTAACACGTGAGAATCAGAAGGATAAATGAGTATTTCAGATGGGATATATTGGTTCGAATGACATAAACGATTCAAACCTAAATAGCCATTAGCTAAGATCGAAAAAGCCTCCACGTGGGAGGCTAGTATCGCTACATAACGGTATTAATTAGGTAGGATTAGAAAGAATAACGAGCGCCGATAATGAATTCATCTGCATTCTTATTGTTAGGACCGCTACCAGCTGATGTATCATCATCTAAAGCAATTTTATAACTCGCGTATGCAGCAACATCACCGATATAACGTGCATATTCAAACGCTACAAAGTTTACGTCTAACTCGTTTGTATCATCCGCACTATAGTAGTTATATGAAACGTTTACACTGTTTTCACCAAATGAGTAAGCAGCGAATGCGTCAACAGCATCGAAATCTGAACCGCCATAGCTACCCGCTTGCACAAGACCAGACACTAACAAGCCATCTTTCGTATAACGTGCACCGATCATGTAAACGTCTGATGATTCAGTCTCATCTAAGAATGTGTCGCTGTTATTTTCAGTAAAACCTTCAGTTGCTGCATAACCCGCACTGATTTCAATGTTTTGATGTACTTTATAAGCAACCATCAAGCCACCGCCATTTTCGGTCTCTTTTAGATTAGCCGATGCATGAACAGTTAAGTCACCTTTATTGATAGCATAAAGCACTGTGTCTTCAGCTCTGTCGCCACTTGCAGTGATACTTTCATTAGTGTAACCACTGAAGTATTCAGCCATATCAGTGAAGTTTGTTAGGTAAGTAACAGCGTTATCTTGCGTACCATATGTCACTGTACCGAATGCAGTCTCAGCACCAACGTATAAATAACGTGTTTTATTTTGTACAGTTGTATCTGATGAGTTATCTTCTTGCGTTAGCTCATATTCAAATTTACCAACCGCTGTTATATCGTCATTAATAACATGCTTGCCTTGGCCGTTTAAACGTACACGAGACTTGTCATCAAAATCACTATCAGTCAGTCCAGCTCTTGCTTCAACACGACCACCAAAAGAAAAATCATCGGTATTAATATTTTCAGCAAGTGTTGGCATAGATACGATTGCAGCTAATGTAAGAGACAATGCTTTATTTAGTTTTTTCATAAAAAATTCCAATATTGATAAAGTCGAAGATTAAAACAAGTTGTTACGCTGTCGCTATCTACAAGCGTCATTGAAACTCTTAGTCATAGCACGTGTACCTTGCCTTGCTTGTGAACATTGTATTAGTAAAACTAATACTGGGTAACTCGTAAAAATACTAGATAACCGTCTTTTTTCAATTTCAATGGAACTTCACGCCTTAGATGAAAAATATAAACGATTAAAAACATCATCATGCCGTGTTATATTTTAATAAACAGTGAGTTAGTCACATCAAGTACACAATAACGCATAGAAAATAAGGAATAAGTTAATGGACAAAAAAGATCTAAACATAGCCATTGTCGGTGCAGGGTTAAACGGTCTAGCACTGGCTTTATCACTGCGCATGTTTGGCATTGAAGCGACTGTTTATGAAAAAGCAGATAAGCCAAGAGCAGATGGTACAGGTATTATCATGTGGCCTGAAGGCATGCAGATCTTAGCCGCGTTAACGGATGCCAAGAAGGTGAGCTCGACAGGCAATAGCGTTGATCTTATTACCACATTAACCGCAACATCTGACATGATTAACCAACTGTCCATGCAAGCGACAGACAATAGCGTTAATGCCCCGATAGGCTTGTTTCATCGGCACGATCTTTATCAATTATTATTAACTGCTTTTGGTGCAGAAAATATCCTGACAGGCCAGCACTGCAGTGTTGAAAACGAAACGGTTCTGATTAACGGGGAACCACTTATTGCTGACGTTATTGTCGGTGCGGATGGGTTATTCTCACAAGTTCGCCAGTTTGTTGCGCCAGAAGTAAGCATACGCCAACCTGGCGTTTACTGTTGTCGTGGTACCGTTGACTTTAATGCACCTGAAATAAGTGATGATGAGTGTTACGTGTTTGCTGGTATGCAATCACGTATTGTTACTTATACTTACGACCGAGAAAACCATTCAAAGTACTGGTTTGCAGCCTGCCCTGTTGCAAAAGGTGAAACACTGGATAAAGCGCGTATTTTAGAAAAATTTGCTCACTATTCGCCATTTCTACTCGAGATGATTAAAAGTACACCTGAATCGCAAATCATGCCCTCGCCTTTAGCCGATCTCGCCCCGTTCTCACAATGGAGCAGAGGTAATGCAGTATTACTTGGCGATGCATGTTGTTCGGTATTGCCAACCATGGGCATAGGTTTTAGTTTAGGTATTGAAAACGCCTATATTCTAGCGCAAAGTCTAGCCGCTAACTTTAACGATATTCCAAGTGCACTACAGCGCTATCAACATCGAGCACAACAGCGTTCACACGATTTACAGAATATTACGCATCGCTTGAGTCAACTAACTTACATAGAACCTTTCGATCCCATTGAAGTGCAAAGCTTATATCAGCAGTTTACCGCAGTGAATAGTCGCTCTGTATTTTAATTTCAGAAACAAAAAAGCCTATTGATGATCACTTCAAATAAGTATCTAAATAGGTTTTCTTTTTAAACTAATATGTACTATTTTTTCAATTTAGTGACAGCACCACAGGAATTACACTTATAGATACTACTATAAAATAATTTTTGTAACCAAGTACGGCTTACCTTAATCACTCGACCACCTTTACAACATTTCATATTCAGCTCCATACTATTTAATTATAAATGCCGTCTTAAATACGGCAATAGCATCAATATACTGAATAATCCCAAACATAATTTTTCATAAGCTTATGTGAGGTGAAACACAGTGTTACACTTTATAACAAATTGATATGGCATATTACCGACTACAAATGAAAATAATATTTCATATTAAGAAAAAAAATCTTAAATGATATATTTTGTAGATAAAGTAATTAATAACCAGAAAATAGTCGAATTAAGACAGCGGAGTGTTATTTTTCAGTATAGATAGTGACTAAAAAGGTGAAAAAAAGGTTAGCCAAAATGGCTAACCTTGCTAATAAATTAATCTTTCTAATAAACTCATATTTCTAATAAACTCATATTTCTAATAAATAGTATGCTTCATTAATTTAACTTTACAGCACTTACTTATTCAAATGTTTAACACTGTCGCGTTCAACTAAAGTAGGCTCTAACTCAACAATTTGGTTACTTGCAGTTTTCGAGTTAATTTGTTCGATCAACATATCCACGGCTTTTTTACCTAAACGGTGCTTAGGTTGGTGAATAGTGGTTAATGACGGGGTAATGTATTTAGCTAACTTAATGTCATCGTAACCGATAATAGACAGGTCTTGTGGTACTGAGATACCCTTTTTACTCGCGCTATTAATCACACTCATCGCCATCATGTCATTACAGACAAACAAAGCCGAAGGCAATGGACCGTTAGCGAACATTTCAGCAAAGGCTTGTTCACCGCCCTCGCACTCAAAATTACCCGCTGTCACCCAGTTAGGATTAATCGCTAAACCCGCTTCTTTCATTGCTTGGGTAAAACCCGCAAAACGCTGCTGCGCGGTTAATTTATCTAATACACCAGTAATACAGCCAATCTCAGTATGGCCCTTGGCAATCAGATGCTGCGTGGCCATATAACCACCGCGATGGGAATTATCTTGGATCTTATCGCACGAGAAGTTTGTTGGGCCCCAATCCATCACCACTGTAGGGACTGGTTTATGACGTTCAAATAAATTAAAACCTTGGCTTTCAACTTCGCTACACATCAACATGAGTCCATCAACACGTTTTTGTAATAGTGTATCTAGGTTAGCATGCATACGCGCCACATCCCCTTCGGTATTACATAAAATAAGCGTATAACCATGTTCATAACAGCGACGCTCTACCCCCTTCAGCACTTCCCCAAAGAAGGGGTTGGTTGAGGTCGTAACCAACATACCGAATGTTTTCGTACTCTGGACTTTAAGACTGCGCGCCAATGCAGAGGGCGCATAACGTAATTCGTCAACGGCTGCTTTCACACGCGCAGACACATCTTCACTCACATAGCGGGTATTATTTAATACATGACTCACTGTTGACGTTGATACACCTGCATGTTTTGCTACGTCTTTAATTGTTGCCATTCGCTAATATTGTCCATGTTATGAATAAAAGGTTGTAAATAAAAGGCGACTCAATACTCACCACCTATAAATCTTCACAACCTATCATTCGTGTTAATTTTGTAATGCTAAAAACGCATCTACTTCCATTTTTGTTGGAATTGATGTTTGTGCACCGACGCGGGTAACAGAAATAGCAGCGGCTGCGTGGGCAAATAAAATAGCATCATCTAACGCTAACCCAGCCTGTGATCCCGCTAATAGGCCACCATTAAAGGTATCACCTGCCGCTGTCGTATCTACCGCATCAACACGGAAACCTTTGACTTGTTTGCCTGTGCCCGATTTGCTGATCCACACACCTTGACTACCGAGCGTGATCATCACCTCGCTAATACCTTTATCATGTAATACATCTGCCGCAATTTGTGCTGATGCCATATCCGTCACTTTAATGCCAGTTAACAGTTCAGCCTCGGTTTCATTGGGCGTGATCAAATCAACGACAGCCAATAGTTCATCACTTAATGGCTGCGCAGGCGCTGGGTTTAATACCACTCGCGTACCCGATTGTTTAGCTATTCTAGCGGCTTGTGTAATAGTTGCAATCGGCGTTTCTAATTGCATTAATAATGTATCAGCTTGTGCAATTAACTCGCTATGTGGTGCAAGTCGCTCTGGTGTTAAACAGGCATTGGCTTCAGCCGAGATACAAATACTATTTTCGCCCGTTGCAGCCACCTGGATCATGGCGATACCTGTTGGCGTGCCTTGTTCCGTCATCACCGCTTGGGTATTGATACCATCGCGGCCAAACTCGGCGATCATATTAGTGCCAAAACTATCATCACCCACACAAGCGATAAAGGCTATATCAGCACCTAAACGTGCAGCGGCTACCGCTTGGTTCGCACCTTTACCGCCAGGGATCACAGCATAGCTATGCCCAAGTAAGGTTTCGCCTGGACGCGGGAAAGAAGCCACTTGTAAAACATGATCAGCGTTAACACTGCCTAACACAACTAACTTATTCATAAAGGAGCCTTAATACATTGTAACTGGAGAGAATAAAACATGACTTAATGACATTAGATTAACGACGCTATTGAATAATATTAGCTAACTCGTCAATGCACTTAAGTCAGGATTCAAAGGGTGGAATGAAGGGGATAGCGATAAACACTAGCCCCTAGTCGATTTATGCGGTAAGCATTATTACTTAGTGATCACTTTAAGTGGTACAGCGATGCTTTTTTCTACCGGTTGACCTTTAAGTACTTTATCAGCGGCTTCAACACCCAGCGCACCAATAAGTCCAGGCTGTTGTGCAATTGTCGCGCCTAAGATACCGCGATTAACTGCAGCGATACCGTCTTTAGTGCCATCAAAGCCAACGATTAATACGTCTTTACCCGATGCTTGCACTGCACGTAAAGCACCTAATGCCATTTCATCGTTCTGGGCAAATACAGCTTGTACATCAGGATTAGCAGCAAGCATGTTTTCCATTACATTAAGCCCTTTTGTGCGGTCAAAATCAGCTGGTTGACTACCTAGCAGATCCATCTTATTTTTATCAACAGCTTGCATGAAGCCTTGACCACGTTCACGTGCCGCAGATGTACCTGCGATGCCTTCTAACTGAATCACTTTGGCATTAGCGCCAATCGTGTCAGTAATATATTGACCCGCCATTTCACCACCAGCAACGTTGTCAGAAGCAATGTGACTCACCACTTTACCGCGACTTGCACCACGATCTAATGTTAATACCGGAATGCCTGAACGGTTAGCCATACGGATAGCGTTCGATACTGCATCTGAATCCGTTGGGTTGATTAGAATCGCTTTAACACCACGTACCGTTAAGTCTTCAACATTCGATAATTCTTTACTTGGATCGTTCTGCGAATCCAGCACAATTAACTCATAACCTAAGGCTTCAGCTTTCGCTTCTGCACCTTCTTTCATGGTGACAAAGAAAGGGTTGTTTAGTGTAGAAACGACCATGGCAATCGAATCTTGCGCCATTACCGTTGCACTAAAAGATGCTGAAACGAGAGCAGCAGAGATCAAGGTTGCTAATTTTTTCATTACATATACCTTCTTATTAGTTAATTCTGCTGCCTCGATAGGGTATGAGGTTCACAGATTTTGTTATGATTATTTATCGTGTTTGTATTGTTGCTATCATGGTTTTATTATTATGATTGTTATTTCTTTTTCGTTTCGACTAATACTGCCAGTAATATCACCACAGCTTTAGCAATCATTTGGAAATATGAAGATACATCTAATAGGTTTAAGGCGTTATTTAGGAAACCGATAATTAATGCACCGATTAACGTGCCCATAATACGGCCTTTACCACCAGCAAGACTGGTACCGCCGACAACTACCGCAGCAATCGCATCTAGCTCATAACCCATACCAGCAGTTGGTTGCGCAGATGACAGACGTGAAGTAACAATCAGACCCGCTAATGCAGCCAGTACACCACAAATGGCATACACACCAATCTTCACTTTATCAACGTTAATCCCTGATAAACGTGTCGCAGCTTCGTTACCACCAAGCGCATAAACATAACGACCAAAGCGTGTGTGGTTAAGTAAATACCAAACCGATGCAAACACAATAACCATTAACCAGATTGGCACTGGCACACCTAATAAGTAACCTGTACCGATCCACGAGAAGCTATCAGCAACATCAGTAAAACCAGTTGAAATTGGGCGACCGTCGGTATAAACCATCGTCACACCGCGTAATAATGTCATGGTAACCAGCGTGGCGATAAAGGCTTGCACCTTACCTTTGGCGATAATAATACCGCTCATAGCACCTAATGCAGCGCCCGCAAACAATGCCACTGGCACCGCAATCATCACTGACACTTCCATTGATATTAAGGACGCGGCAAAGGCACCACAGAGGGCTAATACCGAGCCAACACCTAAATCAATACCACCGGTTAAAATCACTAAGGTCATGCCCACAGCGATGATCGCGCTCACCGATGTTTGACGCAATATGTTTAAAATATTACCCGTAGTGAAAAAATGTGGGTTCAAGAAAGACACCACCACAATCAATAAAATTAAGGCAATTAATGATTTTTGTTCAAAAAACCATTCTTTAGTAAAGAATTTTTGGGTTAAAGTTTTCGTCATAACATCACCGGTCACATTTTTATTGGAATTGGAATTATTGTTGGTATTAGTGCTAGCATTGCTATTTGCCACTTGGTTCTGGCTCATAGCCCTGCCTCATTGATTTTTTTACCAACGGCACATGCCATTAGCTTTTCTTGATCCGCGTCTGCAGCTATAAACTCACCACTGATACGGCCTTCGTGCATCACTAAAATACGGTCACTCATGCCCAATACTTCTGGCATCTCTGACGACACTAGGATGATGCTCATGCCTTCCGCTTTAAATTGATTGATTAACTGGTAGATCTCTTTTTTAGCACCCACATCCACACCACGGGTTGGTTCGTCTAAGATGAGTACTTTAGGACGGGTCATCAAGCCTTTGGCAATCGCGACTTTCTGCTGATTACCACCAGACAAGTTACCAATGATTTGATCGCGACTCGGGGTTTTCACATTAAACTGACGCATGAAGTCTTCTACTGCAGTCGCTTCTTTAACGTGGTCTAATTGTAGACCTTTCGACAAGGCGTCTAACGCACACAAAGACATATTTTCTTTCACTGACAGCCCAAGAATAAGACCATCACCTTTACGATCTTCAGAGATATAAGCAATACCATTAGCCAAACTATCACGCGGGGTGATCGGGCTCACCACTTTGTCATCGAGAATTACATCGCCTGACTGGCGTGGTAGCGCGCCATAAATCGCTTTCATTAATTCGGTACGGCCAGCGCCCATTAAACCTGAAATACCTAAAATTTCACCATGGTCTAACGTGAAACTGACATCATGCACACCTGGTGCAACGATGTTTTCAACTTCCAAACATAAGGTGCCGTGTTTAGCATCGATACGCGGATAAATTTCATCAAGACGGCGACCAACCATTTTTTCAATTAAGCCATCTTCATCAATATCGGACACGGCTATTTCAGCAATAAATTTACCATCACGTAATACGGTAATGTCATCGCAGATCTCAAAAATTTCTTTTAAACGGTGCGAGATATAAACAATGCCGCAGCCTTCGTTACGCAGTTCGTTAATCACCTTAAATAATGATTTCGTTTCGCTGTCTGTTAATGCGTCGGTCGGTTCGTCCATCACGATCACTTGTGATTTAAATGACAGCGCTTTGGCGATCTCCACCATTTGCTGCTCACCTAAACTCAGCTCGCCCAATAGTTGGCGCGAGCTGTGTTTTACATTTAAGCGTTGTAATAATGCATCAGCATCGCGATACATTTCAGCCCATTTGATGCCACCAAATACATTAGTCTTTTCACGACCTAAAAAGATATTTTCAGCAATTGTTAACTCAGGGATCAAGTTTAGTTCTTGATGAATGATACTGATACCGACTTCTTGAGAGTGACGCGGACCGTCAAACGTCACATCACTACCTTGGTAGTTGATCGCGCCTTTGTCCATATGATAGATGCCCGTAAGCACCTTCATCAATGTCGATTTACCGGCACCATTTTCACCCAGTAAGGCCATTACTTTACCTGGATATACATTCAAACAGGCATTATCCAGTGCTTTCACACCAGGAAATGATTTTTCGATACCACTGAGTTTTAAAATTGCTTGCGTCATGTCAGTTCCTACTTTATTCCGCATAAATAGCTGTTAATACGTTTTGGTTAATCCATGCTGTGTGAGTTACAACAACGAAACTAAAACACCACGCCAGATTGAAATATCACATTGGCATAAGGTGTACACTCACCCGTACGCACCACCGCTTTGCTTTGCTCTGTGCGCTGTTTAAATGCTTCGTGACTAATATAAGTAATTGCGATTTTTTTATTGGTTAGCTGCTCTTCATTGGCAATCACATCGAGTAAAACGCTGTGCAATTCAGGACTCACCGCGGCAAATTCTTCTGCTAATACGATACCTTCAATTTGCATCTCGCCCAGTATCGCTGTCACTGTCGCGATAAATGTCGGTACACCCGGAATAAGCGCAAGGTCGATACGCTGCGTTGACGCCGGAACCGGTAAACCAGCATCACAAATGGTGATCTCGTTGGTATGGCCTAGCGTTGCAACTAAGTAAGATAAGTCTGCGTTGATAAGTGCATTTTTCTTCATGGGTCACGCCTTCAAGGTGAAAATAGCTAAATCTGAGTCTTTAATATGGTTCATGTTAACGTCATCGAAACGTTTGCGCAAACGTTTCGATGGGTTGAATATAGCCAAAAATAAGGATAATTCTAGTCTTTAAGTATAAAAATGCGAGTTGGATCTAAGAACTAGGCCAATTTCTTTCATTTGAAATCGAGGTGTTATTTTTACGAAGAAAAACGCTTATATCGAAAGTAATAGTCTGGACATATTGTAGGTAATAGCACTGGTAAAATTAATCGAAAATAAAATGATAACGGTCATCAGCTAATCTTCACGCCATAACAAAACGATCAAATTCTAAAGTTACGTAGAAAGAGAGTAAAAGAACACACTGAGTATTTATAACTAGGTAGGTTTTAATATTGAATTTACGACCTCCTTCATGTTTTTATTCTTGGTTATGCGGTAATTTAGTCTCTAATATTATTTGTATATAATAGAGTTAAAATATGAAAAATCGTTATCAAGTCGCCCTTTCCGCTGGCCTACTTGCTGCACTATGGTGTGGTATCGCCGATACATTTCATTTAGTCACTTGGATAGGTTTTTTAAGTTGCAGCACTTTCTTCGCGCAGCCGAAGGCTGGATTTAACGGCGTGTTAATGACTTGGTTTACTAATTTATCCGGCGTATTTTGGGCTTGGCTGGCAATTTATGGCAGTGGCTGGCTTGATACACCGCTATTAGGTTATCTGCTCACAGGTATAGTCACCAGTGCGATGTGCTTACAAGCGAGCTACAGTAAACTGGCTTTTATCCCCGGTGCTTTTATTGGCTGCTGTATCACCTTTGCCATGGCTGGCGATGTGCATGCCATTATTCCACCGCTACTCATCGGCGGCCTACTCGGCTACAGCATGACGCAATTAACAGCCTTGTTCGTTAGTTTTAAAACCACGCCACAGCACGCTTAATCTCTGTCATTTAGTCTCATAATAATTCATATCGAAACCACAATAAGAGCTAGAACATCACTAGCTCTTTGGCCTGTCTGAAGCTCAATTTATTGTGCTGAAAGTAAAATACATATGATGATCATCATACGATATAAAGCGATTAGTAGATTAACGTTAATAAGGTCACAAGATTGCGAGATACAAATAGAATAATGTTGAGAGTAAGGCTGATTTGAGATCTGTTACGGGGTGTTTAATAAAGGCTGGTATAACTTGAAAGGAAATCAGGAGCCACGCGAGACGTGACTCCACAAACTTATTCTAAGTTTAGGTTCTTAGAATTTGTAAGTTGCTGCGAAGTAATGTGAAACGCCTGTAGACTCTAAATGGCCAGTACCACCGTTGTTCTTCACACCATATATATCGCTATATAATTTTAAGCCATAACCTACAGAGTAACGCTCTGAATGCCAGTAGATACCATTAAACATAGCGCCGCCATGACTAACAGAATTAGAGAATGCTGTTGGATCATTTGTTGCATCAATACCGAACTGGTAATCGACATAACCCTGGTAAGAAACAAAGCTACCGTTATCAAAATTAACGAAAGGTTTAAACCAGTTCATTGATAATTGGTAACCGTTCCAGTCTTTTGCATTGATGTCGTATTGAGCATAAAGATTCACGCCTACTTTACCAAACCAAGGCACCATTACATCAGAACCTAGACCGATGTTACCGTTGTTAGTATCACCATCAATAGGTGTTTTTTTATCTGCATAGTTAGGATCAGTAAATGCTGCATCATGGTCACGCTCACCAGTGATACCACCACCACCAATATTAAATAATGTCGCTACATATAACTCTTGCACAGGACCGAATGATAAATCTTTACCCGTCAGGCCATCGATAGAGAAACGTGGTGCAAGTTTCATGAACATTTTACTTGCGCCGTCAGTTTTATCGCCTGAATCGCTGTTTGTAATATTAAATACGTCAACGTAACCATAAAGGTCGATAACACCCGAACGGCCACCAAACTCTAATTCCAAGTAGTCATGGCCTTGGCCATCTTGTGTACTTGGTTTTTCGCCTTCTGCATACATCAAGTTGAATTGTGCCCATTTGTAATCATTCTTGTGAGTGTCATCAGAATAATCAGCTGCAAACGCGTTGCAAGAGATAGCAGCAAGAGTTGTTGCAGCTAATGCTGCATTTTTAATGTTTTTCATCATTACTTCCATTTTATGGTGCACAGCTCGTATGAGTCAGCGCTATTTTTATGGCGCGAGTGTATCGCGATTACAAAAAAGTTCAATAAATCTGTAACAAATACTGCAATAAATATCCAAAAATGTGATCAAAAGTTTAATTAACTGCATTTAGAATGATAAGCAAACTATTTAACTAGATTATCGCAATTTAAAAGTAAGTAGTTGTTAATGACAAGTTTATTGAAAATACGATTAACCCATAGTATCGAAATAATTATTTAAACATTTGATTTATATTACCTTCTATGAAAATAGTAGCTTAAATTTAAATTTAAGCTTATTTACACTTAGTCTATAAAATAAAAAAAGCAAAAGTGAAAAACGACAATAAAACGTAAATAACTGTAAATAAAGGAAAAGAAATGCAATCGACTATGAGTAGTTTAAAAACTATCCATATTTTAAAACCGGATAATCAACCAGCTATAAAATATATTGTACATAATAACATAGATAAAATAATCAATGGCTACCGTTAAAAATCATCATAGGTCACCTCAAAATATCAAAATAAGATTAATTAACCAAAAAACACAAACAGGGTTTTATGCTAAACAAGCATCCTAGTAGTAACACCTCCTAAATTTGTAAAAAAAGCTAATCCACCAACATAATCAACACATCAAAAAGTAAATCAAATTCACAAGTTAAGTTATAAAAAAACCAAAAAAACAACATTGACGAACTAATCCTTTGTAAAAGAATACGTTGAATCTCCAGCATACAAATAAAATGTATAAATAATGTATGACGAATGTTTTATTTTTTTAACGGAAAATGATAAAGCAATAGCTCTAAATCACACTTACAGTATTTAAATTGCCACAAACTTGGCTATTTCAAACATTGATGTATAGTTGATTTCCCTATATTAAGCCCAGATGGCAGTGATATTGATCGTGAGAGCGGTAGTGGTGACTATTGTTGGCATTCTTAGAATAAATAATTTAGCCGTATAACCTTATCTTCAATTCAATCTTGAAGGCTTGAATTTTTACCGTAATTAATATTTTTAGGCATAACATTATGACTTATAAAAACCTCGCTTTAACCGCCTTGGCAGTGGCTACAGGCTGTTCCAGTTCAAATACCAACCAGACTAATAGTGCAGCGTTCAATCACGATTGGATCCAAGATAAAGAATACAACCTGACAATTTTACATACCAACGATAATCACGGTAACTTCTGGCAAAATAAATACGGTGAACGCGGCATGGCTGCGCGTGCAACACTCGTAAACAACATCCGTAATGAAGTCCAAGCTGAGGGAGGCTCAGTCTTACTACTCTCTGGTGGTGATATAAATACCGGAGTTCCTGAATCAGACTTGCAAGACGCCGAACCAGATTTTATTGGTATGAACATGATTGGTTACGATGCAATGACATTAGGTAATCATGAATTCGATAACACACTTGATGTACTAGCAAAGCAAGAAGGCTGGGCAAACTTCCCATTCATCTCTGCAAATATCTATAAAAATGGTAAGCGTATGTTTGATGCTTACAAGATATTTAACAAAGACGGTATCAAGATCGCTGTTATTGGTTTAACGACAGAAGATACTGCCAAAATTGGTAACCCTGAATTTATTAGCGAATTAGAATTCCGCGATCCGAAAGTGGAAGCTAAAGCATTAATAGCTGAATTGAAAGCAACTGAAAATCCAGATGTAATAATTGCTGCAACGCATATGGGCCATTACCTAAACGGTGATAACGGTTCAAATGCACCGGGTGATGTACAGTTAGCGCGTTATCTTAACGAAGGCGATTTAGATATGATCGTCGGCGGTCATTCACAAGAACCTGTGTGTATGGAAGGCGCTGAATACGCAAACTTCAAACCAGGTCAAGACTGTGCACCCGATGTGCAAAACGGTACTGACATTGTACAAGCACACGAATGGGGAAAATATGTGGGCCGTGCAGATTACACCTTTATAAATGGTGAGTTCACACTGCAATCGTACAACCTCATTCCAGTTAACTTAAAGACAAAAATTAAAAATGCCGAAGGTAAAAAAGTACGCGTACTTATCCAAGATGAAATAGCACAGGACCAAGCCGTATTTAATGCGTTAAAACCTTTCCAAGATAAAGGCCAAGACGCGCTAAATATCCAGATCGGTCAAAGTAATGGTGTCCTTCAAGGTGAACGTAAAATCGTTCGTAATAACCAAACAAACCTAGGCCGTTTAATTGCAACATCGCATATGCAACGTGCTAAAGCTGACTTTGCAATAATGAATTCTGGTGGTGTAAGAGCCTCAATCGAAACAGGTAATATCTCTTATAAAGACGTATTAACAGTGCAACCGTTTGGCAATATCATCACCTATGTTGACATGACAGGCGCAGAAGTCATGGATTACCTGAATGTAGTGGGCACTAAGACCCGTGATTCAGGTGCTTATGCTCAATTTGCTGGTATTCAAATGACTGTTGCAAGTGACCAGGTTACAAATGTTGTGATTGCAGGTAAAGCGCTTGATACAGCAGCAACTTACCGTTTCACTATTCCGTCATTTAACGCTGCTGGCGGTGATGGTTATCCAAATATCACAGCACACCCTGCATTTGTAAACACAGGTTATGTCGATGCCGAAGTTCTAAAAGACTACATACAAGCAAACTCACCGATTAACGTTGATGACTTTGCACCTAAAGGTGAAATTACTCACCTGTAATAATAAAAATAATCAATTTATTTAAACTTACACCGTGCAGATATGTGCGGTAAACCCTTACAGAGATAAACACATGTTAAAGAAAACTGCTCTTGCAATAGCACTCTCTTCTTTATTCGTTGGTACTGCAGCGCAAGCTGTGACTATCTATGATAATGACAATGGTGACGTGATCAAACTATACGGTGAAGTTGGCGTTGGTGGTCATTTCAACCCAAATTACGAATACGGTGAATTTGTTGAATCACCATTACACGAAAATAAAGATGGCTACGGTACTGATACTAGCTATATCGATGATAGCTTTGCCACTATTGGTGTAAAAGGTACGTATCAAGAAGTTTACTACCGCGTAGAACTTGATTACGAACGTGAAAACTGGGCTTATGGTTCAGGCGATATGGTATTAGCAATCGATAAACTGTTTATTGGTTACAAGCTAACAAGCAACCATGCTATCGAAGTGGGTTTAACTGATACCGCATTTGATGATTACGATAAATACGGTGATTTCACGTTTGATACCACGGTAGAAACTGGTGAAGCTGGTGACCAACAGAACACCGTAAAATATGAAGGTAAAATTAAAAACTTCAAAATGGGTGCATCTTACTCTTACCAAGGTGAATCATCATCAGGCTCTGCACTAGGCGATATCGTCAATGGTTATGTGGGTTACTTTGGCAAGACTATTTCAGCGGTAATCGGTGTAGAACAACGCGCAGGATCTGCAGGCACATCTAAATACGGTGAGCAAATCCTATTTGGTTTTGGCGCACGTTTAAACATAACTGATGCTCTTTCACTGGGTGTAAATGGTTATATTGAAGATGAAGATATAGCTCAAGACAAAACTAATCTCGTTGTTGACCCAGCTAACCCTGATAACAATGTGACTGTATACAACGATTATCAAACCTTCCAAAATAAAGGTGCTTTAGTTTCTGCACGTTATAAATTTTCTGAAAAATGGGAAGTAACAGGTTCTTATAACTTCGAAGAATATGAGCAATGGGCTATCGATAATGCAGAGTACGACGCGACTCCATATTCTTGGGGCGACGAGCGAACTTGGAGCACTGTCGGCGTAAACTTCCGCCCATCAAGCTCAGTTATTTTCGCGATTGAAGGCAACTTAGGCGAAGCCGCACAAGATGCTTACGCTTACGCACGCGTTTACTTCTAGTATTTCCATCATTTCGATGTAGAACCAGTTAACGAATTTTAAGGTAAATTATGAAAAAGAAATTATTAGCCCTCACAATCGGCGGCGTATTATCAGCAAGTGCTCAAGCTGATATGAATAATATTATCATTACTGAATATATAGAAAGTACTAGTTATAACAGTAACGTAATTGAATTAACCAATACAGGCACGAGTAACTATACGTTTAAAGATGAAGACACGCTTGAATACAGCTCATATTCTAATCAAATTTTAAATCCAGATGGTAAGAATATCTTCACTGGACAATCAATACCCGCAGGCGGAACATTAGTTATCTATGATCGACTAATGGCTGCTGACGAGATAGCTAAAATTACAGGTTCAAAAGTCGCTGCGACTAGCTATAAGTACCTTGACGAACACAAATACAACCACTTAGGATTTAGTGGTGATGACCAAGTATTATTAAAACGTGGGGTTAATGTAGTCGATGTTATTGGTGTCAATGGTACAAAATGGGGTGAAAATAAATCGTTTACACGTCGTTTAGCGAATGACGCTTCAACTCCAAGTGGCGATAAAATCAGATACATTGAAGAAAACTGGCTCGATACGACAGCCAATGGATTTACTGATTTAGGGACTCCAACATATGGCAGCCCAGCAGCTTTACCGGCTGATCCTGAAGTGTTCAAAATGACAGCTGATGACGAAGGCTCATTCATAACTGCGCTTGCACGCTATGTAGGTAAAGAAGTCATCATTAACATTGACGTTAATGATGACGAAGCTGAAGATCAGAGCTTAGTGATCACGCGTAGCTTTGGATTTAACGTCAACGGCTACACGAATAACATGAGTGCTTCTTACAAGCGTGCTAACGTTCAGCCAAACCAAGAGTTTGTTGCAGGAACCTCATTTGCTGGAAAACAACAATTAGATAACGTCAGTAATACACTAATCATTGACAGTGTCTTCCCTGCAGAAGATGGCACCATCGCTTATTACCCAACCTTCCATACTGATTCCGCCAATAACGCTATTCGTATTAATGATAAGATCAAAACGATACAAGGTATTATTGTAGAAAGTGAGTTCGGCTATAAACTACTTGTGACAAAGGAAGTTGATAGTTCTAACTTCGATCGAACTGAGCGACCAGCAAAACCAACGCTTAGCACAACGGTAGAAGATGGATATTTTGCTATCAAAATTGCGACTCAAAATGTATTGAATTTATTCAACTCTCCATTTGGCGGTGCAGATAACTTACATGGCGGAAGTCGTGGCGCAAATACTGAGTCAGAATATCAACATCAGAAAGCCAAGCTAGTAGAAGCTGTTTATGGCTTAAATGCTGATATTGTTGGCTTAATGGAAATAGAAAATAATGGTTTCTCAGATACAGGTACAATTGCTGAATTTGTAGAAGCAATTAATGCTAAATATTACAACCCAAGACCTGAAGATAAGAATGACCCTGAATCGTCAGTTAATAAGTATGCATTTATTGGCTTCGATTCAAATGGTGACACCGTATTAGATGAACTAGATTCTATTGGTTCTGATGTTATTACTTCAGGCATTATCTATCGCCCGTCAAAAGTCAGTATCAAAAGCACTAAGATCATACAGATGCCACAGCAACATGCTCCGGCAACAGTGGATTACAACAATGTTGTGGTGAAAGATCAAAAAGGTCAAACATTAGAAAGTGGAGATAATTACCAACGCGATACCGTCGCAGCAACATTTGTGATAAACCAAACAGGTAAACATCTGACTGTTGCAGTGAATCACTTTAAATCAAAAGGTTCAACCTGCCATGAAGATTGGGAGGGTGTCGATTTTAGTGAAGATCAATTTAATGACGCAGGCCAGTATACAAATGCTCAAGGGAATGATGATGCCCCTGATTTAGATTTCCAGGGCCAATGTGAGAATTTCCGTGTCGCTGCGGCGGTTCAACTAGGTGACGAATTAGAAAAAATAGGTGGTGATCGTGTCGTCATTGGCGATATGAATTCATACGCCAAAGAAGATCCTATTTTAGTGTTAACAGAGAATGTCACCCAAAAAGTAATCAAAACTGCGCGTGATACTTTTATTGGTAAAACCCCACAGTTTAATAATACTGGCGAGCCGATTGTCGTTAATAAAACATATGGTTACATTAGTGCCGTAGGTAAGAAAGACAAGGAACGTGGGCACGTTAGCTGGAGTTATGCATACGATGATTCAATTGGCTCTCTCGATCATATCTTAATTACCCCGTCATTAGAGTCTCGCCTTATTGATGCGACTGATTGGCACATCAATGCTGCTGAATCAGTCTATTACGATTACAGTACATATCGTCTCGATGAGACAAAAGGCCTTGTATATTCAAAAGGTGAAAACGGCTCGACTAACTTTGTTGTAGACGATTCATATCGTTCATCAGATCATGATCCTGCGATTATGTCTATATCGTATAAATATGGCGAAGTAAGTAATGGCGAAGCTGTCCACCTCGTGATTGAAAATGGAGCGATTAGTATTCCTTATAGTATTCCGGCCTCAGCATCAGTAAAAGCAGGGGACACAGCAGAAATATCATTATCATCAAGTGTTGATATGAGTGACGTATTACTTCCTACAGTCGCAGTCACTAAAGATGGTCAATCATTAGTGCATATTGAAGTCGACGTTATTAAAGCAGGTACTTACAGCGCAACAATGAAATTAGTACGAAATGGTAAAGAGATGCCTGAACATGGCCAATCAATGACAATTGAAGTAGTCAAATCAGACTCATTAACTCCCCAAATTGTCATACCTGAAAGCGATAATAGCGGTGGTTCATTTAGTCTTTTTGGCATTTTATCACTATTGGGTTTAGGTTTTTTACGTCGGATTAAAGCGTAACAAATAACTACCTAATTTAACGACAAACGAGCAATCACTTATTACTTTAGTGATTGCTATTACGCTGTCGTGAACAGTCTCTTATTAAGTTAAAATTTATAGGCAATTAAATATGAATAACAAAACTAAAATAGCCATACTGCTATTATCACTTACCTCACTAGCTGCATGCGGTGATAGTAGTGACGATAAATCAACAATGAGTAGTGTTACAACTGTCGGACAGGAAACACCTGTCGGTGTCGATGTTGCAGTTAATGGTAGTTTCGAAATTTTTACTGATCCTACAACCCCCACTGGCTGGACGACGATTGATACCTGGGGAGTAGCAGTCGCACAAGATAGTGCAATTTTTACAACCGGTTTAAATTCTGGCGCTTTTACAGTGACTAAAACTAAAGCCGATTTCCGCCAAAATGTCGACGTGGTCAATGGTAAAACATATACACTCTCTATGTCGGTTTATCATACTGAAGGCGGTGTGAAAACTCGACTTTACCTAGCTGATTATGTAAATGTGTATTCAGATCCTAGCTTAGTCAATCAATGGCAAGAAATTAGCTTTGAATACAAACCGACTGAAGATAAAAATATTGAAATTGGGACGCGCTTTTATTCTGTAAGCGGTACCTTTGATAATGAAGAAATCGTTTATATTGATAATCTAGTATTATTAGCAACAGGCGAAGCTCAAGAACCAGCTCCTCTTTTACCACCACCAGCTATTGGTAAAGACCCTGAAGCTTTAAAAGCATATTATCAAAGCAGTGAAGGAAAAACTGGTTTTGAATTAAAAACAGCACTTTATGATATAATTAAAGGTCATACGAACAAAACATATAATGATTTATGGACTTTCATGTCTACGTATTCATTAGATACTTATTATGAAAACGATAATACTATCTTAGATATGTACTCTGAAATCCCATCAGCTTCAGACAGCTATAACTTTGCACCCATACTTAAACAATGTGGTAATTACAAAGCAGAAGGTGATTGTTATAATCGTGAACATTCTTTCCCGAAAAGTTGGTTTGATGATAAGTACCCAATGTATAGCGATGTTCATCACCTCTTCGCAACAGACGGTTACGTGAATGGTAAACGTAGTAATTTCCCATACGGCGAAGTTGATACAGCAACTTTCACATCATCTAATGGCAGTAAATTAGGCTCACCAACAGCTAACTTAGTTACATTAGGTTTTACAGGCGATACAGTGTTTGAACCAATCGATGAGTTTAAAGGTGATTTAGCAAGAGCCTATTTTTACATGGCGACTCGCTATGAAAATACGATTGGTTCTTGGGAAACTAACTCTACGAACTCAGATGCTGTATTAAATGGTAGCACAGACGCTGTATTTGAACCTTGGGTTATCGCTATGTTGAAAGAGTGGCATACTAACGATCCTGTTAGTACAAAAGAAGAATATCGTAATGATGCGGCATTCCAGTATCAAGGTAACCGTAATCCATTCGTTGATCACCCTGAATATGTAAGCGAGATCTGGGGTAATTAATAGTTACTAATTCTAAAATATGTTATATGAAAGGCTAATAAACACTGTTTATTAGCCTTTTTTAATAATCCTACTTTATAACATCACATTATAGTAAAACTACACCGTAATCTTATTTATAAAGCATTGCATTTTTTGGTTCAAAATCAGCCACGTTAAGCGGTGAGTTAGCTTCAATGTATTCTTTCAGTACTTCAGCATCAACATAACCCGTGTTAACAAAAGCTGAGTGTGTTGATATTTTTGGATAACCATCACCACCCGCAGCGTTAAACGATGGGATCGTGAAACGATATGACTTAGCTAAATCAATAGCGTTACCTGCAATAACCACGTTAGACACTTGGCCGTTTGCTACTGTCATCGAGATACCAGCAAATTGTGCAAATGCACCAGAATCTTTCTGCTTAGTAGCAACAACGTTTAAGTAATCCATTACCTCACTGCCAGTCATATCAACATACGTGACGATATTGCCAAACGGTTGTACCGTTAATACATCTTTATACGTAATGTCACCCGCTTCGATTGACGCACGTACACCACCTGAATTCATAATACCGAAATCCGCTTTAGCGCGCTGCATATGGGCAGTTGCAATTAAACGGCCAAGATTAGTTTGGTTGTTACGTACTACGTCACGGTCACCTTGCAGCAAACCATTAGCATCACCAATCTTGATATTCAACGCGTCTTGGCCTTTTTCTTGGAACGGTTTTAGCGTTGCCAGTACAGCCGGATCTTGCGTAATTTCGTCTTGGATGAATACACGTACTTTTTTACCATCAGCATTTTTAACTTTTTTCTTTAAGTTAACCGGAATAAGGTTGTACGAGGCGAGTGTAAATTCACCATTTTTGAAGGTGTAATCAGCACGGCCAACGTACTTGCCCCACTCATGTGCTTGCACAATGTAAGTGCCGTTTTGCACATCCGGTGTACAGCTTTGGCCTGGTTTGAAGTTTGCGTATTCTGCGCCTTCCATACACACAGGTTCTTGTGAATGGCCGCCGACGATCATATCTAAATCACCTTCATTAAGGTAGCGTGCTAGCTGGACATCACCCGGTGCATTAGAGCCGTTATCACCGTTAAGGTAATGGCCCATGTGTGTTGCCGCGATGATCACATCAGGATTCTCATTTGCTTTTAATTCAGCGATTAATTTTTTCGCTTCTACTTTCGGGTCGCGGAATTCTAATTCACTGATAAATTCAGGATTACCAATTTCAGCCGTATCTTCCGTCGTTAAACCGATAACCGCGATCTTGATACCGTCTTTATTAAAGATCTTGTAAGCGTCGAACATACGCTCACCATCTTTATAAATATTAGCTGAGATGAATGGGAAATTTGCCCAACCAGCTTGCTTAGCCAATACATCAAGCGAGTTATCAAACTCATGATTACCCAATGTCATGGCATCGTAACCAATCATGCTCATGCCGATGAAATCAGGTTCAGCGTCTTGCAAATCTGACTCCGGAACACCGGTATTAATATCGCCACCAGAGAGCAATAATACCGAGCCACCTTCAGACTTTACTTCCGCACGGATGTCATTAATCAAGGTCGCACGGGCTGCCATACCACGTTCGCCATATTTGTTCTGCCAGAAATTACCGTGGTTATCATTGGTGTGCAGGATCGTCAGGTTATATTCTTTATCTTGTACCCATTGGTGCTGAGGTTTTTGATCTGCAGTAGCGCAACCTGTTGCAATGGCAATAGTTAAAGCAGAAAGCGCGATATTTTTAAGTTTCATATAATTATCCGTAATCAGGGGAGAGACAAAAAAATACCCATCAACACGTTGCTGACAGGTATACGGGATTATGACTATGTTCGTTATGTTATATTATTTTCAATCGACTTATCTCACCAAAGACATTAAGCCACTAGCAAACAAGACACAGAATGTACTTCATCACCAGATAATGTCGGTTTCGTCTCAGCACAACTCGCTTTAGCGACCGGACAACGGGTACGGAATACGCAACCAGATGGCGGATTGAGTGGCGACGGTAAATCACCTTCTAGCATTTCAATCTTTTTCTGACGTTCTAATATAGGATCAGGGATCGGCACTGCAGACATCAAGGCTTTGGTGTACGGGTGTTTAGGCTCGGCGAACAAGGCTTTTGATTCTCCCAGTTCCACTGCATTACCCAGATACATCACTAATACACGATCGGAAATGTGTTTTACAATCGATAAATCATGGGCAATAAAGATCAGGCTTAAACCCAGTTCTTTCTGCAGTGATTGTAATAGATTCACTACCTGCGCTTGAATTGATACATCCAATGCCGAAACAGGTTCATCACAGATGATCATCTTAGGTTTTAAGATAAGTGCACGGGCAATACCGATACGTTGACACTGACCCCCCGAGAACTCATGTGGGTAACGGTTGATCACGTTCGGTAATAAACCTACCTTCGTCATCATCTCTTTCACCTGCTCTCTCACTTCATCTTTAGTCAGACGAGGGAAGAAAGTACGTAGCGGCTCAGCAATAATATCACCCACCGTCATACGCGGATTAAGCGACGCTAACGGGTCTTGGAAAATCATTTGAATTTCTTTGCGTTTTTCACGCATTTCATTGTGCGGTAAACGCGTAAGATCTTGACCTAACCACACCACATTACCGGCAGCAGCTGGCACCAAACCAATGAGTGCACGGGCAAAGGTTGATTTACCACAACCAGATTCCCCTACTACGCCTAACGTTTCACCTTCATATAATTTGATACTCACACCATCAACCGCTTTCAGTGGTGTCGGTGGCGCCCAAGGCCAAAATGACTTAGACGGAATATCAAACTGCACCTTCAGGTTGTTCACTTCGAGTAGCAATTCTTTTTTTACTGCTTGTACAGCAACGTTCCGTTGTTTTGTTGCTACAGCTTGCTTTTCAACGGTTTGCTTTTCAATAATAGTCATTACCATGTCCCCTGGTCTGAGAAGCAGGCACGTAAGCGGTCGCCAGCAAATGGAATTAATTGTGGTTGTTCTTGTTGACAATTTTCTTGTGCACGATGACAACGATCTTGATATGCACAGCCTTTAGGTAATGATAACAAGTTAGGTGGATTACCCGGAATCGTCGGTAAAATATCACCTTCGGTATCTAAACGTGGAATAGACTTAAGCAGCCCTTCTGTATAAGGGTGGCTTGGTGTATAGAAGATGTCATTCACCTTACCATACTCCATCGTACGACCAGCATACATCACCAATACTTTGTCACAACTACCAGCAACCACACCCAAATCATGAGTGATCATAATAATCGCGGTATTAAACTTATCTTTTAATTCGTTCAACAACTGCATGATCTGCGCCTGGATCGTTACATCCAATGCCGTTGTTGGTTCATCAGCAATCAGTAGCTTAGGACGACATAACAACGCCATCGCAATCATGACACGTTGGCGCATGCCACCCGAGAATTCATGTGGGTACATATTAATACGCATACGCGCTTCCGGGATCTTGACCGATTCCAGCATGAACACTGATTCTTCAAACGCTTCTTTACGTGACATACCTTTATGATGAATAAGTACTTCCATCATCTGTTCACTGACCTTCATGTAAGGGTTCAATGATGTCATTGGGTCTTGGAAAATCATTGCGATTTGTTCTGCACGCACATGGTTAAGTTCTTTTTCCGGCAAATTTAAAATCTCTTTACCTTCGAACTTAGCACTACCAGTAATAATACCGTTTTTTGCCAGCAATCCCATGATCGCAAAGACGGTCTGAGATTTACCCGAACCAGATTCGCCAACAATACCCAGCGTTTCACCAGGGCTGAGCGAGAAATTTAAATCATTAACCGCAGTTACATTACCGTCTTGGGTAGTAAACTCAACGCGTAGGTCTTTAACATCTAGTAAACTCATCTGACATCCTTAATCTTGTTCTAGCGCTACATCTAACTGTGTAGTCAGCAATATATTTTCAGCTAGAATGGCTTAAATTCGGTTCTGCTCACTTTAAGCCATTCTATTTAGCAATTATCTGTCTTTTGGATCAAGCGCGTCACGAAGACCATCACCGACATAGTTAAAGCAAAATAGTGTGACAACCATGAACAGCGCTGGAAAACCTAATTGCCAGATAGCCAATTCCATCGTTTGTGCACCTTCTTGCAATAACGCGCCCCAACTGGTCATAGGCTCTTGCACGCCTAAGCCAAGGAAGCTAAGAAAAGATTCAGTTAAAATCATGCTTGGAATAAGCAACGTTGAGTACACGGCAACAATACCTAATACATTCGGTACGATATGACGGGTAATAATACCCCACTTACTCACACCACATACATGTGCTGCTTCGATAAACTCTTTACCGCGTAAACTTAGCGTTTGACCACGAACAATACGCGCCATGTCTAACCACGCAATTGCACCAATCGCTACAAAGATTAAGATGATGTCACGACCAAAGAAAGTCACTAATACGATCACCAGGAACATGAATGGAATAGCGTAAAGGATTTCAAGAATACGCATCATCACACGGTCAGTTTTACCACCAATAAAGCCAGATGCAGCGCCATATAATGTACCGATAAGCACAGCAACAAATGCGCCCATCACACCAACCATCATCGAAATACGACCACCAATAAAGGTACGTACAAATAAATCACGGCCTAAGCTGTCAGTACCAAACCAATGGTCCGCTGATGGCGGCGCATGCATCGCATACCAATCCGTATCATCGAATGCATATTGACTGAACATCGGCACGAAGATCACCGAAAGCGTAATCAAAAATAAGATGAATAAACTGACCATTGCCGCTTTATTACGCATAAAACGAATACGCGCATCCTGCCATAAACTACGGCCTTCAATTTCTAAATTTGTCGAGAAGTTGTTTAACGCTTCGACTTTAGCTGTTTTAGATAACATACCTAATCCCTTAGTAACGAATTTTCGGATCAACATAAGCAAGTAGAATATCCACTACTGCATTGAATAAAATAAACAAGAATCCGATAAGGATCGTAACACCCATAACCAACGAGTAATCACGGTTAAACGCCGCGTTTACAAACAGCTTACCAATACCTGGTAAACCAAAAATAGTTTCAATAACCACAGAACCTGTGATGATACCCACGAAAGCAGGTCCCATGTATGAAACAACAGGTAACATCGCTGGTTTCAATGCATGCTTCATGACGATATATGGAAAGCTCAAGCCTTTCGAACGCGCAGTACGGATAAAGTTACTGTTCATGGTTTCAATCATGCTACCGCGGGTGATACGGGCGAAAGTTGCCACATATAACATCGACATGCCTAATACCGGTAAGACCATGTATTTCATCGAGCCATCTAACCAACCACCAGCAGGGAACCAGCCAAGATCGATCGAAAATAAATAAATAAGTGCAGGTGCGAGAACAAAAGAAGGCAGCACCACCCCGATCATTGCGGTTGACATAATGCTGTAGTCTAACCACGTATTTTGTTTTAAGGCCGCCATTGTGCCGACAAAAACACCGAATACCAGTGCAAATACAAACGCGAAAGCACCGATTTTTGCTGATACCGGTAATGCCGAAGCAACCAGTTCATTCACGGTAAAATCTTTGTATTTAAAAGAAGGACCTAAGTCACCTTGGATGACATTAGTAAGATAGGTAGTGTATTGCTCAAGCACTGGCTTGTCTAAACCATACTTAGCATTAATGTTTGCCATCACTTGTGGCGGCAGTGTTCTCTCGCTTGAGAATGGGCTACCAGGGGCAAAGCGCATAAGGAAAAAAGACACGGTGATCAATACCAGCATTGTCGGTATTGCTTCCAGAATTCGTTTTAAGATGAATTTAAGCATAATCTAACTCAATCTATGACAATTTAAAAATGAAGAAGACTGCATGCGAGATCCGCATGCAGTTGATCTAAAAATTAATAGTATGGAGAACTATTACTCAGCGATGATGTACATATCTTTAGAGTAAAGTTGATCTTGTGCGTTGTTTTCCGCATAGCCACCCACATGTGGGTTAACTAAACGCGCAGTAACATACTGATAGATAGGAGCAATAGGCATATCTTTCGTTAATAGTGCTTCTTGAGCATAATACAGCTCTTGACGTTTCGCTTCCGATGTCGCTTTCACTGCATCTTTTGTTAGCTTGTCATATGTTGAGCTCTTGTAGTGGATACCACCAGTCGTGTTGGTACCTTCCATTAATGAAGTGAAAGTAGATGCTTCATTATAATCACCACACCAACCAGCACGAGCGGCTTCAAAATCACCCTGCTTTTTAGTTTCTAGGTAGGTTTTCCACTCTTGGTTTTCAAGTGTTACTGATACGCCTAAGTTTTTCTTCCACATAGATGCAATCGCAACGGCAATTTTCTTGTGGTTTTCTGACGTGTTATACAATAGGCTGAATTCAAGTGGATTTGACTTGTTGTAGCCCGCTTCCGCTAACAATTCTTTCGCTTTTTCATTACGTTCTTTTTGCGTCAACTTACCATAAGCAGGCGTCTCAGGGCTAAAATCAGCAACGATTTCAGGTGTTAAGAAATAAGCTGGTTTCTGGCCTTGACCAAGAATTGCGTTAGCAACGATATTACGATCAATAGAATAAGAAATCGCTTTACGTACACGCACATCATCAAATGGTGGCTTATGCGTGTTGAAGTTGTAGTAATAAGTACACAAGTTACCTTTGATTGCTACCGACTCTGCATGTTCTTTTTGTAAACGACGGAAATGCTCGTTTGGCAGTTCATAAGTAAAGTCAATTTCGCCAGATAGGAAACGGTTCATTTCCGCAACTTGGTTTTCAATTGGTAAGTAAGTCACTTTATTAAGTACTGTTTTTGCGTTATCCCAGTACTGTTCATTACGTGTTAGTTCTAGACGTTCGTTCACAACCCATTTGTTCACCACAAATGCACCGTTACCAACGAAGTTTTCTGGTTTAGTCCATTTATCACCGAATTTTTCAACAGTCGCTTTATGTACTGGCTTCATTGTTGTGTGAGCCATCATTTTAACGAAATAAGGTACTGCTGTTTCGAGTGTTACTTCAAATGTATTGGCATCAATTGCTTTAACACCCAAAGTAGATTTGTCTTTTTTACCTTCAATAATATCAGACGCATTCACCATAGTAGTCATATCTAGATACCATGAATAAGGTGAAGCTGTTGCAGGATCTACAGCACGTTGGAAGCTATATACAAAATCATCGGCCGTTACAGCATCACCATTCGACCATTTAGCATCTTTACGTAAGTGGAAGGTAAAGGTTTTATTATCTGTTGTTTCCCAGCTTTCAGCGACACCCGGTATCGTTATACCATCCGCATCTTGGTTTACCAGGCCTTCAAGTAAGTCACGCAATACATGCGACTCAGGCACACCTTCTACTTTTTGTGGGTCTAACGACGCAACTTCAGTGCCGTTACCACGAACAAGCTCTTGGTTTTTCGCAAGCTTAACACCGGCAGGAACTTCAGCAGCAGTGGCAGTAAGGGAAGTGGCAGCAAACGCAAGACCTGCGCCTAATAGTAATGATTGGGTGATTTTATTTTTTAACATGTACAACTCCAGTACGACAATTACATCCATGACCTTTAAATTTGTTTTATATTTCAATTTTTGTTGAATTGAAATACCAAGCATCTCTAAAGGAGTAGTATTCACAGTAACAATTAATTCATTTAATTGCTATATATTCCAAACTATCATCAATCGACAACCGTTAATACCTACAATATGACAATTGCTAAGATTAAGTATCTAAATGTGATGCTAATATACTTAATTGCTCCTTATTGGAATATATGCTCAACAATTGGTTAGTATTAATACTTATGGCTGACAGCTAACGAGCGAAAGTACTGCCTAAAATCAAGGTTACAGTGAGAAGACGCACGCTTTAGCCTTGTTTCGAAAACGAACATACAGAGATATTGATTGCTTAGCAGCATGCAACAAGACTTTACTGCCCAACAAGTCATTGCATTATGTCAATTAGCGAAAAATAAAAAAGGCTCATCGTATGAAATGATCCATAACCATGAGCCTTTTAATTTGTCTAAATGACGATTTTTTATTTATTCGTATTAAGTCTTACTTAACTACATCCAAAGGTTCTGACAGTTTCGCTTTACCTTGCATTATGCTGATTTCAACACGTCGATTACGGCGTAACTCACTTTCAACATCGGTGAGTGGGTGCGTATCCGCCATTCCCTGCACGATCAAGCGATTTTCAGTAAAGTCTTTTACTTTTAGCATCTCATGAGCAACAGACACTGCACGTTGACTAGACAGATCCCATTTCGAGCGATATAACTCAGAATGTAACTGCTCTTTCCCCGTATGTCCGGCAACCGTGATCATGCCAGGTATCGTCGCTAATAATTGCGCTACCTTTTGGATCACAGGACGGAATCGAGGTTGTAAAAATGCCGAGCCCGCAGGAAATGAGCCTTTTTCATTAATACGAATAATGATTTGTTGACCTAGGTTTTCAACCTCAACGCCACCGCTATCCACTTCTTCTTTTAATGCTTCAGCCAACGCTTTAACCAATTCACTGGTATCTTCTGTCACTTCAACATTTTCTGTTGGTGTGTTATCACGTGTTGAGGTTTCGGGCGATTTTCCGCCGTTACTGTCTTCCTCTAATTTATTTTTACCACCCGCATTTTGATCTTCCCCATCTTTGAAATCCAATTCAGCTTCACTATTATCAATAGTGTGCTGCATGATGGTTTCGATTGGCGTGGGATCCGGACGACCCGGACGAAACTCCTGTGCGATCACCGTGGTGCCTTTCGGGATGTTTTTTACATCAATCTGATTTTGGACACCAAATGCGAACTGCATTGAACCTGCAATTTGCTTAAATTTCACTACATCCATTTCTGAAAATGACAGCAGTAATACAAAAAAGCACATTAACAGGCTCATTAAATCGGCAAATGTTCCCATCCAGGCGGGGAGGCCTGGGGGTGGGCAATCACATTCATCTGACATAGGGTATCTCTCTACTTATTCAGCGGTCATGTTGAAACTAACTAAACGCCGCCATCGGCAACTTCACGTTTTGATGAATTGAGGTAATTTTTTAACAAGCTTTCGATTACCCTTGGGTTTCGCCCTTCTTGAATACCTAAAATAGCATCCATGATCAGGGTGTTATTGAGCATCTCTTCTTCAGAACGTAATTTCAACTTACCGGCGATCGGGATCGCTATCATATTGGCAAAAACAGCACCATATAATGTGGTTAATAAGGCTACCGCCATTGCAGGGCCAATTGATTTAGGGTCATCCATGTTAGACAACATGGCAACGAGACCGATCAGCGTACCAATCATGCCCATCGCAGGGGCAACTTCACCGATCATAGTAAAGACATGAATACCGCTTTTGTGGCGGGCTGTGGTCAATTTAATATCTTTTTGCAATGTTTGACTAACCACAGTTGCATCGTGGCCGTCCACTAATAAATCGATACCTTTTTGCATAAATTCATTTTTCACTTCCGCTTCTTCAAGGGCTAAAAAACCACCTTTACGGGCCGCATCCGCCATTTCAACCGCTTGCTCGATTAACTCTTCAGGTTTATCGATTTTGAACATAAATGCTTTAATCGCAATTTTTGCAGCAGCTAAAAATTGACCAAAATTAAAATGCATCAATACCACAAAGAGTGAGCCGATAAATACAATCAACACTGACTGCGTATCAACAAACGTGCTTATATCGCCACCCAATACCATTGCCATAACAACAAACGCAAACGAGCCGATTAATCCTATTAAAGTTGCTAAATCCACAACATTCCCCATCCCAAGCAAATTATCATCATATTCTAGCGAGTGTATTCAATGATCTATATCGGCAAGCAAATAAAATTCTGAAGTGATCTTATTCTGCTTATCACTGTCATCTCACCGTTAAGCTGTATATACCTTAGTAATTTGGGTATAATACCCGAGTATATTATCAGAGGGACACCCGATGGCGGTAAAAAAACCAGAAAATATGACGTTTGAGGCGTCTATTGCAGAGTTAGAGACAATTGTGACCAGCTTAGAGCAAGGTGATAGTGAACTTGATAATGCGTTGAAGCAATTTGAACGTGGTATTAGCTTAACACGTGCTAGCTCACAAAAATTGCAACATGCTGAACAACAAGTAGCCATATTACTCGCCAACGGTGACCAGCAAACGCTTGCACCTTTCAATTCTGACAGTAGTAATTAAACCGTGCAGCTTTCAAACTCAATTACCCAATACCAGGGTCGTATCAATGACTATTTGCAACAGCAAATAAACTTGCTACCAACACATGGCACCCAGCTTGCAGCCGCAATGGAATATGGCCTATTACAGGGAGGCAAACGTGTGCGTCCCGTGATCGTCTATGCCGTCGGCGAAATGCTCGGTGTTAACTTAAACGATCTTGATGGTCCAGCCGCTGCAATCGAATCAATTCATGCGTATTCATTAATTCATGATGATTTACCGGCAATGGATGATGATGACTTACGCCGTGGCCAGCCGACTTGCCATATTAAATTCGATCATGCGACAGCTATTTTAGCCGGTGATGCGCTGCAACCATTTGCTTTTGAAATGTTACTTGATTGCCCATTAGCCCCTGAAGCAGAAAAAAATCGCTTGGCGATGCTGAAATCACTTACCCGAGCGAGTGGCTATAGCGGTATGTGCGGTGGCCAAGCAATGGATTTAGCCGCAACCGATAAACAGGTTTCGTTGGCACAACTCGAAGCTATCCACAATAATAAAACCGGTGCGATAATTAATTGCGCAGCCAAACTGGGTTGCCTTGCATCACCACTTTGCTCGGTTGAGTTATTGACTGCATTAGATAACTGGTCAAACGCAATTGGGTTGGCATTTCAAGTTCAAGATGACATTCTCGATATAATAAGTGATACTGAAACGCTCGGTAAACCGCAAGGTTCAGATGTTGAATTAAACAAATCAACTTACCCAGCACTGCTCGGTTTAGCTGGGGCACAAGAAAAAGCCCAAGCTCTGTATCAACAAGCGATGTTTGCCTTAGAAACCATTCCGCATGATACCAGCACTCTCGCTTTATTTACGCAGTACATCATCGAGCGAAATAAGTAACAGATTCTAACAAAGTATAAAATTATAAAAATTATGAGCTTAGATATTTCGAACTACCCTACATTGGCCTTAGCAGACATCCCTGAAGAATTGCGTCAATTACCTGCTGATCGCCTAGATGATTTATGCGATGAACTGCGTAGCTATTTATTACATTCGGTTGGTAAAAGTGGCGGTCACTTTGCATCTGGTTTAGGCGTTGTTGAGCTAACAGTTGCCTTGCATTATGTTTACAATACACCTTACGACAAACTGTTATGGGATGTAGGTCATCAAGCCTACCCACACAAGATCTTAACCGGTCGTCGTGATCGCATGTCTACAATCCGTCAAAAAGGTGGGTTACACCCTTTCCCTTGGCGCGATGAAAGTGAATATGACCACCTTAATGTAGGTCATTCATCGACTTCTATTAGTGCAGCACTTGGCCTTGCAGTTGCTGCCGAGCAAGAAGATAAAAACCGCAAGACGGTGGCTATTATTGGTGACGGCGCGATCACTGGCGGCATGGCTTTTGAAGCATTAAACCACGCAGGTCATATCGACAAAGACGTACTGGTTATTTTAAATGATAACGATATGTCTATTTCTGAAAATGTCGGTGCGGTAAATAAACATTTAGCCAAATTATTATCAGGTGTTGCTTATTCAAGTTTCCGTGAAAACGGTAAAAAGGTACTCTCGGGTATTCCACCGATTAAAGAACTTGCGCGTCGTGCTGAAGAGCACTTGAAAGGCATGGTAGTCCCAAGCACATTATTTGAAGAATTTGGTTTTAACTATATCGGTCCAATTGATGGTCACGATGTAAATGGTTTAGTCGAAACACTGCGTAATATGCGTAGCCTGAAAGGCCCACAATTTTTACATGTGATCACCAAGAAAGGTAAAGGTTATGCACCTGCTGAACAAGATCAGCTCGGGTATCATGCAGTGCCTAAATTCAACCCAGAAGAAGATACGTTACCGGTAGCAGCACCATCGAAACCAACTTTCTCGAAGATATTTGGTAACTGGTTATGTGATGTTGCGGCGACAGATAACAAGCTAGCGGCTGTAACACCTGCAATGGGTGCTGGCTCGGGTATGATCAAGTTTTCTGAGACTTACCCAAAACAATATTTTGATGTGGCGATTGCTGAACAGCACTGTGTTACGTTCGCTGCGGGTATGGCGATTGGTGGTCACAAACCTGTTGTGGCTATCTATTCAACGTTTTTACAACGTGGTTATGATCAACTTATCCACGATGTGGCGATCCAAGACTTACCGGTATTATTTGCCATTGACCGTGCTGGTTTAGTTGGCGCAGATGGCCAGACTCACCAAGGTGCGTTTGATATTAGCTTTATGCGTTGTATCCCGAAAATGGTGATCATGACGCCAAGTGACGAAAATGAATGTCGTCAAATGCTACACACAGGTTACCAGTATAATGGCCCTGCGGCAGTACGTTATCCACGTGGCAGCGGTACTGGCGTTGATGTTGAACAAGCATTTACTAAATTTGAAATCGGTAAGGGTATTGTCCGTCGTCAAGGTGAAAAAGTGGCGATATTATGTTTCGGTACTTTGATGCATAACGCGATGCCAGCGGCTGAACGTTTAAATGCGACAGTGGTTGATATGCGCTTTGCTAAGCCGCTTGATGAAGCACTATTAACGGAGATGGCGCAGACTCATGATATCTTAGTTACGATTGAAGATGGCGCTATCATGGGCGGTGCTGGCTCTGGTGTGAATGAATACTTGATGGCGAATAAGTTAATGACACCAACGTTAAACTTAGGTCTGCCAGACAAGTTTATTCATCAAGGTACGCAAGATGAGATCTACGCGGAATTAGGCTTAGATAATATTGGTATTGAAGCCAGCATTAAGGCGTTTGTTGCGCTGTAATTTTCATCATTACAAATGCTAGCTAATAAAAAGGCGCTACTCGATTCACATCAAGTAGCGCCTTTTTTGTTTCGCCTTTCGCCAAATTATACCAATTCCGAAAACTAAGTGATCAAAATGATATTACTCCAGCAAACCGCTCAAGACATCCCTGTTCGCTTAGACAAGGCCATCCATGGCCATGTATGTTTGCGATAGCAATAGCATTTTTCTGTACAGTTATTTATAGGCATTGGTATTAGTTAAAAACGCCCTACACGCTGTAAATCCATCCCTGGAAGCTTGGGGCTGGCATCCATGCCAGCAACAGTAGGCTTATTTTAACTAATCCAGCTTGTACGTTTACTGTTTACCGTTTATCTAAAAGTTAAAATTAAATACGTTGTTCTTCAACAGCATGACAAGCAATTAGCGATTTACCATATTCAGCTAATTTAGGCTGTTCTACATTACAACGCTCATTAGCAAACTGACAACGGGCGTGGAACGCACAGCCTTTCGGCGGATCAAGTGGTGAAGGTAACTCGCCCACCAGCTTAATACGTTCACGGCGGTGTGCAGGATTTAGCTGCGGTGTACTTGATAGCAAGGCTTGCGTATAAGGGTGGCGTGGATTAGCAAACAACTCTTCTTTCGTTGTGTGCTCAACAACACGGCCCAGATACATCACAATCACGTCATTGGCGATGTGCTCAACCACAGATAAATCATGCGAGATAAACACATAGCTTAAGTTCAGCTCATCTTGTAAATCCATCATCAAGTTTAATACTTGCGCCTGTACCGATACATCCAGTGCTGAAACAGGTTCATCTGCCACAACCACGTTTGGATCTAACATCAAGCCACGGGCAATCGCGATACGTTGACGTTGACCACCCGAGAACATGTGTGGGTAGCGGTCGTAATGTTCGGTTTTCAAGCCTACTTTAGCCATGATCGCCATGGATTTTTCTTTACGCTGCGCTTTGCTTAACTTGGTATTAATTTCCAATGGTTCTTCTAATATTTGTCCCACTTTTTTACGTGGATTTAATGAACCATACGGGTTTTGAAATACGATTTGGATTTTTTGACGTAATACTTTAAACGTGTCTTTATCCATTTTCAGTAGATCTTGCCCTTGGAAATCAATCTCACCATGGGTCGGTGTTTCAATCATGGTTAGCAAACGCCCTAGCGTAGACTTACCACAACCTGACTCACCGACAATCGCTAACGTCTTGCCTGCGTCTAACGTAAACGATACGCCATCTAACGCTTTAACAGTTGCGTCAGGTTTACGGAAACCTTGCTCAACTTGGTAATGTTTTTTCAGATCAACCGCTTTTAATAATGGTTGTTGCTCTGCAGTATTTATACTTACAACTTCACTCATGCTGCAGGTCTCCCTTCTATCGTTAACGGCGTATGGCATTTAACTTGGCCAAGTGGGCTTGCATGTGCATCGGGTACTTCAGTACGGCACCTATCCGTTGCATAAGGACAACGTGGATTAAGTAAGCAACCGACGGGGCGATCATATGCACCAGGTACCACACCCGGTAATGCCGCAAGGCGTGATTGGCCAATTGCTGATTCAGGTGATGACGCTAACAACGCTTGCGTGTACGGGTGCTTAGGATGTTTAAATACTTCCTCAGCAATACCCGTTTCCACAATTTGTCCTGCATACATCACCACAACGCGATCAGCCACTTCAGCGACTAAGGCTAAATCATGGGTAATCAATACTAACCCCATGTTATTTTTCTTTTGCAGATCAACTAACAAATCAATAATTTGCGCCTGGATCGTGACATCCAATGCGGTTGTCGGTTCATCGGCAATCAGTAATTTGGGATCACAAGCTAATGCCATGGCAATCATCACACGCTGGCTCATACCGCCAGACAGTTGATGCGGATAGACATTTAAGCGACTTTCCGGCGCGGGAATACCAACCAGATCAAGTAATTCAATCGCACGTGCTTTACGTACAGCCTTACTGCCGCCTTGATGTACTTTTAATGCTTCCATGATTTGATAACCGACCGTGAAGCACGGGTTTAAACTGGTCATCGCATCTTGGAAAATCATCGAAATATCAGCACCAGTTAACTGACGGCGCTGTTTTTCCGGCATTTGTAGCAGGTCTTGACCTTCATACAATAAGCTATCAGCGGTAACTTTACCTGGATGTTCAATAAGCCCCATGATTGACATCGAACTGACTGATTTACCAGACCCCGATTCGCCAACAATACCCAATATCTCGCCTTTATCAACACTATAACTAATGTTATCAACCGCTCTGAAGCCGCTGAATGTGACTGATAAGTTTTTAATTTCTAACAGTGACATAAACCAACCTCTTACTGTTTCAATTTAGGATCAAGTGCATCACGCAGGCCATCACCCATTAAGTTAAATGCTAATACCGTTAGCAAGATAGTCACACCAGGGAAAGTAACAACCCACCATGCGCTTTGTACATATTGACGCGCATCAGCCAGCATAGTGCCCCACTCTGGCGTTGGCGCTTGTGCACCTAAACCAAGGAAACCCAGTGCTGCCATATCTAAAATTGCGTTGGAAAAGCCTAATGTCGCTTGCACGATAAGCGGTGCTAAACAGTTTGGTAATACCGCATTAAACATAATACGAATTGGGCCTGCACCAGCAATACGAGATGCAATCACATAATCTTTGCTCATTTCCGCCATGGTTGATGCACGCGTTAAACGCACATAATGCGGAATCGATACCACAGCGATTGAGATTGACGCATTGACAATGCTTGGGCCCATAATCGCCACAATCGCAATAGCCAGTAATAGGCTTGGCATTGCTAACATGATATCCACTAAGCGCATGATGATGGTTTCAACGCGACCACGGTAATAACCAGCAATCAGGCCTAATAAAATCCCCATGCCCAGTGATAATGTAACAACGAGCATACCCACAAACAGTGACAAACGGGCACCGTGCATAAGACGCGACAAAATATCACGGCCCACAGCGTCCGTTCCCAACAGGTAACCACTGGTCCATGATGGTGGCTGTAATAGCGCATCACGGAATTGTTCAACTGGAGAATAAGGCGCAATTAAGTCAGCAAATACAGCAATAAAAATAATAATGCAGATATAAACTAGACCCACTACGGCGCCTTTGTTTGAACTAAAATATTTCCAAAACTCTTGTAATGGCGTTAACGGCTTCAGTTCTAGCACTGGCGCGTTATTTGAAACTTCACTCATAATCTTCTATTCCTTGTACCTTGTTCCCTTGTATCCGGTATGCTATTTCGCGTGACGAATACGTGGATTAACCACACCGTAGATAATATCTACCAGTAAGTTAACTAAGATAATTAACGTGGCAATAATTAAAATACCGCCCTGCACTACGGGGTAATCACGACGGCCAATTGATTCAATTAACCATTTACCGATACCCGGCCAAGCAAAAATTGTTTCAGTTAAGATCGCACCAGATAATAAAATACCGACTTGCAGACCAATAACAGTAATAACTGGAATCAACGCATTACGCAGTGCGTGGATCACTATCACACGCCATGGCGCGAGTCCCTTGGCACGTGCAGTACGGATATAATCTTCACCTAGCACTTCCAACATTGAAGAGCGTGTCATACGCGCAATAACAGCCAGTGGGATGGTACCAAGTACGATAGAAGGCAAGATAAGATGATGAATAGCAGAGCCAAATGCGCCCACTTCATCCGAGAGTAATGAGTCAATCAACATGAAACCAGTTACATGGTCAATCCACAATGACACATCAATACGGCCAGAAACCGGCGTCCAGCCTAGATTTACCGAGAACACTAACATCAGTAGTAATGCCCACCAGAAAATCGGCATTGAGTAACCAGTGAGTGACACACCCATTACCGTGTGATCGAATACAGAGCCACGCTTAACAGCAGCAATAATACCAGCGGGTAAGCCAATACAAATGGCAAATAAAGCTGCTAAGAAAGCCAGTTCAACAGTGGCAGGAAATAGCTCGAAGAACTCCTCCACGACTGGCTTTTTGGTTACCAGAGAGTTACCTAGATCGCCTTGTAGGATACCTCCTACATAAGAGAAGTATTGCTTCCAGATTGGTTGATCTAAACCCAGTTCAGCAGACAAGATGGCATGACGTTCTGGTGAAATACCACGCTCGCCAGCCATGATTTCAATCGGGTCACCGGGGATCATATGAATGAGCGTAAAAGTCAGTAAGGTGATGCCGAAGAATGTCGGGATCACTGTACCTAATCGCTTTAAAATAAATTGGAACATAGAAAACTCTGAGGGTCTTTAAAGGGTTATCAATAAAGCCAAGATCAATCACTTGTGGATTAACCTTGGCTTACGCTATCCAAAACACTCAAGTACAGGTTATCGGCTTTATTAGACTTAGCGCACTGCACTTACTACATAGCACTTACTAAATAGCACTTGCTACATAGCACTTACGTGAGCACCTGAGGTTTCTTCATTGAGTGAACTTACTTTTCTAAGCTTACGCCGTAGAAGTTGTGACCACCAAGTGGATCAATCACGTAACCTTTAACTTCTTTACGTACAGGTTCAAATACAACCGAGTGTGCAATTGTTGCCCACGGCGCTTGTTGTTTGAAGATGACTTGTGCTTTTTCGTACAACTCAGTTCTTACCGCTTGGTCTGCCGTTGTTTTTGCTTCTTTAACTAACGAGTCAAATTCTGCGTTACACCACATAGAACGGTTAGCACCGCCAACAGCGTCACAACCAAGTAATACCGCTAGGAAGTTATCTGGATCACCATTATCACCAGTCCAACCCAGTAGGATCGTATCGTGTTCGCCTTTAGATGCGCGTTTTAAGTACTCGCCCCATTCAAACGTCACAATTTTCGCTTTAACGCCAACTTTAGCCCAATCAGACTGCATGATCTCAGCCATACGACGTGCATTCGGGTTGTAAGGACGTTGTACAGGCATTGCCCAGATGTTCGTTTCGAAACCGTCTGGGTAACCCGCTTCAGCAAGTAGCGCTTTGGCTTTTTCAAGATTGAATTCGTAATCTTTAATGTCAGCGTTATACGACCACATTGTTGGTGGGATTGGGTTGGTCGCAGCTTTACCTGAACCATTGAATACCGCATCAATAATCGCTGGCTTGTTTACAGCCATGTTTAATGCTTGGCGTACACGCACGTCATCAAACGGTTTTTTATCAACGTTAAATGCAAGATAACCAATGTTTAGGCCTTCTTGAGAAAGCAGATTAATGTTTTTATCTTCTTCCATCATTTTACGATCTGATGGGTTCGGGAATGCCATGATTTGACATTCGTTGTTTTGCAATTTAGCAAAACGTACCGATGCATCTGGTGTGATAGAGAAAACTAAACGATCGATAGCAGGTGCGCCATCCCAATAATCAGCATTACCCGCGTAACGGATCAGTGAATCTTTTTGATATTGTTGTAGTGCAAATGGACCTGTACCAGAAGGCATTACGTCAAGTTGTGCTGCCATGCCTTTTTCAAGGAATACTTTAGCTTGCTCTGCAGACATAATTGAGGCGAAATCCATTGCTAAGTTAGCGATGAACGGCGCTTCAGGTTGGTTAAGTACAAATTGCACTGTGTACTCGTCAATTTTATTAATTTCTTTGATTAACGAACCCATGCTCATGGCATTGTAGTATTCGTATGAACCACCAGACACTTTATGATAAGGGTTTTCGGTATTACCTTGACGGTCGAATGAGAAGATAACATCATCTGCATTGAATGAACGTGTTGGAGTAAAGTCTTTCGTTGTGTGGAATGGTACATCATGACGGAGTTTAAATGTATAAACTAAACCGTCTTCCGATACGTCCCAGCTTTCTGCAAGTGCAGGAATAACTTCAGTTGTACCTTGTTTAAATTCAACCAGGCGGTTAAAGATAGTTTTTGATGATGCATCAAACGTGGTACCAGTAGTAAATAATCCAGGGTTGAAGCCTTCAGGGCTTGCTTCCGAACAATATACAAAAGAAACGGGTTTTTTAGCTTCTGCTGAAGATGAATCTTTCGCTGTTTTATCGTCCGAACAACCACTTAGTCCTAACGTGATAATACTGGCGATAGATAGCGATAACGCGACTTTCCCTTTATTCATGCCTTACTCCATTATGCGATGTTGATAACGTTAACTGCAGATACTAGACTAGATTTGAGTTAACGCCATTTTGCAGATACATTGTCTGCGAATTGTTATTTTCACCGCAAAATTACGTTTTTAGCGCAGAGATGTAAACCTATGTCAGCGGAATAACCAATGACAACGCGGCGATATTATCCACTGAAACAGTCAGATAAACTGGCTGAGTAAGAAAAAGTAACAGATGCGACAACAGCTTAAAGTAATACTATAAAGATAAAATTTAATTTAACTCGAGTGACATTAAGAATAACCGTTATAATTCAAAGAACTAATAGATAACAAAAAGGAATAACGATAAAAAGCAGGATGATAGGAGCAGGATAGATGACTAAACGTGACTTGATTCACGATTTTTGTAAAATGGGAGATTTCACTGGCTATTGATGATAATTAAAGCAGTGTAATTTGTCGGTTTAGACTAATAACGCAGTTAAATAAATCGTTATAGTATTTTATAGCATAAATATTTAACATTTTATGAAAAACAAGCCTCTAAAATGAATATTCCTCAATAGTATTTTAAACGCCGATTAACACAGGTTTCAAGATTAAACGGCAATAGCAATGCACAATAAGCAGCATTAAACACTAAAAATAGAATACACTAAAGCACAATGTAAGCGACCAACTGTACACCAGCTAAAGCGAACACGCCCGCGAGTATATCATCAACCATAATACCAAAACCGCCATGGGTATTTTTATCTAACCAGCCAATAGGGCCAGGCTTGACAATATCAAAAAAGCGAAACAGTGCAAAACCAAGAATAACCCACAACCAGCCTTGCGGCGCAGCGATCATAGTAACACCGTAACCAGCAAATTCATCCCACACGATAGCGCCATGATCATGTACGCCCATCGCCTTGCTCGCGCTAGCACAAATATACACACCAACAACGGATGCGAAGGCAACAATAACGATGTACTGCCATAAGCCGAGCTCTAATACACTCGTCATGAGTAAATACAATGGAATAGCAGCAAGCGTGCCCATCGTGCCAGGCGCTTTAGGGAACAAACCACTGCCAAAACCAACAGCCGCTAAATGCACAGGGTTAGCGTAATTTAATTTTTGTAACTCTGGTGATAAAAAATTATTGTTCATTGAAATGGTCCCATCCCTGTAAAGTGAGCGTTGTTAATTGCTGATTATTATAATAATGAATTTGTGATCCAGCGGTTTCTGAGTCATCTGTTTCTGTGTCAATGATGTCAGTAGCGATAATCACACCAACCTGCGTACAAGGTAAGTCAGTGTCCGCCATCGCTTGTTCTAATTTGGTTTTATTTTCTGCTGATACGGTAAATAGTAATTCATAATCATCACCGCCAGCAAGTGCATATTGCGCCCATAACGCTTTACTTATATAAGTTTGCAACGGGCTGGATAAGGGTAATGCTGTCAGTTCAATATTTGCCGATAGTGTGGTGCCACGAGCACAACTTGACGCCTTAAGGATATGCTGTAAATCGGATGCTAATCCGTCTGACAGGTCAATGCAACTGTTAGCAATACCCGCTAAAACTTGGCCTGTTGCAACGCGCGCCGTAGGGCGTTGGTGACGGGCGATTAAAAATGCTCGCTCGCTATCCGTTAATGCTGCTTCATCCATTGCTGCCAGCGCATGCTTTTCAACATTAAGAGCTGTGCGGTTATCAGCATCGATTAATAATTTCAACCCCGCATTGGCATCACCAATCGTGCCGCTACAGTAAATCAAATCACCAATTTGTGCACCTTGTCGGCGTAATGCTTGTCCTTGGTCGACAAAACCTTGCAGTGTTAGTGTCAAGGTCATCTCGCCTTTCGTGGTATCACCACCAATCAGGCTGACACCATAACGGTGTAATTGTTGATGTAGACAATCACTAAAAGCCGCAAGCCAAGCATGATCATAATCCGGCAGGGTCAACGCTAAGGATGCCCACGCAGGCTGACCGCCCATAGCAGCGATATCACTGATGTTTACCGCAACCAATTTATGCGCTACATCAGCAGGGTTAGCATCAGGTAGAAAGTGGATACCACGCACCATAGTATCTGTAGTGACAACTAACTGCTTACCTGCAGGAACAGATAGGATCGCACAATCATCACCAATACCTGCAATAACGTCATCTCGTGATACTGATTTATGCGTAAAATACTGCCCAATTAAATCAAACTCGCCTGTTGCCATATTGATCTTACTTTCCATTATCGGTGTTAAATTAATAACGCTATTATACTAATTCATATAAACAACTATGCAAAAAATGTTATTGCTATCGCAAACATACATGGCCATAGATGGCCTTGTCTAAGCACACATGGATGTCTTGAGCGGTTTGCAGGAGCAATATCATTTCGAGCACTTCGTTTTAAGAATTGCTATTATACTGTTGTTTATACTAATTCCTATAAACAACGATCTATAAAGAACCAACTATAAATA